>CAVRNX010000001.1:0-57996 GCA_963722635.1 uncultured Acidimicrobiaceae bacterium
GGTAGCGGGCTCACCGAATGCTTCGACAGCGAAAGCGTCCCGGGCCGCCTGATCGACTGCAGTGACGCCCCGGGCGAAGGCGAGTGTCTCGTCGATGGTGGCGTTACGGGCGGCGATGACGAGCACGCCCGGTGCCGGAGACCAGCGGACTGCCACGGTCGGGCCGTCGACGGTGACGATCCCGGGATTGCCGTTGATGTCCGCACTCTGCACGTCGGATTCGTCAAACCACTCGATCTGGGGATCATCCGGAACGGTGGTGACTCGGAGGTCGGCTTCGGGTCGTCCGGGTCCGTTCGACCATGCGATGCTCCGCACCTCTCGGCGCGGTCGGGGTCGCCTCCGATGATCGGGACGAGTCCATCGGGGACGCTGCTTACAATCCATCCTGGTTGACCAGGGCCGGCTCGGCGCATTGTGGCAGCGGTATCGAGCATGTCGGCCTCATCGACGTTGAGGCTTCGAAGCCTCACAAGGCCCAACGACGACCCTGCCGCAACCGACGTACACGCTCGAAGTTCACAGCGACGGCTGCGGTGTGTTCCGAAGCGGCGATATCGGCGATGACCTCACATGGGTCGTCAAGGACCTCGACGGGTTCCAGGTGCTCGGCCGCAACGCTGCGGGCGAAACGCAGTACCGCTACTTCCAGTCCGGCACCTACACCGTGGCGCTCGAGGCGTGGGGCGGCAGCTACTACGTGACCGTCAGCAACGAGGTCACGATCAACTGCTGAAATTCTCGACGGTCTCGGTTTGGGTTCGTTCGACCACCACGCGGAGGCTGGGACATGCTCGAGGCGCGGAATTCTCGACGGTCCCTCGAACGCGGCGACGTGTCGGACATCAAGCCATGGTACGACGTCGCCCGGACGGGCCGAGCAGCACATATCACGCGTCATAGGCCGATTGGGACACTGCAAAACGCGCTCATCATCAGACGCTGCGAGCGGCGTTGTCGAATCGTGTGTACTGACCGAGGAACACCAGACGTTTGGTACCGATCGGGCCGGAACGATGCTTGGCGACGATCACTTCGGCCGAACCCTTGTCGGGTGAGTCGGGGTGGTACACCTCGTCGCGATACAGGAACATGACGACGTCGGCGTCCTGCTCGAGCGAACCCGATTCCCGCAGGTCGGACAGCATGGGCCGCTTGTCGCTGCGAGCCTCGAGGTTGCGGCTGAGCTGGCTGAGCGCAACGATCGGCACCTCGAGTTCACGCGCCAGGATCTTGAGGTTTCGGCTGATCTCGCTGACCTCGAGCTGACGGTTCTCTGAGCGGCTGCTGCCCCCCATCAGCTGCAGATAGTCGATCACTATCAGACCGATCCCGCCGTAGCGGGCCTTGATGCGACGGGCCTTGGCCCGGATTTCCATCACGGTCACGCGCGGGTTGTCGTCGAGGAACAGCGGCACCTCGAGGCGCCCGATCGCCTTACCGATCTTGGCCCAGTCGGCCTCGGCCAGCTTGCCGGTGCGGATCTTGGTGGAATCGACCCGGGCCTCGCTGGACAGGATTCGCTGGGTCAGCTCTTGGTGGCCCATCTCGAGCGAGAACACGAGCACCGGCTTGGTCGAGTGCTGAGCGACGTGGGCCGCCATCCCCAACCCGAACGCCGTCTTGCCCATCGCGGGCCGTGCCCCGACGATGTAGAGCGCGCTCGGTTGCATACCCGACAAGAGCTCGTCGAGATCTTGATAGCCGCTGGGGACACCGGTGATGGTGTCGCCACGGTCGTAGGTCTCCTGGAGGTGGTCCATCACCTCGGGCAGCAACTCTTCGATCGTGCGGGTCGAATCGGTGACGCGCTGCTCGGCGACGTTGAAGATCTTGGTCTCGGCCTCGTCGAGCGCCTTCACCACGTCGTCGGGTTCGCTGTAGCCCAGCTCGGCGATGTCACCTGCGGCAAAGATCAGCTGGCGGAGCAGCGCCGTCTCTTGGACGATCTTGGCGTAGTGCCCGGCCGACGAGATCGCCGGCGTGGCGTTCTGAAGTGTATGCAACGCCTCGGGCCCACCGACCTCGACCAGCAGCCCGGCTCGACGTAACTCGTCGGCAACCGTGACCGTGTCGGCCGGCGAGGCGCTGGAGTACAGCGCGCGGATCGCGTCGAAGATGTGACGGTTGGCGGGCCGATAGAAGTCTTGTGGGTTGAGCCCCATTTCGCTGACGATGCCGATCGCATCTCGCGACAGCAGCATCGCGCCCAACACCGACTCTTCGGCGTCGATGTTGTGAGGCGGCACACGACCGCGACTCGACGACGAGCGGGAGCCATGAGAGCCCCGATCATCGCGTCGAGATTCGCCGCCGCCACCGGTTTCGATCGGGAAATACTCGTCGCCAGCCATGGGGACTCAAGCCTGCCTCATATCGGCTGTGGGGAGGAAGGGGTACAAGTCGGGAAATGTCGGGGATAACCCCCCGGTACAACCCTGTGGACGGCCGGTGGACGCATGTGGACAAGTATGCGCAGAGGGGTGAGACATCCATGATCGCCGGCCCTCCATGCCAAGCATCCCGAACGCGGAACGACCCCACATCGTTCGATGCGGGGTCGTTCAGTTGTCGTGTTGACGAGACGGGCGCAACGACGATCAGGCGTCGCCGACCACCTCGACGGTGATCGGGAACGACACGTCGGCGTGCAGCGCAGCCGTGACGGTGTGCTGGCCCGTGGTCTTGATCTGCTCGTCGATGTGCAGGACCTTGCGATCGAGCACGATGCCGGTCTGCTCTTCGACGGCAGCAACGATGTCGCTGGAGGTGACCGAGCCGAACAGCTTGCCCTCGACGCCGGCCTTGGCCGACACCGAGATCACCTTGGGCACCAGCGTCGAAGCCACCGTGGTGGCGGCATCGCGATCGCTGGCGTCGCGGAGGTCACGGGAACGACGCATCTTGGCTGCCTGCGCCATCGCCCCGTCGGTTGCCTTGATCGCCTTGCCCTTGGGCAGCAAGAAGTTGCGGGCGTGGCCGTCGGCCACTTCGACGATGTCGCCACGCTTGCCGAGGCCTGTCACGTCGTCGCGGAGAATCACCTGGATCATGACTCGTCACTTCCCTCGTTCACCGTTTCGACGACGGTGTCGACCGCCTCGGGGGCGTCCGACTCGACGGCGTCGGCCGTGGTGGCCTCGACCTTGCTGTCGGTGCCCTCGTCACGCGGCGGACGACGATCGCCGTCGCGACCACCACGTCGCGACCACCATCACGACCGCGACCCGGTCGACCGGTCGACGCGACACGCTTGGCGTACGGCAACAGAGCCATCTCGCGGGAGATCTTGATCGCCTTGGCGATCTCGAGCTGCTGCTGACGGTTGTTGCCGCTGACGCGCATGTTGCGGATCTTGGCGCGGTCGCTCATGAATCGGCTCAACAGATCGACGTCTTTGTAGTCGACGTACTCGACCTTCTCGATCAGCAGAGGGCTGGTCTTCTTCTTGTACTTGCGGGGGTTTTCAGGCTTCCCGCGGCCCCGTTGGGGTTTCTTCGCCATGTGTATTCAGGTCCTTCCTGGACGATTCGGCCGAAGCTCGACCGGAATCAGGGGTTCAACAGATCAGAACGGCTCTTCGTCGCCGTACACGGGGTCGGATGGGCGAGCAGCTGGTGCACTGGAACCACCAGCACCACCACCACCACCATCGGAGAAGCCACCGCCGCCACCACCTGAGCGCTCGGTGCGCTCGATGCGGGCCTGGGCCCAGCGCAGGCTGGGAGAGCACTCGTCGACGTCGATCTCGATCGAGGTGCGCTTGTTGCCGTCGCGGTCTTCCCAGTCGCGTGAGCGAACGGAACCGGTGACGACGACACGGTTGCCCTTGTTGATCGAGGCTGCGATGTTCTCGCCGAGATCGCGCCATGCCGAGCAGTTGAAGAACGACGTTTCGCCGTTCTCCCACTCGCCGTTGGCGTTGCGGCGACGCGGTGTCCATGCGATGCCGAACGAGCACACGGCTGCACCACTGGTGGTGAACCGCAGCTCAGGGTCGCGGGTGACGTTCCCGATGATCTGTACGTAATTGTCCGTAGCCATGCCTGGCTCCCTTCGTGGGTGCTGCTCCGACCCGAGGGTCAGGCAGCACTGACCACCATGCCGCGGCGCTCGGCCTCGGCATCTGGCAGTCGGATCAGCTTGTGGCGGACGATCTCGTCCGCGAGACGGAGGTGGCGCTCGAGTTCGTCGAGGGCGCCGCCATTGGCGAGGCACTCCACCACGAGGTAGTAGCCGGCTTCCTTCTTGTTGATCGGGTAAGCGAACGGACGCTTGCCCCACCAGTCGGGCTTGCCGTGGATCGATCCGTCGACCTTGACGATCTCGTCAGTGACGTACTTGATCCATGATTGGGCTTTGGGATCTTCGACGTCGCCGTCGATGATCACCATCAACTCATAGGCACGCTGCATGCGTGATGCACTCCCTTCGGACTGCGGCAGTTGCTCGAGATGAACATCTGCCTGAGGCTCCATCCGGATGACGGAGCAGGGTGAATATGACCCGGCAAGTGTAGCGGTCGACGATCGGACATGCTCCCAGCATGCACGACGGGTGTGACACTCATGATGTGGGGGTCGAGCCGATGTCACAGGAAACCGGCAAGCCGTTGCCCGGCACGCGCTGGTAGACACACTCGGATGGAAGCCGACACGACCGAACCGCGGCCGGGCCGCGCTCGGCTGTACGCCGGGTTCCTGCGCTACGTCCTGGGGCTGCACCCCAAGTTGTTCGCCGCTTCGGTCGCCGGCGCCTCGCTGTTCGCCGTGTGCACGGTGGCTTCGAGCATCGTCATCCGGTGGGTGATCGACCACGTGATCGTGCCCCGGTTCGAGGAGGGCGACGTCGCCACGTCGACCGTGGTGACGGGATGCGCTTTCATCATCGGCGTCGGTCTGTTGCGCGCGATCGGCGTGGTGGTACGCCGCAGCTTCGGAAACATGAACAACTGGCGCGTCGCCGAGACGCTGACCAACGACGTCACCGACCGATACGTCACACAGCCGGCCAGCTGGCATCAGCGCCAGACCGACGGCCAGTTGCTGGCACGGGCCGGCGTCGACGTCGACACCACGATCAACGTGCTGGCGCCGATTCCGTTCGCCACCAGCACCGTGCTGCTGCTGGTGATCTCGGCCGTCTGGCTGGTTTCGGTCGACCTCGTGATGGGGATCGTGGCGATCGCCGTGTTCCCGGTACTGCTCTTCCTCAATCTGATCTACGAGCGCAGCGTGAACCGGCACTTCGAGGCTGCCCAAGCTGCCCTCGGCGAATTCTCCGGGGCGGTCCACGAAAGCTTCGAGGCAGTACAACTCGTGAAGGCCTATGGCGCCGAACAACGCGAGACCGATCGACTGTCGGCACTGGCCGGCCGGATCCGCGAACCTCGCGTTCGCGCCGTCCATCTGCGTGGCACGTTCGAGGCGATGCTCGAACTGATCCCGTCGCTCACCAACATCGCGCTCGTGGTGATCGGCGCCTGGCGGGTCGACTCGGGCGACATCACGATCGGGGACCTCAGCGGGTTCATCTACATGTTCACCCTGCTCGTGTTCCCGATGCGGCTGATCGGATACGCGTTGTCCGAGTTGCCACCGTCGTACGCCGGCTACCGCCGCGTGCGGGCAGTCACCGACGATCCACTCGATACCGATCCCGAGGCATCACTCCGCGTCGTCGACGCACCCATCGCCGTGGCCCTGAACGACGTCGGATTCACCTATCCGGGCGAATCGCAGCCGGTGATCCGGGCTGCCACGACGTCGATCCCCGTCGGCTCGGTCACGGCGTTCGTCGGGGCGACCGGCTCGGGCAAGTCGACCCTGATCGAGTTGATCGCAGGTCTGATTCGTCCGACGACCGGGACGGTGGCACTCGGCGAGGGCCCACGCACGTTGGTGTTCCAGGAGGGGTTCCTGTTCAGCGGCACGGTTCGCGAGAACATCATCGTCAGCGACGAGATCGACGACGATCAGGTGTGGGAGGCGCTGCGCCTGGCCAGCGCCGACAGGTTCGTCAGCGAGCTCCCCGAGGGCCTCGACACGATCGTCGGCGAGCGAGGTGTCACCCTCAGCGGTGGGCAACGCCAGCGGATCGCGCTCGCCCGGGCGCTCGCCCGCCGACCGGTCTTGTTGTTGCTCGACGACACGACATCGGCGCTCGATCCGGCGACCGAACTGGCCGTGCTCGACAATCTGCGGGCGGCGATGGCCGACACGACCGTCGTGATGGTGGCCTCACGCCCGTCGACGATCGCCATCGCCGACGACGTGTTGTTCGTCGCCGAGGGTCGGATCGCGGCCCACGGCAGCCACGCCGAACTGATGGCCGACGTCGCCCCGTACCGCCAACTGGTCGAGGCGTTCGAAGCCGACCGCGACCAGTCGGTCGGCAGCGAGGCCGGGCGATGACCGAACCGTTGGGCCGCTTCTCCGCCACCGACACGATCGGGCGTGGACTCTCCGAGGCACCGGTACTGCGCCAGGGGCTGGGGCTGACCTGGCTGCTGGCCGCTGCCGGAGGCGGCGGCCGCGTGATCGTACCGATCGTGATCCAGCAGGCGATCGACCGCGGCATCGTCGGGCGGGCCGACGTACGGATGCGATTCGTGATCGGCTGCGCCGTGATCGGTGTCGTCGCACAGTTGCTCGCCGCCGTGTCGGCCCGAACCGCGATCGTGCGGCTCGGCACGCGGTCCGAACAGGCGCTCAACGACCTGCGGACACGACTGATCAGCCACATCCACGGCATCAGCCTCGCCGACCACAACGACGAACAGCGCGGCTCGCTGGTGGCCAGGGTGACGAGCGACATCGAGACGCTGACACGGTTCTTCCAGTGGGGTGGGCTGGCATGGTTGATCGACGGCACCTTGATGCTGATCGTGGCCGCCGTGATGCTGGCGTACAACTGGCTGCTGGCGCTGATCGCGATCGGGATCTCGATCCCGCTGTTCTTCGTGCTGAGGATCGTGCAACGCCATCTGGTCGGTGCCTACAGCGAGGCCCGCGAGCGCAACAGCGAGATGCTCGGTACGGTCAGCGAGCTGGTCACCGGCGCCGAGACGATCCGCGCCTATCGAGCCGGTGGATTGTTCGGTGGGCGGGCGCGCGTCGGCAACCAAGCGTCGCGCCGACGCCCAGATCAGGGCCGGCATCATCGGCGCCTTCCTGTTTCCGCTCGGCGAGCTGTTCTCGGTCGTCACGATCGCAGCGATCGTCACGGTCGGTGTGGCGATCGGACCTGCCGGCGGCATGACCGCCGGGGCGTTGATCGGCTTCATCTTCCTCACCTACCGCTTCCTCGAACCGATCGCCGAGTTCACCGAGGTGCTCGACCAGACCCAGACGGCGGTCGCCGGACTGCGGCGCGTGCTGGCGGTGCTCGACATCCCGGTCGGCCCACCACCACCCGAGCATCCGCGACCGCTGCCGCCACAACGGTGTGACCTCGAGATCGACGACGTCACGTTCTCGTACCGCAGCCGCAACGGCGGCGGGCTGGCCGATGGCGTCGTGCTCGATCACGTTTCGGCGCACATCCCGTCCGGTCAACAGGTCGCCGTCGTGGGTGAAACCGGTTCCGGCAAGACCACTCTCGGCCGGCTGATCGCCCGGCTCGCCGACCCGATCGCCGGCGAGATCCGGATCGGTGGCGTGCCGCTGCCTCAGGTCGACAACGCCGAACTCCGGCACCGACTGGTCGTCGTGGCACAGGAGCCGTTCCTGTTCGACGACACGATCCTCGCCAACATCCGATTCTCGCGCCCGGGCACGTCACGCCCGGAGATCGAGCGGATGATTGCCGAACTCGACGTGGACGACTGGGTCGAGACGCTGCCCGACGGCATCGACACCCGCGTCGGTCAGCGCGGCGAGTCGCTCTCGGCCGGCGAACGCCAGCTGGTCGCCCTGTTGCGGGCCGGTATTGCCGACCCCGACATCTTGATCCTCGACGAGGCGACCTCGTCGGTCGACGCCCTGACCGAGGTGCGCATCTCGCGAGCGCTGGCGAAACTCTCGGCCGGGCGCACCACGATCGCCATCGCCCACCGCCTCTCCACCGCCGCCCGCGCCGATCGCGTGCTCGTGCTCGAAGGCGGCCGCCTGGTCGAGGACGGCCACCACGACGACCTGCTGGCGGCGGGCGGCACCTACCAACGCCTGTTCGAAGCCTGGCTGTCCGCCACCTCGACCTGAGCCCGACCACGTTGTGTCTGACACAACGTGGTCACAACGTGGTCGGTGCTGCTGTCAGCTCCGGCAGGGGAGGTCGAGCAGCTCGAGCGTGCTGCCGGCGATCATCTCGAGTTGCTCCAGGTCACCCTGGTAGGTCTCGACGGCCACGACGAAGCGGGTCGGCGTCGGGTACCTCTGGCACTCCTCGGTGATGCACGGTTCCATGTCGAACGAGTCGATGAACACGCGATCGGGGCCGTAGAACGCAATCGACAATGGCAACAGCGTGTCCTTCATCCAGAATTGTGTCGTGTGTGGCTCGGGGTATCTGAACGCCATGCCGTCGGCGGGCCCGAGGTGTGTCACGCCCATCAGGCCCCGGCTGCGTTGTGCGCCCGAATCTGCCAACCACAGGCACAGGTCGCAGACGGTGCCGTCGGGCTTGGTGAGCGTGGCTGCGATCAACTCGAATCCGCTCGGGAGCACGGCGTCGTCGGGTACCGGCGTGCTCGTCGGGGGTGTGTTCGGGGTATCGGTGGTGATCGTCGGTGACGTGCTGCGCACGGTCTCGTCGATCGCGACCGACGCGGAGACGGTCGGCACCTCGGTCGGGTCGGGCACGTCGGTCGACGAGCTCTGCTGTTCGTCGGCACACGCCGCCAGGGCGAGCAGGCAGATCAGCAACCGACGCATCGGTCGAAGGGTAGGCGCCGGGCGCCGACGCGCCTCGTCGCGCAACTCCCGATTCAGAGCTTGACGACGCTGCGGCCTCTTGCCTTGCCGGCGAGGATGTCGGTCAGCACCGCGTCGAGATCGTCGAGCGTGATGTCGTGGCCGATCTGGTCGAGGTTGCTCGGCTTGAGGTCGGTGGCGACCCGGGCCCAGGCCGCGCGACGGCGGTCCATCGGCATCTCGACCGAGTCGATCCCGAGCAGGTTGACGCCGCGCAGGATGAACGGCAGCACGGTCGTGGAGAGGCCAGGCCCGCCGGTGAGACCGCTGGCGGCAACCGATCCGCCGTAGTGGATCTGCTTCAACACGTTGGCGAGCGTGACCCCGCCGACGCAGTCGACGGCGCCGGCCCACAGGGTCTTCTCGAGCGGGCGACGCCCCTCCTCCGACAACACGTTGCGATCGATGATCGAGCTGGCGCCGAGCGAGGTCAGGAAGTCGGCCTCGGCCGGCTTGCCCGTGCTGGCGACGACCTCGTAACCGAGGTTGGAGAGGATGTCGACGGCGGTCGAGCCGACACCGCCGGTGGCACCGGTGACCAGGATCGGGCCGGAATCGGGGGTGATGCCGTGCTCCTGCAGGGCGATCACCGACAGGGCCGACGTGAAACCACCGGTACCGAGCACCATCGCCTCGCGCGATCGTCAAGCCGTCGGGGAGCGGGATCAGCCACTCGGCGGGCACCCGGGCGTACTCGGCGTAGCCACCGTGGCGTGCGACACCGATCCCGTAGCAGTGGGCGATCACCGATGTGCCGGCGGGCATCCCGGGAGCATCCTCGACCAGCACGCCGGCGAGGTCGACGCCGGGCACGATCGGCGAGATCCGTGCGACCCGACCGGTCGGTGTCGATGCCAGCCCGTCCTTGTAGTTGACGCTCGACCACTGCACCTCGACCAGCACACCGTCGGCGGGCAGGTCGTCGGCCGACATGGTGACGACCCCTCGCTCGACGGCTTCGCCGTCGGTGACGGCCTGGAACGCACGGAACGATGTCGCAGTCATGGCCAGCGACGTTACCGGCCGCGCCGTGGCGGCGACGTGGCGGGAGGGACGCGCCGGAGATCGAGAATCGGGTCGCCGGTCAGCGCGTGAAGTGGTCGGGAATGATCAGATCGTCGGGGCTCAGCTCGTGGATCGACGACTTGCCGAGACCGAGCAGGTTCGAATCGATCCCGCTGCGAAGGATGTCGAACACGTTCTCGACGCCGGCCTGCCCGTTGGCGGCCAGACCCCACAGGTAGGCCCGCCCGATCATCACCGCCTTGGCGCCCGAGCGCGAGCGCCTTCACGCACGTCGCTGCCACGCCGGATGCCGCCGTCCATCACGACCTCGACCTGGTCGCCGACCGCCTCGGCGATGCCCTGCAGGACACGGATCGGTGCCGGCGTGCCGTCGAGGTTGTTGCCACCGTGGTTCGACACCGAGATCGCCGTGGCGCCGGCGTCGACCGCCCGCTGCGCCTCGTCGACGCGGCAGATGCCCTTCACCATGAACGGGCCACCCCACTGCTCGCGCAACCAGGCCACGTCCTCCCAGCTCGGCGGCGGTGTTCCCATCCAGGTTCCGTAGGCGCCGAAGAAGCCGGGGACCGGGTCGTCGCCCGTGACGAAGTTGGGCACACCGAACGTCGGCAGCTCGCCGTCCCGCAACCACTCGAGCAACCACTGCGGTCGCAGGGCGACCTCGGGCGCGAACTTGATCATCGTCTTCAGGTCGATCGACTGCGGCACCATCACGCTGCCCCAGTCGCGAGCGGTGGCGAACGACCAGTCGAGCGTGAGGATCAGGCCGACCGAGCCGGCCGCCTTGGCGCGCTCCATACGGTCCACCATCGAGTCGCGATCGCCGGCCCAGTACATCTGGAAGAACGTCTGCGGATTGGCGGCGATGACCTCGCTCGAGCGGCTTGCTGGCGAACGAGCTGAGCCCCATCGCGATGCCGCGGGCCGCACAGGCCCTGGCGACCGCGACCTCACCGTCGGGGTGCACCGCCTGGACGCCGGTCGGAGACACCAGCACCGGCATCGAGATCGGTTGGCCCATGATCTCGGTCGACATGTCGCGGGTCGGCCGACTGCCCGGCTGTCACCGGCCGGATGCCGAGCTCGGTGAACGCCGCCTCGTTGTCGTTCATCGACTGACCACGCTCGCTGCCGCCGACGAGCTGCAGGTACAACGACTTCGGCAGACGCCGCTTGGCCCTGCGCTGCGCCACCGCCACCGATTCGAACCATGGATCTGCCACGCAGCCAGGGTACGCGGCGCAGGCGCCAGCGGTTCAGCCCGACACTCCGGAAGATCTAGCGTGGCCGGCATGAGCGCCATGCCGCCTCCTCCCCCGCCGCCGCCAGGGGTTCCACCCCCTACTCCCGGTGCCGCACCGGGTGGCTCGCCGTTTCCGCCCGGGCTACGCCCCCCAACAAGCGGCGACGTCGTACGGCCGACCGCTCGGCAAGCGCCGCTCGACCGGGTTGGTGATCCTGCTCAGCATCGTCACGTGCGGGATCTGGACCCTCGTGTGGGCCTACCAGAACGGCGACGAGCTGAACCGCTGGTCGGGCAAGGGCCTCGGCGGGGCGCTGCACCTGGTGATCACGATCTTCGTGTCGCCGGTGACGATGTTCCTGTTGGCCGGCGAGGTCGAGCAGCTGTACCGCGACGACGGTCAGGAACCGCCGATCACCACGCTGTGGGGTCTCTGGTTCCTGCTGCCACTGATCGGCAACATCATCTGGTACGTGCGGATCCAGGACGCGATCAACGTCTACTGGACCGCTCACGGACAGACCAACGACCCCGGCCTGTGACCGCCCGCTGACGTGAGCACTCGAGTCGTCTACGCCGACGGGCCCGGCTCGGCACGGGTCAGCCCGGCGGACAGTCACTGGCGGCGGCGGGCCGGGCCGGGCCGGCCCAGGTGATGCTGGGCTGGACCATCGAACGTCATCCTGGGTCGACGACCCGTCGTTCCGGGCGTCGACCGTGCTGGCCGGCTACGGGTTGGGGCGCGCGGTCAACGAGGGTCGCGTCACTCCGCTTCCGGTTCGCTTGTCGGCCGTGGCACCGATGCTGGTCTGCCGACCCGCCGGAGATCGGTGTGATCGCCGTCGTCCGGCGCGGTTCGGGTTTCGCCTTCGGCAGCGCCGTCGGGTGGGGCGACGTTCTGGCCGGCGTCGCCGAGCGCGTCGTGGTCGAGGTCGACGAGCAGGGCGTCGACCTCGGGGGCCCGCCGGTCGACGGCAACATCGTCGCCGACGCTGCCACGGCCGCCGGCGGGGCCGACCCGACCGAGCCGTCGCGACCCGCCGACGAGATCGATCTCCGGATCGGGGCACTGGTCGCCTCGCTGGTGCCCGACGAGGCGACGCTCCAGTTCGGGCCCGGGAGGCATCGGCGAGGGCATCGCCCGCGCCCTCGACCGACCGGTCCGGATCTGGTCGGGGCTGTGCACCGACGCGATGGCGTCGCTCCACGACCGCGGGCTGCTGCTGGCGCCGGCCGTCGCCGCCTACACGTGGGGTGGGCAGCCGATCCGATCGCTCGCCGCCGCCGGCATGCTCGAGCTGACCTCGACGACGACCACCCACGACATCACGCGGCTGTCGTCGATCCCCCGCTTCGTCGGCTGCAACACGGCGCTCCAGGTCGGCCTCGACGGCTCGGTCAACGTCGAACGGGTCGGATCGCGGGTGATCGCCGCCGTCGGCGGGCACTCCGACTTCTGTGCCGGCGCGTCGCGCTCACCGGGTGGACTGTCGGTGATCGCCGTGCGTTCACGCTCGACGTCGGGGTCGTCGACGATCGTCGATCGCGTCGACGTCGTGTCGACCCAGCGCAGCGACATCGACGTCGTCGTCACCGAACACGGCATCGCCGACCTGCGCGGCGCCAGCGACGTCGAGCGCGCCGAGCGACTGATCGCGATCGCCGCCCCCGAACACCGCCACGGCGCTGGCCGCCGTCGCGGGCTGATCAGCCGGTCGAGCAGCTCGTTGCCGCCGACCACGTCGTGCAGGTGGTGCACCGGATCGTGCAGGAAGTAGCGGGCGAACGACTCGACCGTGAACGACGAACCGTCGCTGCGGTCGCCGGTGCGCTGCCACTGATCGTCGCCGACCGTGTCCCATCGATCGGCGAGCGCCAGCCCGGCGGCGACCAGCTCGTCGCAGACCGCCGCCGGGTCCTGCTAGGTCGTAGCGCTGCTCGACGGCGGTGACGTCCTGATCCCAGTTGGCGAACTGCGGAGCCTCGGTTTCGAGCATCAGCCGCAGCCGCTCGTCGAACAACACGAACACGTCGCGAACGTGGCAGCCGTACTCGAGCGCCGACCACCGATCGGGACGTCGGGCGCAGGCGGACGTTGTCGGCTGCCAGCAGAGGCGGCCAGGCGTCGACGTTGGCCCGCACCAGGTCACCCATCGCAGCGAGGTCGATGTCGCTCGCCTCGAACCCGCATTCGGGGCACCGCTCGTCGAGCACCCACGTCCAGTTCTTCGTGTCGGGAACGATCGCCATCCGCCGAACCTAGCAGCGGCAGGATGCCGCAAGCAGGTGGTGCCAGCGACACTCGGGGCAGGCCTCGACGACGTATGCCGTCAACTCGCCGCTCGCCGTGGCGCCGAGTCTGGCGCAGCTCCTTCTTGGTGGTGACGCACCGCCCGGATGCGGGGAGCCGATGACCGAACACGTAGGTCACGATTCGCAGCTTGTCGTCCTCGCAGATCGGGCAATCGGCTGTCGTTTCGGTGCCGACATTGCGGGCGGCGCGGATCAGTTCGGGGTGCGCGTCGCACACCTCGGTGCGGCTGATACGGCCCAGTCGGACCTGGTTGATCAGCATCCGGCGGGCCAGCCGATGGTCGACGATGCCACGCCGTTCCCCGCCACTGCGCAACACCCCGACCGAGAAACCCATCACTTCAGGGTAGCGATCCGCCAGACTGGACCCGTGACGACCCCCGCCATCTCCTTCGGACGCGACGTTCCCAACGATCTCGAGCTGCGCCTGTGCGGCGACATCAGCGGCGGCAGGCGCGCCCTCGAACTCGGCATCAGCCGGGAACAGAACGCGATCGCGTTCGCCCTCGCCGGCGCCAAGGCGATCGCCGTCGACCCCGACGAAGCCGCCGTCGATCGCCTCCGCCAGGCAGCCACCGACGCGGAGGTCACGATCAAGTGCCACGTCGGCGATCTCGCCGATCTCGGATTCGCGACCAGCGGCTCGATCGAGCTCGTGGTCGCCAACCACACCCTCACCGATGTCGACGATCTCGGCCGACAGCTTCGTCAGGTCCACCGCGTCTTGAAGGCCAGCCATCCGTTCGTGATCTCGGTCCCGCATCCGTTCGCCAGCGTGCACACCACCGACCAATACGGATCGAAGGTGTTTCCGTACGGCACGGTCGGGCGCACGATCGGCGACTGGCACATGCAACTCGGCCGCGCCAACTTCCGGGTCGACCACATCCTCGAGCTCGGTGTCAGCGAGATCTCACCCGTGCCGACCACGCTGGTGCTGCGAGCCCGCAAAGAAGGCGACTGAACGTCCGGCGACGTCGACGAGCGCGGGAACCTCAGACGGTGTTCGAACGTCCAACCACTATGAGGACGTTCGCGCCCATCGCCATCACCGCCATCGTCGGGCTGATCGCCGCATCGTGCGGGTCGGGCGAGCCCTCACGAACCGGTCCCCCGTCGACACGTCCACGCCCCCTCCACGACCCCGTCCACGATTGCTGACCCTCAGCCGATCCGGGCGGTCGCCATGCCTGCTCGTGCAACTTCGAGCGCCTCGATGTCGATCGCCGGCGAGGCCGTAGCGGCGTTCGGCCACGACGTGCTCACGGCGTCGACGGCGATCGCCGATCCCGCCGACAACGTGGTCGTCTCGCCGCTCAGCATCGCGATCGCGCTGGGGATGCTCGAGCCGGGTTCGACCGGTGAGGCCCAGACCCAGCTGCGGTCACTGCTCCACATCGACGATCCGGCGGCCTGGCACGACTCGATCAACGCACTTGCTCAGGCGCTCGAATCACGGGTCGCCGAACTGCCGTCGACCGGCGACGACGGGCAGGACCCCGGCGAGTTCGTGGCCCGGATCGCCAACGCAGCGTTCGTGCAACCCGACTACCCGTTCCTGCCCGACTACCTCGACGTCGTCGGCACCAACTACGGCGCCGTGATCGAAGAGCTCGACTTCTTCGCCGACCAGGGCGGCCGCCGCCGAGCGCATCAACGAGTTCATCGCCGACGCCACCGACGACCACATCACCGATCTGGTGAGCGAGAGCGATATCCGGCCCGACACGGTGCTGGCGCTCGTCAACGCCCTGCTGCTGCGTGCCTCGTGGCAGAGCGAGTTCGATGAGGCGGCGACCTCCGATGACGAGTTCTCGCTGGTCGACGGTTCAACCGTGACCCTGCCGTTCATGCACGGGTCGGGCGACCGTTCCGGAAACGGCGACGGCTGGGTCGCCGCCTCGAAGCAACTGATGGGTGGGGTCCGCCTCGACGTGGTGCTGCCCGACGAAGGGCGATTCGACGAAGTGGCAGCTTCCCTCGCCGCCGTGCTCGCCGAGTACGCCCAGAATGCGACCGATGGCGCCGAACTGGTCGTGCCACGGTTCGAGACGCAGGGTCGACGTCGCCCTGACCGACGTCCTGTTGGACGATCGGCCTGACGGCACCCTTCGACGAAGGCAACCTGTTGGGCATCGCCGACGATCCTCGGTTGGTGCTCGACAAAGCCCTCCATCAGACCTGGCTGTCGATCGACGAGACCGGGATCGAAGCCGCAGCAGCGACCGTGCTGCTGATGTTCGCGACGAGCGCACCGTCACTCGAGCCCGTGCCGGTCGTGCTCGACCGCCCGTTCCTGTTCCAGATCGTCGACGACGAGAGCGGCGCAACGCTGTTCGCCGGCCGGATCATGGACCCGACGGCCTGATCGCCCGACCCGGCCTCGTCGACGACCTGCGTTCAGACGCCGGCCCGCTCGGCCTCGACCAGCGCAGCGGGGCGAGGTCGGCCGAACAGATACCCCTGGCCGCGGTCGCAACCGAGTTCGCGCAGACGGCTGAGCTGCAACGGTGACTCGATGCCCTCGGCCACCACCTGGAGACCGAGTGACTGACCCAGCCGCACCACGGCGGCGACGATCGTCGAGTCCTCCTGCTCGATCCCCAGCCCCGCCACGAACGACTTGTCGACCTTGATCGCTTCGACGGGGAACCGCTTCAGGTAGGTCAACGACGAGTAGCCGGTGCCGAAATCGTCGACAGACAGGTGCAGACCGAGACTGCGCAGCTCACGCAGGGCGACCGTGGCTGCTTTCACGTCGGCCAGCAGCGCCGTCTCGGTGATCTCGAGCCACAGCGAGTCGGCGTCGATACCGGTTTCGGCGAGTGCCTCGGTGACGATGTCGTAGAAGTTCGGATCGATCAGCTGTCGCGTGCCGACGTTGACCGACACCATGCAATTGGCGAACCGGTGACCCGATGCTCGCCACTGGGCCAGCTGCGACAGCGAGTCGCGCAGTATCTGGCCACCGAGATCGATCAACAGGCCGGTTTCCTCGGCGAGTGGCAGGAACTCATCCGGCGTCAGCATGCCGCGCTCCGGATGCAGCCAGCGGGCCAGCACCTCGTAGCCGAGCACACGACCCGATTCGAGGTCGACGATCGGCTGGAAGTACGGCACGATCTCACCGCGCTCGATACTGCGCCGCAGCTCACCTGCCGTGCGCAGCGCCTGGACGCCGGACTCGTGGCCACCGGCTTCGAACGCCTCGACACAGTCGCGACCGCGCGCCTTGGCGCGGTACATGGCGGCGTCGGCGTCGCGCAACAGATCGTTGGGCGACATGCCCGGCTCGTGGTTCGACGAGTACCCGATCGAGGCGGTGACGAACAACTCGTGTTCGTCGATCACGACCGGCGGGTGCATGGCGCGCCGCAATCGATCTGCGACATCGACCGGATCACCCGTGAGCACCACGATGAACTCGTCTCCACCGAATCGAGCCAACACGTCTTCCTCGCGCAACACCGACCGGAGCCGATCGGACACGACCTGGATCAGTTGGTCCCCGACCTCGTGGCCGAGGCTGTCATTGACGATCTTGAACTGATCGAGATCGACGAACAACACCGCAACGGCGTCGATCTCGGACGTCGCCAAACGATCTTCCAGGATGTGCATCAGGAAGGCCCGGTTGGGTAGACCCGGTCAGCTCGTCGTGGCGGGCCGCGTAGCGCAGCTGTTCAGCCGCCCGACGCTGCTCGGTGACGTCTTCGATGTGGGTGATCGCCAGCATCACCCCGTCGTCCTCGGTGGTCGACACCCTGGTGCGGGCCCAGATGAACTCGCCGTCGCGTCGGCGGTAGCGCTGGTCGATCCGGAACGAGTCGACGATCCCCAGCTCGAGCCTGGCCCGATGTGGCTGGGCGGCGCGCACATCATCGGGGTGGGTGAACTCGCGCAATGTGCAGCCCACCAGCTCGTTCACATCGCGACGCAGCATCTCTGCCAGTGATTGGTTGGCGTCGACGATTCGACCATCGTCGAGCCGCACCAGTGCCATCCCGGTCGGAGCCGATTGGAAGGCCTGATGAAACCGACGCCGGGCCTGATCGAGCGCACGGCTCTGCTGCTCGCGCTCGGACACGTCGCGCAGCCGCACGACCAACCGACGGGCGTGGTCGAAGACAGGGCTGTGACGCGGCAGATGGAACGACGCCTCGACCACCACGCGCCGGGTTGCGCCACCGTGCACCTCGATCTGGATCGGATCGACCTCGTCACCATCGAAGGCGCGCTGGATCGCGGCCGCCAGCTGCACCTGCTCGTCACCGTCGGCATGGTCGAGGAGATGGCTTTCGATCATCTCGTTGCGGGTGAGATCGAACAGGCCGAGCGCCGCTGCATTGGTGCTGTGCACGACGTGGTCGGCATCGACCAGCAGCACGGCTTCGGGGAGTTCGTCGAGCAGACGCCGCACCTCGCTCTCGGCGGCCTCGACGGCATCGAGCTGACGCCGCATCCGGTCACCCTGACGTCGAACGCTCCAGATGCTGGCGACGAACACCACGAACGAGACCGCCCCGAAGACGACCACAAAGCTGTTCACACCACCGATCACGCAACGAGGTTAGATCCGCACCAACCGCGCGATGAGCGATGCTGTCGACGACGGGCGGCCGCACTCCCGAAACCGGCACCTCGTACGAGCTTCAGGTCGCTCGTTCGGACCACCAGGCATCGAGCCGCCGCTTGGCCTCCGCTTCGCCGATCAGGCCATCCTCGAGACGGATCTCCAGCAGGAACTCGAGCGCCTCGCCGACCTCGCGGCCCGGAGCCAGCCCGAGCTGATCCATCACGGCCTGACCATCAAGTTCGGGACGGATCGCCGCCAACTCCTCGGCCGCAGCGACCGCCTCGATTCGCTCCTCCAGATCGTCCATCCGTTTCGAGAGATGCCGGGCTTTGCGCTCGTTGCGGGTCGTGCAGTCGCACCGTGTCAGCACATTCAGCTCGTGCAGCAAATCGTCTGCGTCGCGTACATATCGACGCACAGCCGAGTCGGACCAACCCAAGCGGTACGTGTGGAACCGCAGATGAAGGGCGACCAAGGCCGTGACCTTGGCGACGTCGTCGTTCGAGTAGCGCAGGGCGGTCATCCGCTGCTTGGTCATCCGGGCACCGACCGCATCGTGATGGTGGAAGGTCGTGCCCTTGCCCTCCTGGTAGCCACGGGTGCGCGGCTTGCCGACATCGTGGAACAGCGCGGCGAGCCGAACCAGGCGAAAGTCGAACGCAGGACGGTGCTCGGGCTGTTCGTGCGGTGGGCGCACGTTCTCGACCACGGCAATCGTGTGGGAGAGCACGTCCTTGTGACGGTGGATCGGGTCGTGCTCGAGCCGCATCGCCGACATCTCTGGCAGGAACTGATCGGCCAACCCCGTGTCGTAGAGGAACCACAGGCCGGCCGCCGGGTGATCGACGGTGATCAACTTGTCGAACTCGTCGCGAATCCGTTCGGCGGACACGATCTCGAGTCGCGACGCCATGTCCTTGACAGAGGCCACCAGCTGGTCGGTGGGCTGCAGGTCGTAGCCGGCGATGAACCGTGCCGCCCTCAGCATCCTGAGCGGATCGTCGCTGAAGCTGACGTCGGGGCCGAGCGGCGTGCGCAGCACCTTGTTCATCAGATCGACGGCGCCCCCGTGTGGGTCGACGAGCGTGGGTGTGTCACCCCCGGTCACATCGAGTGCCATGGCATTGACCGTGAAGTCGCGACGGCCGAGATCGGTCTCGACATCGTCGGCGTAGGTCACGTGCGGCTTGCGGGAATCGTCGGTGTACGACTCGGCCCGGAACGTGGTGATCTCGTAGGTGCGATCGCCGAACTTGGCACCGATCGTGCCGAACCGCTCGCCCTGTGTCCAGACGGCATCGGCCCAACCGGCCAGACAGGCCTTGATCTGAGGGGGGCGGGCATCGGTGGTCAGGTCGAGGTCGTGGTCGCTGCGTCCGGAACCGACCATCAGATCGCGGACCGTGCCGCCAACCAGATACAGGCGATGTCCGGCATCGGCGAAACGCGCCGCGAGCGGCGCCAGTTCAGCGAGGACGGGAGCAAAACGGTCCGGGATCATGGCCCGACCAGGCTACGGGACCAAGCGCTCAGGGCCGCAGATACGAACCTGGTCGGACGTGACGTCGGGCGAACGGTCAACTCCCCGACTACCGTCACGGGCGTGAACGGGTCGGTCGTGCAGGCGGAGCAGGCGTCAGGTCGCACGTGGCGTGTTCGCACGTGGCCCAATGACCCCAGCGTCGCCCACCTCATCTTCGTCGATCACCTCAGCCTGCCGACGCCGGGGTCGATCGCGCTCGCCGTCGAGCACGCTCGGCGAACGGGAGCGGGCGCGTTACGCACGTCGGCGCTGTATCCGCGAGTCGCCGAGGTGCTGCTCGCCTCGGGCTTCGAACCGATCGACCGACTGGCGCTGCTTCGACGACAACTCGACAACGGTGGTCCGATCGACCTCGTCCGATTTCGATCACCGCCTGCGACCGCTTCGTCCCTGGCATCTCGGCAGGGCTGCCGCCGTCGATCAAGCGGCATTCGGGCCGATGTGGGGGAACGACACTTCCAGCCTTCGGGAGATCCGTCGAGCAACCCCGCACAACCGGGCCAGGTTGGTGCGCGACGGGCGCGACATCGCCGGTTTCGCGATCTCCGGTGCAGCACTCGACAACGGGTACCTCCAGCGTCTCTCCGTCGCTGCCGCACATCGGCGGCGCGGGATCGCCCGCAGTCTCGTACTCGATGCCCTCAACTGGATGTCTTCGCGCGGTCTGACCGCTGCATTCGTGAATACGGGCGTCACCAACGATGCTGCGCTGCGCCTCTACGACAGCCTCGGATTCGAGCTCCTCGCCGACGAGTTGATCATCGCCGAGTACCGGCTCACCCGGTGACGGCGCAGGACGAGTGGGCTCCGATGACTCGGGACGCCGAACCGCTCGAGGCGCACCGGTGATGTGGCGAGCGGCGCTCCTGGCAGCCTCGGCAGCGCTGGCCGGCGTGATCGGTGTCGCCACCGAGGACGGGACAGTCGTCTCGCAAACCGCCGCAACCGATGGGCTGTCGTTGGAGGCTCAGACCTACGCCGTCGCCCCCGGCTCGCTGGCCCACTTCGAGCTGCTGGTCACCGCTGCCGTTCCCGAGATCGCACCCACGACCACACCACCACGACCACCACGCACCACCACCACGACCACCACCACCACCACGACCGCGCTCCCCGGCGACGACTCGACCTCGACCGGTTCGACCGAACCGATCATCGTCGTCGACGGCGGTGATCCGGTCGCCGTCACCTCGACGCCCGATCCGATCACGAGCGTCGATCCGGGCCCCGAGATGATCGTGCAGGTCCGTGCCCACCGTCGGCTGACGACGCGTAGCTCGGTCGATCGAGTCCTCGATGACTCACCAGGCCCGGTGATCGACATCCTCGAGTTCGAGCTGGCCGAGGTCAGCCGGTACGACGACTCGACCGGCGAACGACGCTTGATCCTGGACGTACCGATCTCACGCGTCACCGCTGACGTCGACCAACTCGACCTGCTCGACCCAGGGGTCTACCCGGTCACGATTCAGATCCGACGCGACTCGACACTGGTCACCGCCCACACCACGTTCCTCGAAGTGCTCGACACCTCCGGAGTCGGGCGCGGGCCGTTCCGGTTCACTGTTCTCGCCGCCCTCGATGACCCGGGCCCCGACCCCGATCCACTCGAACTCGAGCTGCTCCGATCCGGCCTGCGGGAGATCTCCGATCTGACTGAGTCTTCGGAGGCGCCGATCGCGATCGCGATTCCGCCGTTGGCAGTCCGCGTCTGCGCTCGGGAACGACGAGAACCTTGCCCTCCGGCTGCAGGCCGCGCTCAACTCCGATGACGGGTTGGTCGCCATGCCGGATCAGGAGCTCGATCCGTCAGCTGCCGCTGCGGTGGATCTGGGCGCCGAGTTCGAGACGGGGTTGAGGCAGGGTGCCGTCGAGTTGGCCCGCCAGTTCCCGATCGTGCCGGTCGCCCGCAGCGCCTGGCCGACGACCGACCTGCTCACCGCCGCCGGCGCCGCTGTGCTCCGCGATGCCGGCGTTCCGCTCCTCGTCGTGCCGTTCGATCGATACCTCACGTACGACGGCAGTCTCGTCAGCTTGACCGATACCTCGCTGCTGTTGAACGCCCGTCTGCCCGACGACTCGCCACTGCCGATGCTCGTCGTCGACCCGATCACGGACCTGATCGATCCCGATCGCATTTCGGACAACCCGCCGATCGAAGACGCGATCCGCTTGATGGCCAGCACGGGCGTGATGCGTTACCAACTCGACCCAGACCTGCGCACGATGGTGCTCACCTCGGCAGATCTCACAGCACCCGATCCCGATGTACTGACGTATATCGAGCAGTTCGTCGGTGAACATCCGGCCTACTCATTCCAGCCACTCGACCGGGTGTCCGACATCACCAATGTGTTCTTCGTGGAGGGCATCCCCGTCACCGTCACGCTCGATGACCGCGCCTCGATATCGCTGGATGCCCGTGTGCAACGAATCGATACGACAAGGCTGAGAATGGCCGACGTGGAGTCGATGCTGCCACAGGACGACGACCGACCCGTCGGGTGGGACGCCGCCCTTCGGACGGCCTTGTCGACCGGGTTGGTCGCCAGCGAGGCGAACGTCCGAATCGACACGGTCGAGAGCGAACTCGCGGACATTCGCGCCGACGTCCGTCAACCCGAAACCTTCAGTTTCACGATCACCGGACGGGACGCCGACATCCCGGTACGGGTCGAGAACACCGGCGATACCGACTTGCGGGTCGTGCTGCGACTCGAAGCCGAGAAGCTCAGCTTTCCGTCCGACACGATTGAACAGGTGCTGCTCGCGAACGCCATCACCGCCATCCCGGTCCCTGTCACCGCTCGTTCGAACGGTGTGTTTCCGGTGCGGGTCGAAGTCTTCACGCCGGCCGGCAACCCCCTGACCGAGCCGGTCGAGTTGACCGCCAGGGTCAGCACGCTGTCCGGATTCGGACGCGTCGTCACGGTCGGTGCTGCACTCGTGCTGGCGTCGTGGTGGTTCAGCTACTTCCGTCGCAAACGCAAGGCAGACCACGATCGTCGACTCGCAGACGCCCGGGGTCGACATCCCGCCATGCCCGACGGTCAACCATCACCGTCGCCGGAGCCTCAGCTGGCTTCTGTCACGAGCCCCGACGCCGACGAGGCCGCGATGCGAGAGGTCCCTGCACCCGAACCTCCACACGACCCCGGAGGGGCACACAGCGACACCGGGCCGGGAGCCGAGTAGGATCGCATCCCCGTGAGCATCCGTATCGTCACCGACTCGTCCTGCGACCTTCCCGAGGAGGTCGTCATCGCCCACGCCGTGCGCATCGTGCCGCTCTCGATTCGTTTCGGCGAGGAGGAGTTCATCGACCGTGAACAGCTGTCGACGAGCGAGTTCTGGGCACGCTGCGCCCAGCAGAGCACGTTGCCCGAAACCGCTGCGCCTGCGCCCGGGCAGTTCGAGGCGGCCTACCGCCAGCTCGCTGCCGACGGCGCCACCGGGATCGTCGTCGTCTCGTTGTCCGGAGCGATGTCGGCAACGATGCAGAGCGCCGAGTTGGCGGCCCGTTCGATCGCTGATGTGATTCCGGTCCGCGTCGTCGACAGCCGAAGTGTCAGCCTCGGTCTCGGCACGATCGTGCTGGCATCGGCACGCCTTGCGGCGCAGGGTGGATCACTCGACGAGGTCGAGGCATTCGCCCGTGATCGAGCCGACCGTACCCGGCTGTTCGGTGCGCTCGACACGCTCGAGAATCTCAAGAAGGGTGGCCGGATCGGCAACGCCAAGGCGCTGTTGGCGACGGCCTTGGCGATCAAGCCGATCATCGAGGTCATCGACGGGAAGGTCGAACAGGGCGGCAAGCAACGCACCAGGTCGAAGGCACTCAAGTTCCTCGTCGAGAAGGTTCGCGAGTACGAGGGCCGGATCAGTGACCTCGCTGTTCTCCATGCCGATTGCAGCGATGTCGATCAGTTCGTCGACATGCTGCGCGCCGTTCACGATGGCGACATCGTGATCGGTGAGATCGGCCCCGTGGTCGGAACCCACGCCGGGCGCGGCACGATCGGCGTCGCCTTCGACGTCACCGCCTGATCCACGACAGCACGATCGGCGTCGCCTTCGACGTCACCGCCTGATCCACGACAGCACGATCGCGTCGCAATGACGGCTTCAGTCCGCTCAACAGCACTAGCGTGACGTGCGATCATGCCCACGAGTGCTCCACCTCCCTCGCACGCGCCAGCAGGTGAACTCCTGGCGGGCCGGTATCGCCTCGAACGGCGTATCGGCCAGGGTGGGATGGCCGAGGTGTGGGTCGCCACCGACAAGGACCTCGACCGCAAGGTCGCCATCAAGTGGTTGAGGACGAACCTCGCCGGTGACCCGGTCGTCGCCGAACGATTCCGGCGCGAGGCGATCGCCGTCGCCCGACTCAGTCACCCGAACATCGTCGCCGTCCACGACGTCGTCGTCCACGAGGATCGTCAGGCCGTGGTGATGCAGCTCGTCGATGGCAAGAGTCTGCGGCAACTGCTCGACTCACAGAAGCGGCTCGGGCCCGAGCTGACGATCCACATCGGTGCAGCGATCGCCGGGGCACTCGACGAGGCGCACCGCGCCGGCTTCGTGCACCGTGATGTCAAGCCCGGCAACATCCTCGTCACCTCGGACGGGCGTGTGCTGCTGACCGATTTTGGTATCGCCAAAGGACTCCAGCCCGGAGACGAAGACCTCACCAGCGACAACGTGATGATGGGGACGGCAAAGTACCTGTCCCCCGAACAGGTGCGTGGACGCCGACTCGACGGGCGAGCCGACCTGTATTCGCTCGGCCTCGTGCTCTACGAGTGCCTCGCCGGCCGGGTGCCATTTCTCGGCGAGACCGACGCCGACACAGCACTCGCACGGCTCCAGCGTGATCCCACCGACCTCGGTCACCTCCGGCCCACGTTGCCGATCGGGCTGGTCAACCTGATCCACAAGACACTCGCCCGCAATCCGGCACACCGACCACAGAGCGGCTCCGATCTGCGCGGCTCGCTGTTGTCGGTCGACACCACGCCTCCGCACATCGACGGCACGCCCGCCGAGCCGCCACCCCGGATCGCCAATCCGCCGAAGCGGGCACTCGGTGCCGGGCCGGGTATTCCCGGTGATCCGCATGTCAGCGCGGCGGTGCCGGTCACCCGTCACCAACGCGCCACACCCAGCTCGCTCCCCCGCCGTGACGACACACCACCAAATCCGGCACCAATGCGCGGTACCCCGGCTCGACAGCATCAACAACGCTGGACGCCGTCCCTGATCGTGGTCACCGGCCTCCTGCTGACAGCCCTTGTCGTGGCCGGAACCTTGTTCGTCCGCGTCAATCGAGGTGACGACGGAGCCGATTTCACGAACGACACCGTCGTTCCGGGCAGTACCGAAACAGCTGCCGAGCAGGCAGCCGCTGGTGTCGAGCCGTCGACCGACGCTGATGCTCCCGTCGCCGGCGGTTCGGTGGAGATCGTCGGCATCCAGGCATGGGATCCCGATGGCACGAACGGATCGGAGAACGACGCTCAGGCAGCGCTGGCGTTGGCCGACAACAGCGACAGCACGGCGTGGGCCACCGAGTGCTACCAAGACCGTTACCTCGGTGGAAAGCGTGGGGTCGGTCTGATCGTCGACCTCTCGGCCCCGTCGCCCGGAACGCTCTCGATGGAGACGCTCAACGCCCCGTATCAGATCGACGTGTACTCGGCCACGACCCAGGGCTCGCCTGCCGAGCTCGATGCGTGGGACAAGGTCGCCTCGCTGTCCGGTGAGCAACCCGGCCCGATCTCGGCAACGATCGAGATCGCTGCCACCCACCTGCTGGTGTGGCTTCGGGAACTGGGTCCCGACGCCGCCTGCACCAGCGCCAACCCACATCGGGGTCGGCTCGGAGAGATCTCCTACCAGCCGTGACCGCGTCGCAACCCACCGACGGCGAACTGGTCACCGCCGCCCAGGGCGGCGACGCGGCCGCAATGGATCAGCTGCTGCGACGGCACTACGACCGAGTTCACGCCGTCTGTCGGCGAATCGCCGGGAGTACCCGGGACGCCGACGATGCTGCCCAGGAGGCGATGATCCGGGTCGTACGCAATCTCGATCGGTTCGACGGTCGGGCGGCGTTCGGAACCTGGGTGTATCGGATCGCCACCAACACTGCGCTCGATGAACTCCGTAAGCGCAAGCGCCGCCCACAGCTGCACGTCATCACCGATGACGACGACCTGCGGGCATCGAACGAGCCCGTCGACGAGCTCGCCCACCGCCAGGTCGACGGCGTGGTCGATCGGATCACGATCGATGAAGCATTCGCCGCTTTGCCGGAGGAGTTCAAAGCGGCCGTCGTGATGCGCGACGTCGGCGATCTGAACTATGCAGAGATCGCGGCTGCCTTGGATCTGCCGATCGGCACGGTCAAATCACGGATCGCCCGTGGTCGACGGCTACTGATCGAAAAGCTCGGGAACCAAGGTGACCCCGACGAACGTCCTAACAGCAACCCCCCAACAGAGCCATGAACGACGAGCAGGACCTCCTAGCGAACGCGTACGTCGACGGTGAACTCACCGACGACGACCGTGCAATCGCCGAAGCCGACCCCGATGTGATGTTCGAGGTCGAGCAGCTGTTCGCGCTCCGCAACCAGATTCGCGACATCGAGCCCCCCACCGCTGGGGCACTCCAGTCGGGGATCACCGCCGCACTGGCTGAGTTCGCCGCAGCCGCGCCACGGCCGGCTCCCCCGATCAATGCCGCCCACTCCACGGTCCAGTTCCGCAAGCGACCCGCCTACGCCCGATACCTCGGTCTCGCCGCTGCGATCCTGGCCGTCGGATCGCTGGGCGTGATCGTTGCCAACGGGCTGCGAGCCGGCGGCGACGACGACAGCGCTGCCGACGAACCGGCGTTCGAGGTCGGCGCTGACCAAGCCGCAGACGAACCCGCTGCGGAGAGCCTCGACCGGTTGACCGAGTCCGAGGTCGCCGGCGACAGTCCCGACGAGGTGATGGCGGCCGATGCAGCACCTGCAGACGAACCCGCCGACGAACCCGCCGACGAACCCGCCGACGATGCCGCCTCCGACGCCGATGTCGCCTCCGAACAAGCCGCAGACGAACCCGCCGACGAACCCGTCCCCGCTGCGGCGTTCGATCCGTCGCAGCCACTCACCTCACGGGCCGAGCTGGGTGCGTACGGCGCCTACCTGCTCGAGCTCGAGGCCGCAGGCGAGCTGCCCCCGACCCCGAACACCTCGTGTACCCAGCCCGACCTGCTGGCGCAGACCCGGTACGTGTTCGATGGCGTTCCGATCGACGTCCTCGTCACCGTCGACGATCAGACTCGCAGCGTGACGGCGATCCATCCCGACACTTGCGAGGCGCTGATCGTCGGTCCGCTGCCCTAGTCAGATCGGGCGATCTACCCGGGTCGACGCCTGCGCCTATCCGTTGAGGGGCTTCGTGCCACTACAGTCGGGTTCATGCCGGGCAATCCGCTGACCGATCCCAACTGGGCACCCGATCTCGCTGAACAGATCACGACGTTCGTCGGCAATGTTCGCGACAAGACGACGAACAACGCCGTGAAGGCCGTGCGAGGTGTCGTGTTCGGACTGCTCGGCCTGTTCCTCGGGCTGGTGACGATCGTGTTGTTGCTGATCATCGCGACGCGCGCTCTGCAGTCCCTGCTCGATATCTGGTTCGAGTGGGACAAGTCGGTCTACCTCAGCTACTTCGTCGTCGGGGGAATCCTGACGCTGGCTGGGATGTTGCTGATGACGAAGCGTCACAACAGCGGCGCCTGACCCGTCAGTTCGCGTCCCCCCAAGCAAGTTCGGAGTACACCATGGGCGACAACGTCCGCAACGTCATCATCATCGGATCGGGCCCCGCTGGGCTCACAGCCGCGATCTACAGCGCCCGCGCCAATCTCGAGCCGCTCGTGATCGAGGGCGAACCTTCGTCGACCTCGGATCAGCCAGGTGGGCAGCTGATGCTGACCACCGATGTCGAGAACTACCCGGGCTTTCCCGACGGGATCATGGGCCCCGAGCTGATGATGAACTTCCGCTCGCAGGCGGAGCGTTTCGGCGCCGAGTTCCTCACCGACAAGGTGACTCGGGTCGACTTCTCGCAGCGTCCGTTCACGGTATGGGTGCGTGACGACGAGTACCGCGCCCACTCGATCATCGTCTCGACAGGGGCACGATCGCTGATGCTCGGTCTCGAATCCGAGATCGCGCCTGCATCGGCCACGGCGTCTCGACCTGCGCGACCTGCGACGGTTTCTTCTTCCGGGACCAGAACATCGCCGTCGTCGGTGGTGGCGACTCGGCGATCGAGGAGGCCACGTTCCTCACCAGGTTCGCCGAGAAGGTGACCGTGATCCATCGTCGCGACGAGCTGCGCGCCAGCAAGATCATGCAGGACCGGGCCTTCGCCAACCCGAAGATCGAGTTCCTGTGGAATCACACGGTCGACCGAGATCCTCGGCGCCGAGAAGGTCGAAGGTATCCAGGTCACCACCACCGTCGACGGCGCCGTCGAGCGATCTCGACGTGACCGGCGTGTTCGTCGCGATCGGCCACGACCCAACACCGACCTGTTCACGGGCGTGCTCGACATGGAGGACAACGGCTACCTCCGTCACCCAGCCCGATTCGTCGCTACACCAATCGTCGAAGGCGTGTTCGCCTGCGGCGATGTGCAGGACCACACCTACCGGCAGGCGATCACCGCCGCCGGCAGCGGCTGCATGGCCGCCATCGACGCCGAGCGCTGGCTCGAAGCCGAGCACGGCTGACACGACCAGCCTGGCAGTCGCCGACCGCTCGCCTTGCCTGGCCCTCCGACGGGGCATGTCGTCGACAATCGTGCAGAAATGTCCGGCTCGATGCCCTGACCTGGGGTGTTGTCAGCGTCGCAGGTCGTACGCTGCATGACTGCGTGTTACATCGTGTTACGAAATCAGAAACGGGCAGGGCGCTACGGCCAGGCGGATCATCAGCGAAGTACATCGTGGGCTCGGATCCGGCTTCATCGATCGTGACGGGCGTGGATCGAAGCATGTCTGCGCTGAGCCGCAACTGCTGTGTTACGTTGTGCGACAGGTGAACTCATGACGCCAATCAAACGCGAGCCCGGCGGCGAGGCTGGAAAGTCTCGACACGTGTCGATGCGCGTTCCGATCGAGCTGTTCGAGCGACTCGAGGCACTGGCGACCGACCGCAACGAATCGGTCTCGCACGCTGCTCGCCGACTGCTCGCCGAAGGGCTCGAGCCGAGCGGGCGGACCGCCATCGACGATGCCATCTCGACGCTGATGTCCGTTCGCGATCAACTCTCGCGATCAGACAGGCTGACCGGCACCGGTCCTACGCCGGATTCGACCCGACCGGCACCGGAACCGAAGACGATCGACATCCTCAATGCCAAGACCGACCTGCAACGCCTGATCGTCGATGTTGCACGCGGCGGCGAGTTCGTGATCACGCACGCCGGGGCGCCGCGCGCCCGGCTGGTCGCCGTTGCCGACTCGCCGCTGACGGCGGACCGGAATACGTGACCGCCAGGACTGGTTCTAGCTCCTACACTGCTCTACGCTTGTATTCACAGCAATTCGCAGAAGGAAGCACATCGATGGCCAACGGCATCACCCACCTCAACAGCGCCACGTTCGACGAGACGGTGGCCGGCTCGAGCGCCCCGGTGCTCGTCGACTTCTGGGCTGAGTGGTGCGGTCCGTGCAAGCAGATCGCCCCGATCCTCGAAGAGTTGGCCGGTGAGCTCGGTGATCAGATCACGATCACCAAGCTCAACGTCGACGAAAGCCCCGACATCGCCATGCGTTACAGCGTGATGAGCATTCCGACCCTGCTGGTGATCCAGGACGGCGACGTCAAGAAGAAGATCGTCGGGGCCAAGCCCAAGGGTGCACTTCTCCAGGAGCTCGACGAATTTCTCCGCTACTTCCCGCTGACGCCGGGTCAGCGCGGCGAGGCAATCCGAGATCTACAGCGCCGCCTCGGTGCGGCCGGCTTCATGCCCGATGGTGCCGAGGCAGGTGTCTTTTGTGCGTCGACCGAGGCCTCGCTGCGAGGCTTCCAGCAGGTTCGGGGCCTGCGCCTGACAGGTGAATGCGACGAGGAGACCTGGCGGGCGATCGTCGAGGCATCGTGGCAGCTCGGCGATCGTCTGCTGATGCTCGTCGCCCCCAACCTGCGCGGTGACGATGTCGGCGATCTGCAGGCAGCCCTGGCGCGACTTGGATTCGATTCGGGACGCGTGGATGGCATCTTCGGGCCGGCCACCGGTCGTGCGCTCGAGGACTTCCAGAACAACTGTGGGCTGTACGTCGACGGCGTGTGCGGAGCCGACACCGTGCGGGCATTGCACGTCTTGGCCCGCCAAACCGGCACAGGGCCCGGGATCACAGCGGTGCGAGAACTCGAGGCGTTGACCGCCTCAGCACGCTCGCTCGCAGATCTACGGGTCGTGGTCGGCCAATTCGGCGGGCTGAGCGCCCTGTCGCGTCAGCTCACTCAGGCGCTGCGCCATCGCAGCGCCACCGTGATCGCCTCCGACGAGCCCGATGCTGCTGCTCAGGCAGCAGCATCAAACCGTTTTGCGGCGACCGTCTACATCGGTTTCGAGACCCGCACCGACGCTTCGCCGAAGCTTCACTTCTACGCCGTGCCGCAGTTCGAGTCGGCCGGCGGCCGTGCGCTTGCAGAAGCGATCGCTGATCGCTGTCGCTCCGAGCGGGTCGGCCTGCAACCGCAGGTCGAGGGGATGCGCCTGCCGGTTCTGCGCGAAACCCGCATGCCGGCAGTGTTGTTCACGGTCGGGCCGGTGCAAGAGGCACTCGATCAGGCCGCAGAGCTGGTTCGAGCGATCGTTGATGGCTTGGAGATCTGGGCCGCCGGATCAACGTTATCCACAGGTTGACCCCGGGTCACCTGTGAGTTGACGGTTTATCCACAGTTTTCTCCCCACCCTGTGACTGAAGCTCACTGAGCGGTTCAGTCTCACCCCGTGATCAACCCCTTGCAAAAGCCCCGAGAACTCTCGATCGACGTGCCTCACGACCCGCCTCAGACCGGCCGGCGAGCCTGCGGGCTACTCCCCCGTCATCCGGCGATAGATCCGTTCCAGATCTTCGAGGTCGGCGAAGTCGATCGCAATCCGGCCACGTTTGGCGCCCATCTGGACATTCACCCTGGTCTCGAGGTGATCGGCGAGCAGTTGCTCGAGTTCCAGCAAACCGGGAGGTCGCAGGCGCGTCGTGGGCGTGATGCCGGCGCCGTCATGACTGGGCGTCGGTGTCGGCGCAAGATCGTGATCGGTCTCGCCGATCTCGACCGGCTGGCCCGCCTGTTTGACGGCTTCCTCGACCGCCCGAACCGTCCACCCCTCTTCGGCCGCCTGTTGTGCGAGTTGCTCCTGGAGGGAACGATCCGGGGTGCCGAGCAGGGCCCGGGCGTGCCCAGCCGACAACAGTCCGTCGGCCAGCAGTCGTTGGATCCCCGGTGGTAGCCCCAACAGGCGCAAGGTGTTGGTGACCGCCGAGCGACTCTTGCCGATCCGGTCCGCGACCTGCTCGTGGGTGAGTTGGAAGTCCTCGATCAGCTGTTGGAAAGCGGCCGCCTCCTCGAGCGGGGTCAGGTCCTGGCGGTGCAGGTTCTCGACCAGTGCCTGCTCGACCGAAGCGAGATCGTCGGTGACCCGCACCAGTGCCGGAATCGTTGTCAGACCCGCCCGGCCGGCAGCACGCCAGCGACGTTCGCCGGCGATCAGCTCGTAGCCCGATTCGGTCGGGACGCACGAGAATCGGCTGGAGCACGCCGATCTGCTGGATCGAAGCGGTCAGTTCCGCCAGCGTCTCCTCATCGAAGTGAACACGCGGTTGATGCGGGTTGGGAGACACCGAGGCGACCGCAACCTCCTGCAGATAGGCGGCTCCACCGGATGCTCCGGGTTCGCCCTCACCCGGTGGGATCAGCGAACTGAGCCCCTTGCCGAGTCCGCTACGCCGAGCCATAGTGCAACTCCTTTGCGACATCTCGATACGCCACCGCACCACGCGAACGAGGATCGAACGTGATGATCGGCTGACCGAACGACGGGGCTTCTGACAGCCGCACCGATCGCGGCACCACCGCCCGTACGACCTTGTCGCCGAAGTGAGCCCGAACCTCCTGCACGACCTGATCGGACAACTTGGTGCGGGCGTCGTACATCACGCACACGATCGTCGACACCTCGAGTTGTGGGTTCAGATTACGTTTGACGAGGTCGACGTTGCGAAGCAATTGGCCGAGGCCCTCGAGCGCGTAGTACTCGGTCTGGATCGGTACCAGCACTTCCTGCGCCGCAGCCAGGCCGTTGACGGTGAGCAGACCCAACGTGGGTGGACAGTCGATCAGCACATAGTCGTAGTCGTCGATGACGGTTTCGATCGCCTTCCTGAGTCGGGTCTCACGGCTGAAGGCTGGCACCAACTCGATCTCTGCGCCGGCCAGATCGAGGCTGGCCGGGCGCCACGAACAGGTTGCGGACATCGGTCGGCTCGATGCAGTTCTCGAGTGGTATGTCGTGCATCAAGACGTGGTACATCGAGGTCTCGAGCCCACGGTTCTCGATACCGAGCCCGGTCGAGGCGTTGCCCTGCGGATCGAGATCGACCACCAATGTCCGGAATCCCATCTCCGCCAGACACGCTCCGGTGTTGATCGTTGTGGTCGTCTTGCCGACGCCGCCTTTCTGGTTGGCGACGGCAATCACGCGGGGGAGAGGGCGCACGGGTGGTCGTGCGTCAGCAGCTGCGTCCATTGCGCACAGTCTGGTCGCTCCGGGCACCATTTGCGCGGACCCTCGTCGAGAATCCATCCGATCTCAGGCGGGTATCTGCGACATGCAGATGTTTCCCGTGAAACATCGCTCGGGCACCATCTCGTGCGACTCCTCGATGTTTCCCGTGAAACATCATCGGCGGGGGAGAGGCTCACGCCAGAAGACCCGTACCGCTCCCCGCCGCTCACTGTGCAGACCCAGCTCGGCCAGCAGCTCGTGGCGCCATCGTTCACCCGTCGGGGGCTCACTGATCACGATCCGACCACCGTGTCGCAGCAGCGCGGCAGCAGACCGGAGCGTGGATTCGGGCGGCCCGAAACCTCGCGCCGTCACCACGTCGAACGCTTCCACGGCTCCCGACCGGACACCGCTGATCAGCTCGGTCACATCGGCACACATCACCACGACGCCCGTCATTCGCAGCCGGATCACGGCCTGCTGCAGGAAGTCGGTGCGCTTCTGGCGACGATCGAGCAACACCACCTCGACGTCGGGGAAGGCATCGGCCAGCACCAGTCCCGGCAGCCCACCGCCACTGCCGAGGTCGACCAGGCGGGTGCCCTCGGCGAGCCGGCCGAGCGCATCGACGTACCCCATCGAGTGCTCGGCGGCATGCTCGATCGGGCCGTCCCCGAAGAAGCCGAAACGCTGCGCGGTGCGCAGCGTTTCGAGCAGGATCTGGTTCACGACCGGGAACTCATGCCGGAGTGATGACCACCCGGCGCGTCGGGTCGTCGCCCTCCGAGTGGCTGGCGACGCCGTCGATCTCGACGATCGCGTCGTGGACCGTCTTGCGGTCGGCCGACGACATCGGCTCGAGCGCCTTGGCCGTGCCGGATTCGATCACCTGAGCAGCGACCGCCAGCAGCGAACCGTTCGAGTGCCTCACGGCGCTTCTCACGGTAGCCGGACACGTCGATCCGCAACCGGGTGTCATGGTCACCGAGACGTCGCTGCGAGGCAACCCGGGCCAGATCCTGGACCGCCATCAGCGTCCGGCCTCCGGGTCCGACCATCAGGCCCAGCTCGTCGCCGGAGACCCGAACCTCGAGGTTCGTGCCATCGACATCGAGATCCGTCGATGCCTCTGCACCAAAGGCCGTCGCCAGACCGGCCATGAATCCGACCGCTGCATCCCCGACCTCCTGGGGTGACACCGGTGACTCGTTTCGCTCGTCCTGGGCATCCATTCGCTTGCTCTCTTTCTGTTGCTTCGATCGTTGCGGCCGCTCGGCGCGGCTGCGAGGAACGCTCGCCTCGGCGCCCGTCGCGGCCGGCTGCGTCGCTGTCCGAGGCCTGCTCGGCGCCGGGTCGCGGTGGGGACGGCTGGCGAGCGGCGGCGGCGTTCTGGTTGCCCTTGCCGCGCGCCGTGGTGTCGGCCCCCTTCGGCTTGGATCGCCCACGATTGCGGCGCTCCTGCTTGGGACGCACGGCGGCGGGCATCACCCGGGCGCGCGACTCGGGCTTCGCCCCGCACGCGACCGAACAGACCGCTGCGGGGCTCTTCGAGGACTTCGAACTCGGCCTCGTCAGCGGCGACACCGAGCTGGTCAAGTGCCAGGTCCTTCGCTTCCTCGAGGCTCTTGGCGGTCGTTTCGACCCATTCCATCAGATGTTCTCTCTTTCGTCTTACTTGCGCTTACGCTTGTTCGATGGGCTCGGACGACCTGCGGGCCGTGAGCCCGAACGATCGTTCGAACGTTTTGCGCTGGGGGTGGGCCGGTTCTTGGGCGGGGTCGTTCGTTTCGACGGCCGCACCTCCGGCTGGGCATCGGCACGGTCCTTCGACCGTGCAGAAGGCTTCTTGGCGGATGACTTCTTGGCCGATGACTTCTTGGCGCCGGCCAGATCGCGACGAGCCTGGGCGAGTGGACCGCCGCCACCGTCGCCGCCTTCCGCCTTGGACAGCTCGCGTGCCCGTTCACTGGCGGCCTGAGCCTGCCGACCGAGCGACTCGTCGTGGCCGTAGAAACGTTTGGTGATGTAGAACTGCTGCAGGATCCGCAGGATCGACTGGACGATGTAGTACACCACGAGGCCGAGCAGGAAGAAGATCTGGAAGATCGCAAACACGACCGGCAGGTACTGCATCATCTTCTGCTGCGATTCCGACATCGTCGGGCTGACGGCGGCACGAGCGGCGACCATCCGTTGCTGGAAGAAGTACAGACCACCCAGGAAGACCACCAGAGCGGCATAGATCAGGCCGCGTGCGAAGTCTTGGCCGAGCATCTCCTGGGGTGACAACGAGAGGTCGAGGCCGAACGAGTTCATCTCGGTTTGGCGAACCAGCGATTGGTAGATCTCAGAGCCGTGCGACAGGTAGCGAGGAAGGAAACCGATCTCCTCGTCGGGTGCTGCGCCACCGGCATTGAGCACCGCCCGTGCGATGAGCTCGTTGCCACCGATCGGTCGGTAGGTCATGCCGCGCAGGATCCGGTACATGATGATGAAGACCGGCATCTGGGCCACCAGCGGCAGACACGAGGCCATCGGATTGACCTTGTGCTCCTGATAGAGCTTCATCATCTCTTCGTTGAGCTTCTGGCGGTCGCTGCGATACTCGTTCTGGAGCTTGCGCATCTCCGGTGCCAACCGCTGCATCTCGAGCATGCCCTTGGTGCTCTTGAGGATGAGCGGGGTGACGAGCAGCATCACGATCCCGGCGATCAGACCGATCGCGATCGCGTAGTTGCTGGTCAAGGCGTACAACCACGCCAACAGCGCAGCGGGGACTTCGAAGATGCCGGCAATCATGGGTCAGTCTTCCTCACAGGCTGAGGCGACGGCATTCGGTCGATCGATATGATCGTCGACGCAGTCGTGGGGGAGCGGAACGGGATCGAAACCAGACGGACCGAACGGTCGACAGCGGGCCAGCCGCTTGACGGTCAGCCACAGACCACGACGGGCGCCGTGCACGGTGATCGCCTCGTGGCCGTACTCGGAACACGACGGGAAGAATCTGCACGGCGACAGGCGACCTTGTGCGCCGCGTTGGTACCACACGATCGCCCGCAGCATCAGCGCCTGGGTTCGACCGGCGGCTGCTGACTGCGGATCTGTTCGATCATCGCCCCCAACTCCTGCCGCAGTTGATCGAACGTGTGTTCTCTCAGCGACGGTTGTGCCCCGATCAGCAGCAGGATCGGCGGCAACGGTTCGATGCGGTCGAGTTCGCGCAGGATCGACCGCAGCCGACGCCGAAGTCGATTCCGGATGACTGCAGGACCGTAGGCGCGATTGATCGCGAAGGCGACGGACGTCGCTGTCGATTCGGGGTCGGGACACCAAGAGCACCACAGAGCCGAGCGGCGGATCCGCGTGCCGTGTCGCCCCAGACGAACAAAGGCGTGGCGTTCGCGGATCCGACCGATCAAGCCGAGAGTCGGGCGCGGCCCTTGGCGCGACGGTTCTTGAGCACGGCGCGACCGGCGCGGGTGCTCATGCGGGAGCGAAACCCGTGCTTCTTGGCACGTTTGTGTGTATTTGGCTGGAATGTACGCTTCACGTCGTCCTCCTCGAGAACCCGGCTGGATGCAATGCCGGGTCGACACGATCCTGATGCAAGTTGGATGCGCGAGTGATCGCACATCTCGACCTGACAATGCTACGGGCACCAGGCCGCTCACGGCAACCAGGGCGTCGACAAGTGCCCAGGCCGCACGATGACCGGTGCCGACCGACGCACTCTGTCGTGCCCGGGAAACCACCCGCTCTCAGCGCAATTGCGCAAGCCACGGGTCGGATCGATCGATCGAGACCTACCGACACAGCCGGATCGCCGCCCCGAAAACCTTCAACTGCGGGGTTTTGGTGATTCCTACGATCGTGCTAGGTTGCAACGCCTGTCCACACCATTGAGGTTGTCCACAGTTGTGGACAACCGTGTGGACGTGCGCAGATCGGTGTCCGCGGAGGTTCGAGTGAGTGATCAACTGGAGGTGTGGACGGCGGTAGCGCAGCTGCTCCGTGCCCAGCTCACCGAATCCGTCTGGTACTCGACCTTCGCCGAGGTCGCTCCACAGGTCAACGACGACCACACGATGCTCGTGATCCAGGTTCCCAGCACACTTGCCAGAGATCGCATCCTCACCCGCTACCAGCCGTTGATCACCGACGCCATGGCCGAGATCGGATACGGCGAGCGCGTGTTCGACGTGATCATCGGTGGCTCGGAACACTCCGTCGCCGACACCTCGGCGGCCGCCGGCGGATCGCCGTCGTCCGATCCGAAGTCCCAGGTCAGCGAGAACTCCCGCACGCTGTCGACGGCCGCCGACAGTGCCCTCGACGACGCCGGCCTCAACCCTCGTTACACATTCGAGACCTTCGTCAAAGGCGCCTCCAACCAGTTCGCACTGGCCGCTGCACTGCGGGTCGCCGAGACACCGGCACGCAGCTACAACCCTTTGTTCATCTATGGCTCGGCCGGACTCGGCAAGACCCACCTCCTGCACGCGATCGGCCATTACGTGCACAGCAATTATCAGCATCACGTCGTTCGATACGTGTCCACAGAAACGTTCATGAACGAGTACGTCGACGCGATTCGCTCGAACTCGATGGCCGGATTGCGGCGCAAGTACCGCGAGATCGATGTGCTCCTGATCGACGACGTTCAGTTCCTGGAGGGCAAAGAAGGGCTGCAAGAGGAGTTCTTTCATACGTTCAACTCGCTGCACGGGGCCAACAAGCAGATCGTGTTGTCGTCCGATCGAATGCCCGACGCCATCCCAACCCTCGAGGAGCGCCTGCGGGGACGATTCAAATGGGGCCTGATCACCGACATTCAGCCACCCGATCTCGAGACCCGTCTGGCGATTCTGCGCAACAAGGCCGAGCGCGAACGTGTCGAGGTGCCCTCCGAAACGCTCGAGTTCATCGCTTCCAAGGTCTCCACCAACATCCGTGAACTCGAGGGCGCACTGATCAGGGTCACCGCCTTCGCCAGCTTGAGTGGGGCACCCATCACCACCGAACTGGCGCAGCAACAGCTCGCCGATCTGCTCACCGATACCGAGCCCAAGCCTCGCACCGACGCCCAGATGCTCGACGAAATCGCCGGCATTCTCGGGTTCGAGGTCGAGGCACTCAAGGGCAAGAGTCGTCAGCGGCCACTCGTCACGGGGCGCCAGATCGCAATGTACGTCTTTCGCGAACAGACCGATCTCAGCTATCCCAGCATCGCCCGCTTGTTCGGTGGCCGTGATCACACCACCGTGATCCATGCCGTCGAGAAGATCCAGCGTCAGATGGGCGAACGTAAGGCCATCTACGAGCAGGTCACCGACGTGTTGCAGAAGCTGAAGCTGTGATCGCGAACCCGGCACCGATCGTCATCGGCCAGGTCATCTGCGGACGTACACAGACACATGTGGACAACCACTCGGACAACACGGTGGCAATCAGGGGACAACGTCGCGTCATCCACTGAACGACACGGGTGTCATCCGCGGCCTGGGGATCATGGTGGACAACAGCGCGGCGGCGTGGCGAACCCTCTACGCTGGGCGAACACTGGGTTGTCCACAATCCACAGCACCTACTACTACTTCTAATTCGAAATATCACTTACTGGGGAGAAGGGCCGCACTGTGAAGTTCCGTTGTGAACGAGAGATCCTGGCCGAAGCATTGGCTACCGCTGGTCGAGCTGCGACCAGCCGAAGCGGCACGCTGCCGGTGTTGTCGGGGGTGCGGCTCGACGTCAGTGACGGCGAACTCACCGTCACCGGCACCGATCTGGAGTTGACGATCCGGTTGTCGGTTCCGGTCCACAGCGATCAGGACGGCTCATCGGTCGTTCCGGCGCGACTGGTGGCTGACATCGTCAAGGCGTTGCCGGCCGGTGCCGTCGAGGTCAGCGTCGCCGACGATGAGATGTCGATCAGCGCCGGCCGGTCGCAGTTCTCCGTACGTCCGTTGGCGCTGAGCGACTACCCGGCCCAAGTCGAGCCCGACGCCGAGCCGGTGACACTGACCAGCGACCAGGTTGCCAACGCTCTCAGGCAGGTCGTGCGGGCGGCGTCGACCGACGATGCCCGCGCCGTTCTGACTGGTGTGTTGATCGCCTCCGAGGACGATGGGCTCAAGATGGTCGCCACCGATTCGTACCGTTTGGCGGTGCGAGATCTGCCGCAGTCGTCGATGCTGGCGGCCGGCCAGAAGGTGCTCGTTCCTGGGCGTGCGTTGGCCGAGCTGCAGAGGATCCTGTCGGGCGATGCCGAGCTGACGGTTCGTTTGGGCGCCCGCGAGGCCGTGTTCGAGGCAGGCGGTACGCGGCTCACCACACGCCTGATCGAGGGCGAGTACCCGAACTACCGCAACCTGTTGCCATCGTCGTACCCCAACATTCTCACGGTCGGTCGCGACGCCCTGCTCGAAGCGTTGCGGCGCGTCAAGATCCTGGCGCAGGACTCGACACCGGTTCGACTCACGCTCGGTGGCGACACGCTGCAACTCACGGCGATCACGCAGGACGTCGGCAATGCTGCCGAGGAGATCGATGCCGCGTACGACGGGGCCGAGATGACCGTGGCGTTCAATCCCGACTATCTCGCCGCCGGCATCGATGCGATCGAGGGCGACGAGGTCACGCTCGCCACGATGGACCCGATGAAGCCGGCCGTGTTGCGTGGCGTGGGCCACGACGAGTACCTCTACCTCCTCATGCCCGTCCGCGTCCCCTGATCGGCTGAGCGGGGCCGGTTTCCGCCCTGGCTGCGTTGCGTCTCGCCACTCGCTGTCGACAGACCGCTCGGGCTCGCCGCGCCTTGCCACGACGAAACCCGATCCCCGCCCGGTGAGTTGAGAATGGTCGATCTGTGAGTTGAGGGGTTGATTTCCATCAGCTCGTGGAAGGCATCCGATCGATCGCCGACTCGGGTTGGTGTTCCGCCCAGGGTCATGCGCTTCAGTCGTAGGGTGGCGGGGTCATGATCGTCGAGCGGCTGGAGTTGGTGGATTTTCGCAACTACCAGGCGGCCTCGTTCGAGCTCACCGGCGGTACGACTGCTGTGCTCGGTCGCAACGGCCAAGGCAAGACCAATCTCGCTGAAGCGCTGGCGTATCTGGCGACACTGTCGAGCTTTCGTGGGGCGCCTCCCGATGCACTGGTCCGCGTCGGCGCCGACACGGGCATCATCCGTGCCACGATCCGCGAGGAGGACGGACGCGAGGTGCTGATCGAGGCCGAGTTGGTGCGGGTCGGCCGCAATCGTGTTCAGATCAACCGCCAGAAGCTGGGTCGTACGCGCGACCTCCTGGGTGTCATGCGTGTCAGCGTGTTCGCCCCGGACGACCTGATCATCGTCAAGGGGGGTCCGTCGGACCGGCGCCGATTTCTCGACGACGCGCTGGTGGCGCTCAAGACCAGTTACGACACGGTGCGGCTCGAGCTGGAACGCATCGTCCGTCAGCGCAACAGCCTGCTCAAGCAGGCCGGCGGCCGCTTGACCGACGAGATCGCGATCACGCTCGACGTGTGGGATGCCCGCCTCTCCGAGGTCGGTGAACAACTCGGGTACGCGAGGGCGACGCTCGTGGCTCGGTGCCAACCGATGGTGTCGGATGCCTACGAGCAACTTGCGGGCGTGGCGTCGCCGGTCGAGCTCGTGTACGAACCGGCGTGGCGTCGCACGGGTCTCGTGCAGGCGTTGGCCGAGTCGCGGTCGGTCGACGTGCGGCGCGGTGTGTCGACGGTGGGGCCCCAGCGTGACGAGGTGGCGATCGGCCTCAACGGCCTGCCTGCTCGAACGCACGCGTCGCAGGGTGAGCAACGCACGTTGGCGTTGGCGATGCGGCTCGCTGCTCACCGGCTCGTTGCCGAACGCACCGGTTCGACGCCCGTGCTGGTCCTCGATGACGTGCTGTCGGAGCTGGATCCCGACCGGGCGATGGCGTTGCTCGCCAATCTGCCGCCCGGTCAGGTCGTGATCACCTCGGCGTCCCCCTTGCCACCGACTGCGCATCCCGATCGGATCATCGAGATTCGGTCGGGTACGGTCGTCGACAGGGCATTCCGATGACCAGCCGTGACCCGATTCCGATTTCGAGTTCACTCGATGGAGTGATGCGGTCGCTGCGCGGACCGAGTCGCCAGGCGGTGGGTGGCCTGTTCGGGCGATGGAACGAGGCGGTCGGTGAACAGGTGGCCCAACACGTCAAGCCGGTCAAACTCGACGGTGGCGTGCTGGTCGTCGAGGTCGACGATCCGGCCTGGGCGACGCAGGTGAAGTTCCTCGGCACGATGATCACCGAGCGGCTGGCGACGGTGGCCGGCGTGAACGTCGAGCGGATCGACGTTCGTGTCGAGCGGCGTGGCGCCCGCGGTGCCCGACCGGTCTGAGGACGTGAGCTACTCGGCGGGCTCGTCGACCGTGCTCGTGTTGCCGACTTCGTTGACGGCGTCCACCAACCACTTGCCCAGCGGCGGCCCGACGACCGCTGAAACGACGAGCACTCCGGCGATCACACCGATTTTGATCTTCTTGGACTTGGCTTTCCGGATCGCCCGCTGCTCGGCGGCGTGACGTGACGCTTCGGTGGGCATCTGCTTGGACGGCATCAGGTGAGCCATCGGATGTTCTGGCTCCCCGGCTTGCGTGTCCGACCCCTTGTCGGTCGTCGATCGCACCGTGGTGGGACGTGCCGGCGGCAGGCAGGACCGGCGCCGCCGACGATGTCAGCACGGGTGAGACGACGGGGAGAGTCGGAGCTTCGCCGGTCAGCACCGGGGCGACCGGCTTGATCGGTGCCAGGCGTTCCGACGGTGGCGCGACGATCGTAGGTGCCGCTGCCAGTCGGGGTGCGTCACCGTCGAGCATGAATCCAGCGGTGTTGGCCGGTGCGTCGATCGTGGGGGTGTCGGTGCCGGCGGTCTCGCTCATGCTTGATCATCGGTTCCGAACCCGTGCTACTTGAGCGGACCGGAACCGGTTCGGTTCGACCGCTCAGCGTTGGCATGATGGGAGCATGTCGAACGCCGAGAACTCCGTCACAGCCCGGTTGCGGGCGGATCTGACCACCGCCATGAAGGAGCGCGACGCACTCGCCACGTCGACGATCCGGATGGTTCGTGCGGCGATCATGAACGCCGAGGTGGCCGGAGACGAAGCGGTCGACCTCACCGACGAGCAGGTGATCGCGGTGCTGCGATCGGAGGCCAAGAAGCGCGCCGAGTCGGCCGCCGTGTACGAGGACAACGATCGCTTCGAGTCGGCCGCCAAAGAGCGCGCCGAGCTCGAGATCATCGAGCGCTACCTCCCTGCCGCGATGAGCGATGAGCAACTCCAGGCGATCGTCGATGAGGAGGTGGCCGTCGCCGCCGCCAGCGGCGCCGAGGGCGGCAAGGCGGTGGGGATCGTGATCAAGGCCGTCCGCCGGCGAGCCGGTGATGCTGCCGACGGCGGTCGAATCGCAGCGCTGGTGAAGGCCCGCCTCGCCGGCTGAGCTCGTCTCGGTCGTGGCGCTGATGTGGGGTCGTTCCTGAACTGACGCCGACCGGCCCCGACACCGTCCGCCGGTGGTAGACACGTGCACGATGGGTCTACTGGCCGACAACCCACTGTTGCTGCTGTTCGTCGTCGTCGGCCTTGGCGCCGCCGTGGGACGGGTGCGGGTGCGCGGCATCGGCCTGGGGCCGGCGGCGGCGTTGTTCGTCGGTCTTGCGTTCTCGGCGGTCGACGCCGATCTGGCGAACACTCCGCCGATCATCCCGACCCTCGGATTGGCGTTGTTCATCTACACGATCGGGCTGGCATCGGGCCCCTCGTTCATCGACGGGTTCCGGCGCGGTGGTGCTCGCGTGGTGCTCGGCGCGGTGGTGGTGCTGGCAGCGATCGCCGGCGTGGTGGTGCTCGTGATCGGTGTGCTCGACCTCGATGTCGGCGCCCGCGCCGGGCTGTACGCCGGCACCCAGACGAACACCCCTGCACTTCAGGCCGCGATCGAAGCGCTCGACGCCGATATCGAGGCCGGGACGGTGACCGACCCGGTCGTCGGGTACTCGATCGCCTACCCCTTCGGTGTGTTGTCCATGATCGCCGCCGCCTACTGGTCGATGCGTCGGGCGAACAGGCCGGGTCCGCACGGTGAGGCACCTGTGGTGGCGTCGCCTGCCCGAACGAACGCCACCAGCTGGACGGTGGAGATCACTCGCTCCGACCTGCCTCCACTCGGCGACCTGCGCCACTGGCAAGGCGAGCGGCTGGCGTTCTCACGCGTCGAACACGACGGCGAGGTCGATCTGGCCACCAACGCCACGTTGCTGATGCCCGGCGATCTCTGCACGGTGATCGGCAACCCCGATGCGGTCGCGCACTTCACCGACTGGGCGGGACGACGCAGTGAGCGGCACCTCGCGCTCGATCGCCAGAAGCTTGATTTCCGACGGATCTCGGTGTCGAATCGTTCGCTGGCCGGAACCCATCTGCGCTCGCTCGATCTCGAGGGAACGTTCGGCGCGACCGTCACCAGAGTGCGGCGCGGCGACACCGATCTCGTCGCCGACGACGACTTCCACCTGCGTCTCGGCGACCGGCTGCGTGTCGTCGGCCCCGCTGATCGGATGGGCGAGATCGCTGCGTTGTTCGGTGACTCCGACCGCAGCCTCGGCGAGGTCGACGCGATGGGGTTTGCGTTGGGCCTGGCGATCGGGCTGTTGCTCGGCGTGATCTCGGTGCCGCTGCCCGGTGGCGGCGACGTCGAGCTCGGGATCGGCGGCGGGCCCTTGATCGCCGGGCTCGTGCTCGGCACGATCTCACGCACCGGCCCGATCACCTGGCAGGTGCCGCACTCCGCCAATCTCACGATCCGCCAGGTGGGCATCCTGATGTTCCTGGGGGGCATCGGGATCCGCTCGGGGGCGACGTTCGCCGACTCGGTGGCCACCGCGACCGGTGCCAAGCTGGCAGCCGGCGCAATGGTGGTGAGTACGTTGACGGCGGTCAGTGCCGCACTGCTGGTGAAGTTCGTGCGCTCCGACCCGGTCGCCGGTGCCGGTCAGTTGTCCGGCTTCCAGACCCAGCCGGCCGTGCTGGCGTTCGCCGTCGAACGATCGAACGGAGACGAGCGGGTCGACGCCGGTTACGCGTTGGTGTTCCCGGTCGCGATCGTCGTGAAGTTGATCTTGGTGCAACTCCTGCTGTGACGTCATCCGGCGGCCCGCTCGTGGGTCGGCCGCCCGGCCTCCGAGCCGATCGTCGTCGATGCTGGCGATGTGCCCGATGGTGACGATCCGACACGGCTCGGACGCACCCCGTGACGGTAGATCAGGCGATTCTCCGCTGGTTGGGACCCGAAGCCCGGGTTTTCGTTGATTCTCGGGCATGTGAGGGCCGATTGAGCCCACCTCTGCGACAGCCCGCTGGTACAATCACATCATTGCAACTTGGCCCCTGAACGAACGTATGATCGATATGAGATCGGGCGCCGGGTCGCCACTCGAACCAGTTGTTCGCAACCAGTCAACGTGATCTGAGGTACTGCGTGTCCGCTGACACCACACAAGCCACATCGTCATCCTCCTCGAAGCCGGGAGGCAGCTACGCCGCCAAGGACATCCAGGTCCTCGAGGGTCTCGATCCGGTCCGTAAACGGCCCGGTATGTACATCGGTTCAACCGGCCTGGCCGGCCTGCACCACCTGATCTGGGAGGTCGTCGACAACGCCGTCGACGAGGCGATGGCCGGCTACTGCGACCGAATCGGCATCACCCTCTTGGCCGACGGCGGTTGCCGGGTCGACGACAACGGTCGCGGTATCCCCGTCGACCCGTACCCGTCGGGCCCGCACAAGGGCAAGAGCGCCGCCGAGGTGGTGCTCACGGTGCTCCACGCCGGTGGCAAGTTCGGCGGCGAGGGCTACAAGGTGTCGGGTGGTTTGCACGGCGTCGGCGTCTCGGTCGTCAACGCCCTCTCCGAACGGCTCACGATCGAGGTCGACCGTGGCGGCGATCACTACTTCCAGGAGTACGCCAAGGGCGGCAAGCCGCAAGGCAAGATGAAAGTCACCGGCGACACCCCCAAGCGCGGTCGCCGAGCCGGCACCACGATCACGTTCTACCCCGACCACGTGATCTTCCAGGCCGAAGGCACCGAGTTCGTCGCCCGCACCGTGCTCGAGCGCCTGCAGACGATGGCGTTCCTCAACAAGGGGCTCGAGATCGTCTTCACCGACGAGCGTCCCGAGAAAGAACAAACCCAGACCTTCCAGTACAAGGGCGGTCTGGTCGACTTCGTCAAGCACATGAACGCCTCCAAAGATCCGCTGTTCTCGAAGGTCTGCAACTTCGAAGACGAAGATCCTGCCGACAACCAGATGCTCGACATCGCCCTGCAGTGGAACACCGGCTATCACGAGGGCATCCACGGTTACGCCAACGGCATCTCCACGATCGAGGGCGGTATGCACGTCGAGGGCTTCCGCACGGCGCTCACCAGCGTCGTCAACAAGTACGCCCGCGAGAAGAACCTGCTCAAGGAAAAGGACGACAACCTGACGGGCGAAGACATCCGCGAGGGCCTGACGGCGATCATCTCGGTCAAGCTTCGCGACCCGCAGTTCGAGGGTCAGACCAAGGCCAAGCTCGGCAACGTCCCGATGCGCTCGTTCGTGCAGAAGGCCACCTACGAGCGAATGGGCGAGTGGCTGGCCGAGAACCCGCCCGAGGCCAACAAGGTCGTCAAGAAGGCGCTCGCTGCCGCCCAGGCACGAGTCGCCGCCAAGAACGCCCGCAACGCAATCCGGCGCAAGACGGCGCTGTCCGGTGCCGGCATGCCCGACAAGCTGAAGGACTGCTCGTCGAAGAACGCTGACGAGTCCGAGCTGTTCATCGTCGAGGGCGACTCCGCCGGCGGCACGGCGCTCGACGCCCGCGACCCGCACGTGCAGGCGATCCTGCCGATCCGCGGCAAGATTCTCAATGTCGAGCGGGCCCGGATCGACAAGATGATGAAGAACAACGAGATCCAGGCGTTGATCACGGCGATCGGCGCAGGCGTCGGCGAAGAGTTCGACAACACCAAGACCCGCTACCACAAGATCATCGCCCTCTGCGACGCCGATGTCGACGGCAGCCATATCCGCACCTTGCTGCTGACGTTCTTCTTCCGCCAGATGCGCGACATGGTCGAGGCCGGCTATGTCTACATCGCCCAGCCGCCGTTGTTCTCGACCGAGGTCGGCAAGGAGAAGGTCTATCTCAAAGACGAGGTGGCCAAGACCCGGTTCCTCGCTGAGCGCCCGAACCACAAGAAAGAGTTCGCGCGGCTGAAGGGCCTCGGCGAGATGGACTGGGAGGAGCTCAAGTCGACCACGATGGATCCCAACACTCGCACCCTGTTGCAGGTCACCGTCGAGGAGGCCGCCGAGGCCGACACGATCATGAGCGTTTTGATGGGCGACAACGTCGAGTCGCGCCGCAACTTCATCACGACCAACGCCCGCGACGTCCGCAATCTCGATTTCTGATGTCGGTGTCGTTCGCTCGCTGCGCTCGCTCCACTCCACCGAATTTCTCGAGCGGCTTCGCCGCGCCCAATTGTGATCGGTCTCACGACTTCGTCGAATCGACCGATGGCGGAGGGGGATCGCGGAGCGCCCCCTCCACACCACCCCCACCGTTCACTCACGTGATCCACCACTCACGAGGACTGCTTGATGTCTGATACTCCCAATCCACCCATCGATGTCGACGACGACGGTACTGAGGGGGATGGTCCGATCCAGCCGATTCCACTCCAGGAGGAGATGGAGAACTCGTTCCTCGACTACGCCATGTCGGTCATCATGTCGCGTGCGTTGCCCGACGTTCGCGACGGGCTCAAGCCCGTCCATCGGCGGATCATCTGGGACATGGAGCAGCAGGGCTTCCGCCCCGACCGCCCGTTCGTCAAGTGTGCCCGCGTCACCGGCGACACGATGGCCCGATTCCACCCCCACGGCGACTCGGCGATCTACGACGCCTTGGTCCGCATGGCCCAGCCGTTCTCGTTGCGCCACCCGCTGATCGACTTCCACGGCAACTACGGCTCGCCCGACTTCGGTCCGGCCGCCTCGCGATACACCGAGTGCCGGCTGCATCCACTGGCGATGCAGCTGTTGGCCGACATCGACGAAGACACCGTCGACATGATCCCCAACTACGACGGCACCACCGAGCAGCCGGCAGCGCTGCCCTCACGGTTCCCGAACCTCTTGGTCAATGGCAGCCAGGGCATCGCCGTCGGCATGGCCACCAACATCCCTCCCCACAACCTGGGCGAGGTGATCGACGCCACGATCCACCTGCTCGGCGATCCCGATGGCACCACCGTCGAAGATCTGATGGAGTACGTGAAGGGGCCCGATTTCCCCACCGGGGGCCAGATCCTCGGGCGGGCCGGCATCATCGACGCCTACCAAACGGGTCGCGGCAGTGTCAAGACCCGCGCCAAGGCATCGATCGAGGAAGCCAAGAACGGTCGCTACGAGATCGTCGTCACCCAGCTGCCGTACCAGACCAGCTGTTCGTCGATCGCCGGCCGCATCGAAGAACTCGTCACGAACGGTGACCTCGACGGGATCGCCGACGTCAACGACGGCTCGGCGGGCGGCAAGACCAAGCTCGTGATCACACTCAAGCGTGACGCCAACGCCAACGTCGTGCTCAACAACCTCTACAAGATGACCCAGCTGCAGAGCAGCTTCTCGATCAACATGGTCGCCCTCGTCGACGGCGTGCCGCGCACCCTCAACCTGCTCACCGCGCTGCAGGGTTACATGCGCCACCAGATCGATGTGGTCACGCGGCGCTCCGAGTACCGGCTCGCCAAGGCCCAGCGCCGCGAACACATTCTCGAGGGGCGCATCAAGGCGCTCGACGTGATCGATGCGATCATCGCTCTGATTCGGGCCAGCGACGACGCCGCCAGCGCCAAGGCAGCCCTGATGGCCGAACCGTACGAGTTCAGCGAGGTGCAGGCGGTCGACATCCTCGACATGCAGCTGCGCCAGTTGACCCGGCTCAGCCGGATCGATCTCGAGACCGAGGTCGAAGAGGTGCGCAACACGATCACCGAGTTGCAGGCGATCCTCGGCGATGACGTCCTGCTGCGCCAGGTCATCCGCGAGGAGATGCTGGCGATCAAGGAGAAGTTCGCCACGCCTCGCTTGTGCGAACTCACCTACGACTCGGGTGACATGTCGATCGAGGACCTCGTCGACGACAAAGAGCTCGTGATCGTCATGACCGAGGCTCAGTACGTCAAGTCGGTGCCGGCCACGTCGTTCAAGTCGCAGGGCCGAGGCGGCCGTGGGGTCAGTGGCGGCAAGCTCAAGGCCGAAGACATCGTGCGCCACGTGATCTTCACCACGGCCCACGCTCACCTGCTGTTCTTCTCGAACCGAGGCAAGGTCTACCGCTTGCGGGCGCTCGATGTGCCCGAGCGCGAGCGCACTGCGAAGGGCATGCCGATCGTCAACCTGTTGCCGTTGCAGGCGGGCGAGAAGATCCAGGCGATCATCGACACGCGCGACTTCGCCGGTGAGCGATTCCTGTTCTTCGCGACACGCAAGGGCACCGTCAAGAAGACGGTCTTCGATGCCTACGACTCCAGTCGCCGTGACGGCATCATCGCCATCAACTTGAAGGATGGTGACGAGTTGGTGAAGGTGATCGAGACCGGCGGCAACGACGATGTCTTCATGGTGTCGAAGGGCGGCATGACGATTCGTTTCAACGAGAACGACGTGCGCCCGATGGGTCGCAGCGCCGGTGGTGTGCGCGGCATGAAACTCAAGAGCGCCGACGATGCGGTGGTTTCGTGCGACATCGCCCGCGACGACACGGCGATTCTCGTGATGACCGAGGCCGGGTACGGCAAACGCACCCAGCTCGACAAGTTCAACCGTCAGGGTCGTGGTGGCCAGGGCGTACGCGGCATCAAGCTGACCGGCAAGAAGGGCTTCGTCGTGGCGGCATTCATGGTCGGCCTCGACGACGAGATCGTGGCGGTCTCGTCTGGCGGTGTCACGATCCGAATGGAAGTACGTGGTATCTCCTCGCAGGGACGCGACGCCACGGGCGTGCGGATCATGAACCTCGACGACGGCCAGACCGTCGCCTCGGTCGCTCCGATCATCGCCGAAGACGACGAGTCCTGACATCGCGCCGGTGCACGCCGGTGCCGCTTGCGGCTGACGCCGCCGACAAGATGTTCGTGAGAGGGGTCGCTGGTGCGCGATCGCGGTTCGATGCTGGTAGTGGTGGTGTTCGTCGGGATTGCGATCACGGCGATGGTGATGATGGCGATCGTCCCGGTACTCGGGGACCTGACCGATCGCCAGCAGGCGCGTTCGGCGGCCGACGCGTCCGCTCTGGCCGGAGTTCGGGGTGGGCCAGCATCGGCCTCCGCCCTGGCCACGGCCAACGGAGCGGCGCTGATCGGTTGGTCGCGAAACGGCCGGCAGGTCACGGTGCAGGTCCGGGTCGGCGACCAGATTGCGGTTGCACGCGCCACCGACGAGCCATGACGGATGCCTACACTCGACTCGATGAGCACCTCCGACGACGCCGCCTCGCGTTTGTCCAGCGCGCTCGACGAGGTGTTCTCGAAAGGTACGCCGAAGGTGACGCCGGCGCGTTCGGTGCCTGACGACGAAGGGGTGCCTGCTGACTGGACCGTCGACGACGAGCCCGACGGCGAGCCGCGCGAGCCCGACGACGAGCCCGACGACGAGCAGGACACCGGCGAGCACGAGATCGAGGCGTTGGCGCTCCCTGTGATCGTGCCGGCCACGGTGCACCCGCCGGCGACACCGGCGACACCAGCGACACCGCCGACACCGCCGGCACCGGTTGCTCGGCCGACCATCCCGACCATCCCGGCAACACCGCAGATCCCGGCAGCCCGGCCGACCATCCCGGCGACACCGCAGGCACCGGCGAACCGCACGGTGACCCCCGCCGGTCGACCGCCTCATCAACCGATCGAGCCGACGAAGCCGACCACCGCTCCCGCCGCATCGGCACCCACCACGGACGGCGCCTGCTACGGCCTGGGGCGATCACATGACCGGCGCACCAACCGCCGAGATCGGGCCCAATCTGCGCGCACCGGGTCGCAGACCTCGCGTTCGCAGGGTCACCCGAGTGCTCCGGCACATCGATCCGTGGAGCACCTTCAAGGTTGCCTTGTTGTTCAGTGTCGTCGCCTATGTGGTGGCGCTCACCTCGGGTGTGCTGTTGTGGCGAGTGGCCGACAGCACCGGCACGCTCGACAATGTCGAGCGCTGGTTCACGCAGTTCGGGTGGGAAACGTTCGAACTCAAGGGCGGCGAGGTCTTCCACAACGCCTGGATCATCGGGCTGTTCGGTGCCGTCGCCCTGACAGGTGGGCTGGTGTTGCTCGCCACCTTGTTCAACCTGGTCAGCGACATCGTCGGTGGTGTCCGTCTGACCGTCCTGGAAGAAGAGGTGGTGGAGCGAACAGTGTCGTCGACGCGCCGGTACGTCGTGCGTCGACCACCGGTTGGTGGTGCCGCACCTGGCGAGTCGATCGTCACCGACTGGGATGTCGACGGCGACGTTCCCGCTGCCGATGGCGCGGCCGTCGACGCGGTGAGTGCCGACGCGGATCGACCGGTCGTCGCCGACTGGGATGTCGACGGTGACCAGCCGGTGCCCCCGACACGTTGAGGAATTGCTGCCCGCGGCGATAGCCTCGCATCCTTGCTGGGGCTATAGCTCAGTCGGTTAGAGCGCTGCCCTGATAAGGCAGAGGTCACAAGTTCGATTCTTGTTAGCCCCACCACAAAACACCTGCTAGATGAGTTGCGAGGCGCCGAAAGGCGCCTCGTTCTCGTTTCCAGGTCCGCGTCAGGTCCGCGTGCGATATCTCCGCGACTGAGGAACGACGGTGACACTCAGATGTGGCTCGGTCGAGCCGTTGCAGCGCAACGTGCTCGTGGATGGGGGTCATAGTGCCTTCGAGTGGGCGTGACCCGCTCGGAATTGTTGGCAGCGATGGAGCCTCGGCCGCACCCCCGGAACCACAGCGTGACCACACGCTTCGACCATCGCCCGATCGGGATTATCTCGTGTCACAGATGGGCCTGATTGATACTCGGAGGGCGGTGCGGTCAGTGGCCTTCCGCTGGGGACATTGCGGGGCGAAGTATACAGCACGACGTCTTGCGTGTGCGAGATGTGGTGAGCTGTCCCTGTGATACGGAACTTCCGTGCGGACCACCAGGCTGCGGTACGAGACCTCGTGCTGGATGGCCTCCGCGAGCGTTGGGGCGTAGCGTTCGACGAGGCGTTCAATCCTGACCTCGATGACATCGCCGAGAGCTACCTCAATCGAGGGGCCGATGTGGTCGTCGCTGAGCTGTCCGGTCAGGTTGTGGCCACCGGAACGCTGCTCTTCGAGCGACCAGGTCAGGCACGAATCGTGCGGATGTCAGTTGCTGCGCACCGTCGCCGTGAAGGGCTGGGCGGTCTGGTCGTGGAAGAACTCGTCGCGAGAGCCTGCCGGCGGAACGTCCAAGAGCTGCAGGTTCTGACCGACAGACCATGGGAGAGCACGGTCGCGCTGTACCGGTCGTGCGGGTTCGTCGAGGTCCGACGCGACAGCACCGACACCCACTTCGCGATGAGCCTCGGCGTGTAGCGCGCCTCGGTGAGTTCCAGGCACGCTGCTTGGCCCGGACTGTGCGGGTGGAACGAGTGGGTCCAATGGGTTGCGGCGCTCACGATACGGGCGGTCCACGGCTCAGGGCCGCCGATCGCAATGCTACATATGCCGGTTCACCGCGCGCCTGTCGGACGGGATGGTGACCTTGGGGTGCGAGCAGATGTGTGCGGTGCACGAGCGCCGGCGTCAACCGTGGGTGACGTGATGGAACTCCGGCGCTGGCAGATACCTGCAGCGTCCGCATTCTTCGTGGGCAGGATTTCTGCTGTGGCGCGCTCGGCTTCGGCGGAGAGGGCACGCTCGAATGCTCGCTCAGGAGATGCTCCCGCTGATCTCGGCCTTGTGGTGGCAGAGCCCGATGCGCAACACTCGCTAGAGTACGTTCGACGAGTCGGGCGTCTGCGAGAGGAAGCCCCACCGCATGTCAACTAGCCCGGCTACAGAAGAGCGACTCGTTCGTGTTTTCGTGTCATCGACATTTCGCGACATGCCAGACGGAACGCGAGCTCTTGACGAAGAAGATTTTCCCGGAGCTTCGGCGCCGCTGCCGGGAGCGTGAAGTAGACTAGTAGAGGTCGACCTTCAATGAGGGGATAACTTCGAGAGCGATCGCTCGCGTGGCGATGTCGTCCCGCTCTGCCCTTCGGAGATTGAGCAGTGTCGGCCCTTCTTTCTGTGCTTTCTGGGTGAGAGGTATGGCTGGGTGCCCGAGAGTTTCGACGGGGCCCTGCTCGACGAGCACAAGTGGCTCACCGGGTACGTAGATCGCAGTGTCACGGAGTTGGAGATCGCCCACGGTGCGCTCGACATGCCCGAGCAGACGGCGCACACGGTCTTCTACTTCCCGCCGACCCCGACGACGACGGCCGCGACCCAGACTCGCTGGAGCCGACTGCCGGTCGAGAAGCCCAAGAGCGGCTCAAGGCACGGATCGCAGCCACGCCTACCCGGTTCGAAGCTACGGTGACCTCGAAGTCCTTCAGGAGCGGGTGATCGCAGACCTGTGGGAGAGAATCGATGCAGAGTTCCCCGAAGACACGGTCCCCGATCGATTAGCCAGGGAGACGCTGGATCACCAGGCCTTCGCCCGGAGCCGGCGCCAAGTCTACGTCGGAAGGCCGACGGATCTCAACCGGCTCGACGAACACGTATCGAATGGAGATCAACCACTCGTGGTACTCGGAGATTCCGGTGCGGGCAAGTCCGCGTTGATCGCCAACTGGTTGCACAGCCACCGGGCACAGCTCGACGAAGCGGGCGGGTCGGACAAGGTGCTTGCGCACTTTGTCGGCGCAACTGCAGCGAGCACCGACATGATGTCGATGCTCGAGCGGTTGATTCGAGCCCTCGAACCAGCGATATCGGGCAGGAAGGGAAACCAAGCCAAAGCGGGCGCGGATCTGCCGGCCAAACCGGCGGGAACACGTCCGACGGTTCTGGAAAGCCCTCGACACCGCCAGCAGAGACAGCCGTCTCGTGCTCGCGATCGACGGGCTCAACCAGCTCGAGGACGAGGCAGGCGCCCTCGATCTCTCGTGGCTACCAAGGAGATCCCGCCGAACGTACGCCTGATCGTCTCGACCGAAGGCGGGCGGCCACTGCAAGAGCTTGAGAGGAGGGGATGTCAAGCGTTGACGGTCGAGCCCCTTAGCGAAGCCGAGCGAGGTGGACTCGCCACGGCGTACCTCGAGCGTTACTCGAAATCTCTTTCGACAGACATGCACAAGTTGGTTGTGTCGGCCGAGCAAACGGCCAATCCGCTCTTTATCCGGACGCTCTTGGAGGACTCCGCTTGTCTGGCGACCACGAAACACTCGCTGACATCATCAGACACTATCTTGAGCACGCGGTCGTGGATCTGTTCGACCGAGTGCTAGCCGCGGTACGAGAGCGATTTCGAGACCGACCGCGACGATCTGGTGCGGGATGTGTCTTCGCTGCTCTGGGCGTCGGACTCCGGGCTTCGCGAGGGCGAGATCCTTGAGCTGATAGGGAGCGTCGACTCGCCGCTTCCCCAACGGGTGTGGAGCCCGCTGCACCTGGCCTCCGAGCAGTCTCTCATAAGTCGATCAGGGCTGATCGGCTTGGGGCACGAATATCTTCGCACCGCCGTCAAGCGACGCTACCTGGTTGATGAGGCGAGCGAGAAGGAGGCTCACCAGCGACTAGCGGAGTACTTCGAACTCAAGACCTCCTTTTTCGAGGCCACGTTCCACGACGTCATCGAAGGCTCTATGGCGGCGGACACCACCTTGCCAGACGAGGACGGACCTACGATGACCGCCGCCCAGATGAACTACAACGTAGGCCTCATCACCTCCATCCTCTTGCGGCTCCAGGCAGCATTGAGCGACGGTGAGCAGATTGACCACGGCGCAGCCGATATCGAGTCGTTTGCTGAGGCGGAAGTATTGGATTCTGCACTGGGCTCGATGCGTCCGATGCTGAGCGAGGCACGCCGTCAGTTCCTTGAGTTCCTCAGCCAGGCCATCAAAGGGCAAACGTGGGAATCGCTTCACCGCAGGCTTTCAAACCTGCCGTTCCTCTACGAGGCCCATGAACAGCGCCCCCGCCTCGTCAAACGGGCGTGGGCGGCGCTCGGTGAGCACACCGAGCACACCGCTGTCGAGAGTTATCAACCGGTCATGATGGAGCCCGATCGCTACCCTTTCTATGTCGCAGCTGTCGCCGACGTACTCGAGGCCGATGGACACGGCACGGACACGCTGCCGCTGCTTGGTTCCTTGACTGACTTCACCGTCCGTGAGGCCGGAATCAACATGGAGTTCGTCGACACCGCAAACCTGCGCTACGGTCAGGCGCTTCTCGCCGCCGGCTCGACGGACTCTGCGGTGGCAGCCTTCCGGCTGGGCAAGCGCTATGCAGCCCTCTCTGACGATTGGCATGCCACCGCTACTTCCTCGACAAGGCCCAGGCCCTCGTGCTGAGACGCAAGGATCTACTTACAGCAGCTGCTGCCTTGTACCGCGAGATGGAAGCGAGGGCGGGCGCGATCTGGACGCTCTCGATTCCGTGGCCGACGCGCTTTGCGGGCAAGCGCTTGTCCGGGGCCTGCAAGGAGCCGATATAGAACAACTTCGACCCATTTACGAGGAGGCAGGCAGGGTCGTGCGTCTCTCAGGTTCGCCCGACTCGCTCGTTTGGTGGCTTGCCGACTGGGGGAGCACGATCCATCTTCACGATCCACATCTGGGTGCATCGCTCCTCGACGAAGCCGAGGCGATGTGCCGGGGCTTGGAAGGCTCAGGCGGACTTACATGGGTGCTCTTGCGGCGGGCGGCAGCCGCAGTGGCGATTCAAGATTGGGACGCTGCGACAGATTGCTTGACCGAAGCCGAATCGCTGGCACGGACCATCCAGGATGCGGGGCTTCTGTCGGAGGTGATACTTGCGGACTTGGAACTGCTCGCCCGCGTATTCAACCCAACTCTGCGGTGGGAGGAGGAAGATCCGTACAAGAGCTGGCGCTGGCCGAGGTTCCGGAGATTGAGCGCATCGGCGCGCTCGACTTTGAGAGGCCGATGGCCACCGTCGAGGCGATCATGGGCGATGGGACACCACATCCGGCAACGGAGCAGAAACCGGAGTGGACGACTCGCCACGAGCACGCTCTCGCTGAGGTCGATGATGCGCTCCGGCGCCTGCGGGAAGACGCCACATCGAAGCACGCGTACAAGAAACTGACCAAGGCGGCAAGCCTCTTCCGGTCGACCAACCACGTTCATCAACTTCGCTGGACCCTCCAAGCAACTGCCAAACCGCTTCTGCACGACGGGCGATGGGCCGACGCATACGAACTGCTCGAAGAGATCGTTCACCTGTCCGCGAGCACACGGGCGAGCGGTGTGCGCGGTCGGGGCGCTCTCCGATCTGGCCGATTGTGCGCATCGTCAGGCGATGGAACTGAAGGAGTCGGAGAACGACAAGGCGATCGGCTGGTACGCAGAAGCCGGACATGCATACCAGGAGCTCGGCAACAGTGAGTTCCTCGCCATCACACTGGTCGTGCGGGGCCAAATGGTTCACGCCGCGGGGCTCAGGAATGGGCATCCGCAATTAAACTGCCTGGGCAGCCGATCTGGCGAATCACGCAGAAGCTATCTTCATCGGGATCGGAGACGAGGAAGGCGCCGCTTCAGCCCGTGAATTGGAGTCGCTGATCCGGTCGCACCTGCAACAACGATGCTGCAGAACCACGGGCGAGAATCCCTTTCTGACGCCGACGCGTTTCCAGAACGGCGATTGATACCGATCCGCTCCGCCCTGGCTCGACGCCGGCAAGCACGAACTCAACGGGCCCTCCGCGTCGAAGCTGGGATGAGCATCCGCGAGTGAGGGCACTGATCGATCAACCGATTGCGGCCCACCGTGATCACCCACGGCATCGTCATCACATCCATGTCGCCCTCGCGACGCGCTTGAGGACCGTTGCGCACACGTCCTGACACAAATCCTCGGCCACCTCACGTTGTCCACCGCTCGCCCGATACTTCTCCGAGAGCGCCGATGTGCCTGGGGCGTGGATCCATCACGGCCTGATGTACCACGTCACCGTCCCTGGGGTCGGCAGAGTGTCGGTCGACGCCGGCTGCTTCATCATGCAGGACCCGTGGCTGTACGACGACTGGCATGACAGCATCACCTGGCAGCGGGGTAACCAGAACATCGACGGCGACTTCGACAAGTTCTGCGCAGCGCTCCGATAGCACGAAATTCTGAGCTGCAGTTGGCGAGCTTCGACTTGCAGCACACACGCCTGGTTCGCCATCGCAGTTGTTCACAGACCGAGTTCAGGCGAGGATGCGGACGATCACAGTGCATCGCCGACGGAGCACCCAAAGACGACGTGAGTCGGTGTCATAGACCCACTCAGTTTCGGCACGTTCGAGCGCCGCACCCGACCGATGATCGCACCTCACTTCGGCGCAATCGAAGGCGCCCTGAAACGCCGGTTCGGTGACGGGACTGTGCAGTTCCACAGGAGGGCCGAAGTGTGGCAGCCGGCCCGGCCGGGCACTGGGTTTCGGCGTGCTCGTTATCGGCAACCGACTGCAAGTGGCCAGTGCGTGCTGGACATCACCAGGTTGGAGCGGTCAGTGTTCGGCAGGCAACCATCGCATGCCGAGTCGGACAACACCGGACTGTTGGTGCTCACTCTGTCGGAAGCTCTTGCGTGGTGACGGACTCGCTGACCCGCTCGCCACTCAATATCTCCTCGATTAGCCGGCCTCTGCTTGGTTGTCGAAAGGCCCAGCGGCAGCGCAGACGTGGGAGTGGAGATGTGGTCCCCAAAGTGCGACCAACGCGCTTTCGCTGCTGGCCGATCCGCGGCAGCGCAGGCTTGGTCGTTGAGGAGTTGTGGGCGCCAACGGTTGGAACGGTCGTCGGGTCTACTTGTTGACGCTGGTGTCGAGTTCGATTCGCCCGTTCTCTCAGCGGCGGTCATGAACGCCTGGTAGTCGTGCTCGGCCTGGTCGGCGTATCGCATACCGAAGTCCACGATCGCCGTTTCGAACACATCGCCCTTCCCGAGGTATCGGGCGATGGCGATGCGATCTCCGGATTCGCGCGTGCCCACGGGCGAGGGTCCAGCCGCAGACGGCCACGTACTGATGCATCGCCGCTTTCTTGGCGAGGAACGTGTTGAAGGAGCCCTTCATGTCCCACAGCTGACGGAAGTCGTGGTGGCGGCTCCGGCCGACGACCATCCGAGGATGATGTCAGAAGTCGCTTGCATCAGTCGCTGGCCCTCGACCACCCTGCGGCCGGGATTTCCTCGCCAGGTCAACCCTCCGTATTGGGCGAGTGCCGATTCGCCGGCCTCTTTGATCTGGAGGAAGAGGAGATCGTCTTCGTCGTGGCCCTGCAGGAGCGCCATAAAGGCGCGGCTTCCCACACTCCCCACGCCGACGACTTTGAGCGCCATGTCGATCAGTTGGTAAGAACCCAACAGGTGCTGCCGGTTGCTCTGCAACGTGTCCCGATACTTCCCGAACAGCTCCTGGATCTCCTGACCCAACCGGTCCGGTTCGGAGTCGTCGAAGAAGTCCTCGAACGGCTCAATGAGCGGCGGTTGATGCACGATCCGCCGCCGCCCGTCGACCACCTCAGAAAGCTTCCTGCACTCGTCGCTGTCCTTGCTCCTGGCTTGTTTGATCGCCTTCCGTGCAGCCTTGCTCGGTTTCTGCAAGTGGGCGAGCTGATCGGTGTCCAACCGGCTGTGCCAACCTTCGAGATTGTCCATCTCGGCAAACGTCCGCATCGCCTCGCGGTATTCCGCCGCGGCGGTCGCGCAGTCGAGTGCTGAGCCTCGGCATCCCTACCGTTCTCTCTCGAGCACGAAGCTGGTGACCAGACGCTTCAAGTCCCACTCCCATGGACCTGGCAGTGTCTCGTCGAAGTCATTGATGTCGGAAACGATCGACCGATCCACGGCGCCGTACAACCCGAAGTTCGACAGGTGCGCATCCCCGCAGAGCTGCCGCGTTGATCCCCGTCACCGCTGTCGGGCGCAGGTCGGCGGCCATGATCGCCGCCGTGCCACGAAAGAATGTGAACGGACTCGCGCTCATCCGGCCATATCGGATCGGCACCAACGACTTGATCGCCGTCTTGGTCCCCTCCTCGATGATGCCGACCGGATTCGCCGATCTGACGAGGGCTCCCACGTGCCGGCCGCCGAACACGGCGACACCTTCCTGGCCTGTTTCCCGTGCGCCCTACGATCCGCGACACTCGGGTACCGGCTTTCGTCTCGATCAAACTCCATACGACCGACCTCCGATGTCAGCCGCCAGCAGCTTGGCCATGGCGAGCTGCTTGTTCGTCCGTCGTCTGCTGACAG
>CAVRNX010000002.1:0-71477 GCA_963722635.1 uncultured Acidimicrobiaceae bacterium
GTCCGACGACCGGTGTGGTGGGCATGGCGGACCGTCGGCCTGCTCGTCCTCGAGACATCGCTACACCGGTCATGCTGCCGGTGGCAACTTGTCGGACAACTCGACCGCAATCATCTGGATCGTGTCGGCGGTGAGTGTGCCAGGTTCGAGGATTTTGAGTACGAGCTCGGCTGGCGAGCTGATGAACACCCCGTTGATTTCGAACTGGTGGCTGCCTGACGGCGGCCACACCGCACCGACGAAGCACATGCACGGATGTACCGGCACGCTGTCGAGCACGAGGGGAGCGAGCACGTCGGTGACGGCTGCGGTTTGTTGGTCGAGGAGGCGGGTGGTTTGGGTGCGGTCGCGGTGATTGACGTAGAGCCGGTGGTCGTCTCGGAACCAGCCGCCGATGTTGTGTCGTTCGACGTCGCCTTTCCAGTTCTTGGCGTCGATCACCCACACACCGGTCGGTGCGATCACGATGTGGTCGATGTTCGCGATCGTTGCCGGCCGTTGCCGATCGTGGAGCACCACGGCGTGACCGTCGAGTTCGTCGTCGAGTCGTCGCCCGAGCTCGACTTCACCGTCGCCGCCGGGTGTGCCGGGTGTTCCGGGATCGATCACAGGAGGCGGCGGTAGGGGCGGCTCGATCGCCGCAGCCAGATCCAGGGTCGGGATCGTGTCGACGGGGCGGCACGATGTGCAGGTCATCTTCTTCGTGGTCGGGTCGTGCCAGCCGGTCGAGCCGACGAGCATGTGGGCGCCACACACCACGCAGGTGCCCGGGTACTTGAGCGTGATCAGCCGCACCCGCCCAGTCTGGTCCACGGGGACCATCCCACCAGCCGGGTCAACTCCAGGTCCAACACGCCCGAGTGGCTCTTCACGCACCTGGCCGTGGTGCGCGTCTACACCACGATCCCCACCAGCCGCCCGACATGGACCGCCCCAACACGCTCCGCAAGGGTGACACCGTGCTCGACCTGGCCCGGTTGGTGCACAAAGACATCGCGGCGGGCCTCCACCACGCCCGCCTGTGGGGAGGCGGCACCCACGACGGCCAGCAGGTGGGCGGCGACCACGTGCTCGCCGACGGCGACATCGTCGAACTCCACACCTGACCGCGGGCGCAGCCGAGGTGCCCTCGACCGTGACACCCCCGGCGTAGGGTGATGATCACCGACTTCCCCTCCATTGCCCATCGCCCTGCGGGGTGCGAACATGGAGGTCACCTCATGGCGATCGACGAACGTCTTCGTCTGAACATCCACACCAAACTCACCGAGCTGCTCGGCAGCGAGGAAGCCACCGCACTGATCGAACACATCATGCCCGTCCCCTGGACCGACGTCGCCACCAAAGACGACCTCCGGCTGTTGCGAGCCGACATCGACGTCCTCCGCGCCGACATGGGTCGCGACATGGCGGATCTTCGCACCGAGATGCACCAGGGCTTCACCGTTCAGACGCGCTGGTTGATGGGCTACGTCACGGCGCTCAGCGCGATCATGCTCGCCGTCGCTCGCCTCGTGTTCTGACGCCGGGGTTCGGCCCGACCGGGCAACGCTGTGACACCCCTTGCGTAGGGTGGCGATCACCGACTTCCCCTTCATCACCAACCGAAGGAGAAACCGATGGCTGCTCACACCCTGGCCGGCCGGGTCGAGGCCCGCCAACTGATCCGACCCGAACTGACGCTCAGCCGCAACGACCTGCCGCTCAGCATCGCCCGCACGTTCCACCGGGCCTGGTTCGATGCCATCGACGACCACGTTCGCCACGGTCGCATCGTCATCTTCGAGCTGGCGGTGGTCGGTCAGCCGACGCCCCTGCTCTGGGAGGTCACACACCTCGCCCGGCTCGGCGTGTCGGCGGTCATCACCGACCCCGACGACCAACTCGCCGACGAAGACGACGAACGCGTCCCCGAGTTCGTCATCGAGATGCTCAACTCCGACGCCGATCGCGCCCGGTGCGTCGATTGGACCGGTCTCTATCGAGACCTGTTCGCTCGGTTCGACGACGAACGCCTGGTCGCCATGTCGTGCCACCTCGAGCTCCAGCTGGCGATGGCGGCCGAACACACTCGAATCGGTCAGGGAGCGGTCGTTGCCGTGTGGCCGAACATCCAGCGGGCGTCGGCGGCGTGATGGTCATACCCGGTTATACTCACCGTATGAAGACGGCCGTCTCGATTCCCGATCCGATCTTCGACGCCGCCGACCGGCTCGCCCGGCAGCGTCGCATGTCACGCTCGGCTCTGTACGCCGAGGCGCTCGAGCTGCTGCTCGCCCAACACGCCGACGACGATGTGACCACCCGGCTGAACGAGCTGTACGACGAGGTCGACTCGTCGCTCGACCCGGCGGTCGCCGGCGCACAGTCGCGAGCCCTGCAGGAGGAGTGGTGATCGAGCGGGGCGACGTCTGCTGGGTCGATCTGCCTCCGCCGAGTGGCTCCGAGCCCGGGTACCGGCGACCGTTCGTCATCGTGTCGTCCAACCGCTTCAACGCCAGCCGCATCTCGACCGTGCTCGCCGTGGCGATCTCGTCGAACACCCGGCTCGCCGACGGGCCCGGCAATGTCTCGCTCGAAGCAGGTTCCGGCGGTCTGCCGAAGCCGTCGGTCGTCAACGTCACCCAGGTGTCGACGCTCGACAAGCGAGACCTGAGCGGTCCGATCGGCCGACTCTCACTGCAACAACTCGACGCCGTCGACGCCGGCCTCCGCCTGGTAATCGACCTCACGGCCTGACGGCGAGTGTCGCCCTCTGCGACGGCTGGCACGGAGCCGAAGCGACAGCTCGAGCAGGCGAATCCAGGGAGGTGCGATGGCCAGGTATCGGTTCCCTTGTAGCAGCGCGACGTGGCCGTCGACCGTGACACCCCCTGGGTACGGTCGCTGACATCACCCGTTGATCGGTCGGCGCCACGGGTCGCCCCTCATGAGCGGATCGTTCCGACGATCGCGCGTGTTCCGGAGGAGTAACATCGTGGCACTGACCGAATCCCAACGACTCGATCTCTACGAGCGTCTCAAGCAGTCCTCACTCGGCGAGGAAGGCGCCCACATCGTCATGAACGCGATACCGACCATCGACTGGACCGACCTGGTGACCCACGATGACCTCGCGCTCTACGGAGCTGAGCTCCGGTCCGAGATGGCGGAGTTGCGGACCGAACTCCGCAGCGAGATGGCGGGGCTGCGGGCCGACTTCCGAGTCGAGCTGGGCGCGATGGAGAACCGGCTGCAGCGGTCGATGGTCACGTGGATCCTTGCGGCTCAGGGGGTCACGCTCGCCACCCTCGGCGCGCTCGTGACGGTGCTGACGCTCGTCCTCGTCTGATCCCCGCCGCAGTAGCCCGCTCGATAGCTGTCAGCGCACCGCGCCCGGCGGGAACGACACCGGCAGCACCCTCGGGCCCCGGACCTGGCCGCCGGCCCACTTCGTCGGCTCGCGATCGCTCACGTCGGAACTCGGGGATGCGCTCCAACCACGACCTGGATCGCCACGGTCATCTCGAGCCGTGCGAGGTTCGAGCCGGCGCAGCGGTGGATGCCCGAACCGAACGCGATGTGGCGGTTCTGGGCCCGGTCGATGATGAACTCGTCGGGGTTCTCGAACTGCTCGGGGTCGTGGCACGCCGCCGGGAAGTTCATCAGCACCTTGTCGCCCCGGTTGATGTGGACGCCGTTGTAGTCGATGTCGGTCTCGGCGATCCGGGCCATCGTGACCGGGGCGTAGTAGCGCAGGAACTCCTCGATCGCGAACAGCATGATCTCCGGCTCGTCGAGCAGCCGCTGACGATCGTCGGGGTGCGTACCGAGGTGCCACAGCGCCGAGCCGATCGAGCTCCACGTGGTGTCGATGCCGGCGACGATCAGCAGGTTGGTGATGCCGACGACGACCTCGGGCGTGATCTGCGCCTCGGGCATGTCGAGCTCCATGAACAGCAGCTCGGTCAGCAGATCCTCCTGCGGATCCTCCTGGCGCTTGGCGACCTCGGCGCCGATGAACGCCAGCATCTCGTCGCGGGCCTGGAGCCGCATCTCCGGGTGTTGCAGGCCCTCGCCGAGCACGCGGTTGACCCACACGACGAACTGGTCGGCCATCTCCGGGTCGACACCGATCAGGTGGGCGATCACCCGCGGCGGGATCTGTTGCGAGTAGTCGACCGCAGCGTCGCATTCGCCGGCCTCGATGAACCCGTCGATCAGCGAGTGGCACAGCTCCTCGGTGTACTGCCTCGTGGGCCGCGACGGCCTGCGGCGCGAACGCGGGGAGCAGCATCCGTCGCGTCCACGTGTGGATCGGCGGGTCGGCGGTGATCGGCGCCGCCGCGATCATCTGCTCGTACCGCGACATCTCCGGGGCGTTCGGAGCCGGCGGCATCACGAGCACCTGGCGCGAGCTCAGCTCGGGGATCATCTTCGCCAGCGCCCGGAGGTCGTCGAACCTGGTCGGGTTCCACGACCCACCGAGCCGGTCGGTGTGCGCGATCGGACACTTCTCGCGCATCTCGGCCCAGATCGGCACCGGATCCTCGATGTAGTCGTCGTCGCGGATGTCGTAGTCGGTGGTCCAGTCGTCGACCGGGCCGCCCGGCGCCCAGATCTCCTCGCTGGTCGCCAACTTCATCTTGGCGTGCATGTCATCGGTCGCGCTCATGACCACTCCCCCTCTGGCGGCGGCGACAAATCGCGGCCCGCTCGTCAACGATCAATGTAGAGCAACACCACGACGTGATGCCGACCGGAGCCAAACAGTTGCGCCACCTGTTGGCTGCCACAGCCCTCACGTAGGTTCAACCGTGGGTCGACACGCAACGGTCTTCCGATCGCTACCCCCTTCGCCACGTGACACGATGCGACCTTCGCCTCTGATCGGGGACCGCCCCGCAACGAGGATGATGGACGAAGTCGAGCGGGCGTGGATGGAGACGAGGTTGCCGATGAGCGAACGACAGCAGATGGGTGTCCAGGACGCGTTGTGGTTGGAGATGGACCGACCCTCCAACCTGATGGTCGTCGACGCGCTGATGTGGACGTCCGGACCGGTGGACTGGGACCGCTTCACGGAGGTCGCACGAGAGCGGCTGTGGGATCGCTACCAGGTTTTCCGCAGCGTGGCCGTCCACGACGACGACGCCTGGCACTGGGAAGAACGCCCTGCCGACTCGTTCGAGTCGCACTTCACCCGTGTTCGCCTGCCGAAACCGGGTGGTGACGCCGAGCTCCAGGACTTCGTCGCCTCGCAGCGAACCGTGCCACTCGATCGCGAGCGCCCGCTGTGGGTGATGTTCTGCATCGACAACTTCAAGGGCGGCAGCGCCGTCCTCACCCGCACCCACCACGCGATCGCCGACGGCATCCGCATGGTCCAGATCGCGATGAGCCTGTTCGACGCCGCCCCCGAGGGCGGGGCGATCCTGGCGCCGCCTGTCAAGCAACACGCGGCGCGGCACGACGAGCCGGATCGGTCGTTCCCCGACCGCGTTCGCGACGAGGTCGGAGCGGTGGCGAGCGAACTGGCCGATCTGACGAAGGAGGTCGGCGACGCGATCAACCACGCCCTCACCGATCCGGTCGGCACCGCCCGCGCCGGCCTCGAAGCGCTCGGGGATGCGGCCGGCGAGATGACCAACGCCGCCAACGAGTCGATCCGGCTGGCCGCAAGCTCGATCACCAACCCGATCGGAGCCGCCCACGGCGCAGCGGAGGCCGCCCTGAGCGCCGCCGAGTCGACCGCCGCCCGGTTGCGGCAGGCGATGCGACCGCGGCTCGCCGGCCAAGGGCCGCTGGTCGACCTGCTCTCGACCAGCCCGGGCGACATCGACTTCGCTCGCAAGCTGCTGCTCGGCACCCGCAATGACCCGACCATCTGGACCGGACAGGTCGGCACCCGCAAGGTGGTGGCGTGGTCCGAGCCACTCCCGCTGGAATCGGTGAAGGAGGTGGCGCGGGCCCACGGGGCGACAGTGAACGACGTACTCGTCACGTGTGTGGCCGGCACATTGCACACCTACCTCACCGCCCACGACAGCCACTGCGCGTCGGTGACCTGGATGATCCCGGTCAACCTCAAACCACTCGATCTCACGCTGCCCGAGCAGCTCGGCAACAACTTCGCGATCGTCCAACTCGAGCTGCCGACCGGCACCGCCGATCCGCTCGCCGTGCTCGACGTCGTCAAGGACCGGATGGGCCGGATCAAGCACGGTCACGAGGCAGGGCTGGCGTTCCGCCTGCAGGAGTTCATCTCGGGACTCGGCGACGGCCTGTACCGGGCCAGTGTCGACCTGCTCGCCAACCGGGCGGTCGGCGTGCTCACGAACGTGCCGGGCCCGCCGATCCCGGTGTACGTCGCCGGGCAACGGGTCGAGGGCATGGTCGGCTGGGCGCCGCTCTCGGGCAACCAGGCGATGTCGTTCACGATCTACAGCTACGACGGCCAGGTGTTCGTCGGGATCGCCTGCGACGCCGACCTGGTCCCCGACCACGAGCAGATCGTCGACGGCTTCGCCGCTGCGTTCCATCGCCTGGAGGTCGCCGTCCGCTGAGCGGGCCAGACCGACCACTGGAACGGCGGTCCCACACCCGCCTCGCCCGACACCCGGGCAACATGGCGAGACGTGTCCTTGGGCCCTGGACGGAGCCGATCAACGAGACGGATAATCGGAAGGCGCGGGAGGTGAGTCGCGTGCACATCCGATCGGGTCTGGTAGCCGTGTCGTTGGCGCTCTCGACGACACTCGGCTGCAGCGGCGACGAGGCAGTCGTGTCGACCAGCGACACCACGCCCTCGACCGACATCACGTCGACGACGCCGGCGACCGACGTCACGACGTCCGAGCCGGTGACCACCACCACGTCGCCGGCACCGTCATCCACCACGACGCAGCCCACCACGACCACTACGTCCACGACCACGACGTCCACGACCCACGACCGCTACGTCATTGCCGCAACCCACCCCCTCCTCGGAACCGGTGACCGTGCTCGTCGCGGATGTCGATGGCGTGTGGTTGTGGACGGATGAGAACCGCCGGCTGGTGATCGACGGTTCGGTCGGATCGGCGATTCCCGACCGGGTCGGAGGGATCGTCTACCAGAACGTCGAGACCGGCGCATGGAGGGCCGACCAGTACGGCGCACCACCGAACACCGCCCAGTGGACGTGGGTCGGCACCGGGTCGGCCCAGCCGATCCGACGGGTGCTCCGTCCGGGCGGCACGGGCGAGATCGTGGTCGAGCCACCCCCGGACGGGATGGTCCGAATCGTCGACACCGCGATCGTCGACGGGCATCCGACCCTCGCCTACCTGCGAACCCGGCACTTCACGATCACCATCATCGACGAGAACCCGTGGTGGGACAGCCGAGCGGCCGAGCTGGTGGTACACGACCTGACCACGGGCGTCGAGCGGGTGATCCGCACCCAGGTCGATCGGGTGGGAGTACGACGATCGCACCCCCTCACTCGGCGAGCAGGTGGTCGCCGAAGCGGTCGACCGGCTACGGCGACGGCGGCAACTGGATCGAGCTGCTCGGCTTCGACGGCACGTCGATCGACATCATCGACGAGCTGTCCGACTGCGAGTTCTCCTGCGACCTGGTGGCCGACCTCGACCCGACCGGCGCACAGCTGGTGTACACCCAGCGGCGACCGTACGTCTCGGGACAGACCGATGCCGAGTTCGAGCATGACGGTCGTCGATCACCGAAGCGGGTCCGAGCAGATGCGCACCGATTTCTCGCTCCCCGACGGCACGAGCGTGATCTCGCTCGACACCGTCGATGGCCGCACCGTGGCCGTGACCGGTTCGCAGATGTCGCCGGACGCGGCCACCCATCCCGGTGCTACGCCGGGGCGATCGAGGCCCGTGGGTGGTCGTCCTCCAGCAGCTGATGTCCCAGTTGGACTCGCCCGGATCGGACGACACCTACCTCACACCGGACGGCGTGTTCGGACCGCGCACCGAGGCCGCAGTCCGCGCCTTCCAGACCGGTGCAGGCCTCGACGAGGACGGGATCGTCGGCACGGCAACCTGGAGCGAACTGGTCGCCGCGTCCGGGTCGATCGGCCTGCTCCACGACCCGGTCCTGGTCGAAGCCGACGGATCGTCCCGCCGGCTCCCGGTCACCCGGCGGGAACGACACCGGGAGCACCCTCGGGCCGCGGACCTGGCCGCCGGCCCACTTCGTCGGTTCCCGGTCGCTCACGTGGAACTCGGGGATCCGCTCCAGCCACACCCGGATCGCGACCGTCATCTCGAGTCGGGCGAGGTTCGAACCGGCGCATCGATGGATGCCCGAGCCGAATGCGATGTGACGGTTCTTCGCCCGGTCGATGATGAACTCGTCGGGGTTCTCGAACTGCTCCGGGTCGTGGCACGCCGCCGGGAAGTTCATCAGCACCTTGTCGCCCCGGTCGATGTGGACGCCGTTGTACTCGATGTCGGTCTCGGCGATCCGGGCCATCGTCACCGGGGCGTAGTACCGCAGGAACTCCTCGATCGCGAAGATCATGATCTCCGGCTCGTCGATCAGCCGCTGACGGTCGCCGGGATACGTACCGAGGTGCCAGAGGGCCGAGCCGATCGAACTCCACGTCGTGTCGATGCCGGCGACGATCAACAGGTTCGTGATGCCGACCACGACCTCGGGCGTGATCTGCGCCTCGGGCATGTCGAGCTCCATGAACAGCAACTCGGTCAGCAGATCGTCCTGGGGATCCTCCTGACGCTTGGCGACCTCGGCGCCGATGAACGCCAGCATCTCGTCGCGGGCCTGGAGCCGCTTCGCCGGTTGATGCAGCCCCTCGCCCAGCACGTAGTTCACCCACACCACGAACTGGTCGGCCATCTCCGGGTCGACACCGATGATGTGGGCGATGATCCGCGGCGGGATCTGCTGCGAGTACTGCACCGCCGCGTCGCACTCACCGGCCTCGATGAACCCGTCGATCAGCGAGTGGCACAACTCCTCCGTGTGCGCCTCGTACCCGGCGACCGCCTTCGGCGCGAACGCGGGCAGCAACATGCGTCGCGTCCACGTGTGGATCGGCGGGTCGGCGGTGATCGGTGCCGCCGCGATCATCTGCTCGTACCGCGACATCTCCGGGGCGTTCGGAGCCGGTGGCATCACCAGCACCTGGCGCGAGCTCAGCTCGGGGATCATCTTCGCCAGGGCGCGGAGATCGTCGAACCGGGTCGGGTTCCACGACCCACCGAGCCGGTCGGTGTGTGCGATCGGACACTTCCCGCGCATCTCGGCCCAGATCGGCACCGGATCCTCGATGTAGTCGTCGTCGCGGATGTCGTAGTCGGTCGTCCAATCGGTGACCGGGCCACCCGGCGCCCAGATCTCTTCGCTGGTCGCCAACTTCATCTTGGCGTGCATGTCATCGGTCGCACTCATGACCACTCCCCTCTGGCGGCGGCGACGAATCGCGGCCCGCTCGTCAACGATCAATGTAGAACAACACCACGACGTGGTGCCGACCGGAAGCCAACTCGAGTCTCGACCGGCTCCGCCTCGCGGCTCGAGGTGAGTGGCCGTCGGCGCCCGCCGACCGGCGTGGCTGGAAGGCGCCGAAGGCACGCTGCTCCGGTCTCCGGGGTCACGCCCGTCCACTCCTCGGCGGGTCCGCGAGCCACTCGGGTCTGACCCCATGGCGACCTACACGGGCTAGCGGTCGCGCCACCTGTTGACTGCCACAGCCCTCACGTAGGTTCAGCCATGAGTCGACACGTAACAGTCTTCCGATCGCTGCCTCGGAGCAGCCAGTCAAGTAAATCTACCTAGACTTGAAATGTCTAGGGGATTGGACTTATCCTGATGTGAAGCGTCGCGAACTCATCAAGCGGTTGACCGTGATCGCCACAGAGGCTCGGACCGAGTTGGTCTTCCTGCGTGAAGGGTCGAACCACGAGGTCTGGTCGATCGGCGGCGAGCGGATCGTGATCCCTCGTCACCGCGAGATCAACGAACGAACGGCACGGAGCATCGTCGAGCAGGCGAGGAGGGCAGCAGCACATGGCGAAACAGCAGACTGAGATACGGCCCCACCAGAGGTCGGTCGAGGTCACCAGATCCGGCGGGTGGTGGGCCATCCGCGTCCCCGATCTGCCGGGGGTCTTCTCGCAATGCCGGCGCCTCGACCAGGTCGACGAGCACGCCCGCGAAGCGATCGCCCTCATGCTCGACGCCGACAGCTCCGAGGTCGGAACGATCGACGTCACCGTCGTGTCGCCTCCCGAGATCGCTGAGCTCGTCGAGACAGTCGAGCGGGCCGAGCACACCGCACGCAACGCAGTCGAAGCCGCAGCTCGCGCCCGCAAGGAAGCGGCTCAGACGCTGCTCCACCAGGGTTACCCGATGCGCGACATCGGCCGGTTGATCGGCATCTCCCACCAACGAGTCAGCCAAATCCTCAACGAAGCGAGCTGATCAACCCCGGATCATCGGTGTCGCGGAATCGCCGCCGGCCGCGTCCGTTCCTCGCTGACGTCAGGGGGTGAGCTCGGCCGGTTCGCTGGCGGCGATCGGCAAGCCGTCGGCGTCGAGGGCGATCACGCGCCACGTCATCGGCTCGAACACGATCGCCGTCTGGCCACCGGGCTCGGGTGCGCCGCCGAAGCGCACCTCGGTCGCCTCCCCGATCCACGCCCAGTACGGCGAACCGTCTGACGTCAGCGCCGCCAGCCGGTACGACACGGCGCCATCGACCGCCGTCCACGCCAGCACCGGCTGCTCGCCGGCCTCGGTCGGCATCAGTTCGATCGGCGTCAACGCGGCGGCATCGGCGTACGACTGGACAGCGGCATCGGTCGTCGGCGGAACGGTGGCCGGCGGATCGGTCGTGGGCGGCTCGGTCGGGGCCGGGGCGTCGGTGGCGGGCGGATCGGTCGCGACCGGCTCGGTCGTCGACGCAGCCTCGGTCGACGGCACCGTGGTCACGGACGGCTCGGTCGTGGCACCGCCGTCGTCGTCGGATCCGCAGGCGACGAGCGCCAGGGCGAGCACGACAACGGAGGCGAACGTGCGGCTCATCGCCCGACCGTGTCCAACGCCGTGGCGATGCGCGCCCGGACCTCGTCGAAGCCGAGCGCGTACGCGAGGGCCTCGAGATGAACGAGCGCGAAGACATCGAGCGTCTCGATCGCCTCGTCGACGCGCCGCGTGAAATCGTCGAGGATCGCGACCTCGAGGTCGAGCGCGTCGGGGTCGGTCGCTCCCGGACCCCACGTCCCCGCCGACAGCGCCAGCAGGACGAGATCCGCGAACTCGGAGGCGTTGGCGAGACTCGGATCCTCGAGGATCGCCTTCACCAGGTCTTCCACGGCGGATCCGATCAGGCTGCGGAACTCTGCGCGCTGGCACTCCGGCCCACGGTTGAGCTGCAACAGCAGCTGGGTCGCGTCGGAAACGAGCTGGTTGATGCGCGCGGTGAGCACGCTGGTGTCGCGCTCGCCGAGCAGCCGCGACGGTCTCGATCGCGTCCAGCCGCAGCGCACGCAGATCGGGGAAGAACGAACCGCTGACGTTCGCCGAACCTGCCCGCACGGCGAACCAATCCGACTCGCTGATCTGCGCCAGCGTCGTGAAGTTGGCACCACGGCCCCCGATGCCGTTGCACGACACGTCGGTGAGCACGAGGTTGCCGCTGCCCGACGGGTCGGGGATCGGGATGCCGCCGCTCGTGCCGCCCGTGATCGACAGCAGCGGCGACGTCGTGTCGCCGCCGATCTCGCCGACGATCGTGACGAGCACGTCGCCGGCCGCAGCGGTGGCCACGACCCCCTCCCAGCCGAACCCGCCCGACGCGGCGCCGCCGGCCGCCTGCAGCTCGAACGACCCCTCGAACTCCCCGCTGGCCGTGCCGGTGTCGCCGAAGAACGTGATGACCCCCACCCAGTCGCCGGGCGGGATCGCCCGGTGGTTGCTGGCCTCGCCGATCGCGGTGACGCTCGACGCCACGACGGCGCACACCAGCGCGGCCGCGACGAAGCGACGCTTCGCTCTCGACCTCGCCGCCGTCCCACCGCTGCGCATGTCGGTCACCCGCCGCCGGACGCCTGGAGAGCGACCCATGTCTGGCCGCGCTCTTCGTGGTCGGGCAGGATGTTGACCTGGTAGATCGACTCGCCCAGCAGTTGGTAGAACACCTGCTCGCCCATCACCGAGCGGCCGAACTCGTCGGGCTGGGACTCGAACCAGTCGTCGTAGAAGGCGACGATGTCGTCGTACGCGTCGTTCGGGTACAGGAGTTGGGCGCCCGACGTGTCGGTCAGCCCGATCTCGCCCTGGATGTCGACTTCCCAGCCGGCCATCAGCGGGATCAGGAAGTCCGTCGCGCACGCTGTCGGGACGATCGGAGCCCACGGCCGCGCCGGCATCCCCACCGCCCGTGTCGCGCCGTCGCCGTCGCCGTCCGCCGCCGTCACCGTCGGCGTTGTCACCGTCGTCGCCGTCGGTCGTCGGCGCGACGGCCGACTCCGCAGCAGCCGGCTCGTCGTCACCGGAGCTGCACCCGGCGAGCGAGGCGGCCGCCACGACCACGGCGGCCAGGGCGATGCGGGTGCTCATGCGAACGATCGTGGGTCGGCCTCGCCGGCGGGTCAATACGCAGATCCGCGTACGGCTCACCAGCCCGCGAATGCGTGCGATCGCGCTGGCGCGGTCGGTGACGCCGAGGGAGCGGAAGACCTGTTCGAGGTGCTTCCGAACCGTTCCCTCTGCGATTCCGAGCCGTGCCGCGATCGCGGCGTTCGTGCCGCCCCCGGCCAGCTCGACCGCCACCTCGGTCTGACGCCGCGTGAGCCCGGCCTCGGCCAACCGCCGCGACATGTCGTCGACGCGGGTCTGCACCACGACGACGTGCGGGCCCACCGGACCGGGAACGTGCCATCCCGCCACCCCGCCGGCCTCGTCGGAGAGCCGCGCCGCGGCCGACAGCACCGCCGGTTCGGTCGCCCGGTACCGGCTGACGCCCTCGACGAACGGCAGTCCGCATCGCATCGGGCAACGGTTCTCCCTCAGCGAGCATCACGCCCGGACTGGTCGGCGAGGTCGGCGGCGTCGTCGGTGACGGCGTGGACGATGCCGTGCTCGTCGGCGAGCGCGCCGGTCCAGCCGGGCGAGCGGCGGACGAGGTCGCGGAGCTGGATCGACCGGTAGAAGTGGGCGAGGTGGGGGCGCAGCGTGTTGAACACCGCCCGGTCGCGCTCGGAGAAGCTGGGACGGTCGGTGTTGGCGGCGAAGCCCACGACGATGCCCGGCGGCGTCGGCAGGATCATCGCCATCTGCGACCTGATGCCGAGCGGGCGGAACATCTCCTGGTACAGCTCGGTGCGTTCGAGCTTCTCGAACGGCATCAGATCCGACCACATCATCGCTCGCGTGTCGGACGTCCGCTCGAAGTAGCCGACGAGCGGGTTCTGGCGCATCAGCCGAGAGAAGACGGGAGCGAACTCGGCCATCCGCGGGTTGGCCGGCTCGGCCCTCCACTCGATGCGGCCGGCGCTCGGGTTCATCTCGTTGTACGAGACGTCGATGCACGGGATCAGCTCGCGCAGCCCCCGCATCGCGAGCCGCGCGAACTCGTCGATCGTCTCGGCCGTGGTCAGGTCCTCGACCACGCCGAGCACGGCGGCCGCATCCGCCTCCTCGAGCATCGAGTGGGGCATGCGATTCATTGTTGCAGGGCGGCGACCGCGGATCGGCGTTTCGATCGGACGACCTGCACCTCGCATTCCGTCGAGGTGGTCGCCCGGCTCGGACGGCACGGTGGTGTTGGAGGAGTCGGCGGCGGCGTCCCAGTCGGCAGCCAGTACCGCGTCGGCGACAACACGCTCGACGAGGTGATCCGACGCCACCCCGGTCCCCAATCGACGCATAGTCGATTCACGACCACCGGTGGTCACCCAGCGGCTTTGAGTCGATTGAGGCCCCGGAGAAGCAGATCTGGACGATTGCGATCGCCGTCCGGCATACTCCCAACTCAGCGCCCGATCTACTCGACCAGTTCTGCGTCGACGCACAGCTCCGACCGGGTCACCGGGCTACAGCGCACGACGGCGTCGCCGGGGAGACGAACGACGAAACCACGGCCGACATCCTCGTACACGTCGGTCGAGACGTACTGCGCTCCGCCGGCCAGCGCGGCGTCACGCCAGGACGTGTCGCCATCGGGCGTGTCGTCATCGTCGCTTCGCGTCCGCACGAGATAGCCGGCGGCCAGCGCCTGCACGATCGCGTCGGCGTCGGCGATCGGATCGTCGAAACGAACGATGGCGGCGTCGGGAGCTCCGGGGTCGGCATGGGTGAAGAACAGACGACCCTCGAGCGCCGGCGCCCCTGAGCGATACAGATCGGCGCTGGGGCCACGGTCGAGCAACGACAACATCACCTTCCCGCGTGCATCTCCGAGCGTCGGCCAACCGTCGAGGGCGACCGCCTCCGACAAGGTGTCGCGCTCGCCGCGGACATCGTCCGGGGTGATGATCCGGCTGCGGTCGAACACCGAGAGCACCTCGTTCTCGAGGTCGGTCAGCAGTTGGGCGGTGGTCGGGATCGGGACGGTCCACTCGACACCGAGATCGGGGAGCTCGAACTCGGCATCTTCGGCGATCTCCTCGACGGTCTCCGTCTTGATCTCGATCATGATGTGGATCGGAACGTGTGTCGGATGAGCGGTGCTCCAGGCCTCGATCTCGGCCAGGCACGCGACCAGCGTCAGACACGTCGTGCGGAAGTCGAAGTCCTGGATGTGCAGCACCTTGAAGCCCGGCTGGTCGAGCTCGGGGATGCCCGACTCGACGGGCAGACCGACGACCCCCAACCCCATACGATTCGAGTAGTGGCCGCCCTCGGGGTCGGCGTGCACGTCGATCTCGAACTGTCTGATACCGAACTGATCGAGCTGCTCGGTGAGCGGGCGATGGGTGTAGTCGAGCTCGGCAGCGAAGTCGGGAACGATCGCATACAGACCGTCTCTCACCGCGCCCTCGGGTGCGAGGTGGTAGCTGTTGTGCGAGCCGATCACCTGGAGCTCGTTGAGGCGCACGTCCTCGATCGAACCGGGCGGCTCGACGACCGTCGTCGTGGTCGTCGTGGTCGTGTCGTCGTGTCCGTGGTCGTCGTGGTCGTCGCTCCGTGGCGTCGTGGTCGTCGCCTCGGTGGACGTCGTGGTCGTCGCCTCCTCCGTCGTCGAGGGCTCGCTGTCGGTCGATGGCGAGCCGACATCGTCAGAGCCCGAGCATCCGGCAGCCACCATGGCGCCAACCAGGGCGACGAACACCCAGCGCCGAATCGAGCCGTGACGAGCGACCGGGCTCATCGCCAGTCTCCCAGCTGCCGGTCGAACCTCGCGGCGACAAGAACGGGTAGGAACCTCATGCGCGCCATCACACGCCCCTCTCCTGCGACAACACCGGCGACACGCGAGCGCGCGTCGTCGGACCCTCGTGCCCTCCAGTGTCCTGAGCAGGAAGCCGCACTGACAAGAGCACAAGGGCCCGTGGGAGGCCAACGCCTGGGTCCACGATCTACGTACCGCGAACCGGTTCACGGTGACGCCGCGACGCCGGTTCTCGACTGGTTCGACTCGAAGCTCGCACGGCGCTCCGGGTTCGCTCACCCCGCCGCGACGCGTTGCCGGAGCTCGCGACCGGTCTCGAACTCCGGCTCGTCGTCGTCGTAGGCGGCGTTATACCCTCGACTACAAGAGCTGGCGGATGGGGATCATTGCCGGCACGTCGAGAGGGGTACGACATGCGTCGATCAGGTTCACTATTGCTGGTTGTGGGGATGATGGCGATCGGTCTCGCGCCGACCCAAGCGTCGGCGAAGCAGAAGCCGGTGTACGAGATCGATCACGAGCAGGTTGCTGAGGAGATCGCCGCGGTCGAAGCTTGCCACCGGGCAGGAGGTCCTGTCGGGCGAGATCGCCGGCGCCGCCTGGATCGCGCAGGTGCCCGACAACTGGAACGGCGACCTCGTGGTGTACGCGCACGGCTACCGCGGTGAGGGCACCGAACTCACCGTCGACGCCGCCGCCGGCATACCAGTTCCTCACGGCCGAGGGTTACGCGTGGGCGGCCTCGAGCTACCGGCGCAACAGCTACGACCCCGGTATCGGCGTCATCGACACCAAGAACCTCACGCGCCACATGCAGTCGATGCTGCGCCGCAAGGGCGATCTCGACAAGACGTACCTGACCGGCATCTCGATGGGTGGCCACGTGACGGCCGCCGCGATCGAGAAGTACCCGAGCCTCTGGGACGGCGCGATGCCGGCCTGCGGCGTGGTCGGCGACGTCGAGCTGTTCGACTACTTCCTCGACTACAACGTGGGCGCCGCTGCGATCGCCGGTCTCGCCCCGACTATCCCGTACCCGGCCCCGACTGGACCAGCGACGACCGTCCCGACGATCCACGACCGGAGCTGTCGACCGATCCGGCCGGCCAGTGGGCCGGCGGGTTGGCACAGATCTTCGGTGCGCCGTCACCGCTCACCACCGCCGGCGAGGAGTTCAAGGACTTCGTCGAGATCGGATCCGGAGGCGAGCGTGTCACCTACGACGCGGCCTGGAACTTCTGGCACGGCCTCGCCGATCCGACCGGCAACTTCTTCTTCTCGCTCGGTGACGGCGACGGCACCGATTGCGAACCGGTCCGGCACCGTGTCCCAGAACACCGACATGACCTACCTCGACGAGTACGGCATCGACATCGACGATCACGTGCTGCGCGTCGCGCGGCGCCAACCGGGTCCGCAAGTCGCAGGGCATCCAGCCGGCACCGCATCATCAACGGCACGCCCGTCGGTGCCGGTGCTGTCGATCCACACGACCGGCGACCTGTTCGTGCCGATCGAGATGGAGCAGCTGTACGCACAAGAGGTCATCGACAACGGACTCGAACACCTCCTCGTCCAGCGAAGCATGCGCGACGTCGGCCACTGCAGCTTCACCGATGAAGAGCTCGTGCAGTCCTACACCGACCTGTTCGCGTGGGTCGAGACCGGCGTCAAGCCGGCGGGTGAGGACCTGATCGGTGACATCTCGTCGCCAACCCTCGGCTGCGACTTCACCACCGGCACCGACGTCCTCGGGTTCCGGTTCGCGCTCGAGCCCTGCCCTCCCGGCTGATCGCCCGGACAGACTCGACCGGCACGACCCGCCGTTGCTGTGTCCGGTGCACTTCGCCATCGAGCGCATGAACAAAACCGGCTGCATTCTGGCCGGCGGAGTGGGCGGTGAGCGAAGTTCGCACAACATCATGTGAAGACGCGTGAGGATTCCGTGAAGCGGCTCAAGTCGGACAGGGCGGTGCACGATGAACAGATGAGTCGCCCCCGCCCGGCGGTTCGATCTCACAGGAATCCCGACGAAGCGCCCCCGGTCCCAGCGACCGAGGGCGCTTCGCTCGTGTCTGACCCTCCGCGAATCCGAAGACCCATGGCTCGACAGCCTGAGCTGCGTCGACGTGGACGACGTCGCCGCACAACTCGAGCACGAGGCATCGAGCTCTGCTTCTGATCACCCGGCCGCGATTCGCTCCTGAGCACAACCGGTTGTGTGAGAATCACTCGATGCGGAACCCTCGAGAATCGGTGATCATCGGCGTCGTCGGCGTTCTGACGTTGGTGTCGTGCTCCTCGGGCTCGGATGACACCCCGGCGGTCGCACCCGCATCGACGGCGGCGTCACCCTCCCCCTCGACGACCGAACCTGCGTCGGCGCCGTCGACGACCGACCCGGCACAGCCCGAGGTCGAGCCCGTCAGCTACGACGCCCTGCACTCCGACATGGTCAACGGTGATATCGACGAACTCACGCTGGCGCTCAGCGAGTTCTCTGCGCTGTTCGGTGACGATCTCCCCGGATCCGTTCCCCTCCTCCAGGACGAGTCGCTGCCGACGCTCGGCACCGACGCGCTGCGCACCCTGCAGCGGCTCGACGACCAACTCACCGATCCGCAGCGGACGATCATCAGTGCTCGGATCGACGAGTTGTTCTCCGGCGAGATCGTGTACCGCTCGCTGGACGACCCCGAGTACCTCGCCGCCGTCGGGCAGGCAGCGGAGGCGGAGACCGAACCGCAGGGTTTCGCAGGGGCGCGACGCCGTGGCCCCGTGGACCCCGATGGTGTCGAGTCGATGGCCGGCCGCGCCGCGCTCTTTCTGCAGACCACACTCGGTGGCCCGGCACTCGACATCGAGACACGGGTGGGCACGCCGTCCGAGGCGGATCACCGACCATCGAAGCGACCACGTCGTACCGGTCCGACGGCCTCTGCAACATCGTCGTGTTCGACTGGGAACGGCTGGAGGGCGATCGCCTCAAGTCGGTGGTCGCCCACGAGGTGTTCCACTGCTGGCAAGGAGCCAACGCCCCCAGCTTTACCTCCTACCTGGCACAAGAGGACTTCTTCTTCGAGGGCATGGCCACCTGGGTCGGCGAGCAGTACGCCACCGGATCGTCGTTCGGTACCCCGAAGTTCCGCACCTTCTTCAGCTTCGAGAAATACCCGCTGTTCGACTCCGAGTACACCGCGTACGGATTCTGGAGCCAGGTCGCCCACATTCGAGGCGGGCCCGACGCACTCTGGCGGGCGATTCCCGGGCTCAACGACATCGCCGACAGCGACGCCGGCCTCTGGAATCGTGCGCTCGACGGGGTTCCTGCGGAGACACAGGCAACGCTCGCTGCGACCGCCGTGCGCCAACCCGAGCTGTCGAGTTCGTGGAACTTCGACGCAGTCGGGCTCAGCGGGCTCGGCCGGCGATTCATCTCCAGAGCACTCGAACCGGGTTCGACGAGCTCGGTGCGCGTCGAACGCGGCCAGCAGGCGGCCGTCACCTTCAGCTTGGATGCGCTCCCGATCACCACCGCGTGGGTCGTCAGCCGCCAGTCCAGCGGCCTCACACTCAATCGGTGGGACACCGGCGACGATTTCGCCGTGATCGACAACGAAATGATCAAGTACTGCTACGGCGAGCTGTGCGAATGCCCTGATGGGACCAGTCCGCTTCCCGACATCCTGTATGTCCCATTCGGCAGCCAGTACCTCGACGTCGCCCTGACGGGCGCCGCGAATGCGTCCGCAATGGTCACGATGTTCGTCCAGGACATCGCCAACTTCTGCGACGAACCCGCCGAGCCGTCCGAGCCGACCGGGTCGGGAGCCTTCGACGGCAACGGCACCTGGCGGGCGACCAATCCGGCGCTGAAGCTGATGTTCGAGAACGCTTCGGCGCTCGGCTTCGGCGTCGAGCCGCTGTCGATCGCCGCCGTGACGGGCGATGTCGTGATGGAGTTGGGCGGCGACGGCACCGGCACGCTCACCTACACGGACGTCACCGCGGTCATCAACAACAACCCCTTCCCGGACCTGACGATCAACGGATCCGGGCAGTTCCAGTTCGGTGTCGAGGCCGGCGTGTTCAGCGTCGTCGGCAACACCTTCGAGGTCTCCGCGTCCTCGTCCGCACTGTTCGGTGAAGTGCTGACGATCACCGAGAGCGACATCGAGGGCGGGTCCGGCGGCGTGTCGAGCTTCACCGTCGGCTTCGGGGCCGGTGATCAGCTGGTGCTGACCGGTGCCGAAGGATCCCGCGGCGAGCTGTTCTTCCCACTCCTGTGGACCCGCATCGACTGACCGACGGTGATCAACGTCTCGCAGATCGTCACGATCGACAAGGGTCGCCCCGGCGAGGCGATCGGCCGACTCACACCGAATGGCTCACGTCGCACCGCTCATGGCCGATACTTCCGTCATGGGACAGGCTGCGCTCGCTCGGGCTGCGAGGACTCACGCAATCCGCGCCGTCGCCCTGTCGTGGGCGATGCTGAGCGCGGTGCTGGCGGCGACGTTGGCGGTGCCACACGGATGGTTCGACTTCTTCATCCCCTTCGGATGGTTCACGGCGATCCTCGTGGCGATCGTCGTCGCAGCGGCGATCGTGTTGCTGCTCCCACTCGAACGTGTCGGCGACGAGATCGTCGCCGAGCTCCGCGCCGATGCCACCGGCGGTCGGCTTCGCAACGTCGCCGAGGAGGTGTCGATCGCGATCGGGGAAGCGTCCGGACACGTCGTGATCCACGAGGCCGAGATACCCAACGTCGGCGCCTTCCCCACCGCCGACGGCGTCGTCGTGATGGCGACCACCGGTGCCGTCGAACAGCTCGATCGCGACGAACTGGAAGCCCTCGTGGCCGCCCAATTCGCCGGCATGCGTGACCGCTGGTGCCGCCTCGCAACACGCGCCGAGCTGGCTTGGACCCTGACGATCGTGCTGGGGTTCGTGAGCATCCTGTTCGCGCTCCCGGTGGCGTGGATGATCGGCGGCGCCATGGTGTTCCTGCCGCGCAGCGTCGAGGCGACGCGCGACCTGTGCGCCGACGTCGCCGCCGTGAGGGCAACCCGCCATCCCGCCGCGCTCGCCAACGCACTCCGGCACCTCGCGCCCGCCGCCTCCGACGGAAACAAACAGCGCCTCGTGCGGCGCTGGTACCTGCCGGTCAGCCCGTTCCTGGTGATGCCGAAACGGATGCAGTCGACGACATCGGTCAGCGGTGGCGGCAGGCCGACGCGCAAGTACACCGACGCCGACGAGGTCGCGTCCGAACTCCGCCTGCGCGCCGACCGTGCCGAGGCCTCGCCTCCGGCGCCGACCCGCGCCAGTACACCGGCCGCGAGTACCGCCGCCGCTGGAGCCAACTCGGCACGACCCAGCCCCCGGAGTGAGCGACGGCGCGATCGAGTCGGCGCTGCGCGCGGCCGTCACACCCCGTATCTACGCCGGCGGTTGCCGACTTCCCCTCCATCCCGTCGTGAGGAACCGAGGGCCATACATGACGACGAGGTCGGCATCCGGGCATCAAAACAGAACGCGTCGGCGGTCGTTGCCCGCGCCGCCGCCCTCCAGCTCGGCGACGAGCTCGACGGCATCGTGACCTACGACGACCGCCTGGCCGACGCGGCAGTCCAACTGGGTATCCCAGTCGTCACCCCGGCCTGACCTCAGCAGCCGCTGTCGACCGCGCCACCCCGGTCCCCAATCGACGCAAAGTCGATTCACGACCACCGGTGGTCACCGAGCGGCTTTGCGTCGATTGACGTCCGGGAGGAGCAGATGTGGACGATCGCGATCGCCGACCGGCTCCCCGACCGTCCTCATCACCTGTCCACACACGCGTGGCAGCGGCAGGCCGCCACCTCCGGGCGACCGGCCGCTGCCGGGTGATCTACTCCTGATGGATCAGCAGCGGTTGGCGCTCACCACCGGATCCCAGTGCCACGACTCGGCGGCGTACTGGCGGTAGCCGTACGTGGCGGCATTGTTCTTCAGCCAGTTCCACACGGTGCTGCCGGTTTCGGTCGCACGCCGCGTGCTGCAGTTGGCGTCACTCATCTTGACGTTCGTGCCGTTGAAGTCGATCGCAACGCCGAGCTGATGGAGCGACGTTCCCGGCTTGGCGACGTAGGCGTACGACGTGCCGGTCCGGCAGCCGTAGTCGTTGTTGCACAGCGCCTGCTGGTGCGCCATGGTCCGGAACGAGCTCTTGGCGGTCAGTGTGAGCCCCTGTGACTTGGCCTTGTTGTACATCGCCAGCACGGCGCCCGCCACTCGAGACGTGACGATCACGTTCCCGTTCGCGCCCGAGACGTAGTAGGTGTTACCCACCGTGCTCTCCTGGCTCGAACTCTTGAAACCGGGGATCGCACACAGGCGCACGCTGATCTGGTTGCCCTGGCTGTACGCCTTCTGGCCGGTGCCGAGGTCGGTCGTGCCGGAGGCGCAGGCGATGGTGGTCGACGGCTCGTAGATGTTGCCGATGATGCCGCTCCCGGTGCCACCGGTGCCGCACGATGCGACGCGGGTGATGCCCATCTTGGCCATCGTCGCCGGGCCGGCCATGCCGTCGGCGGTCAGACCGTTGGCCTGCTGGTAGGAGATGATCTTGCTCTTGGTGTTCGGGCCGTTGAGACCGTCCTGCGTGGCGCCGACCTTGGCCTGCACCTTCTTCATCATCGAGATCAGCTCATTGGAGGTGTTGTTGCCGATGATGCCATCGACATCGAGGCAGCGATCGGTCTGGAACACGCTCGCCGCGTTGGCGGTGTTGGGTCCGACGATGCCGTCGACGCCCGAGTAGGGAAGGTATGCCAGGCCGGCGAGGTTCCACTGTGCCTGGGTCGTGCTGATCGCCGCCTGGGCGACCGAGGGGGTGGTGACGGTCACGCCGACCGCGGCAACGATCCCGACGAGGAGCGCTGCGATCTTCCGCTTGGCGGAAGAGATGAAGGGTGTTGACAAGGGACTTCTGCTTTCGTGAAATGACGACTTGCCCATCGTCGAGGTCGTTCGTTGGTGAACTAAATAGAATTATTAGCTGGCTAACGAACGATTGTCAAGCTAGAATTCATGCATGGTCGAATCTGATTACGCAGAGGCAGCCGCAGCGAGATGGCATGGCCTGCGCGGCGACATCGATCTGTCGCGCTACCTGATCGGCATGCGGGTGATGCGGCTCGCGAGAAGTTCTCGAGGCGAAGCTCGACGAGGAGCTCGCGGCTGCAGGTTTCACCGTGCTCGGGGACTACGACGTGATGTCGGTCCTTCGACGCGCCGGCCGCCCGCTGCTTCCCAGTGACATCGCCGACCTGCTCCTCATGACGCGGGCGGGCATCACCGGTCGGCTCAAGCGCTTGGAGTCGGCCGGGTTCCTGCGGCGCCAACGCTCAGACGACGACTCGCGCAACGTCCTGGTCAGCCTGACCGCACGCGGGCGAACCGCCACCGACAGAGCCTTCGCTCGGGTCGTGGCCTGCGAGGACGAGCTGTTCGGCGAGCTCTCCGCCGCCGAAGTAGCAGCACTCGGCCGGGCGCTCGGCAAGTTGGGCGCCCAGCTCGACCCGTTCGAACAAGCAACCTGAGCCCGCTACGTACTCCTCGGTCGCGACGACCCGTCAACCTGATGGACGTGACGGTAGCGGTGGTCGAACAAGCGCTCGAACGACCGGACGCCTGCGCCTGAGACTTCGTGCCCTGGTTGCGCGTCGCTGTGCGGTGCACGATCTGGGTATGGCCAAGTTGGCGGCGCTCGTCGGTGCGGCGCTCGTGTCGTTCCTGATGCTCGTCTGGTCGGCGCGGGCGTTCGGCCCCAGCAGCCTGTGGTTCGCCTTCGTCGTGGTGTGGCTGCCGATGGTGATGGTCGGTCTGCTGAGCCGCGTGGTGCAGGTCCGCCTGCCGGGTCGCTATCACGGTTGCGCGGGTTCGAGCGCAGCGGTCGCGTGTACGAGCGGATCGGGGTGAGCGTCGTGAAATGGGTCCTGCGGCGCGGCCCGTTGGCGGTGTTCAACCCCGATCTCCACCTGCCGGCCGAACGCACGCCGGCCAATCTCGCTCACCTCGATCAACGCATGCGCGATGCCGAGGCGAGCCACGCCGTGTTGTTCGTGGCGACGTTGCCGATCGTGGTTCACGCTGTCGTTCGTGGCTGGTGGGTGGCGGCCGCCGGCACGCTGTTGTTCGATGTGCTGATGAACGGCTACCCGGTGATCCTCCAGCGCTACAACCGGGCCCGACTCGCGGCCCGCTTCGCCGACGTCGCGACCTGACGACCCTTCGGTGAGAGAGGGAGTAGGTAGATAGGTGAATCCGGTGCGACCTGGTCAGCCGGCTCGCTTGCGGTTTCCGGACGGGGCGGTGTGGATCAGCTCGATCTCGGTGAGTTCGACGACGAGCGTGACTTCCTTGGGTGGCGGGTGTGCCGGTCAGGGCTCGAGCACGAGTTTGCCGACGAAGTCCTTGGCGAGGAAGCGGGCCTGTGCCGCGGCGATCTCGGTCAGCGGGTAGGTGGCTGCCACGAGCGGCTCGACCCCGCCGGCGACGGCGATCGCGGCCAGCTCGGCGAAGTCGGCCGGCGTGTGCATCGTCGACCCGATCAACGTGCGCTGGTGGAGGTACAGCCGGCGGATGTCGAACGGCACCACCGGCCCGGCGATCGCACCGGCCGTCACGATCCGGCCGCCGTCACGCAGCCGGTCGATGATCAGACCGAACTCATCACCGCCGACCACGTCGACCACGGCATCGACGTGACGCAACTGCGACACCTCGTCGACCCCACGCACCGACACCTCGGCGACACCGAGCTCGGCGATCCGCTGGCGTTGTGCTGCGCTCGTGCGTGCGATCACCTCGCAGCCCCGAGCGAGCAGCAGTTGGACCGCAGCCATCCCGACACCGCCCGATGCTCCGGTGACCAGCACACGCTCGCCGGTCGCGCAGCCGGCCCGGTTCAACATCCCCAGCGCCGTGCCGTATGCGGTGGGCAGGCACGACAACTGGGCGTCGGTCAGCGGCGATCCCGTGACGTCGTGGAGTTGGCGTTCGGCGCAGACGTGGTACTGGGCGAACCCACCGTCGACCTCGCTGCCGATGATGTGGGTCGGGTAGTCACCGTCGTATTCGGCGGCCGGGTCGACGATCACTCGCTTGCCGACCCACGCCTTTCCGGTCGACGTCGGCTCCGACGGCGGCGACCTCACCGGCGATGTCGATCCCCTGGATCCGGGGGAAGTCGAGCGGCACGCTCTTCCATCCGGCGATCGCGTCCGGGTCGGAGGTGGTTCCGTAGGCGCCCTGGCGCGACCAGATGTCGGTGTTGTTGACCGCCGCCGCAGTGACCCGCACCAACGCCTGGCCAGGCCCGACCTGGGGACGTGGCCAGTCGTCGCGCACCTCGATCTGCTCGGGCCCGCCATGACCGATCGTGACCGCAGCGGTCATGGTGGCGGTCAGCGAAGTGTCATCGGACATCGCACCACGATGACAGACGTGGTGGTGCCCACTCGACGTCGGCCCGCAAATCGTCGGGAACGGTCCTCTCGGGACGAGCACGCCGCACACGCTTTCCGGGTACGCCGTGCAGGAAACCGGGCACTGAGCACCTGAGCACCTGAGCCCCTGACGAGCCCTACCTGATCGGTCGCATCCCTCCCGCTGTGGAAGAAGGATGCCCGAAGCTCAGGAGTCGGCGCAGACGAGACCGAGTTGGGTGGTGAGGCGATCGATCTCGTCCCGGTCCTCCTCGCGTTCGAGTGGCCGATCAGTCATCAGATCGTCACGCGCGACGAGATCAGCGACGCTCGAGCGCGTAGCCAAACTCGGCCTCGATGAGGGCTACCGAAAGGTTGACTTGTTCATGGCTCGACCTCGACCTCGACCTCGATCGATCCGGCCGGGATCATCTCCGGTTTCGTGGGCTCGCACCGAGCCACCTTCAGGCGGCTCGCCGGTTGGGTGGGCCGGTGTTGTGGATGGTGCCGTCGGGGAACGTGATCTCGAGTTCGTCGGTTGGGGCCGAGCTGGAGGTTCCAGCCGTGGTCGTGGACTTTGCTGTGGTGGTGGGTGCAGATCGGCAGCAGGTTGTCGAGGTCGGTGCGGCCTCCGTTGCGCCACCAGATGATGTGATGCAACTTGCAGCGGCTGTAACGCACCGCACAGCCCGGGATCGCACACGTCGAGTACAGCGCCCGCAACGCCCGCCGTTGGGCACGGTTCGCCAACCGGGTCGTGCGCCCCAGATCGAGCTCGCCCGGAGCGTGCAGGATCACACCGTTGCGGACCACGACAGCGTGCACGTCGGCGTCGACACTGATCTCGGCCAGCACCCGACCCGGCACCTCGACCGGGATCCCCCAGTCGACGGTTGGCCCGCCGGCACCGTCGGGTGTGTCGGGGTCGACGACGACGATCAACTCGGCCCGTCCCGGCCGCCCGACACCGGCCCCGCCGTCCAGCACCAGGCGTTGGAACGCCAACGCCCGCAGATGCTGCTGCTTCAACACCGGATCGGTCGGACACGACTCGGGCACGGCTTCGGCGAACAGTGCTTGCACGGCGGTTTCGAGGCGGGCGTCGAGCTTGGCACCCGACAACGGGTCGAAGCGGCCGTCGAAGCGCCACATGCCCTCGTTGTCGGTCCACACCCGCAGGGCGGTCTTGCGGCGCTGCCGCTCGAGACGGTCCATGCCGTCGTCGCGTTCGGTCGCCCGGGCTTCGATCGCCAACCGGCGCCGGAACTCGTCCACCGTCGCTGCCGATGCGACGTCGACCAGCCCGGCGACCCGCTCGAAGTACTCGGCGCGTTGTGAGTCGGTGAGCGGCTTGGCTTTCGACGTGATCGCATCGACATGGCCCGGTGTCAACGCGGCGGCATCCAACGCATCGGCGAAGCCGGGCACCTTGCCCAACGTGTCAGCCCGTTCCTTCGCCTTGGCCGCATCACGCAACGACTCACGCGTGCAATCGGCAATCGTCTTCTCCGGGAACGACACCTGCGCCGCCAGCGCCTGAGCCAGCCGGGCATCAGCCGCCGCCAACCACGACTTGATCTGAGCCGATGCCGTGATCGCCGACTCGATCACCGAACGCCCAGCGGCGGGGCTCGCCGCTGACCGACGACACCTCCCGCACCCGCTCGACCACCGACGAAACATCCATGCCCCCATCATGAACAAGGGGTGTCACAGGGTTCCGAGAGCGCGGTCGTTCGATCGGCCGGTCGCTGGCGGGTCCGGGCCTGTACCCGGTATTCCCGGATCGCCGGGGAAGGCGAGCCGGGCGGGGGATGGGGCCGTCGACGCGCGACCCGCTTTGATGTGCCTCAGATCAGGGACACGTGACGCTGATCGTGCCGTCGCCGACATCGACGGGCGGTGGATTGCTGCCATCGTTGGCCGGCTGCTTCTGCATCGGGCCGGTGTACGAGGCGCTGCTCCCGTCGATCACCAGACCGTCGCCGTTGGCGGTGAGGTCGGGGAAGTAGGTGATCGGCCCGGGCTCGCTGGTCGGGTTGGCGACCCTGACCTCGATGTTGCCGAGCCAACCGTTGTCGTACAGGTTGGCGCCGGCACCGAGCGTGACCTCGTTGTCGCCGATCCGGAACGAGAACGTGATCGCATCGTCGGAGATCGCGCAGTCGAGGGCCCCGGGCTCTTGCATCGTGTAGTCGAGACCGTCGACGGTGACGGACGCCTGACCCGCCGGCTGCGGACTCACGATCGCGCCGCTACCCGCGCCGCCGTCGTCTCCGTTGGCGTCTCCGTTGGCGTCATCCGCCGCTGTGGCGTCGTCAACCGGAGCCGGTTCCGGTGTCACGCTGTCGTCATCACCGCCGCCACACGCGACGAGGCCCAGCACAGCGAGAGCGATCGCGATCTTCCTCATCATTGGCACCTCCCAAGTGATCTCCCAAGTGATCTCGCGAGGCTAGACGATCGCCTGGCGTCGCTTCGGCGAGTTCCCTGTCACCAATCGGACAACCCATCACGGGCGGGCCTGGACCACCTCAACCGGCCTGCATGTCGGCCCGCTGTCGTGCAGACGGCGAGCCGTCCGAGCCGAACCGTTCGTGCGTTCGCTGTCAGTTGGCGAGGTCGAAGGTCGCTTGCCCAGCTTTGGCGTCGCCCCAGACCTCGCTCACGGTGTTGCGGGCAAGATCAGCCAGCCCGAACAGCGCCACCGCCTCGCGCCGACTGGGCTGGTGCGTCGACCAGGCCCCCCAGCCACCCTGTTCGGCCTCGATCAGGATCGCGATCTCGTTCGGATCGATCCAGTAGAAACGGCTGCGGCCGACCCCCTCGGACTCGCTCACCGCGCGGCAATACTCCAGCGCAGCGAGCGCCAGCTCGTTGCGATCGGCGTGCGGGAAGCGCTCGTGCTTCATGACGTGTAGCGGCATCTTGATGCCCTCTCTGCAATGTCCCCCGCTGGACACCCTTCCACACGCTTCACGAACTCACAATCGCGATCGCCAGCTTCGGATCGAACGCCGAGCCCACTCCCGTAGGGTCTTCGAGATGGAGCTCTCCGACGCGCAGTACATGGCCTTCACGACGTACAAGAAGGACGGGACACCCAAACCCGGACCGGTCTGGCCCGTCGACGCCGGTGACGGTCGCGTCGGGTTCATCACGTCGTCGCAGACCTGGAAGGTCAAGCGGCTCGGCAACAACAACCGCGTCGAGCTCCAGCCGTCTGACGCGCGGGGCCGGCCGACGCAGGGCAGGTCTCCCCGATCGGGCACCGCTGAGGTGGTGCGCGGCTCCGACTTCGAGGCGATGCAGGCCAAAGTGAGCGAGAAGTACGGCTTCAAGCTCAAACTGATCGAGGGGTTCCACTCGCTGCAGCGACTCGTGCGCCGCGGCGGTCACCCCAACGACTGCGCCGTGATCGTCACCCTCGACGACGACTGATACACGCGGAGATGCCGCGGTTCGGATCGGTGAACCGGCAGGTGCCGCCTGCCCTACCATGCAGGTCCGACCCGGAAAGGGGGCGCCATGGGCGCGCCGAGATCCGTCATGAGTGACGTCGAGCAGATGCCGTGACGGAGGTCGCCTACGCCCGCACCGGCGACAGCCACGTCGCGTATCGCGTCACCGGCGAACCTGGCGGCGTCGATGTGGTCGTGGTGGCCGGAGCCTTCTTCCCGTTCGAGGCACTCGAGCAGGATCGGGTCGCGGCACGGTTCATGGCGGGACTCGCTTCGCTCGGCCGCCTCGTGGTGTTCGACAAACGCGGAGTCGGCCTGTCGGATCTGATGACCGATTGGGAACGCAGCGCCCAGGAGCAGTGGGCCGACGATCTGTGTGCAGTGATCGAAGCCGCCGACCTGCAACGTGCTGTCGTGGTGTCCTGGGAGCCATTCGGCATCGCCCGCCTCGCCGCCCGGCAGCGGCCCGAGTTGGTCGGCTCGATGGTGTTGGTGAACCCGATGCGATCGACGCGCGGCTTGGCCGGACTGCTTCCCAGATCCGACGAGCCGATGGTGCCGACCAGCTCGGCGGAGGAGCTGGTGTTCCCGAGCCGAATCGACGACCCCGACTTCAGGGAATGGTTGGCCAAGGCGGGCCGAAGCGGAGCAAGCCCAGCCACAGCGGCACGGATGTGGGCCCACATCCTCAGCTACCCGGCATCGCTCACACCGACGGGGATCGGCGTGCCGACCCTCGTGATCCACAACCGGGACGCGGCGAATCCCGAACAGCATGTCCGAGCAGTCGCCGACAAGATCCCGGCGCGACCTTCGTGCAGGTCCCCGGACCAGATACATACCCGATCGCCGGAGACGTCGACGCACTGGTCGCTGAGATCGCCCAGTTCGTGACCGGAGCCCCGAGCGGGCTGGCACCGCAGCGGATCGTCGCGGCGGTGCTGTTCACCGATCTGGTCGACTCGACCCGGCGGGCGGTCGACGTCGGCGATCAGCAGTGGCGCGAGCTGCTCGACGTTCACGATCAGGCCGTGCAGCGATGCGTGCTGCACCACGGAGGGCGAGTCGTGAAGTACACCGGCGATGGCGTGCTGGCGTTGTTGCCCTCGGCGACCGCCGCCCTCGCGACCGCCGAGTCGATCCGGGAGCATTTGGCCCAGCGCGGGCTGCACATCCGTGTCGGCGTTCATGTCGGAGATGTCGACGTGCGGGGCGACGACGTGTCGGGCCTCACCGTCAACATCGCCGCCAGATCATGGGCCGCGGAGAAGGCGGCGAGACGCTCGTTTCGGAATCGGTCCGCAGCGCGACCCTCGGGTCAGGTCTCTCGTTCGACGCGGCCGGCGTCGCCGAGCTCAAGGGGATACTCGAGCCGTTCGCGCTGCATCGTCGGCTGCGTGAGAACGATGTTCAGGTCGCCCGGGCGGTGACCCAGCCGAAGTGCGACGAGATCCGTACGCCTGACGTGTCGCTGTAGAGCGGGGAGACAACGTCGGTCAGGGCGGCGGCGAAGGCGTCGTAGCCCACGTTCTCGATGGCGGGCACCGACGGGCCGGCCGCGGCCATCGCCCTCACCGCCGTCGCCACGTCGGGCCACTCGTTGACGACCTCGACCGTGCCCCGATCGACGAACTCGAATCCGGTGGCGGAGAGCATGTCCTCGAGGACGCCCTGACTTCCCGTGTCGCCCTGGGTCATCATGGCGCCGCCGTGGCTCTCCGCAGACAGTTCCATGACCTTGATGAAGTAGGGCAACAGACCGAGCCGATCGAACGGGCCCCAGAACGTGAGTCCGATCCGGCCACCCGGCTTGAGGACACGATGAGTTTCCGACAGGGCTTGCTCGCAACCCTTCCAGATCCCGTTGAAACTGGTTGCCGCATCGAAGGTGCCGTCGGCGAACGGCATCGCGAACATGTCGCCGCACACGAACGTGCCCGCAGGTGTGCGAGCTCGCGCGATCTCCAACAGAGGATCAGCAGCATCCAGCCCGGTGACCGTGCATCCGCGAGCTGCAGCGAGTGATGCAGCGAAGCCCGATCCGCAGGCGACATCGAGCAACGAGATTCCGGGCGCGGCTCCGATCCGCTCGAAAATCAGTTCGTTGGCGGGCCGAGCGTAGGGCTCGAACAGATAGGCCCACTCCTTCGCCCTGGCACCCCAACCTCGACCGGCCTCGACCCAATCCATCGCTCCCCCTTCGCCTGACATCGGCCCTCGTCAGGGTCAGAAATGAACGTGTCGTCGAGCATAGACCCGACCGCCAACCAGAAATTGCGGCGCTCACCGGGAGTGCGCCGACGCACGCAGGCGGCCGGTACTCTCGGCCGGGATGACCGACCGCGTCGACACCTGGCATGAGAGCACAACCGCATGAAAGCCGTCGTCTACGACCGCTACGGCCCGCCCGAGGTACTGCGGGTCGATGAGGTGCCGATTCCGTCACCGACCGCGGACCAGGTGCTCGTGCAGGTCGCTTCGACATCGGTCAACCTGACCGACTGGGAATGCCTGCGCGGCACGCCGCTCTACGCCCGGATCGGCGGACTGCGTGCGCCGGCTCGCCGAACACTCGGCTCGGACATCGCTGGACGTGTCGAAGCGATCGGCTCCGGCGTCACTCGCTTCCGGCCGGGCGACGCGGTGTACGGCGACAACCTCGGGCTGAAGGGTGGGTTCGCCGAGTACGCCGTGGCGCCCGAGTCGGCGCTCGCCCACAAACCGGAGGGGTTGACGTTCAGCGAGGCGTCGACGATCCCGCAGGCGGGAGCCATCGCGTTGCAGGGCACCGCCGACGCGGGGCCCGGGCAACGCGTCCTGATCAACGGGGCCGGCGGTGGCACCGGCTCGTTCGCGATCCAGCTCGCCAAACGCGCCGGGGCGCACGTGACCGGGGTCGACAACGCCGGCAAGCTCGATTTCATGCGATCGCTGGGCGCCGACGAGGTGATCGACTACCGCAGCGACGACTTCACCCGCAGCGCCGAGCCCTACGACATCGTCCTCGATCTCGTCGGTCACCGATCGGTGTTCGCCTCTCGCCGGGCGCTGGCCCGTGGCGGCCGGTATCGGTGGGTCGGTGGGTCGGTGCCGTCGCTGCTTCGGGTCGTGACGATCGGCTCGATCGCCGGCCGGCTGACCGGTCGCCGGCTGGGACTGCTCGCTGTGCGGCAGGGGCCATCACATTTCGGGCCACTCGCCGATCTGTGCGCCGCCGGTCACATCGGGATCCACGTCGACCGCACATATGGGCTCGACGAGGTGCCGGACGCGCTGCGTCAGGTCGGCGAGGGCGGCGCCCTCGGCAAAGTGGTGGTCGAGGTCGGGTGAGTCCACGTCGAGATCGCAGATCCGTACCGTTCGAACTGTCAGATCGACCACGCTCAGGCACCCGATCTCGGTCCATCGTTCGGCTCGGGACCGTCGGCAGCGGGCACTCCGGCCCGGTCGACGTGCGAGGCTGGCACGATGCGGGATCGCCTGATCGGAGCCGTCGTCGCGTCGTCGCCGTCGTCTTGGTGGCGGCGGCCTGCACGGATTCGCCCGCCGACACCGAGGTGACCGATCCGGCACCGGTGACGCAGCCCAGCCAGACATCGGCGCCCGCAGCTGCGGATCAGGACGATCCTGACGCGGTCGGCTCCGAGCCAGCCGACGACTCGGACGCTCCGGCGGTTGCGGTGCCAGCCGGCCCGGCGATCGTCGACGGCGCCGCCAACAGCCTCGTGCTCGTGCACGACATCGACGGCGGTGATCGAGCATTGGTGTCGTACCGTGCCGACGGCACCGAGGTCGCCAACTATTCCGGCGACTCCGGCGAGGCGGTGATCCAACCGATCTGGTCGTCCGACGGGCAGCGAGTCGCCTGGGTCCGCAGCACCGACCGCGTCGAGTGGGAGCTGGTGACAGCGGCGGTCGACGGCAGCGACGCAACGGTTGATCCGCTTCCCGGTCGCCCCGACTACATCACCTACGACCCGACGTCGTCGCGGGTGCTGGCGCTGACGCCGACCACCGACGGTTTCGGGCTGGTGATCGTCGAGCTCGGTACCGAACCAGCGCCAACCGGTGACGGCTTCGACCTGATCGACCTCGGCGTGCCGTACTTCTCCGATTTCGCCCCCGACGGCGACCGCCTCGTCGCGCACGTCGCCACAGATGTCCGGATCGTCGAACTGACCGGCGACATCAGATCGCTCGCCTCGACGTCGGGTTCCCACCAGACGCCGGTCTGGCATCCGACGGACGACATCGTCTTCTACACGGCCGACACCGGCGATGGCGAGCGGTTGGTGTCCCAGCAGGTGGACACCGGGGTCACGACCGAACTCGGAGCCGTCGTCGGCTTCGTCTTGATGGACATCGACCCGGCCGGCGAACAGCTTGCGGTGATGGCCTACGGGAACCCACCGAGCAGCGGCCTCGATGCGTTGCGCGGAGCTGCTGCGCCACGACCCACCACGACGGAACGCACCGTTCTCGACACAGGGTTGTGGATCATCGATGTCGACGACGGTCGAGCTCGTTCTGCTCGACAACCAGCCGGCGAGCGCACCGATCTGGGACCCGACCGGATCGCGGGTACTCGTGCGCGACATGTTCGGCGGCGCCGGAAGGTGGAAGGTGCTCGGCCTCGACGGCACGCGTGCCAGTACCGAAGCATTCGACATCGATCAAACGTCGGTCCCCGGCTACCTCCCGTTCTGGGACCAGTACGCCCGCAGCCAAACGGTGTGGTCACCCGACGGCGAGCAGTTCGTGCATGTCGGACGATCGGTCACCGGTGAGTCGGGCGTGTGGATCCACGACGCCGACAGCTCGGGCGCGTCGACGCTGCTCGCCCCGGGCGACATCGCCTTCTGGTCGCCGACCTGACCGTCGAATCGGAGCCGTCGAATCGGAGCCGCGCCGGAATCCTCGAATCCGGCGGTGGTGCGGTCGCCCGACACGACGGCACACGGTCGATCGGTCAGACGACGGCACCGAACGCGGAGCCGATCAACGCAGTGACCGCCATCGCCAACGCGCCCCAGAACATCACCCGTACCGCCGCAGCTCTCACGGGTGCGCCGCCGGCCCGTGCACCGACGACGCCCAGCGCGGCAAGGAAGACCAGTGCTGTGACAGCCACGACAGCGATCTGCACCGCCCCGGTCGCCAGCGCCGCAGCCAGCAACGGCAGTGCGGCCCCGACTGCGAACGTCGCCGCCGACGTGAACGCGGCCTGCACCGGACGAGCCGTCGTCGTGTCGGAGATGCCCAACTCCTCGCGGGCGTGCGCCCCGAGCGCATCGTGGGCGGTGAGACCTTCGGCAACTCGGCGGGCGAGATCGGCATCGAGCCCGCGCCCTTCGTACACCAGGCTCAGCTCTTCCAGCTCGCGCTCGGGGTCCTCGCGCAACTCCTTGCGCTCACGCCCGAGGTCGGCCGATTCGGTGTCGGCCTGCGAGCTCACCGACACGTACTCCCCGGCCGCCATCGACATCGCCCCGGCAACCAACCCGGCTGTCCCTGCGACGAGCACCTGGCTGCGAGTTGCGCTCGACGCGGCCACGCCGATGATCAGACTCGCCGTCGACACGATCCCGTCATTCGCACCCAGCACGGCGGCACGCAACCAACCGATCCGGTGGGTGCGGTGGATTTCCTTGTGTGACATGACCAACCGATCTGCGAGCAAGGCTGTGTCGCATCCAGCCCGGTGAGGTGACAGCGGACGGTTCGACCGCGGCATCACGCTACGGCCAACTGCGCCAAGTGCGCCTCAAACGGCGGTGGGCATCGGCAGCATCGGCGGTCGCGTCGACCGGATCCACCGGCCGGATTCAGCGGCCGGTTCGGCAGCTTGATCACGATGCGATCCCGGCGCCAGCGTCAATCGTGGTAGTCGCTCTGGCTCAGCTCGATCGGGTGGCCGTGGGGCGTGCGGTCGGCGGCTCTGCGCCAGGCCTCGCGGGTGCGCTCCTGATCCTGCGACGACACGGCGCCCGTCTCCGAGACGAGTCGTTCCAGCGCCGAGAGCCAGTGGTGGTAGTAGGTCTCGCCCGTGTCAGCGTCACCGGCCGCCTGTGCCCGCTCGATCTCGTCGGCCAGTGTCGCTGCCCACTGCGGCCAGGTGAACAGGCCCTGTTCGTGGAGCCGCACCGCGATCGCAAACGCGTGCGCTTCCCACGGCTCGCGGAACACCGGCTCGCCCTCCGCCTCCGGCTGGCCCGGCAGCAACGCCTGCGAGGCGGCGCTCACGACCCGCCGCCGTCGACCGGGTTGAGGTACGACTCCCACGCATCGACCGATACCCGCCGGCCGGGCTGGGCGTCATCCCACAGGTCGGTCGCATCGAACACCACGTTGTACAGCCACTGCGGCTGCTCGCCGAGCCCGTGCGCATTCGTGTCGGGCAGCACGTGGACACCGTGCACACGTTCGATCGTGCCGACCCGGCCGGCGACGTAGGCCGGCAGCCGCGTGTGGTGATCGACCCGGCCGGCGCGCGTGCGCACCCGATCCCCGACTGCGAACCGGGCCGGACCGGTCGACTCTCGCTGCGCGGGCCCACCAGTGGCGAGCGTGGTAGCGACCCGATCGGCGGTCAGCACCGGTCGACTCGGATCCGGGTCGGCGAGTGACCGCCCGACGGCGAGCTCGGCGTCGGTCACCAGCCCGTTGTCGACCAGTAGCCGCTCCAGCCCCGCCGTCCAGATCTCGTAGTACGACAGGTCGGCGTAGTTCGGCAAGGTCTCACGGGCACTTCGGCTCATGTCGATGTTCCAGCCGCCCGGCGCGCCGGCGGCCAGGGTCAGCGCCAACGCCTTGGCCTGCCACTCGTGGTGGAACACCTCACCTTCGGGCTCGGGCTGGATCGGGCCGTGTCCGGTCGTGCCGCCCAGGTCGGCGTGGCTGACATAGTCGCCGCTCACGACGATCTCGTCCCCGGCTCGGCCCGCTCGGCCCGCTCGGCCCGCTCGGCCCGCTCGAACGGATCGTGGGGACGGCCGACGCCGATCATCGAATCGCGGCGTGACGAGCTCGGCGAGCTGCTCCTGCGACCAGCCCTCGGTGCCAGCCGGGCGCTGTGGGATCACGAAGTAGCGAACCTCGGCGGTCGAGTCCCACACGCGAATCTCGACGTCGTCGGGCAACGTGACACCGAACTCGTGCAGCACGCCACGCGGGTCGCGAACCGCACGCGAACGATACGGGGCGCTCTTGTACCAGGTCGGCGGCAGACCCAACACCGGCCACGGGTAACAGCTGCACAGCGTGCACACGACCAGATGGTGGGTGTCGTCGGTCTGCTCGACCGCCACCATGTGCTCGCCCTGGCGACCGGTGTAGCCGAGCGAGGCGATCGCCGCCGTCGCATCCCGTCGCAGCCAGTCGGCGAACTGCGGGTCGACCCACGCCCTGGCAACCACGCGCGCGCCATTTCGCGGCCCGATCCGGGTCTGGTAGGCGTCGATCAGCTCGTCGAGCGCGGCCGGGTCGACGTACCCCTTCTCGGTCAGCAGCGTCTCGAGTGCCCGCACCCGGACGTCCATCTCCCCGAGCTCACTGTGATCGTCGTCGTGCGCATGATCGTGCGCATGGTCGTGCTCGTGGTCGTGCTCGTGTCCCATCACGACCGAGCGTAGAACAGGTCGGTGCCGAGCGCTGCGGGAGGCGTCCGGTCGATCATGAATCATGCACGTGATCGCGATCGTGCTGCGGTCGCCGGGTCAGTCGTACCGGCGTTGCGGTTCGTTCCCGAGGGCCGGGATCTCGACATCGAAGCAGGCGCCACCGAGCGGTCCATCGCTGATCGCGATCGTCCCGTGTGGCTCGAGACGACGTCGCTCACGATCGCCAGGCCGAGGCCGGTGTCCGGCATCACCATCGCGGGTTCTCGCCGAATCGAGCCGGACGAAGCGCTCGAACACGCGTCGGCGCTGGTCGAGGGGGATGCCGGGCCCGTCGTCGCTGACCGCGATCTGCACGGATTGCTCGTCGATGGTCACACTCACATCGATCCGTTGACCGGCGTGTTCTTCGGCGTTGTGGACCAGGTTGCGGATCATGCGTTGCAGCTGCTCCGAGTCGCCGCTGACCATTCCAGGTCGGTCGAGGCCGACGGTCGTGACCGTGATACCAGGGCGCCGAATGGCACCGGTTGCCCTCGCTGGCTTGCACGAACGCCGACTCGTCGCCTGGGAGCGCCAGCTGATCCGGCGGGAGGGTGACCGCTTCGACGAGCGCCGCAAGCATCGAGGGCACGGCGCTCGACCGATGTGGGACGCAGTGGCGTCCGTCGTAGCCGTCACCGATCGAGCACAGCACACGAGATAGCACCGCTCCGACCGTGAGCGCCAGACCGACCGGAGCGCAGCAAGTACCGTGCGGCTCAACGTCAGCCGGACCCAGCGGATCAAGATCTCACCGCGTGTCGGCGACGAGGCGGTAGCCCGCACCACGCACCGTCAACAAGGTCGGCACGTCGAACGGCTTGTCGATCGACTGGCCAGTGCTCGCGGAGCCGATCGCACACCAGGCACTCGTTCAACTTCGGAAGCGTGAGGTCGAGCACGATAGCGTCGTAGCTGTTCTCCGAGGCGAGCCAGACGCCGTCCTCACCGTTCAGAGCGTTGTCGACCGAGAACCCCTCCGCTTCGAGCCCTCGCCGAACTGTCGCAGCGAGACGCTTGCCGTCCTCGATCACCAGGGGGAAGCATCCGCTCCGACCGTGAGCGCCAGACCGACCGTGAGCGCAGCGAGAACGCCGGGCACCGCTCCGCCGGCGCGATGTTCAGCGGGTGATCGCTGCGAAGGCGATCGCTGCGGCGTGGCCGACGTTCAGGGAGTCGACGGCGGCGACTGATCGGAATCCTCACCCGCCGGGTCGCCATCGCCATCGCCGCCTCCGTCAGACCTGGGCCCTCGGCGCCGAGCATGATCGCCAGGCGCTCGGGCACCTCGGCGTCCCAGATCTCGATCGCGTCGTCGGCCGGCGTGAGCGCCCACGACTCGAAGCCGGCCGCGTGCAGCGTGTCGAGCGCGCTCGGCCACTCGCCCGGCGCCGCCCGGGCGAGGCGCATGTGCAGGATCTCGCCCATGCTGACCCGCACCGTGCGGCGGTAGTAGGGGTCGGTGCAGGTCGGGCTGAGCACGATGCCGTCGATCTCGAATGCCCTCGCTGCCCGAGCGATCGCGCCCACGTTCTCGTTGTCGTTCAAACCTTCGAGCACGATCAACCGCGTCGACGTCGCAGCAAGCTCCGCAACCTCGACGAGTGGGTGCCGAAACGCCGACACCAGGACGGCGCGCGGGAGATGGAACCCGACGATCCGATCCATCACCTCGCCCTCGGCGACGTAGACCGGCACACCGGCCAACTCCGGCTGCGACAGGTACGGCAGAAACCGGTTGACCCGCGATGGAGACAGCAGCACCGACCGGAACCGATGCCCCGAGTCGATCAGGCGGTCGATCGACATCCATCCCTCCGACATGAAGAACTCGTCGCCCTCCATGACGCGTCGGGCCGCCTGATCGTTCAACCGGCGATAGTCCGCCAGGCGAGGATCCTCCGAGTCATCGATCACGATCGTGTGCCCCATCACCACCGACGGTAGGGCATGCCGACCCCGAGATCGTCAGGCGTGGGCGGGCATCGCCGACGATGACCGCGCTTGACAACCGACATCGTATGGTTCAAACTCCTTACTATGTCAGGTAAACCGAACAGTGACAGGCGTACCGAACGCCGTCAGGCAACTCAGGAGGAGATCGTGCAGGCCTCCTGGGAACTCGTCCGCCAACACGGTCTGGCCGGGCTGTCGATGCGCGACCTGGGCGAGCGGGTCGGTATGCGGGCACAGTCGATCTACTCGTACTTCGCCTCCAAGCACGAGATCTACGACGCCATGTTCCACGAGGGGTACCAGGCATTCACCGACTGGATGAACGACGCCGTCGACGACGAGCGACTGGCCACCGACCCGATCGGCACCGCCAGACAGGCGGTGCGAGCGTTCGTCGAGTTCTGCACCAGCGATCCGGTTCGCTACCAACTGCTGTTCCAGCGCACGATCCCCGGCTTCACACCCTCCCCCGAGAGCTACGCCGTAGCGGTCGACGGCGTACGAACAGATGAGCGATCAACTGGCCACGATCGGCGTACGCGACCAGGCCGCGGTCGACCTGTGGACGGCGACGATGACCGGCCTCACCGATCAGCAGATCTCGAACGATCCCGGCGGAGACCGATGGAAGCAACTCATCGATCGTGCCGTCGACATGTTGCTGGTCGACTCCGACATTCACCCCAACCACGAAAGCGAGCAGAAATGACGACCATGTCCACCACCGATGTCACCACCATTGCGCCGATCGACCATCGCGAGGCGATGGATCTGCAGGCGACCGAGCTCGATCGAGCGATCGCGCTGCTGCGCTCGCTCGACACCGACCACTGGTCGGCCCAGACCGTGTGTCCCGACTGGGACGTCCGTCGCATGTGGCTGCACGTGCTCGGCGCCTGCGACGCCGGTGCATCGATGCGCGAGAACATGCATCAGATGCGGGCCGGCCGCAAGCGACGCAAAGACCTCGGCGTCTCGCTCGAAGAGGGGCTGTCGGGCGTGCAGGTCGCCGAACGTGAGCACCTCTCCCCGGCGGACCTCATCGAACGACTCGAGCAGGTGGCGCCGAAAACGATCACGGGCCGGACACGCACGCCACGCCCCATGCGGGCCATGAAGATCAGCGTCGACGCCCCGGTCGTCGAGAAATGGTCGCTCGGCTACCTGGTGGACATCATCTACCTCCGCGACGTGTGGATGCACCGCGTCGACACTGCCCGGGCCACCGGGTGCGACCTCGTGCTCACCTCCCAGCACGACGGCCGCATCGTCGCCGACGTCGTGGCCGAATGGGCCCGCCGCCACGGCCAGCCGTTCACGCTCGAGCTGACCGGTGAGGCGGGCGGCATCTTCACATCGGGTGATGCCACAGGTGCGACCGATGCGGGTGATGCCGCCGAACCGATCGTGATCGACGCCGTCGAGTTCTGTTCACTGCTCGCCGGGCGAGGCGACGCCTCCGGCCTCCTCAGCACCGTCGTTCCCTTCTGACGCATCACGTCGCACGAGTCTGATTCGGGCAGCCGTTTCGCCCGACCGTTTCGGCCGGCATCGTTCGGCCGGCATCGCGGTTCAGTTCGAGCGGCCCGAATCGGCGGTCGGGCTGAGGCCTTCGACCGTCTGCGATGCGGAGCTGTCCGCCTCGACCCCACCCACCACCGTGGCCAGCCGGTGTAGCAGCGCATTGAGTGTCTGGAGCGGGCCGAGCAGATCGCCGGCGCTGACCTGTGCGTCGCCCGCACTCTCGTCGACCGCGAGGTCGTCGGCGGCAGACTCGCCGGCCGCCTCGGTCTCGGCCTCGGACTCGGGACTGGGCTGGATGCCGGGTCGGGCGAGGAAGATGATCTTGGCGACGTCATCGGGGTTGCTGAGGTCGTAGGTACGACCGCGCACACGATCGTCGGCATTGCCCTCGATCGTGCTGACCACGGTGCCGGAGAAGCTCTCGACCATCGTGGTGTGGGATTGGAACGCCCCCCGCAGACGGCCCTCGACCCGCGCGCCGGCGGTGAACGAGTTGGCCCCGGCCGACCCGCGCTTGACCACCATGATGTCGCCGGCCTGTGGCTGCAGGCCGTGCCCCGTCAGGAACGCCTGCAGCGCCTCTTCACGGGTTTGATCAGGAATCTGTCCGCCGTCGATCTCGGTCAGCGTCTGGCGCAGCTGGGCCCACGGGTTGTGGTTGCGTCCCGTGGCCGCTCTGGCCGAGCGGGTGCTGCGGCTTCCGACGAAGGCGCCACCGGCCGCCGTGTCATAGGTGATGTCGAGCCCGAAATCGGACGGGTTGGCGAGCTTGTAGCCGGAGGCGGCCCGCATCCTCTGACCGGTGATCCGCTCCCAGATCGTCGACGTGAAGAGCGAGCACCACTGCGTGGCCGAGCCGCCCGTGTAGTCGTCGACCATGGCACCACGGTTCGAGGATTCCTCCCACTCGCCGCCCTGATACAACATGCTGCCGAGCAGGAACTCCATCCGGCCGACGGCCGCCGCGAGTTGGCCGAGCACCCGCACCTTCTCGCCAACCGCCGGCGTCGCCTGGCGTCGGAATCGCTCGACCAGTGGCCCCAGGGCGTCGACCTGGGTGCGCGAGAAATCGACCAGGGCCTCGATCGCCGTCGCTCGTTCGGTCGCCGAACCGGCAGCGGCTTCGACAGGTCGCCCACGTTGGGCGACCTCGAAGATCAGCTGGTTCTGACGTGCCGTCTGCTGCTCGGCAGCATCGCCGGCGGCGGCCACAGCCTGTGCCGCCAGCGCCCCGGCCGCCGCCAGTTGTTGCTCGTCGAGGGTGTCGGCAACCGAGGCGTCGTAACATCGGGTACGCAGATCCTGCTCGGTGAACGGGAGCCCGGAACCACCCCCGCCGGTGGCGAGTTGCTGCGCCAGTGCCGTGGTGGCGGTGTTGCCCGCCAGCTGTTGCAGGGTGATGAACGACTGCTCTTTGGCGGTCACACCCTGGGATGCCGGACCGGCAGCAGCCTCGTGCTCATCGGGTCGTTCGGCGCGACGCCGTTCGTGGAGCGCGTTGAGCTGGATCGGCACGGTCACCTCCGCTGATCGCCGGACGGACATCCCAACCTTAGTGGTCGGCGAACGACTGCGAGTTCGCCCATCCGAACGGCCCGAGGTGCGTCGTCGTGGTCGCCGCTGTCGCCGGCGGCACCCGCATCCTGCATGATGGGGATGTGTGCGACACGATGGTGTTGGTCGAACCCGGCAGGGTGCTGTTCGCCAAGAACTCCGACCGTGATCCCAACGAGGCGCAGCTGCTCGACTGGCAGCCCCCTCGTGCGCACAGCGCCGGCTCACGGGTGCGCTGCACCTGGATCGAGATCGACCAGGTGGCCGAGACCCACGCCGTGCTGCTGAGCCGGCCGTTCTGGATGTTCGGTGCCGAGATGGGCGCCAACGAGCACGGGGTCGTGATCGGCAACGAGGCCGTCTTCACACGGGCGCCCACCCAGCAGATCGGCCTGACCGGCATGGACCTGATCCGGCTCGCCCTCGAACGGGCGTCGACCGCCGGGGAAGCCGTGGCCGTGATCACCGAACTGCTCGAGCGACACGGCCAGGGTGGCGGGTGCGGCCACGAGCACCGCAACCTCTCGTACGACAACAGCTTCATCGTGGCCGACCATCGTGAGGCGTTCGTGCTCGAGACGGCCGGGCGTGAGTGGGCGGTCGAACACGTCACCTCCGGCGCCCGCTCGATCAGCAACGGCCTGACGATCCCGAGCTTCGCCGACGGTCGAGCGCAGCGGGTCAGAACCCACTTCTCCCGATGTCGCACACGTCGGGCCCTGACCGAGGCCGGGACCGCACGGGCGACGACCGTGCTCGATCTGATGGCGGTGTTGCGCGACCACGATGGTGGGCCGGCACCCAGCTACTCGCCGCTGACCGGGGCGATGGCGGCGCCGTGCATGCACGCCGGCGGATTGGCCGCAGCGTCACAGACCACCGCCTCGTGGGTCGCCGAGCTGACCTCCGCCGGTGCCCACCACTGGTGCACAGCCACGGCGGCACCGTGCACCAGCCTGTTCAAACCCGTCCGCGTCGACCAGCCACTCGATCTGGGCCCCGATCCGGTCGATCGCTTCGACGCCCGCTGCCTGTGGTGGCGCCACGAACTGCTGCACCGCCGCTGCCTGGCCGATCCCGAACGCCTGCTGCCACCGATTCGCCGCCGAACGCGACGAGGTCGAGGCACGCTGGGTGGCTGCGCCGCCCGAACCCGCCGACGCATTCGCCGAGGCTGACCGGCTGCTCGCACGCTGGACCACCGACGTCTCGAGTCGGCAGGCCGGCGACACACGCCCGGCCTGGGTTCGCCGCTACTGGCGGGTCAGGAATCGTCGGGCCGGGCTACCGGACACGCCGCTCGATCGCGTCGGGGCGGCGTCATGACGTCTCCACGACCCGCCGATCAGCCATACCCGAATTCGGCCGACACCGCAGCGGCGTTCGGCTCGCACGTGAACCCCGGCAAAGTGGCCGCCTACGAGGCACTCGGGCTCGATCTCGTGATGGGCGAGCGCAGCGGGGCACGGTTCCGCCACGCCTACTCCGATCGGTGGCTGTACAACTGCCACAGCAACGGTGGCGTCTTCAACCTCGGCCACCGCAACCCTGCCGTGGTGGCCGCCGTGCGCGAGGCGCTCGAGCACGTCGACATCGGCAACCACCACTTGGTGTCGGGCTGGCGGGCGCTGCTGGCCGAACGGCTCGCCGCCACCACCGGCGGGCGCCTGCCGGGGGTCGTGTTCGGGGTCGGCGGTGGCGAGGCGATCGACCTCGCCCTCAAGCTGGCCCGCGCCCACACGGGGCGCAGCGGCGTCGTCTCCGCGATGGGCGGCTACCACGGGCACACCGGCTTGGCGATGGCAGCAGGCGACCCGGCCTACCGCGACCCGTTCGGGCCGAACCTGCCCGGATTCGCGCAAGTGCCCTTCAACGACATCGACGCCCTCGACCGGGCGGTCGACGCCACCACCTCGGCCGTGATCCTCGAGCCGATCCCGGCCACGCTCGGGCATGCCACCGCCGGCTGCCGGCTACCTCGCTGCCGCCCAGCAACTGTGCCGCGACCGTGGCGCCTGTTTCGTGCTCGACGAGGTGCAGACCGGTCTCGGGCGAACCGGCACCATCTGGTACCACGAACAAGAAGCCGTCGAACCCGACCTCGTCGTGACCGGGAAGGGGCTCAGCGGCGGCGTCTACCCGATCACCGCGACATTGATGACAGCCGAGTTGCACACCTTCTTCGACGACCAACCGTTCGTGCACATCTCGACGTTCGGAGGTTCCGAGCTCGGGTGTGTGGCGGCGCTCGCCGTGCTCGATGTGATCGAGGCACCCGGCTTCCTCACACGGGTCCGGCAGCTCGGCGAGCGCTTCGAATCGGGGCTGGCCGGACTCGATCTGGAGTTGCGGCGTCGCGGTCTGTTCATGGGGCTGAGGCTGGCCGACAACGCCGCCGGGCTGACCGCCACCCGCGATCTGATCGATGCCGGAGTGTTCGCGATCTTCGCCAACAACGACCCGTCCGTCGTGCAGCTGCTCCCACCGCTGACCGTCACCGATGACGAGGCCGACGACATCATCTCGATCGTGCGCGCCACGCTGGAACGAGCGAGATGATCGGCGACGCCGATCTGGTCGCCCTCGAACAGTCGGTCGAGCTGGCACTGGGCAGCGGCGACGCGACGGGGCTGCGCCTGCTCGGCCAGGGCGAGATCTCGCTCGTACTCGGCGCCGGCTCCGATCCCGGCTGGGCGTGCAAGCGGCTGCCCCCGTTCGCCACCCCAGCCGCCGCCGATCGCTACGCCCTCACGATCGACCGTTATGTCGCCGAGCTGACCGGCCGCGGCATCCGCGTGCTCGACACGGACGTGCGTCGAGTCATCAGCGCAGACGGCGCCGTCGTGCTGTACTGCGTCCAGCCCAGGTTGCCCGCCGCCGCGCTCGCCGTCGAGATCGTCCGCACCGACCCCGAACGTGCCCGCCCGTGGTGGCCGAAATCGTCGAGTCCGTATCGTCGGTGGTCGACACGACCGTCGGGCTCGATGCCCAGCTCTCGAACTGGGCGGTCGTCGACGAACGCCTGACCTACTTCGACATCACGACCCCGTTCCTGCGCGACTCGCACGGGAATTCCGAACTCGACACGGATGTGTTCCTCGCCTCGCTGCCCTGGGCGCTTCGGGCACCGGTGCGCAGGTTCGTGATCCCTGGCGTCGTCGAGCGGTATCACGATCCCCGCACCGTCACGCTCGATCTGGCAGCGAACCTGATCAAGGAGCGCCTCGAGCCCCTGATCCCGACCGTGATCGAGGCCGCCTCGGGACGTTTCGAACCGGCACTCACGGAGGCCGACGTGCGCAAGGACTACCGCAGCGACGCCAGAACATGGGCGACGCTGCAGGCCGTACGGCGCGTCGACCGGGCGTGGCAACGCGGCGTTCGACGTCGGCCCTACCCCTTCCTGTTGCCGGACCGAATCGAACGCTGACATCGAACGCTGACATCGAACGCTGACATCGAACGCTGACACGTCGGCGGCTCACTCGCCGGTGCCGTGGATCAGCTCCTCGGCGCCGTAGCCCTCGAACCGCGACTCGGTGGAGAACTTCCAGGTCACCGTGCCCCGCTGGAATGGCACGACAAGGTCCAGACCGACCGACAGCTCCTGTCGCCCCTCGATCACGATCCGGCCATCGGGTTCGGTGCGAGCCGGCGAGTTGAGCATGTCGGACAGTGTCACCCTCGGCTCGACAGGGCTGAGAATCCCGAACCCGTCGATCAGTTGGGTCGTGTACGGCTCGACGGAGTACTCGTCGTCGACGACCGAATCCGAGAGGGCCTCGCACGGCACGATGAAGATGTAGACATCGACCTGGGTCTGGATCCGCAACCCCGGATCGCCGGTCAGCCGTGGCTGCGACACCGAGAACTGAGGTGGTTCGTAGAACCCATCGAATTCGAGTGGGATCAACACCGCTCCGCTGGCGGCACGCGTCACGAGGTCCGAGACGTCCCCGGACCCCACATCGGACTGACCCGCTCCGACACCTTCCACGGTGAAGTCCTCCCAGGTATCGATCGGGCACGGCTGGTCGGGAGTGTTCAGGTCGAGACGGAACCGCAACGGGACGAAGGCCGGTGCATCCATCACACGACCTTCGAGCTGGCCGGAGTCGGGATCGACGTAGATCGTGACGAACGCCCGCTCGACCCACTCGTCGATACCACGATCCTCGTAGAGCGCACCAGGGCCAGGCGTGATCAGGCTGTAGATCTCCCAGCGCTCGGGGGCCGGGAAGCGGTACTCGATCGTGCCGGTCCAGAAGTTGCGGCACTCGATCTCGATCTCGGCGAGCAGGTCGATCGCCGCCTGCTGTCCGTTGGTGCTCGCCCCGAGCGACGACACGAGCTGCGCCTCGGCGACCACCCCGACCAGCGGCGCGATGTATTCGCACCTCGGCTTCTTCGCTTGGCGGGCGCCCTCGACGACCCCGGAGGCGACCTGCTCGTACGCCGCCCCCAGCGCTGCGACCGCTGCACCCGTGTCGATGTCGTAGTCACCGGCGATCACGATCATGGTGGCGAGCCGGTCTTTCGTGGCCCGGCTCGGATTGGCACGGGCAGCGGAGGCCGCCGCGTCGAGCAGGTCCTTGACGCGACCCGGCCGCTCCTCGGCCTCCCGTTCGGCGGCTTCATCAGCCTCCTGCTGGGCCTGCTCGGCGCGCTCCTGGGCCTCCTGCTCTGCAGCGGACCCCTCGTCGTCAGAGCCGGGAGGTGCCGGTTCGGGTGGATACGGCTCGCCGGCGACCGGCGTGTTGACCGAGAAGTGGTCGACCGTGCAGTCGAGTGCGGCACCCGACTCGACACAGGCGCCGCTCTCCAGCCAACGCCCGGCATCAGGGTCGAAGGTGGCGAGCGCCGTCACGCCGCCCAGCGCGGACGGCGTCATCGAGATGCAACGTGAGTGGTACCGAGGGTTGCACGACCGAACCGTCCGCTGCGCTCGACTCGAACGAGAACACCCGGCTGCGATGGCCGCCGTCGACCGGCGCCCAGGGTGCCGAGAGACGGCGGGCGGGCAGCTCGGTGATGCTCAGCCACGTGCCGGGCGGCAATGCACCCGCGGGCACCGTGACCGAAGCACCGTTGCCGACGTCGATCTGATGAGCATCGGCACCGATCACCAACGGCGGCGACTGCGGTGTCAGTTCGACGTCGAGCAGGTCATAGCCGCCCGCCGTCACGACGGGGCGGGCGTAGGTCGTGGCGTAACCGACCGCCGACACGTCATACCAGCCCGATGGATCGGCCGCCCCGACGACTTGGCCGTGGCCGTCGCCGACGGCACCGTTGACCTCCGGCCACGGGACCGGGGATCCGGCAGCGTTGGTGACGTTGGCGATGAAGCGCTCGGCGGGCTGCTGAACGGGCTCGGTCGTCGGTGGCTGATCGATCTCGGACGAAGGCTGCGATGTATCGCCGGACGCATCCGACTCGGGGGGCGCCGTCGAGTCCGAGTCGAGATCCGATCCGACCTCGGTACCAGCGGGTGCAGTCGAGGGCTGATCGTCGGCAGTTGCGGGTTCGTCGGACCCACCCGAACACGATGCGAGCACGGTGGCGGCGACGACCAGTGATGCCATCGTGCCACGGCGGCACATTCGAATCGGTCGCGGCCTGTGGTTCATCTCCGACTCCGTTCGTGTACTTCGCGGTGGATCGATCCTTCGACGCGCAATGCCCACATCGAACCCGTCGACGTGAGCCCAACGTAGGGGCCGGGCCGTCGATCCAGCTAGAGGCGAAGGTCTACGCCCGTTTCGGCGCCAGCCGCTTCGTCATGATCCGGTCGTAGAGCCGTGGGGCGAACCGCACCAACCGGGCAGCCCGGCGGGCGTCACGGAAGGGCAGCAGTATCCGTTGCCGCTGCTCGACCGCCTGCACGATCAACTCGGCCAGGTCGTCGGGTTCCATCGGTGTGCCGGTCTGGGTGCGTTCGATCGAAGGCGGGCCTCCGTCTCCGCCGAGGGCACGGTCGCCGATACCGGTTCGGATGAACGATGGGCACACCATCGTGACGCTGACATCGTCGGCGGCCAGCTCGGTGCGTAGCGATTCGAAGAAGCCGTGCAGCGCATGTTTGCTGGCCGAGTAGCCGGTGCGGGTCGCCAGCGGGGCGATGCCGGCCACGCTCGACATCACGACGATCCTGCCCCGCCGATCGAGCAGCACCGGGAGCGCCGCTTTGGTGATGTTGACAGCTCCGTGGAAGTTGACGTCCATGACGCGTTCGATCACGGCCACGTCGGTGTCGACGAAGCGGCCGAGGTGCGTGATGCCGGCATTGGCGACCAACACATCGACGCCGCCGAACCGGGCGACCACCTGCTCGATCGCCGCCCGGCACGCCTGGGTCGAGGTGACATCGCAGACGACGGCAAGCACGTCGGCGCCGCCTTCGGCGAGATCGCGGGCGAGCGGGTCGAGACGGTCGTTCTCGAGGTCGAGCAGCGCCAGGCGAGCACCGTCTGCGGCGAAGCGCCGGGCCAGTGCCGAACCGATCCCGCCGGCGGCACCGGTGATCACCACCACCTGGCGCGCTGCTCGGTCAGCCGGAAGAGATCCGAGTCCGTGCGTGGTCACGTACTCCTCGAACACCTCGTCGCTGGTCAACGCTGGTCGATAGCCGAACTGCTCGATGAGGCGCCGGTTCGACAACACCGGCCGGTAGCGCAGGAAGTCGACCTGCTCGGGCCCGTACTGCGACTTGCCGAGGGCGCCCAACGCCCGCAGCCCCGAGCGGACCACCGCGGCGGGTACCGGAACGAGTCGCTTGCCGAGTCGGTCGGCGATCCTGGGCAGCGGGGTCGCCCCACCACCCACCAGGTTGTAGATCCCGCTGGCGTCGTCGCGAATGCCCTGACGGATCGCCCCGACGACATCGCGGTCGGACACGAACGAAAAGGGCGCATCCGACCCGGCGATGCCCAGCACCACTCGCCGCTGGAACATGTCGGTGATCTGGTTCTTCACCGTCGCACCGAGGATCGCGCCCGGCCGGAAGATCAGCTGGTGCAGCTGTGGGTGCTGTTGTCGGGCGAGCGCGAGGCGCTCCTCGACCTGCCGCTTGTGATCGGCGTAGGCGAACTCGGGGTTGCCGCGCAACGTGTCGTGCTCGTCGAGCGGGACGGGGTTGTCGGCGTGATAGCCGTAGGCAGCTCCGCTGCTGGTCACGATCAGCTGTTGCACGCCGGCCTCGACGCAGCAGTCGATCACGTTCTGCGTGCCGAGCACGTCGACCGAGTGCTCGAACTCGCGCGAACTGTCGGGCCCCGGCGTCACGATCGCCGCCAGGTGCACAACGCAGTCGATCCCGAACTCCGTCAGCGTCGCCGCGAGGGCGTCGTCTCGGACATCGCCGACCCGGTACACGACACCGGGGTGACGGTCTGCCTCGGCGGTCTCGCGAACGTCGACCGCCACCAGCGTGCCGATCGTCTCGTCATCCGAGGCCAGCGCTGCCACCAACTGGCGACCGATGTAGCCACCCGCCCCGGTGACGAGCACCGACCGGGTTGCCATCACGAGCCTCCGGGTTCGGCGTGCATGTCCTTGAACGACGCCAGGTTGGGAGCGAACTTGTGGGCCTGGCGATCGACGTCGACGTGGATCACGGCACACTGCCCCGACGCCACGCTGCGCTCGATCGCACCCCGCAACCCGTCGACCGTCGCGGCCCGCTCACCGTGGGCACCCATCGCCTCGGCCAACAGATCGAACCGCGTCTCACCGAGGTCGGTGTTGATGTTCTCCTCCGGCCGCAGGCCACCCTCGAGCAGCGTGCGTTCGGGGTCGATCGTGAACTCCTGGTTGACCTTGACCATGCCCCACTGGCGGTCGCACAGCACCAGGAACACGACCGGCAGATCGCAACGAACCGCCGTCTCGATCTCCTGCGAGTGGAAGCCCATCGCCCCGTCACCGATGATGCAGTACACCTGCCGATCGGGCCGGGCCGCCTTGGCCGCCAACGCCTGGCCGACACCGGCCCCGAGCATCCCGAACTTGAACGTCGACAACAGGGTGCCCGGCACGCGCACCTCGTGGTACAGGTTGGCCCAGATCGCGGTGTTGCCACCGTCGATCACCAGCACCGCATCGTCGTCGAACAGCTCCTGGCACAGCGGGGCGACCCGCGACGAATGCAGCGGCTCGGTGTCGGTGAGCAGCGCCACGTCCAACGCCGATCTGTGGGCGCGCCTGGCCTCGCCATACCTGGCCAGCCGCTGCAACCGGCGCTCGACCAGATCGGAGAGATCCTCAGCCTCGAGCACCGCCGCCAGCGACCGCAGGAACACCGTGATGTCGGCCACGATCGCGACATCGGCCGGCTTGTTGCGGCCCAGCGCCTGCTCGTCGACGTCGACCTGGATCATCGATTGCTCGGTAGGGGTACGCCAGTACGGCGGCTTGCCCCACCAGTCGGTCTCCCCGATCCGGGAGCCGAGGGCGAGCACACAATCGGATTCGTTTCGTACCCGCGTCGTGAGCTCGATGTCGTACATCGGGATCGAGACGGTCGAGCGCTCGTCGATCACGTCGCGCCCGCCCCAGCTGGTGGTCACCGGCGCCATCAGCAGCTCGGCCACGCGACGCAACTCGCTATGCGCGGCGGCGTGCACGACGCCCGTGCCGGCATGGATCATCGGCGACTCGGCGGCGATCAGCATCTCGGCCGCTCGCCGAACCGAATCCTCGTCGAGTGCCACCGGCACCTGGCGGCGTGAGCGAGCCGGCACCGGGTCCGGCCGATCCGGCACCGGGAACGCCCCGTTCATGATGTCCTCGGGAACGGTGACGTGGACCACGCCCGGGCGGCCACTCCAGCAGTGCCGAAACGCACGTGCGATCGCCTCGGGAAGCCGCTCGATCGACGCAACCGCCTCGCTCGACTTCGACATCGCACCGATCACGGCCGGCTGATCGAAGTACTGATAGGTGCCCCCACGATCGGGTCCGACGATGCCGGTTCGACGCCAGCTCGTGATCAGCAGCACACGGTTGCCCTCGCCCTGCTCGACGGCGACGCCGGGCAGCGCGTTGGCGGCGCCGGGCCCGTTGCTGGCGATGCACACGCCGAGCCTGCCCGTCATCCGGGCGTACGCACCTGCCATGTGCACGGCGCTCGTCTCGTGGCGCGGCGTGATCAGCCTGATCCCATGCGCCGCCAAGCTGGAGTACAAGCCGTAGTACGACCCGTCGATGATCCCGAACACCGTGTCGACGCGCTCGGCCTGCAACATCGCCGCGATTCGTTGGCCACCAGTCATGTCACCCATGTGCCCCTCCCTCGACGCAATGTACGCCCCTCAGCCGTAAAGATGCGACGCCGGGCGTACTAGTGCCCCGACCACAAACGTTTGCTGTGTTTCCATGGCCAGCTTCGCCCCTGGCTGCGTTGCGGCTCCTCATATTGGGGCAAGGCCAGTAGATCGTCGCCACGCCTTGCCAGGAACGAACCTGACTCGTCGCCAACACCACAAACGTTCACGGCCACGGCACTAGGTACGTCTGTCACATTCGTCGACGAGCCAGTGACGGGCCGGGTGCGGTGGCGCAACGACCGGATACGCGAGTTGCTACGACGGCAGTTGACCCGTCGCGTCCTCGGCCATCCGGTCGGCGACGGTTTGGAGCAGCTTCCAACCGAGTCCCGGCACCTCGTCGACGGCTTCGCGCAACGCCCGCTGCGGCAGCACCAGCACCTCGAGCGGCGTGGTCGCCGTGACGGTGGCGACGTGGTCGCGGCGGAGCAACAGGCCGAGTTCGCCGACGATGTCACCGGGCCCCCGTTCGGCGATCTTGCGCCCGTTGCGGCGCACAACAGCGTGGCCGGCCACGATCACGAACGCCTCACGCGAGGGCTGACCGGGTGCGAACAACACGTCGTCCGGCTCGTGCAGTTCGAGTCGGGTCGACCGCGCCAGATGTCGCAGGTCACGCTTCGAACAGCCGGCGAACAACGACACACCCGCAAGGTGATCCACTTGAGTCGACCGCGCCAGCGACCTCGAACTCTGACGGCGTCCTTCATCAGGGAATGGCATCGTCGCACCCATAGAACGAACATACGGCCCGCGTACCGCCGGCACGAGGGGCTTCGGTCCCGAACCCGATCCTCGTGGGGCGAATCGGGCAGAGGAAAAGGCTCTGGAAATCGGACCCAATTCGCGCGTTCCATGGAGCAGGAGGGCATGCATGGAAGCTGCGCCAAGATGAGGGAAGAAGTCGCCTCGTTTCGTGTCTACTCGACCTCGTACATCGACTCGGACGGCACACCCCAGCACGACCTGCCCGGGTTTTGTTCCGACCCGGACGAGTTGATCGTCATGTATCGAGCGATGGTGCTGACCCGCACCTTCGACGCCAAGGCCGTTGCGCTGCAACGCACCGGCCGACTCGGCACGTTTGCTTCATCGTTGGGTCAGGAAGCAGTCGCCGTCGGCATCGGGGCAGCGATGGCCGACGGCGACGTGCTGGTCCCGTCGTTTCGTGAGCAGGGGGCGATGTTCATGCGCGGCGTCGTACCAAACGACCTGTTTCTGTACTGGGGCGGCGACGAACGCGGCAGCGATTTTGCCGTCCAACGCAACGACTTCCCGATCTGCGTACCGATCGGCACCCAGGCGGCCCACGCCGTCGGTGTCGCGCTCGCCTTCCAGTTGCGCAACGAACCTCGCGTCGCCGTGTGCAGCATTCGGTGACGGTGCCACGTCGCGCGGCGACGTGTACGAATCCATGAACTTCGCCGGTGTCCGACGGCTGCCCGTGGTGTTCGTCGTCAACAACAACCAGTGGGCGATCTCCGTGCCGCGCTCGATCCAGACGGCCGCCGAGACGCTTGCCCAGAAGGCGATCGCCGCCGGCTTCGAGGGTGAACAGGTCGACGGGAACGACGTGGTTGCGGTGCGAGCCGTGATGACCGACGCCATCGAACGAGCCCGTTCCGGTGGTGGGCCGACGATGGTCGAGGCGCTCACCTACCGGCTCACCGATCACACCACCGCCGACGACGCCAGCAGGTACCGCTCGGACGCACGAGGTCAGCGAGCACTGGAAAGCCGATCCGGTGGCGCGCCTGCGCGACCTCTTGGTCGACCTCGGCCACTGGGGTCGTCAACAGGAAGAGGACCTGCTCGAGCACTGCGCAGCGGAGATCGACGCCGCGGTGCACGACTACGAGGCATACGAACCGTTGCCCCCGAGTTCGATGTTCGAACACCTCTACGCCACGCTGCCGACCGCCTACGAAGCGCAGCGAGCCGAGCTGCTGGCGTTGGAGCGCGGCGATGGGTGAACAACTCACCCTCGTCGAGGCCGTCCGTCTCGGCGCTCGCTCGGGCCCTGGCCGACGACGCCGACGTCGTCGTGCTGGGTGAGGACGTCGGCGTCAACGGCGGCGTGTTCCGCGCAACCGACGGTCTCGTCGACGAGTTCGGGGCCGACCGTGTGATCGACACCCCGATCTCCGAATCGCTGTTCGTCGGGCTCGCCGTCGGGATGGCGACACAGGGCATGCGCCCGATCGTCGAGTACCAGTTCATGGGATTCCTCTATCCCGGTCTCGACCAACTGGCGAACCACGCCAGCCGGATGCGCAACCGCACCCGCGGTCGGCTCACCTGCCCGCTGGTCGTTCGCGCACCGTACGGCGGCGGCGTGCACGCCCCCGAGCATCACTCGGAGAGCTTCGAGGCGATGCTCGCCCACATCCCGGGCATCCGCGTCGTGATCCCGTCGTCGCCGGCCAAGGCGTACGGCCTGCTGCTGGCTGCGATCCGCGACCCCGACCCGGTCGTGTTCCTCGAGCCGAAGCGGCTGTACCGGTCGGCCCGGGAAGAGGTCGATGACGACGGCGGCGCGCTGCCGCTCGACCGCTGCTTCACGCTGCGACGGGGAGGCGACCTGACGATGGTGACGTGGGGCGCCAGTACCGTCGAAACGCTCGCCGCGGCAGACGCCCTCGCCGCTCGGGGCGTCAGCGCCGAGGTCATCGACGTCGCCACCATCAAGCCGCTCGACATGTCGACGATCCTCGCCTCGGTGGGTCGCACCGGCCGCTGTGTGATCGTGCACGAGGCGCCGCGATCGGGTGGCGTCGGTGCCGAGATCGCGGCGGCGCTCGCCGACGAAGGCCTGACCAGCCTGCTCGCCCCCGTCACACGCGTCACCGGGTACGACACCGTGATGCCGATGTTCCGCAACGAGCACCATTACCTGCCGAGTGAGCGACGCATCCTCGATGCCGCCCACCGCGTTCTGGAGTACGTATGAGCACTGTTCGTGTTGCCCGACATCGGCGAAGGGCTGCAGGAGGCCGAGATCGTCGCCTGGCACGTCGGCGTCGGCGACCACGTCGTCGCCGACCAACCGCTCGTCTCGGTCGAGACCGACAAGGCGGTCGTCGAGATCCCGTCCCCACTGTCCGGCCACATCGCAGCGCTGCACGGCCGGCCCGGCGACGTGATCGACGTCGGCCAAGCGCTGGTCGAGTTCAGCGAAGGTGCCGGCTCCGACGCCGGCGCGATCGTCGGGTCCTTGCCACCCGACGCCGGCGCCGCCCCGGCCGCGTCTCCGTCAGAGGTCACGACCCGAACACGCGGCGGGCAGGCGGGCACGCCGGCCACGCCGGCCGTCCGTGCGCTGGCATCGGCGCTCGGCGTCGACCTCGCCGATGTGAACCCGACCGGGCCCGACGGCACCGCCACCAGGGCCGACGTCGAGGCAGCAGCGGCGCGCTCCGATTCGGCCGGATTCGATGCATCGAACGCCGGCGCGATCGAACCGCTGCGCGGTGTCCGCCGGGCGATGGACACCAACATGACCCGCGCCCACGCCCAGGTCGTGCCCGCCACTGTGACCGACGAGGCCGACGTCACCGACTGGCCGGACGGGTCGGACCCCACGGTTCGACTACTGCGGGCGGTTGCCCGGGCCTGTGAACAACAGCCGGCTCTGAACGCCTCGTATCTCGGCCGCGATGTCGGTCGCCGCCTCGATCAGTCCGTCGACGTGGGCATCGCGATCGACACCCCCGACGGATTGTTCGTTCCGGTGCTCCGCAATGTCGCCAACCGCGACGCCAACGATCTGCGTGAGGGTCTCGATGCGATGCGGGCCGACATCGCCGCTCGCACCGTGCCGCCCGAGCATCTGCGGGGCGCCACGATCACGCTGTCGAACTTCGGCACGATGGGGGGTCGCCACGCGGCCCTCGTGGTGGTGCCACCACAGGTCGCGATCGTCGGGGCCGGGCGCGCTCGCGATGCGGTCGCCGCCCACCGCGGCGAGATCACGATCCGGCGACTGCTGCCGCTCTCGCTGACCTTCGACCATCGTGTCGTCATGGGCGGCGAGGCGACCCGATTCCTGAATGCACTCAAGCACGACTTGGAGGCGTCGACATGACGACCGACCCCAACCTCGATCCGCACGAACCCTTCCGGTTCACCGACGACCTCGGGCCGGCCAAGATCGTTCACGTCACCGAACGCTCGACCGGGCTGCGGGCAACGATCGTGATCGACAACATCGCCATCGGGCAGGCGATCGGCGGCGTCCGCATGGCCCCCGACGTCACGACCGAGGAGTGTTTCCGGCTGGCAAGGGCGATGACGCTCAAGAACGCCGCCGCCGGCCTCCATCACGGCGGCGGGAAGGCAGTCATCGCAGCCGAACCGATGATGCCGCTCACCGACAAAGAGCCGTTGATGCGCGCCTTCGCAGACGCCATTGCAGACCTGACCGACTACGTGCCCGGGCCCGACATGGGCACCAACGAAACCTGCATGGCGTGGGTCCACGATCAGATCGGCCGGGCGATCGGTCTGCCGACGGTGCTGGGCGGGATCCCACTCGACGAGGTCGGTGCGACCGGATACGGCTTGGCCGCATCGATCGACGTGGCCGCCGAACACATCGGCATGTCACTGGCCGGTGCACGTGTCGCGGTGCAGGGTTTCGGAGCGGTCGGTCGGCACGTCTCACGGTTCCTCGCCCAGCGCGGCTGCATCCTGGTCGCAGCCGCCGATTCGGGAGGCGCCATCGTCGATCGTCATGGCCTCGACGTCGAGGCACTGATCAAGACGAACACCACCCACTCGGTCGCCGCCCATCCCACCGGAGAGTCGATCGACCGAGACGCGATCGTCGGCGTCGAATGCGACATCTGGATTCCGGCCGCCCGCCCCAACGTGCTGCACGCCGGCAACGTCGACACCGTGCGGGCCAAGATCGTCGCCCAGGGGGCCAACATCCCCGCCACCGCCGAGGCCGAAATGCGACTGCACGAACGCGGCGTGGTCGTCCTGCCCGACTTCATCGCCAACGCCGGTGGGGTGATCTGCGGGGCGATCGAATATGCCGGCGGCACCAAGGCCGACGCGTTCCGGATGATCGACGATCAGGTCCGTACCAACACCGCCGCCATGCTCGAGCAGTCGTGTGCCACGGGCGAACTGCCACGCACCGCTGCGCTCAAGACGGCCCGCGCCCGTGTCGAGGCTGCGATGGCGACCCATCGATTCCGCTGACGCTGCAGGTCTCACACGCCCGAAGCGACCGGTCGCCGTGCCGACCACGCCGAGATCCTGAGCGAGTTGTTCTCCGTCATCGCCAGGGACTGGAGGGCGGCGGCGGACAGGCGGGTCACCGGGCCGGGCGCGACGGGTCCTTGTACTCTGCACAACTGATCGCCCAACGTGACAAAATGTAAAGGTGATCAATACTCGCCCCGACTCCGCCGTGCTCGCCTCGCTCCGAGGAAAGAGCCTGCTCACCACCCACGACTACTCGGTCGCCGAACTCGACGCTGTACTCGCCGTCGCCGCCCGCTTCCAACAGCTCGACCGCACCGGCACCTCGACCGCCCTGTTGCCGAACGAGCTCGCCTACGCGATGTTCTTCGACAACTCCACGCGAACCAAATCGGCGTGGGCCGGTGCGGCGGCTCGGCTGGGTATGCAACCGGTGATCGTCGACGGCTCGTCGACCCAGGTGTCCCACGGCGAGACCGCCGAGGAGACCGGCGCGATGCTCGGCATGAACGCCCATGCCCTCGGCGTCCGCCACGACCTGATCATCGGCGAGGGCAACACGTTCATGCACGACGTCAAACGCGGCATCGACGACTATCTGACAGCCACCAGCGACCAACGCTCGGTGCCGATCGTCAACCTGCAATGCGACATCGATCACCCCACCCAAACGATGGCCGATCTGCTGTGGTTGCGTGAGCACTTCGGCGGCAGCGTGGCCGGCAAGCGGATCGCCGTGTCGTGGGCCTACTCCCCCAGCTACGCCAAGCCGCTCTCGGTGCCGCAGGGCCTGGTGTCGCTGCTGACCCGGTTCGGTGCCAACGTCACGCTCGCCCACCCCGAGGGCTACGACCTGTTGCCAGACCCGATGCGGTGGGCCCATGAGGGTGCCGCCAAGTCCGGCGGTTCGTTCGAGGTCACCGACGACATGGATGCCGCCTTCGCCGGTGCCGACGCCGTGTACCCCAAGTCGTGGGGCCCACAGGCCCTGATGTTCGAGCGGGTCGCCGCCAACCAGGCCGGCGACAAGGCCGGGCTGCACGACATCGAGCAGCGCGCACTCGCCATGAACGCCGACAACCGCGACTGGATCTGCGACGAGCGCCGGATGGCGCTCACCAACGACGCCCTCTACCTGCACTGCCTTCCCGCCGACATCGGCGACGAGGTGACACCCGGCGTGATGGACCAGTTCCGCGTCGCCGTCGCCGAAGAAGCCAACAAGAAGGTGTACGTGGTGATGGCCTTGCTGGCAGCGGCAAAGGTCGACGACCTCGCCGCCCGCCTCGCCTGACCACTACCACTACCACCACCAAGAAACCGAACTGTCCACACCTTTCACTCGCACCATTCGAACAACGGAGAAGATGACATGACGCTCGACGAGAGAGTCGCCGAACTGGCCGCCCGCTATCGCCCACTCGCAGTAGAGATCCTGCAGGAAGCTGTCCGCATCCCGGCCGACCAGGTCGACCTGCCCGACGATCAGGGCGGTGACGCCCAAGCCGGACTGAGCAACCACGAGCGGCCACGACTCGAGATGTTGCGCAATCGGATCATCGAGATCGGCGCCGTCCGCCACGCCGACGATGTCGGCTTCGACGAATTCGGCAATCTCGTCTGGGTCGTTCAGGACGACAGCGACGGGATCGAACCCGACGACAAGAAAGTGATCTACCTCGATGGGCACTCCGACACGGTGCAGGCATTGCGCGAGCAGTGGCTCGACAAGCTCGACGGCGCCGTCGACCCCTATGACGGGCTGATCGACCCGTCGAAGCTCGACCGGGATGCGGTACGCGCCGAGCTCGGCTATCTACCCCCCGACGACGAATGGGAGCACCTCGTGTTCGGGCGGGGCACCGCCGACCAGCTGGCCGGCGTGATCTCGCAGGTGATCGCCACCAAGATCCTGCTCGAGTTGGCCCCCGAGGGCGCTCTCAAGGGCGCCATCATCCGGTCGTACGCCACGGTGGCGGAAGAGGACAACGACGGCGGCGGCCCGCGCTACCTGGTCAGCAAGGTGCTGCCCGGTGCGGCGCCCGACATGATCCCCGATGTCGTGATCTTCACCGAGGGCACCGGCGACAACCAGAAGGGTGCGCTCGGGATCTACCGCGGCCAGCGTGGGCGGATGCAGATCGAGGTCACCGTGACCGGCCGGTCGTGCCACGGATCGATGCCGCACCTCGGCCTCAACCCACTCGAGTTCGGCGCCATGATCCTGGCCGAGGCCGCCGAGCAGGCGACCACCGTCGGGTTCGCCCAACACGAGTTCCTCGGCGCCGGCACCCGCACAGCCTCGTGGTCGGTGCTCGACACCCCCAGTGACTGCGCTGTGCCCGACCGTTTCACGTTCCGCTTCGATCGCCGCCTCACGGTTGGTGAGACACCGGAGATCGCGGTCGCCGAGGTCGCCGGCCTGACCGCCATCCAGACCGCCCGCGATGCCGGGCTCACGGTCGACATCGACGTACCGGTCTACGAGCTGCCCACCATCACCGGCTATGTGCCGGGCAACCCGCAGATCTACCCGGGTTGGGTGACACCCGAAGACCATCCTGCGATCACGGCCGCGGTCGACACGTACCGGCGTGTCGTGAGCCCGCACATCGACGAGCCGGAAGGCGGTGCCACCGCCGGGGCCCGGCGGCGCGAGCCGCGCGTCGACCGCTGGGTGTTCTCGACCGACGGTGTCGGCTTCCCGGTGCGGATCGACGACGGCTCGATCGATGTACCGGCTTCGAAGCACTGGGTGACATCCGATCCGATGACACACCCGGCGATGTTCGGGATCGGCGCCGGGGTCGAGCAGAACACCCATCGCATCGGTGAGAACATCGACCAGCGCGAACTCGAGCATGCGATCGCCGTGATCGCACGCTTCCCGAGCGTGTTCGTGGCCGGATGAGGATCGTCGCCGCGCTCGGCGGCAACGCCCTGCTGAAGCGAGGCGAACGGCCAGACTTCGACGTGCAGGAGCACAACGTCGAGATCGCCGTCGCCGCGCTGGCGCCGCTCGCCCGCGACCACGAGCTGATCATCACGCACGGCAACGGACCCCAGGTCGGCCTGCTGGCGCTCGAATCGGCGACCGACCCGGCGCTCAGTCATCCGTACCCGCTCGACACGCTCGGTGCCGAGACACAGGGACTGATCGGGTACTGGCTGGTGCAGGAACTCCAGAACCACCTCCCCGACCGGATGATCGCCGCACTCGTCACCCAGACCGTCGTCGATACCGACGACCCTGCGTTCGACCACCCGACCAAGTTCGTGGGGCCGGTCTACGACGAGGCCGAACTGCGAGCGATCGCAGACGAACGTGGATGGTCGATCGCGCCCGACGGCGATCGCTGGAGACGGGTGGTGGCATCGCCGACACCGGTTCGGATCGTCGAGACACCGGTGATCCGTCTGTTGCTGAACGGCGGCGCTCTCGTCGTGTGCGCCGGTGGCGGTGGGATCCCCGTGACCGAGGCGCCCGACGGTGCGCTGAGCGGCGTCGAGGCCGTGATCGACAAGGACCTCACCTCGGCCCTGCTGGCCGAGCAGCTCGACGCCGACGCGTTCCTCGTCTTGACCGACGTCGATGGTGTGATCCGTGGCTTCGGCACACCGCAGGCCGAGCGGATCGCCACGACCACTGCCGCCGAGCTGCGCCACAGCTCGTTCCCGGCCGGCTCGATGGGCCCCAAGATCGATGCCGTGTGCGGGTTCGTCGAACGCACCGGAGGCTTCGCCGCGATCGGATCCTTGGCCGACGCCGAACAGCTGCTCACCGGCGAACGCGGCACCCACATCAGCCCCCACTGACGCCACCCCAGCCGCCACCACAGCTCCCGTTCTGGTCCGGATTCGGCCTGCCCTGGGCAGCCGATCTCAGACCAGAACGACCAGTGTGGGGGGGCGCCGGTTCGACCACTACGCTGCCGCCATGGCTACTTACGAATGCCCCACGTGTGGAATGTCCGTCAACGCGACGTGCGGTACCTGCGATGCACCGCTCGTGAACGACTCGATCCAGCGTGACGACGGCTCGTCGGTGCAGGTCTCCAAGTGCCCCAACGGCCACGGCAAGATCAAGTCGCCGATGTGCTGCGGCGCCGACATGAGCTGCTCGATCGCCTGACCCCGGCGCCGGGCGCTGCGGCGAGAGTCGGGCACCAAGCCCCTGTCGCACCACCTGAACCGTCTGCTTTCGTGGTGTCATCCGGGCAGGTGCACCGAAAGGAGTCGTTCATGGAGAAGAGCTGGACGATCAACTACATCCACGCCGATGGGCGGCTCACCGGTCATCTCGTGGTTCGCGATGACGAGGTGACGTTCCTCGGGTTGTACGACTCGAGCTTCAAGACGATCGCCAAGAACATCGGACTCGCTGTCGGCTCGTTCGCCGCCTCTGGCGGGCATGGCGCCTATCTGCGAGAGGGCGACGAAGAAGAGGCCGAGATCGTGATTCCGACGCGCCTCGATCGCTCACGCCGACGAGGCCAAGAAGGGCCTGATGAAGCGGGTCGTGATCACCCTCACCGATGGCACCGACTACACGTTCGAATACGGCCTGCTGGGCGTGAAGAAGTTGGTCGCAGCGGTCAACGACGTCGCCGGCAACGGCTGACGGCGCCTCCGCTCAGCCGCCGAGCCTGCGGTTCGACACGGCGAACGAGCCGAGCGTCAGCACGCCCAGCACGAGCATCGACCAGGGCACGACGCTCGGGCCGCTGACGTCGAACCATTGTCCGATCAGCCACGGGAACACGAGCCCACCCAGCCCTGCCCCGCCGATGAACCAGGCGGTGGCGCTGCCCGTCACCCGAATCCGCCGCTCGAGATAGTTCAACATCGCCGGGAACTGGGGCGCCGTACCGATCCCCATCAGCACGGCGCCGATCCAGACCGGAGCGGTGCTCCCGTTCCCGAGCACGAGCACGAGCGCGGCCGCAACCGAGAGACCACACGACGTGGCCAGCAACGACTTGGGTCGAACCCGTTGTCCGAACGCGCTCGACGCCAGACGGCCGACCGTGAAACCGATCCAGAACACCGCCGTCAGCCAGGTTGCAGCAAGATCGCTGAAGTCGATCTCCTCCGCATACGTGTGGACCCAGCCCGCGAATCCCGCCTCGAGTCCGACGTACAGGAAGAAGAAGACCGACAGGACGATCAACATCCCACGGGTGGTGTCAGTGTGTTCCTCGCGTACGGCGGTCGGTGCCGACGGCGCCGGCGCTTTCAGCACCACGAGCGCAAACGCCAGGCACAACCCGGTCGCCAGAAGGCTGGCGAACTCGAGACCGGCGTGCACGACGAGCGGAGCGGACAACGCGCCCAAGCCGAAGAACAGGTGCAGGATGTTCATCGCCCGACCGACGCCTTCGCCCAACTCCCAGATCAGCAAGGTGTTGGCGCCGACATCGACAGACCCGGCGCCGACACCGAGCACCACGAACGTGACGAACAGCGCCCGCAGCGTGTCGAGTGACGGAACCAGCACCATCCCGAGCGCCAGCGCCAGCAGCGACATGGCGTAGACGCGATGGGGGTCGAAACGATCGAACAGGCGGCCGGCCACGAACGAACCGCCGATGTACCCGCACGACATGGCGACGAACAAGATCCCGATGCCACCGAGATCGGTGCCGGCTCGATCGCGCAATTCGGACAGGGCCGGCCCCAGCAAACTGACCGCCATCCCCAACACGAAGAAGCTGAGGAGATACGCCGCGACCGGAAGTCGCAGCTCGGGCGCCGAGGGCCGGGTCAACGGGCGCAGCCGCAACCGCCGCCGCAACAAGCCCCGCCACCCGGACCTTGCACTGCTGCCGGTGCTGCCGCTCCGGCGCTGGCGAACATCGACAGCAACCGAACCGTCTCGGGATGGCCGGCGGGGCAGTCGGTCGGCGCGCTGGATTCGCTCATCGGCCGACGCACCTCGAACACGTCGTCACAGGTGCGGCATCGGTACTCGTACAGCGGCATCGTTGAGAATCGTACCGAACACCTGCCCGATCTTCCCGCGCCGGTAAACCCGATTGCGACACGATCCGTGTACAAGATGTGACGGTGATCGTTGACAGCGATTTCGAGACGTTGTTCAAGGCCCAGTTCCCGCGCCTCGTGTCGCTCGGCCTCGCCATGACCGGCCGCCGCGACGTCGCCACCGACCTCGCCCAGGAGACGCTGCTTCGTGCCCATCAGCGGTGGGCCGATGTCGCTACGTTCGATGCCCCTGCCGCCTGGTGCCGCAAGGTGATGGTCAATCTGCTGATCGACCACCATCGGTCTGCCACGGCGGAGCGGATCGCACTCGCCCGGCTCGGTGCCGACAGCCAGCTCGCTGCACCTGCTCCGGCGCTCGATCGGTGGTGCGAGATCGTCGGCACGCTTCCCACCCGGCAACGGATGATCGTCACCCTGTATTACGCCGACGACCTGTCGGTCGACGAGATCGCCGACACGCTCGGCGTGACGGCCGGGGCGGTCAAGGCGTCGCTGTTCAAGGCACGTCGCGCGCTACGCCGCCGGCTCGACGCCGAGGAGGACCATGATGGATGAGCAGCTGCGACAGCTCGGACGCGCCGCCCGAGCCGAGGCCGAGGCGACCACCGACCTCGACGGGGCGTGGGCCTCGTTCGGCGACGCCGCGTCCGCACCGGTTCAACGACGGGCGATGACAGCGATCTCCCCCGGGGCCGGTCACCGTGGCCGTGGCTCGCCGTCGCTGCAACGCTCGTCGCCGTCGTCGGCGGCCTGGTGTTTCTCGGCGACGAGGACGGTGCGATTCAGATGACGGATGCCCCGGAGACCACGAACCAGATCGTCTCACCGACCACGCCCGGCACCACGCACGGCAGCACACCCGGCACCACGTCCGACGCCAACCAGCAACCATCGACGACACTGGATTCCAGCACCTCCCTTGCTCCCACCACGACCGCCGAATCGACACCCACCACGGTGGTCGGCACGGGCACTCCGACCGTGTCGTGGCACGACCTGGAATCGGGAGGGGTCGCGGATCTCGCGCACCTGCCTGCAGGAGTTCGACTGCACACAGCTGCGGATCGCACCCGATGGCACGACCGTGTCGTACGACCCGGTCGGACGGGTGCTGACGCGGCACTCGACACCGCCGGTGACCGCCGTTCTGCCGGAGACCTACGGACGGGTCTGGACCGAACTTGTCGGGCCGGACGATGTGGTCTACCTCAATGTCGATCCGCTCGTTGCGGACGCTGACGGCGTCGGGGCCGATCTGGTCGCGGTGTCGCTCGCCCCCGGTGACGCCGGCCGCGAGATCGATCGCTGGGCGGGGGTCGCCGATCGGATCGGCGACTCCGACCTGGTGGCGACCCGTGAAGGCATCGTCTGGGTCGGCTGCTGTGGCCCCGACATGGTGCGACCCGCGCCCGATGCGCCGATCGAGGTGCGGTGGGTGGCTCGGGACGGGGGCGACCTGCCCGACACCGCCGGCCGGGAACTCAGCGCAAACATCAGCGTGGTGCTCGAATATCCGTCCACGACGTTCCGTCGTGACGACCTCAGCTGGACGGTCGAGTCGGAGGACGGTGGACGGGGTATGCCAGTCGTCGTCCCGACGTTCGACGGCGGCGTCATCGCTCGCCTGGACGGGCAGGACGGCAACACGACCATCGTCCGCGGGTGGGCCGACGGTCGGGTCGCCCAGGTTCGGTTGTCCACGCTCGACGAACGAGTCGTGCTGGTCGAACCGACCGGCATCGCAGTGATCGAGAACGGCGACCGCTTCGCCAGGGTGCGACCGTTCGCCGATCGCGCCGAGCGCTGGAACGGCCTTCTCGATCTCGACCTGTCGGACTGGTCCGTGTCGGCTCCCGGTCTGAACGAGCTGCTCGAAGCCGAGGCGCCGAGATGGGAAACCGATCCGGTGGCGTTCGCCGATGCCATCACGGGCGCGCCCGGCGTGAACGAGACACGATCGGTGCGGCTGTTGTCGGATGACGGCACCGCAGTGCTGGTCGAGGTGACCACCGCCAACTACTTCGACGACTCGGTGTTCGCAGGTCGCCACTCGCTCACACTGGAACGGCAGCCAGACGGGGCGCTGCGGTTCGTCAGCGGCCGGTTCGCCAACGCATGCCAGCCGAACCGCGGTCAGCAGGAGCTCGCCTCCGAGCTGTGCGTCTGACCCACGATCTGATGGGTGGCGGCGCGAGACTCGTGTATGAACGTCACGGCCGACCAGCTGGCGGACTCGGTGGCTGCACTCGTGCGGATCCCGAGCGTCAACCCGTTGCACACCGGGCCGACGGCAACCGCTGCCGGCCCGATCGGCGAGCGCGCCGTCGCCGAGCACCTGGCGACCAGATTCCGTCAGCTCGGCGCCACCGAGGTGCTGCTCGACGAGGTGCTCGACGGGCGTCCCAACGTGTACGGGTGGTTCCCGGGCCGCACGGTTCGGCTGGTCGTGATCGACGTCCACACCGACACCGTCACCGTCGAGCACATGACCGACCCGCCGTTCGACGGCCGGATCGAGCACGGCCGCGTGTGGGGGACGCGGCGCGCTCGACACGAAGGCCACGTTGGGGGTCGTCCTGGCGATCCTCGAGGCGTGGCAGCAGCACGGGCTGCGGCCCGAACCGACCGTGCTCGTCGTGGGCTCGATCGGCGAGGAGGCCGGCGGACTGCTCGGGGCGAGCCGATTCCGTCCTTGGGCCGAACAGCGCGCACTCGATATCGATCAGATGATCGTCGCCGAGCCGACCCGGTTGGCGCCGATCCACGGACACAAGGGCGCCACGGCGCTGAGGATCACGGCGCTCGGAACCGCCGCCCACAGTGCACTCCCGCACCTCGGCCACAACGCGATCGAGGCGATCGCTCCCGTGATCGCCGCCCTGCAGGCCGAGCACGAACGGCTGCAAACGGTCGCCGGCACGACCGAGCTCGGAGCGGGCACCCTGTCGGTCACGATGATCGAGGGCGGCACGGGCAGCAACGTGATCCCGGCCTCGTGCACGATCGTCGCCACCCGGCGGATCGTTCCCGGCGAAGACGCCACCGAGGTGTACCACCAGCTCGCCGCGATCGCCGAACAGGCGTGCCCGTTGCCGACCGAGATCACGTGGCCGTACCCGGCCGGCGACGACGGCCGGCTCGGTTCCGAGGCGTTCTACCAACCGGCCGACACACCATTGGCCCAGGCGTTGGCGGGATGGGCGGGCACATCTCCGCAGGTGGCACCGTTCGGCACCAACGCCCTGCGCTACTCCGGCTTGGCCCGTGAGATGGTGGTGTTCGGCCCCGGTTCGATCGACGACGCCCACCAGGCGACCGAGTGCGTGGCGATCGACGATCTCGTCACGCTGGCCGAGGTCTACACCCGCTGGCTCGATCCCGGCTGAGCGTTCGAGTTGTGTCTGGGATTCAGCGGAGAGGTCGCTTCGCTCCTTTCCAATTCGCATAAATCCCCCGTGACGATTGGTCGCAGTTCGCCTGTCGGCTCACGCCCCTGGCACAACGTGGCCACGACCCGGCATGTATCTACTTGTGTATATGTAGATATCTTTATATAGTCGTCCCATGGGGATGACGGCAGACACCATGCTCGGAGCGATCCGGGCCATCGGGGAAGAGACGCGGCTGCGGATCGTCGCCCTGCTCCAGCACGGCGAGCTGACCGTGTCGGACCTCACCGACATCCTCGGGCAATCCCAGCCCCGGATCTCACGCCACCTCAAACTGCTCGCCGAGGCCGGCGTGGTCGACAAACACCGCGAGGGCACCTGGGCGTTCTTCGAACTCGCCGCGGACGCCGTGATCGGCGAGCTCGTGATCGACCTGCTCGGGCGGACCGACCCGCACGACCCGGTGCTGGCCGCCGATCTCGACCGGTTGACCGTCGTGCGCAGCCGCCGCGCCGCCGCTGCGCAGGAGTACTTTGCCGCCATCGCCGGACGCTGGGACGAAGAACGGCTGCTACACGCACCGGATGCCACCGTGGAGGCGCTCCTGCTCGACGCACTCGGTGACGCACACTTCGAGACGGTGCTCGACCTCGGCACCGGCACCGGCCGAATGCTGCAGATCGTGGCCCAGCACGCCGCCGCTGATCGGCGTCCGATCCGGCGTGCGGTCGGGCTCGACAGCAGCCATTCGATGCTGGCCGTCGCCCGCTCGAACCTCGAACGCGCCGAGGTTCGCAACGTCGATCTTCGCCAGGGCGACGTGTACAGCCCGCCGTTCGAACGCTGCTCGTTCGACCTGATCGTCATCCACCAGGTACTGCACTTCCTCGACGACCCGGCCCGCGCCGTGCGCGAAGCCGCCGCCCTGCTGGCGCCCGAGGGCCGCCTCGCAATCGTCGACTTCGCCCCCCACAACCTCGAGTTCCTGCGCAGCGAGCACGCCCACAGGCGGCTCGGGTTCCGGGCCGACACCGTCACCGGATGGCTCGATCAGAGCGGACTCGACGTCGCCGCCACGCACACGATCGACCCACCCCCGGGAGCGACCAGTGAACGCCTGACCGTCTCGCTGTGGCTGGCGACCGTCCGCCGACCCGAGTCCGAGATCAGCAACACCATCGCGATTCGAACCACCGACGAACCACAGCTGGAGGTTCCGGTATGAGCGTTTCGATCAGCTTCGAGGTGTTCCCGCCCAAGCACTCCGACGGCCTCTCGGCCCTGGCCAATACCGTGACCCAGCTGCAGGCTGCCGATCCCGTCTTCGTCTCGGTCACCTACGGCGCAGGCGGATCCGACCGGCAACGGTCGTTCGAGGCGATCGGCACCGTGCGTGGAACGGGCGCCGAGGTGGCAGGCCACCTCACCTGTGTCGGCCAGCCCCGCCACGACATCGGCAACATCGTCGATCGTTACGTCGAACTCGGCGTTCACCAGGTGGTGGCCCTGCGCGGCGACCCGCCGGGCGGCGTCGACGCCGTCTACACACCTCATCCCGACGGGTTCAAGACCACCGCCGAGCTGGTCGTCGAGATCAAGAACCGCAGCGACCTGCAAGTCGCCGTGTCGGCCTACCCCGAATGCCATCCGCAGTCGCCCTCGTGCGATCACGACCTGCGGATCCTCGCCGACAAGGTCGCCGCCGGGGCCGACCGGGCGATGACCCAGATGTTCTTCGACAACGAGCTCTACTTCCGGTATCGCGAGGCCGTCAGGGCGACCGGCATCGAGATCGACATCGTTCCCGGCATCTTCCCGATCCACTCGTTCCCGGCGGTCGCCCGCTTTGCGTCCCGGTGCGGGGCGTCGATCCCCGATCACGTCGCCGAACGCTTCGCAGGCCTCGACGACGACACCGAGACCACCCGCAAGATCTCCGCCGAGCTGGCCGCCGAACAGATTGCGGCGCTCGCCGCAGAGGGCGTCGAGCAGGTGCACATCTACACGTTGAACCGGTCGGGGCTGGCACTCGCCGTCTGCGACCTACTCGGATCACGAACCGGACAAGAGGCCTCACGATGACGACCAACCCAGTCCAGACCGCTGCCCGGGATCGGATCCTGGTGCTCGACGGTGCCAGCGGCAGCGAGTTCCAGACGCTCGGGCTGACCGAGACCGAACTGCGCGGCGACCGATTCGCCGATCACCCGTCTTCGCTGGCCGGCAACCTCGACCTGCTGGTGCTCACCCAGCCCGATGCCGTCCGCGACCTCCATCTCAGATACCTGTTGGCGGGCGCCGACATGATCACCACCAACACGTTCTCGTCGACCGTCGTCGCCCAAGGTGAGTACGGGCTCGATCAACCCGAGCTGATCCACGAGATCAACGCCACCGCAGCCGGCCTCGCCCGTGCCGCCGCCGTCGAGGCAGCACGTCGAGACGGTCGCTCGCGGTTCGTCGCCGGTGCGATCGGTCCGACCAACATCACCTTGTCGCTGTCGCCGCGCGTCGAAGATCCCGCCTATCGGGCCCGCACGTTCCGCGAGATCGCCGAGGCATACCGGCAGCAGATCGCCGGACTGGTCGAAGGCGGCGTCGACGTGCTGCTGGTCGAGACGATCTTCGACACCCTCAACGCCAAAGCGGCGATCTGGGCAGCCCGCCGCCATGCCGCCGAGACCGGCGTGACGACCCCGCTGATGATCTCCGGAACGATCACGGATCGTTCGGGACGAACGCTGTCGGGACAGACCGTCGGCGCCTTCTGGCAGTCGGTTCGCCACGCCGAGCCGCTCTCGGTCGGACTCAACTGCGCCCTCGGTGGGGCCGAGATGCGGCCCTACGTGCAGGAACTGTCGGGGCTCGCCGACACCCTGCTGTGCGCCTACCCCAACGCCGGCCTGCCGAACGCGCTCGGCTGCTACGACGAGACACCCGAGCAGACGGCGGCGATCCTCGGCGAGTTCGCACGGGCCGGCTTCGTCAACATCGTGGGTGGCTGCTGTGGCACGACGCCCGCCCACATCGAGGCGATCGCCGCAGCGGTCGCAGGGGTCACCCCGCGTCAGCCCGCAACCCGTCGACCGGCACTTCAGCTGTCGGGGCTCGAACCGTTCACGCTCACCGACGACATCCCGTTCGTGAACGTCGGCGAGCGCACGAACGTCACCGGCTCGGCGATGTTTCGTCGCCTGATCACCAACGGCGACTACAACCAAGCGCTCGACGTCGCTCGCCAACAGGTCGAGAACGGCGCCCAGATCATCGATATCAACATGGATGAGGGTCTGCTCGACTCGAAGCAGGCGATCGTGACGTTCCTCAACCTGATCGCCGGCGAGCCCGACATCGCCCGTGTCCCGATCATGCTCGACTCGTCGAAGTTCGAGGTGATCGAAGCAGGACTCGAATGTGTGCAGGGCAAGGCGGTCGTCAACTCGATCTCGATGAAGGAAGGCGTCGAACCGTTCCTCGCCCAGGCTCGCGTGTGTCGCGACCACGGGGCCGCCGTGATCGTGATGGCATTCGACGAGGATGGCCAAGCCGACACTGCCGAGCGCAAGGTCGAGATCTGCAGCCGAGCGTTCGAGCTGCTGACGACCGAACTCGACTTTCCGCCCGAGGACATAATCTTCGACCCCAACATCTTCGCCGTCGCCACCGGCATCGCCGAGCACGACCGCTACGGCCTCGACTTCATCGAGGCGACCACCGAGCTGCGGCGCCGGTTCCCGACGTCGCACGTCTCGGGAGGCGTGTCCAACCTGTCGTTCGCGTTCCACGGCAATGACCGGGTGCGCGAGGCGATGCACTCGGTGTTCCTGTTCCATTCGATCCAGGCCGGGATGCGGCTCGGGATCGTCAACGCCGGCCAGCTGGCGGTGTACGAACAGATCGATCCCGAGCTGCGCGAGCTGTGCGAGGACGTCGTGCTGGCGCGCCGTCCCGATGCCGCCGAGCGCCTGCTCGAGGCCGCCACGCAGTTCGTCGGTGAGGGTGCCACGCAGCGTGAACGCGTCGGCCTGGAGTGGCGTGAATGGGATGTCGACAAGCGGATCGAACACGCGCTGGTCAACGGCATCACCGAGTTCATCGAGGGCGACGTCGAGGAGTCGCGCGTGCGCATGGCGTCACCCGTCCTGGTGATCGAAGGCCCCTTGATGGACGGCATGAACGTGGTCGGTGACCTGTTCGGGTCGGGTCGCATGTTCCTGCCACAAGTCGTCAAGTCGGCGCGTGTGATGAAGCTCGCAGTCGCCTATCTCACGCCGTATCTCGAGGCCGAGCGCGAGGCGACGATCGCCGCCGGTGGCACGGTCACCGATCGCGCCAATGGCACGGTCGTACTCGCCACTGTGAAGGGCGACGTCCACGACATCGGCAAGAACATCGTCGGGGTGGTGTTGGGCTGCGCCAACTACGAGATCATCGATCTCGGCGTGATGGTGCACGCCCAGACGATCCTCGACACCGCACGCCAGCACAACGCCGACGTGATCGGTCTGTCCGGTTTGATCACGCCCTCGCTCGACGAGATGGTGAACGTGGCCGGCGAGATGCAGCGTCAGGGGTTCTCCGTTCCGTTGTTGATCGGGGGTGCCACGACGAGCCGGATCCACACCGCCCTGCGGGTCACGCCGGCGTATCCGAACGGGCCGGTGGTGCACGTCGCCGACGCTTCGCGGGCGGCCGGCGTGATCTCGAAGCTGCTGTCCGACGACACCTCCCAGCGAACCGAGTTGATGGGCGAGCTCGAGGTCGAGTACGCCCGCGTGGTCGCCGCACACGAGCGCGCCGAGGTCGAACGCAACCGGCTCGACATCGCCGTCGCGCGATCCAACGCAGGCGAGTTCTCGTTCGACGCCGGTTCGGTCGTCTTCCCGACCTACACCGGTGTCCGCACGTTCGACTCGATCGACGTCGGCGAGCTCGTGCCGTACTTCGACTGGACCCCGTTCTTCCACGCCTGGGGGCTGCGGGGGCGCTACCCGGGCATCCTCGACGATGCCGAGCTCGGCGAGGCAGCATCACCCTTGTTCGACGATCCGCGCCGCATGCTCGATCTGATCGTGTCCGAGCAATGGTTCGCTCCCAAGGCCGTGGTGGGGTTCTGGCCGGCCCACCGCGACGGTGACGACATCGTGTTGCCCGCCCACGGCAAACGTCTGCACGGGCTGCGTCAGCAGCTCAAGCGTCGCGACAACAAGCCGAACCTGTCGATCTCCGACTTCGTCGCTCCGGCCGACGCTGCGGTCACCGATCATGTCGGTGGGTTCGCGGTCACCGCCGGCCCCGAGGAGCTGGCGATCGCCGAGCGCTTCGAGGCAGTTCACGACGACTACTCGTCGATTCTCGTCAAAGCGCTCGCCGACCGCGTCGCCGAGGCGACGGCAGAGATGATGCATGCCCGCGTCCGACGCGAGCTGTGGGGCTATGCGTCCGATGAGGCGTTCACGCCCGGCGAGCTGATCGGCGAGCCGTATCGCGGGATTCGGCCGGCACCGGGGTATCCCGCCCAGCCCGACCACTCCGAGAAGGCGACGATCTTCGAACTGCTCGAGGCCGAGCAGCGGATCGGGATCGCGCTGACCGAGTCGTACGCGATGACACCGGGGTCGTCGGTGTCGGGTCTGTACTTCGCTCACCCCGAGGCGTCGTACTTCGCGGTCGGCCGGATCCAACGCGACCAGGTCGAGAGCTACGCCGAGCGCAAGGGCCTCAGTGTCGAGGCGACCGAGCGTCTGCTCGGCACGATCCTCTCCTACCAACCCTGACCGGCACCGACGGACTCGCCGTCGTCACTGACGTCGAGCGATGAACACCATCTCCCTGCCCGGCCGGTCGGGTGCATCGCGCATGTCGACCACCAGGTACCCGGTGGCGCGTAGCGAACGCTCGATCTCGTCGCTGGTTCTGAACCTCAGCGTCGAGTCCGACGTGAGCCTCGCACCGTCGGACTCGAACACGTTCGTCCAGCGGAAGCTCACGAGTCCAGCCTCGACACCGGTGACTTCGCACCACGTCTCGACGCTGTCACCGTTGGGGAGCGCTGCCCGCTGGCGGGTGCGTTCCGGGGTCCAGTCATCCCATGCCCTTGCCGCCGGGACACGCGTCTCGAACACCAGGTGTCCGCCGGGTCGGAGTGCAGCGCGGATACCTCGCAGCGTCGCCAGCCACTCATCGTCTGCGACGAAAACCTGGGCCACGTTGCCCGTCATCGTCGCCATGTCGACCTGCATCGGTGGCAGGGCATTCACATCACCGACGATCCAGGTCACGCGTGCCGCTCCGGGTTTGGCCGCTGCGATCTCGACCGAGGCGGCGGCCGGATCAAGACCGGTGACCCCGAACCCTCGGCGCGCCGAACGGCACGCGAAGTCGCCCGTTCCACAGCCGACATCCAACACTGAGCGGGCACCGAGTTCGTCGGCGATCTGTTCGTAGGCGTCGAGATCATTGCGATCGCCCTCGGATACGTCGTAGGTCGCCGCCAGTCGCCGATCCGAGAAGATCGGATCCGGCTCCCGAGCATCCCGAACATCCGGGTCCTCCTCCGTCTGCGCCGGCGGG
>CAVRNX010000003.1:0-227047 GCA_963722635.1 uncultured Acidimicrobiaceae bacterium
CACGACGTCGAGGCACGAATCGGCGCGATTCCTAACCGACTGCAGAGATCGAGGGCACAACACCCGACTCATCGTACGAGATCGCGAACCTGATCGATCGGATCCGCTTCGGCCGCCGACTTGTCGTCCCGGTACCGGCGGACCCGGGCGAACCGCAGCGCCACTCCGCCGGGGTATCGGGTCGACAACTGGACACCGTCGACGGCGATCTCGACCACCTGTTCGGGGCGAACGTGCACGACATGACGGTCGCGGCCGGTGCCCTCGCCGATCTTCAGCGCAGGAACCGCTCGGTCTGCCAGCGCAACATCTCGTCGGTGAGGCCCTTGAACGTCTTGCCGACCATCACGAAATCACCGTGTCCTGGCCACGGGCGCCGAGGTGCAGGTTCGACAGCCAGCCTTGGCGCCGGCCGTGGCCCCACTCGACCGCCAGCACGACGAGGTCGAAGGTGTAGACCGGCTTGACCTTGCGCCACGCCCCGCCGACGGCGGCCGGCGTCGTAGGTGGCCTCGAGGTCCTTGACCATCACGCCCTCGTGCCCGGCACCGATCGCCCGATCGAGGAAGCGCTGGGCCTCGACGGGATCGGCCGTCACGATCGACGGCAGACGGCTCGAGGCCGGCACGACCGTGGCGAGCATCTCTCGACGTACCGACAGTGGCTCGTCGACGACCGACACGCCGACGTGCAACACGTCGAAGAAGAACGCCTGCAGACCACTCCCACGGCCCCCTCTCGGGCGACCCTCGGCCCCGAAGTCGCCGATCGTGTCCTGGAACCGACGCGGTGACCCCGATTCGTCGATGCCGAGCACCTCGCCATCGAGCACCAGATCGCCACCCGGCAACGATTGCACCACCTCGACGACGCCGCCCAGGCGTTCGGTCACGTCGTTGAGGTTGCGGGTGAACAGCCGCACCTCCCCGCTCGCACGGTGAGCCTGGATGCGGGCGCCGTCCAGCTTCAGTTCCACCGAGGCCGGACCGGTCGCCGCCAGCGCGTCGGCAACATCGGATGCTGCCGACGCCAGCATCGGCTGCACCGGTCTCGACGGAGTCAGCACGATGCCGGCCAGCCCTGGGCTGCCGTCCGTCAACGCCACCCGTGCGGCCTCTGGCAGCGATCCGGCGAACATCGCCGCCCGTCGCACCTCGGCCACCGGGATACCTGCCGCCTTCGCGACGGCGGCTGTCATCACGCCGTCGAGCGCGCCTTGACGCAACTCGCCGCCCAGGATCGACCGGATCAACGCCTGTTCGGGTTCGGTGGCGATCGCCAACACGTCGTGCAACACCTGGCGCCGGCGCGCCACCGAACCGCTGCCGCCGATCGACGGCGATCTCGACGATCGCCCGGTCGACGTCGCCGACCGACAGCGTCGGTCGACCGACCGGGCTGGGCCGAACCTCACCGATCGTGGCCCAACCGATCCCGATCCGGCCGAGCCGCGTCTCCCCGACGCCGAACGCGACGAGCGCCTCGATCTCGTCGGGTGCCGCCCCAGCCAGGAGCACCGGCGAGGGCGGCGATCTTGTCGGAGCGCTTGGCGGTTTCGGCGACGCGTCGTGATGTGAGTGCGAGATCGACGAACAGCACCACCCCAGTCTGCACCGCCGAGGTGTTGCACGAGCGTGCCAGACTCGCCCAGCATGAGCGACGCCACCGCACTCGACGAGGCCTCGGCCTGGTTGCGTGAGCACGCCGTCGAACGCAGCGACGACCTCGCCGTCGCGTTTCGACCCGAGATCGGGGTCGGGCTCGCCTGCGCCGGCGGATATCGCGCCGATCGCCTGCTCCGACCCGGGCGCCGTGATCGAGGCGATCGACTCCACGATCGCCCCACGCTGGATCTGGTGGGACCGCTCGAGTGCGGACCTGTTGGCCGAGCGCGGGGTGGCGATCGCCCGCTGCTGGGACGTGTTCACCGTGCACCGGTTGCTCCACGGCGGTTGGCGAACCTCGATCGCCGCCGCCTGGGCGTGGCTGCACGACCTGCCGGTCGATTCACTTCCGACGATGGGCCAGCTCGACCTGCTCGGCTCGCACGCCGACGAGGGAGACGACCCGGAGTGCCCGGTCCGACCCGACGGCCATCTGCGTCCGGAATGGGCGAGCGGCGGATGGGGCACGTCTCCCGAACGGCTCGCACGCTGGGCGGCGCTGAGCTTGGAGGCCGTCGAACTGCAGCGAACACTGCTGGCCCAGCGCCCTATCCGGATCGGGCGCTGTCGACCGCCCATTCCGAGTCGGCCGCCGAGTTCCTGTGTGCCGAACTCACGCTCGAAGGCCTGCCGATCGACGACGCCGAGGTGCACCGCATCATCGCCGAGGCGGTCGGGCCACGGCCGGCCAACGACGTCGAGGCCGAGCAGACACGGCGTCGACGCGACGCCGAGGTGCTGCGCCACCTCGGCCCAGGACCGAGTGTCGATCTTCGCAATCCAGCCGATGTGAAATCGATGCTGCGGCGGGTGGCCGTCGACGTGCCCGACACCCGGGCCTGGCGACTCGAGCAGCACCGCCAGACCCATCCGGTCGTCGAGGCACTGCTGGCGTGGCGCAAGGCCGAGCGAATCGCCACGACCTACGGGTACCGGTGGCTCGACGAGCACGTACGCGGCGGGCGGCTGCGGGGCGAATGGACCGGCAGCGACGGTGCCGCCGGCCGGATGACGGCGTCGGCCGGACTGCACAACCTGCCCGCCGAGATGCGCCCGGCCGTCGCCGCCGAGCCCGGCCACGTGTTCGTCCGGGCCGACCTCGGCCAGATCGAGCCGCGCATCCTGGCGGCGGTCTCCGGCGACGAGTCCCTGATCGCCGCCACCCAGGATGACGACCTCTACCAGCCGATCGCCTCCCGCCTGCGCGTCGACCGGGCGATCGCCAAGGTCGCCGTGCTCGGAGCGATGTACGGCTCGACGACCGGTGAGTCGGCCAATGCCCTGCGCGGCCTGGAGCGCAACTACCCGACGGCGATGGGTTACCTCGAACGTGCTGCCGCAGCCGGACGCGCCGGCGACGACGTGTTCACCGTCGGGGGCCGGCGGGTGCGGATGTGGGTCGACGACTCGATCGAAGGTGACATCGACCGCGCCCGGCGTGTCGCCGCCGCCCGCGGCCGATTCGCCCGCAACGCCACGATCCAGGGTGCGGCTGCCGAGTTCTTCAAGGTGTGGGCGATCATCGTGCGCGCCGGCGGCGCCGCGCTGGGCGCCAGGATCGTGTTGTGCCTGCACGACGAGCTGATCGTGCACGCCCCCGAAGCACACGCCGATCAGGTCGCCGAGCTGCTGCACGAGGCGCTCGCCGAGGCGGCACACCACTGGTCGCCCGACCGTGCGGTGCGGTACGTCGTCGACGTGAGCGTGATCCGGCGTTGGTCGGAGGCAAAATCGTGACGAACCGGTCTGGGGTACCGAACGCCGAGCTGACCCGCTCGCTAAGCTGAAGCCGACAACACCCATCCACCCGGCAACGGCGCCGGTGAGAGAGACACAACATCATGACGGACATGATCGACCGCCATCACGGCGCGTCCGACGACGCGGCGGTCCTCGACCGACTCGTGGTTCGATTCTCCGGCGACTCCGGCGACGGGATGCAGCTCACCGGCGACCGCTTCAGTTCGGTCAGCGCGGTACTCGGCAACGACCTGTCCACACTCCCCGACTTCCCCGCCGAGATCCGGGCGCCGCAGGGCACGATCAGTGGCGTGTCGAGCTTCCAGGTCCACATCTCCGACCACGACATCACGACACCGGGCGACGAACCGAATGTGCTGGTCGCCATGAACCCGGCCGCCCTCCAAGCAGACCTCGCCCGGCTCGAACAGGGCGGCACCCTGATCGTCAACGAGGATGCGTTCGACGAGCGCAACCTCGAGAAGGCCGAGTTCAAAACCAATCCGCTCGAAGACGGAACGGTCAACGGCTACCGGGTCATCCGGGTCCCGATGTCGTCGCTCACCAAAGACGCCTGCGAGCCGGTCGGCGTCAAGCCACGAGACGCCGAACGTTCGAAGAACTTCTTCGCCCTCGGGCTGGTGTCGTTCATGTACACCCGCCCGACCGCACCGACGCTCGAGTGGATCCAGACCAAGTTCGCGTCGAACGAGCAGGTCGCCGCCGCCAACACGGCCGCCTTCAAGGCCGGGTTCGCGTTCGGCGAAACCACCGAGCAGGTCGGCCACCGCTACGAGGTCCACTCCGCCCAGCTGCCGGCGGGCGAGTACACCAGTATCACCGGCAACATGGCGCTCGCCTGGGGCCTCGTCGCTGCCGGCCAGCTCGCCGAGCTGCCGGTGACGCTCGGCTCGTACCCGATCACCCCGGCCAGCGACATCCTCCACGAGCTCTCGAAGCACAAGCACTTCGGCGTCCGTACCGTGCAGGCCGAGGACGAGATCGCTGCGGTGGGCATGGCGCTCGGCGCCGCCTTCGCCGGTCATCTCGGGGTCACCACCACGAGTGGTCCCGGCCTGGCCCTGAAGAGCGAAACGATCTCGCTGGCCATGTCGATCGAGCTCCCGCTCCTGATCGTCGACATCCAGCGCGGTGGCCCATCGACGGGCCTGCCCACCAAGACCGAAGCGTCCGATCTCAACCTGGCGTTGTACGGCCGGCACGGCGAGGCGCCGCTGCCGGTGGTCGCCAGCTACAGCCCGGCCCACTGCTTCTACGCCGCCATCGAAGCCGCCCGGATCGCCCTCAAGTACCGCACGCCGGTGATCCTGCTGTCCGACGGCTACCTCGCCAATGGCTCCGAACCGTGGCGGATCCCCGATGTCTCGACCCTGCCCGACATCTCGGTTCGGTTCACCACCGAGCCGAACGGCACCGACGACGATGGCAATCCGGTGTTCCTTCCCTACCTGCGTGACGACGACACGCTGGCGCGCCCATGGGCGATCCCCGGCACGCCCGGCCTGATGCACCGCGTCGGCGGCCTCGAGAAGGCCGACAAGACCGGCAACGTCAATTACACGCCCGAGAACCACGCCCTGATGGGCAAGCTCCGCCAGGCCAAGATCGACCGGATCGCCGACGACTACCGTCCGATCGTCATCGGTGGCGATCCCGATGCCGACATCTGTCTGCTCAGCTGGGGCTCGACCTGGGCGGCGGTCCACGCAGCCGTCCAGCGCAAGACCCGCACCGGCACGAAGGTGGCCTGGATCCACCTCGAGCACCTCAACCCGCTCCCGAACGATCTCGGCGAGTTGTTGGGACGGTACGACAAGGTGCTGGTCCCCGAACTCAACCGCGGTCAGCTCTGCCACGTGGTGCGGGGCAAGTACCTCATCGACGCCCAGTCGGTCAGCAAGGTCGCTGGCCTCCCGTTCACCGCCAGAGAGATCGAAACCGCGATCGAGGAGGCCCTCGGATCATGACCGACACCGCTGTCAATCTCACCACCAAGAAGGACTGGACCAGCGACCAAGAGGTTCGTTGGTGCCCCGGCTGCGGCGACTACGGCATCCTCACCGCCGTACAGCAGCTGATGCCCGAGCTCGGGATCGCCACCGAGAACACGGTGTTCATCTCCGGTATCGGCTGCTCGAGCCGGTTCCCGTACTACATGAACACGTACGGCATGCACTCGATCCACGGGCGCGCACCGGCGATCGCCACCGGGCTCGCGGTTGCCCGCCCCGACCTCGACGTGTGGGTCGTCACCGGTGACGGCGACGGCCTGTCGATCGGCGGCAACCACCTGATCCACGCCCTGCGACGCAACGTCAACTTGACGATCCTGTTGTTCAACAACCGGATCTACGGGCTCACCAAGGGCCAGTACTCGCCCACCTCGCCGGTCGGAAAGGTCACCAAGTCGACGCCGTTCGGCTCGATCGACCCACCGTTCAACCCGCTGTCGGTCGCGCTCGGCGCCGAGGCCAGCTTCGTGGCCCGCACCCACGACCTCGACCGCAAACACATGATGGAGACGTTCCGGGCGGCCCACGAACATCGCGGCGCCTCGTTCGTCGAGATCTACCAGAACTGCAACGTGTTCAACGACGGTCAGTTCAACGACATCACCAAGCGCAGCGTCCGCGACGAGATGATGATCGATCTCGTACACGGCGAGCCGATCCTGTTCGGCGCCGAGCAACAGCGTGGGGTCATGATGGGCAGCGACGGCTTCCTGCGACTCGTGGAAGTCGCCGACGTCGGGCGCGACAACATCCTGGTGCACGACAAGCACCACCCGTACCCGTCACTGGCGTTCGCCCTCGCCCGCCTCAACACCGACGACCACTCCCCCACTCCGTTCGGCGTCTTCCGTGACATCGAACGTCAGGAGTACACGTCCGCCGTCAGCGCCCAGCTCGCCGAGGCGAGCGAGTCGAAGGGTCCCGGCGATCTGTCCGCACTGCTGCGCAGCAACGGCACCTGGCACGTCGAGTGAACCTCATCGTGCGACGGTAGCGAAGGTGGCGACGACGCGCTGAGGGACCACCCCACGTTGCCGTTGCACTCGACCGACCGCGCCACGGCCCGCTTCGAGTCGGAGACGTTCGGTCGCCGAGGCGGCTGGCGCTGACGGCGTTCTCGATCGAACTCACCGCATCGAACGTGCGGCCATGACGGTCATGGCCGAAGGTCGCCCTCGGCAGCGCCCAGAACCCAGCCTTCCTCCGACACCACCCGGACCGCCACGTCGTCGGTGAGCTCGGGCGCCAACCACGTCCGCAGGGCACCGCTGCGATCAGCGTCTCGCAGCGTCAGGGCGGTGTCTCGCACCTGGACGGCGTCCTTCACGAGTGCACCGTTGCCGACCGGCCCGAACAACGTCGGCCAGACCTCGGCCACCACCACCGCTCCCGCGACCGGGTTGGGTGCCGTCGAGCCCGGTGGTGAATGGCCAGCACGTCGAACCGGTCGGGCCGTCCGGCGAGCAGCTCGACCAGCACCGGGAGCAGCGTGAGGGTCTGACCCCCGACACTTCCCGCTCCGAGCAGCTGCCAGCACGAGGCCGGCCGAAGCCCTGCTTGCACGCAGGCGCCGTTCGGTCGATGCGGAACTCGCCGACCGCGAACGTGCCGGGTTTGGTGCAAGCGAGGTGCTCACCGGCTGACGACGGCGGAGATCCCCAGAACGGGCCTGGACTTCGGCCGATCCGCCGGTTCAACTCGGCCGCCACGTCGAATCGGTTGTTGCGGTTGCGCTCGTCATCAGTCGACAAGTCGGCGATCAACTGCCACGTCGAGTGCCACGGTGTACCGCTCAGCCCGAGCAGAGCGGCGGTTCCGGACGGATACCCGAGCGAGGCATCGAACCCGAGCAGGACACGGTCGTCGCCGCTGCTGTCGAGGATCTCGTGCAACCGATCGGCGGCACGACGCCTCGTCGGTGGATTCGCCAGCTCGACCTCACCACCCGCCAGGTCGGCGATCCAGATCGAATCTGCTCCGGTAGCCGGTGCACTGCGGGCGCTCCAGTCGACGACGACGTAGCGATCGAACGACAAGGTGCTCAGGACACGACGAGCGCGACGGCACCGAAGTGCAGTACGGCCGCCAGCACGGTGAACCCGTGCCACACTTCGTGGTAGCCGAACACGCTTGGCCACGGATCGGGTCGCTTCAGGAGCAACACCGGGAAACCGACCGTGTACGCCACCCCGCCACCGATGACGAGCCCGATCTGGAGCGGGCTCATCGACGATCGCAGCGCCGGCGTGGCGATCACGGCCGCCCATCCCATGACCGGGTAGAGGGCATAGGCCAACCATTGCAGTCGTTGGATCGCGGCGAGCTTGATCACCATGCCGAGCAGGCCGATCACGCCGATCGAGGCGAACAGCGGGATGCCCCACCGCTTTGGCAGCGCGACCAGACAGATCGGGGCATACGTACCCGCGATCAGGAGGTAGATCATGCCGTGGTCGAGCCGCTGCATGATGTGACGAGCCCGATACGACTGGGCCAAGTCGGTGGTAGGACGCCGACGTGCCGAACACCAGCAGCAGGGTGCCGGTGTAGATCGAGGCGGCCGTCCGACCGGCGGCACCATCGGCGAAGACGATCAGCAACACGCCAGCCGGAATCGCGAGGAAGAACGCCCAACTGTGCAGCACGCCCCGCCAGGAGGGTCGCTCCGCCAGGTGCAGATCGTCGGTTCACGAAACCGACGGTACCCGCCGCCGGACGCACGAGCAGCGTTGTCAGCAACGCCGATCAATCGTCGAGCGCGTCGACCACCATCGCCAGCACGTCGTCGCCGTACTGCTCGAGCTTGGAGGGCCCGACCCCCTTGACCCGCGCCAGCTGGTCGAGATCGTTCGGCAGGGCGGTGGCGATCGCCGCCAGCGTCTTGTCGTCGAACACGGTGTAGGCCGGCTTGCCATTGCGCACACGATCGCGGAAGCTGCGCAGGCGATCGAACAACCTGGCGCTCGCCTCGTCGACCTCGCCGGGCCGCGGCCCGAGCACGCCACGCTGGCGCCCGCCCGTCTCGACCTTGGCGCCGATCTCGAACCGGCGGGTGGCACCGTTGCGCTCGGCGACCGCCGCCATCGGTTCCAGATCGGTGATGACCCATTCGTGCCCCTGATCGATCAGCACGAGACCGGGCACGGCGATCACACGCCCACGCTCGAGCAGCGGATGGTCGGAGGGCTCGGCCCGCCGACGAGCCGTTGCCGGGGCGGAGGGACGTGTCGGTTCGAGTGGCAGCGGGGCGTGCTCGGGCGGCTCGGACGTGAGCTCGGCGACGAACGGGCTGGGCGACTCGCCACTGACGATCGATGCGTGGGTCGCGGCCCGCGTGATCGCCACGTGGAACAACCGTCGCTCCTCTTCGGTGTCGTCGGCCAATCGGTGTGGGAACTGATCGGCATCGGCCAGGTGAACCACGACGTGCGGCCACTCCTGACCCTTGACGCGGTGCACGGTGGCCAACATCACGCCGGCCGGATGGCGACGCGTGGCGAGATGCTGGCGCAGCCAAGCGTCGAACGTGGCGACATCGTCGTGCTGGCGGGCGAGCTGGCGCAGCGCCGTCAGATCGTCACCCTGTGCCGACCGGTTCATGCCGCGCCGGCTCTGATCGAGCGTGGCGACCGCCCCACCCAACCCGATCTCGTCGATCAGCGCGTCGAACAGGCGCGAGGTGGTGCAGCCGTCGGCGACCATCGCCTGCAGGCGTGCGATGTCGCCGACGAACTCGGTGACCCTGCCCGCATCACGCTCGTTCGTGAGCCGATCGGCCAGCCGCAGCAACGCCTCGGCATCGCGTTGCTCTGCGACCCAGTCGGAGATACGCGGGTGGAGTGGCCGGGAGGGACGACGCAACGCCTCGCCGAGATCGTCGGGTGAGAACTTGGCGCCTCGCGCCAGCCGCAGCCAGGCGAGCGCCGCCCGGATCGCCGTGCGCTCGACGAACTCGGTGCCGACCCCGCCCGCGATCGGCACGCCGGCTGCTGCGAGCGCGACCTGGACCGGCGCGATCGTGGCGTTGACCCGTGTCAGCACCGCTATGTCGGACGCCGGCGAACCGGCCTCGATCGCGGCTTGCACGGTGGCCAGCGTGACGCCAACCGGGTCATCGGACGATGTTGCCGACCAACCGCCGGTGTCGAGCGACGCTGCCCGGATGACCTTGTCGACACGGCGCCGGTTGTGGCGCAGCAGCCGGTCGGCGACCTCGACGACGCCGGCCGGGCATCGGTAGTTGACCTCGAGCGGGTGGTCGCCGGCCCCCGGGAACCAACGCCCGAAGTCGATCAACCAGCCCGGATCGGCTCCGTTGTAGCCGTAGATCGTCTGATCGTCGTCGCCGACACCGAACACCGCACCACCTGGCGCCGCCAGCAGGCGAACCAGCAACAGGTGCGCCGGTGTGAGGTCCTGGAACTCATCGACCAGCAGCACCCGGCTGGCGCGCTGTGCGACGCGACGCGCTGCGGGCTGGGTGAGCAGGACCTGGATCGCTCGCGAGATCTGCCCGTCGAAGTCGACGAGACCCTCCCGTTCGAGCGCCGCCACGTACTGCGGGTAGACCTCGCCGAGACCGTCGACGTCGCCGCCGTAGCGGAGTTCGACCTCGGTCGGGTCGACCAATCCGAGCCGCACCAGGCTGAGGGCGTCGATCCACGGCGCCAGCGGGTCTGTGTTGCGGCGCCTCGGCACGGTGACGAAGCGCTGCAGGATGCGCCGTACGTCGGGCTCGTCGATCGTCCGCCACGAACGTGGTTGCGAGGCGAAGGGCGGGCGCCCGTTGACGATCGCCAGCGCCATCGCGTTGAGGGTGCGCACCTGCAGGGCCGGCAGATCGGCGGTGCGTTCGACCATCTCCTCCTGGGCGCGCTTGTTGAACGCCACCAAGCTGACCGACGACGGCGGGAGCCGCCACACATCGAGCAGATGCCGAGCGCGCTCGGTCAGCACGCGGGTCTTGCCGGAGCCGGCGGGAGCGATGATGCGAGCCGGGCCGCCCGGATGCGTGACCGCCGCCAGCTGGTCGGGCGCCAACGCCGCATCGGACAGGTTGGGGCGCGCGAGACCGAAGCTGCCGTGCTCGATCTGTACGACATGGATCACCGGCACGTCGGCGATCGGGTCGAGATGCCGTATCGGTCCGGCGTCGATCCACACCGCGGTGCCGTCGGGGGTGACGATGTCGCCGGGCGAGCCCGGGGCGACCAAGGCGGCGCCGAGTTCGACGGCGCGATCGATGACCTCCCAGCGGGGCACCTGTGGATCACGAGCGTCGATCGAGTTCTCCCAGACCAGGTGGTACAACTCGTCGAGCGGGAACGCATGACCTGGTCCGAGTTCGTGCGGGTGACGATCGTCGACCGATTCGGGAGCCGTCTCGAAGTCGACGGCCAACTCGATCACGCGGGCGGTGGCGGCGAAGGCATCGGTTCGAAGCGCAGCCGTGGTCGCCGAGGGATCGGCGAGCGACTCGGCGTCGATCACGACCCGATCGGCGTTCGACCAGTCGGCCGGCACCGGCTGAGCCGGCGCCACGATGACGTGACGGCCGAGTGCGACCGGGCCGCGTTCGACCGGTACCACGATCCGGTCGACGGACGCACGGCGTGGACGGCTTCGAGGCCGGGGCGACGGGGAGTTTCCAGTGGCCACCGACGGTGAGGCCGTTGTGGGCTCGGGCGGCGTCGGATCGAGCGCCGGCTCGGGCTGGTCGACGGCCTGGTCGCCGCCACGATCCGCCCAGCACTGCCGGACGTCCGCAGGGCGCTCGTGAGCCCCACCGCAGTACACACACGAGATCACCCGGGTGACCCTACCCAAGGGGTGTCCCGGAGCGCCTGGAGCGTGAGCCGTCGAGCGAACCGCGACCAGTCGTCACGGGGGATCGATGCGGAATCGAGACGCAGCGAAGCGACCTCTCCGCTGGATCCCCGGGGACGATCTTGACGATTCGCCGCTCAAGACCGTCCGCCAATCCGCCGACAGCACAAGAGAAGCGGCCCCTGTTACGGTTCGATGACGAAATCGGGGATGGCTGATCCAAGGAGAACAGGCTGCATGTTTCGATCGATGCTGTTGGCAGGGGCCTTGCTGGCTACCGGCACGCTGTCGATCATCGCGCCGCTGGCGGCGCCCGCGCCGACCGTGCAGGCGCTCGACGAGACGCCGTGGCAACTGCCCGTGGCACCGCCCCGGTGTTCACCAGCGCAAGCCGACTCGGGCGACGTCGCAGGATGCCTGCTGGCGTTCTACGCCGATCCGGCCGAAACGGGCTGGGGCACTCCCCCGGCGCCGGGCGTCGGCGAGGGCTGGAACTGGAATGGGTACTGGTACAACGGTTCGCCGGCATTGGGCCAGTGGGAAGCCGATCAGATCGCCTCCAACGGCGCCGAAGTGGCCGGTATGCGACCGGGCCTGCTGGAGACCCATGTGGGTGCCCAAGCGCTGTTCGAGGGCTTCCTCGACGAGATCGCCACCAACGGCTATCGGGTGTACGGCGCCAGCGGCTATTCGTTCCGGTGCACCAGCGGCAACGGTGGGTGGAGTTGCCCGTCCGGCGACCCAGGTGACCTCTCGAACCATGCCTGGGGGTTGGCGATCGACATGAATGCCACCACCAATCCGATCAGGGGATACTCCGGCGTCGACGGCCAGACCGCCTGCGCCACCCCGATCCAGACCGACCTACCACGCTGGGTGATCGAGACCGCCGAGCGGTGGGGCCTGTACTGGGGCGGATACGGCTGGAACAGTGGGTGCAGCGACACGACGACGCAACGCGACTACGTCTATCGCGACCCGCCCCACTTCGAGTTCCGCGGTACCCCGCTCCAGGCCGAGGCGATCGCCGAGTTCAACATCTCCAACGACCCGCGCCGCACGTGTTTCGACGTGATCGATGACGACGGCGAAACGGACGAGGTCTGCAATCTCAGCGGTCGTCCCGAGGCGACCTGGCGGCTTCCGATCCAGCTCGATCCCCCCGCCGGTGCGGTGGCGGCGATGATCAATCTCACCGTCACCGAACCCGGCGGACCGGGCTACCTCACGCTCGAGGATTGCGCCGCCAGATCGGGCCTGCGTACGACGTCGGCGATCACGTTCGAGACCGACCAGACGATCGCCACGATGGCGGTGGTGCCGCTGTCCGAAGATGGCAGATTCTGTGTGTACCGCTCGACCGACGTCCACAGCATCGTCGACGTGGTGGCGTATCTCGGTCCGGAGGGCGATCGACTCTGGTTCGAGTCCTCCGATCCGACACGCGTCACCGACACCCGCCAGCAGGGCTCGTGCACCCCACTGCTGGAATGCCACGACGGCCCGGTCGGCGACGGGGAACGGCACGTCATCCCGACCGACGACGGCGGAGCGCGAATCGCCAACGTCGCGGTGGTCGACGGACGTGGACCGGGCTTCGCCCAGGCGGGACAATGCGATTCGGTCGGCGAGAACAGCGTGTTCTCCAACGTCAACTACATGGATGCCACCGCACGATCGAATCTGGTCGTGATCGAAGGCGGCGATGCGGGCGCGTGCGTCTACACGTTGACCGAGGCCCACGTCGTGGTCGACGAACTCGGACGGCTCACCGACGGAGACGGCTACGGGTGGAGCCTCGAGGCTCCGGACCGAGTCCTCGACACGCGCCAATGCGACCCGGCATGGTGCGACGGACGGCCGGAGGCGGGCGCCGTGATCCCGCTCGACCTCGACATCGACAGCCCGGCGGTGGCGGTGGCGGTCACCGTGACCGACACGCAAGCCGCCGGCTACATCTCGGTCGGACGCTGCGACGTGCTCCGCGGCGTCGACCGCCCGGCGACCTCGAACCTCAACCACGGCATCGGCCAGACGACCACGAACCTGGCGCTCGTCGACCTCGCCGACGGCGAGATGTGCATCTACACGAAAGCTGCGGCCCACGTGATCATCGATGTGCAGGCCGAGTTGGTGACCGATCAGACGATCGGTGTGCTGCCGGTCACCCCGACGCGGGCCCACGACAGCCGTTCGAGCAGCTGACGCCTCTAACCGATTCGCGGTTTCTCGTCGAAGTACTCGGTGAGCCGACGCTCTGCTTGCTCGCCGAACAGGATCTCGGCGACCTCGCTCAAACCAGCCGAGTTGCGGATCTCGTCGTCGGGCACGACCAGATCGATCTTCGAACGGCGACGCATGAAGTCGTCGAGCTTGACGATCATCTCGTGCTCGGCAGCGTTGTGCAGCTCGGCCCGCAAGTAGTCGGCCGAGCCCATGATGTCCTCGCCCATCGTCGGGTCGGCACGAATCGCCTCGAGCAGATCGAACGCCCGCCGCCCGTAGCGTCGCCACAGCCGGTCGCTGAGCGGCTCGGTGTCCGGTTTCGTGCGGAGCCGGTCGAGCTTCATCAGCTTGGCCTGACGGAAGAACTCGGCGCGCGTCGCCTTGGCCGGTTCGCCGTACCAGTTCTCGAGATCCTTCTCGAGCGGAATCCCGAGTTGCTCGATCTCGTGGCTGACCTCCTCGCCGACATTGAGGCAGTCGGTCAACTTGCCGCCGAAGATCGTCACCACGTTGAGATCGTCGTCGCGTTCGATCTCGTGCTTGCGGCTGAGCGACGTCCAGTCGACGTGCTTCTTGTCGTCGCCGTGACGCTTGACCACGAGCGGTCGTACACCAGAGCGCTCGGCGATGATGTCGCCGACCGTGAGGGGCGTCTCGAGCGCCAGCCGGGCGTTGATCTGTTGCAGCAGGAACTGGCGATCATCGTTGTCGACCGCGGTGAACGGGGTATCGATCCGAGTGTCGGTCGTGCCGATCACCGAACGGCGACCCATCGGGATCACGTAGAACAGTCGCTGCGTGTCGTCGAAGAAGGCGAGCACACGATCGTGTCGGTTGGTCGTGAGGCGCGGCACCACGAGATGGATGCCCTTCGAGTACACGATCCGGTGCTCGCTCTCGAGCCCCCACTGGTCGTTGACCTGGTCGACGAACGGTCCGCCGGCGTTGACGATCACCCGCGCCGAGGTGACGAACTGGTCACCGCTGTCGACGTCGCGGAGATGGGCGACCCACCGGCCGTCGACACGTTCTGCCGACACCAACTCGACGTAGTTGGCGACGCTCGCCCCGGCCTCGATCGCCGAACGCACGAACGAGAAGACGAACCGTGAATCGTTGTCGATCAAGTAGGCGTCCTGGTACTGGATGCCTCCCCGGAGCCCTGTGGTGTCGATCGCCGGCTCTTCGAGCTTGACCCGTTCCGCATCGAACACCTTCGGCGGCTTCGTGCCGAACAGCCCGATCATCCAGTACGCCAGTGCGCCGAGCCCGGCGAACCACGGCGGGTAGGGCGCCGTACGGTCGAGCGCCGCCAGGAAACCGATCTCCTTGATGTTGTCGGGGTAGGCCTTCATCAGACGGTTGCGCGAGCGGCACAGCCCGAACACCAGCGGCAGTTCGTAGTGCTCGAGATACTTGAAGCCGCCCCACACCAGGTTCGACGATTCCTGGCTGGTGAAGCTGCCGAAATCGCCACGATCGATCATCGCCACCGAGGCGCCGCGACCGGCGAGCGCAGCCGACGACACCGCCCCGTTGATCCCTGCGCCGATCACCAACACGTCGAACAGGCCATTGCGGAGACGATCGATGTTCGCATCTCGAAGGGTCATGCCCACATCGTCGCAGCGACCTTCCGGGTTGCCAACCAGCAACGTCCGATACGTACCGAGCTCCACCCGAGCGACGCCCGCCCGACGCCCGCCCGGGCGATGGGATCCCGACCGGTGGACGCCCGAGCCGCGCAACGGCCCCGAGGCGGATGCCCCGGGGCCGTCAGTCGTGGTGTGCCGAGTTCAGCTGCAGCCGCTGGTGCTACCGCAGCTCGGGCAGGCGTGGCAGCTCCCGGCGCGCACCATGTGGACACCACACTGCATGCACATCGGGGCATCGATCGGTCGCGTTGCAGCCTGCGAAGCACCCGTGATCCCGCGCGCCGGTGTGTTGTCCTCGACGGTCGGGGCGATCGCGCCGCTTTCCAGCGCCGACGCCAGTTCGTCGGCAGACGGAACGCTCTTGGGGTCGGGATCCAACTCGGAGCCCTGCTTGGTCTCGATCACGGCCTCTTCGACACCCGGGAGGGTGGGCTGGGTGCGCTCGGCGATCGTGAAGATCCCCAATTCGGCCCGCTCGTCGTAGGACAAGTACTCGAGCGCCAGTCGGCGCACCAGGTAGTCCATGATCGATCCGGCAAAGCGGACATCGGGATCGTCGGTCATACCGGCCGGCTCGAACTTCATGTTCACGAACGCCTCGACGTAGCCCCGCAGCGGAACCCCGTACTGCAAGCCGTAGCTGACCGACTTGGCGAAGGCGTCCATGATGCCGGCCATCGTCGAACCCTGCTTGGAGACGGTCAGGAAGATCTCGCCGGGCTGGCCGTCCTCGTACTCGCCGATCGTTGCGAAGCCCTTGCAGTCGGCGACGCGGAACTCGAAGGTACGTGCGGTGCGTGTGCGAGGCAGCTTCTGGCGGATCGGCTTGTGGACGATCTTCTCGACGATCTTCTCGACCGTCTGTGTGACCGCCTGGGCGACGTCGCCGCCGCTGCCCTGCTCGGCATCACCCTTCTTGGCCGTCGACAGTGGCTGGCCGACTTTGCAGTTGTCGCGGTAGATCGCCACGGCCTTCAGGCCGAGCTCCCAGCTCAGCTGGTGGAGCGCCTCGACATCTTCGACGCTGGCCTCCTCGGGCATGTTGACGGTCTTGGAGATCGCTCCCGACAGGAACGGCTGCACGGCACCCATCATCCGCACGTGGCCCTCGTAGTGGATCGTGTTGTCGCCCATCGAGCAGGCGAACACCGAGACGTGCTCGGCGGAGAGATGCGGTGCACCCAGGATCGATTTGTTCTCGTCGATGTAGGCGATGATCTCGTCGACCTGCCGGGCGCCGTAGCCGAGCCGCCGCAGCGCACGCGGGATCGTCTGGTTGACGATCTGCATCGTGCCGCCACCGACCAGCTTCTTCATCTTCACGAGGCCGAGATCGGGCTCGATCCCGGTCGTGTCGCAGTCCATCATCAGACCGATCGTGCCCGTCGGAGCGAGCACCGACGCCTGGCTGTTGCGAACGCCGTGCTCTTTGCCGTCGCGAACTGCGTCTTCCCATGCCCGCTGGCCGGCCGACAACAACTCGTCGGGAACGACGCTGTCGTTCTCGATCTGATAGCTGGCGTCGCGGTGCATCGTCAGCACCCGCAACATGTGCTCTTCGTTGGCCTCGAAGCCCTCGAACGGGCCGAGCCGGGCAGCCGTGCGTGCGCTGGTGGCGTACGCGTGGCCGGTCATCAGCGAGGTCAGGCCGGCGGCCCACGAACGACCCTCTGGTGAGTCGTAGGCGTGACCGAGCGCCATCAGCAGCGCACCCAGGTTGGCGTAGCCGATTCCGAGCTGGCGGAACTTGCGGCTGTTCTCACCGATCGGCTCGGTCGGATAATCGGCGCGACCGACCAGGATCTCCTGGGCCGTGAAGATCATCTCGATCGTGTGCTGGTAGGCATCGACGTCGAACGTGTCGTCACCGTTGTCGACGTTGAGATCGAGGTACTTGAGCAGGTTGATCGAGGCCAGGTTGCACGCCGAGTTGTCGAGGTGCATGTACTCCGAGCACGGGTTCGAACCGTTGATACGGCCCGTTGCGTGAGCGGTGTGCCACTTGTTGATCGTGGTGTCGAACTGGAGACCCGGATCAGCGCACTCCCACGAGGCCTGGGCGATCTGACCCCACAGGTCGCGGGCCCGGATCGTCTTGACGACCTCGCCGGTGGTGACCGCCTTGAGACCCCAGTCGGCGTCCTCGGCAACGGCCTGCATGAACTCGTCGGTGACGCGGACCGAGTTGTTGGCGTTCTGGTATTGGATCGAGAACGAATCGGAACCGTCGAGGTCCATGTCGAACCCGGCGTCACGCAGCACGCGAGCCTTACGTTCTTCTTTGACCTTGCACCAGATGAACTCTTCGATGTCCGGGTGTTCGACGTCGAGAATCACCATCTTGGCCGCCCGGCGGGTCTTGCCACCCGACTTGATGGTGCCGGCGGACGCGTCGGCGCCGCGCATGAAGCTGACCGGGCCGGAGGCCGTGCCGCCACCCTCGAGCGGCTCGGCACTGGAGCGGATCTTCGACAGGTTGACACCCGAACCCGAGCCACCCTTGAAGATCGTGCCCTCTTCGCGATACCAGTTGAGGATCGAGTCCATCTTGTCGTCGACGGACAAGATGAAGCAGGCGCTGGCCTGCTGGGGCACATCGGCGACGCCGATGTTGAACCACACCGGGCTGTTGAACGCCGCCCGCTGCGTGACGAGGATGTACTTCAGCTCGTCGCTGAACGCCTGCTGTTCGGCCTCGTCGGCGAAGTAGCCACCCTCGCGGCCCCACTGCGTGATCGTGTCGACGACGCGAGTGATCACCTGGCGCAACGAGTTCTCGCGACCGGGGGTGCCGAGCGTGCCACGGAAGTACTTCTGGGTCACGATGTTGGTGGCGTTGACCGACCAGTCGGTCGGGAACTCGACGCCGAGCTGCTCGAATGCGACCGAGCCGTCCTTCCAGTTCGTGATCCGGGCGTCACGGCGCTCCCAGACGACCTCGTCGAACGGGTCGACCCCGGGCGACGTGAAGAGTCGACGGAGTCCGATTCGACCTGTGGCGGTCAGTCGTTCAGGCGCCAGAGACATGTGTGTGATCCTTCCGAAGTGGTCGAGCTGCGTGCCGGCCAGTGATCACCGTTCCGACACAAGATGTTGTTGGGTTTCCCCTGGTGCCCCCTTCGAACCACAACAGCTTGTGTGCAATACAGGAGGGCGTCGTATTACATCACTGTAGTTACAGCCGTGTCAACGGTTGGCTCGCACTGTCCGAAAACAAACCTCTGACCAGCCGCGACGCGGACCCGGCGGAGCTGATCGCGCCACCGGTCGGCAGCGCGACACACAGGTTCAGGGCGCATGCGTCCCCACGTGGTCCGTCACCGGCTCGCCCCCAACGCGGCCAACTCCCGATTTCCTTCCACTGATTCGTCCGTGTATCGCGCCGCCTCCGGCACGAGCTCCCCAGGATACGGACGAGACCTTGTGGAACGGAAGGGGACAACCATGTGAATTGACGGAGATTCCTGTGGGCATCGCTGTGGACAAGCTCGGGTTACCCACAAGCACCCGGCCGGATGGCAAGATCGCGTCGCCATGAAGCCTGCACTGCGACGACTGCACCCCGCCCCGGCGACACCGATCACGATCGCCGACGCCTACGCGATCGAGCGCCCGCCGCGGGCGGACCGTCCGTGGGTCGGGCTGTGCATGGTCGCCAGCCTCGACGGGTCGGTCTCGATCGACGGGACGTCCGGCGGGTTGGGAAATCCCAACGATCTCGACGTCTTGGTGACCTTGCGCCAGATCAGCGACATGGTGCTGGTCGGTGCCGGGACGGCACGTGGCGAGGGCTACGGACCACCGTCCGCGCCCGGCAAACGAATCGGGGTCGTCACCAACCGTGGACGTGTCGATCTGGCGACACCGCTGTTCACCTCGGGAGCGGGGTTCCTGATCGCCCCCGAGTCGGCCGAGATCGACGAATCGAGGGTGCAGGTACTCCGAGCCGGTGGGCAGGCCGTCGATCTGGCCGATGCCGTCGGTCGGCTGGATGAGATCATGCCATCGGTCCGATATGTGCAGGCCGAGGGTGGTCCACAGCTCAACGGCGCCCTGCTCGCCGACGACCTGATCGACGAACTCGACCTGACGATCTCACCGAGACTGATCGGAGGATCCGGACCGAGGCTCACCGAGCGGCGCACCCGAGATCGACCGCCGCTTCGATCTGGCGCACCTGCTCGCCGACGACGAGGGGTTCGTGTTCAGTCGGTGGGTTCGGCGAGCTTGCTGAGCAACTCGAGCTCGCTCTCGAAGTCGGCAGCGGCATCGAAGTTCTTGTAGACCGATGCGAATCTCAGATAGGCGACCTCGTCGAGCAGTCGCAGCCGATCGAGCACGCTCAGGCCGATCTGACTGGTGGTGACCTCACCGCCGAGCAACCGCATCTCGTCTTCGACTTCGGTGGCGAGTTGCTCGACCTGGGCAGCGGCGACCGAGCGACCTTTGATGGCAGCCAGCACGCCGGACACGATCCTGTCCCGGTCGAACGCCTGATGCCGACCATCGGACTTCAACACGACGAGCGCCACCTCCTCGACACGTTCGAAGGTCGTGAACCGATACGAGCACGTCAGGCATTGACGGCGACGGCGAACCGCGGCGCCCTCTTCGGCCAAGCGCGAATCGACGACCTTCGTGTCGTCGGCGTGGCAGCTGGGGCAGAACACCCGCTCCAGGTTACTGACACGCTCAGGGAAGCAGCACTGCCTGCCCGGCCTGGATCGAGGCCCCACCGTTGATGTCGACCAGCTTGTCGACGTAGCGCGCCAGCGACACGGACCCGTGGTGTGCCTCGCCGATCGACCACAACGTGTCGCCGGGCTGGGCGGTGACCGACAGGTGTGCGAGTGCCGGCTGGCTCGCAGCGGCGGAGGCAGGTACGCCGCTGGAGCCGGCCAGCACGTCGTGGGCCAGCACGGCGCTGACCGCGACCAGCACGGCGAGCACGGTGCCGACGACCGCCCGCCGACGTCGATACGTCGCCTCAGACACCCGCCGCGGCGGCGCCGTGCGAGTTCGGCGGGTGTGAACCGGTTGCTGAACCAAGAAGGTGGCACTCATGTCGACGGACTCCCAACTGCACATCGAGGCGATTCTGATGGCGGGTCTGATTGGCGGGTGTGACAGGGTTTCGATCCTCCGGACAGCTGCTGAACGAATCGAACAGCTGTACGGGAGAACAGTTGTACCCGAACAATCGTTCGACGTCAACCCGTAATCGAACAAATGTCCGCGAACATGTGTATGCCGAACAGATGTTTGACTCGCGGGGCGAACGCCCGTACGATGGGGTCATGGCCGACAAGCAGATCAGCAAGCGACAGCGGGGCATCCTCGACTTCATCGAGTCCGAGATGCGCGATCGCGGGTATCCCCCTTCGGTCCGCGAGATCGGCGAGGCGGTCGGGCTGACGTCGCCGTCCACCGTCCACAGCCATCTCAACACCCTGACCGCGGCTCGGCTACCTCCGCCGCGATCCCACCAAGCCGCGGGCGATCGAAGTTCGCTGGGATCCCAACTCGGGTGTCGTGATGGAGCGCCGTCCTGTGCGCCACGTGCCGCTGGTCGGCGATGTCGCGGCCGGCACCGACGTGCTCGCCCAGGAGAACGTCGAAGAGCTGTTCCCCGTTCCGAGCGACTTCACCGGCGAGGGTGATCTGTTCATGCTTCGTGTTCGTGGCGACTCGATGATCGATGTCGGGATCCTCGACGGCGACTTCGTGATCGCCGTCCAGCAGGCGACCGCCAACTCGGGCGACATCGTGGTGGCCGGGATCCCCGGTGAAGAGGCCACGGTCAAGACGTTCCGCACCGACGGCGACCGGGTCGTGCTGGTTCCCGCCAACCCGAACATGGAGCCGCTCGAGTTCCCGGCCGACGACGTCACGCTGTACGGACGCGTCGTCACGGTGATGCGTCGGCTCTGATCCCGTTCAGTCGCGCCGGCTGGGCCGGCTCGTCGCCCTCTCGGATCAGTGAGCCCGTCGGCTGCTCGCTCGTCTTCGTCGGCATCGACCGGCGACCGGAGCGACCGCCGGCTGATCCGACGTCGCCTCACCCGCAACCGGAGGGCCCCACGGCGATGCCGGCTTGGGCGCCGGCGGTTGCGCCAGCATCTCGTTCACGTCCGACAACGGCCGGGCGATCGCCACCTGTTGATCAGGCTGGTGCGGATTGACCGGCGACCTGTCCGCCGACGTGCGATCGTGCGCCACGAGATGATCGTCCGGTGTCGGCTGTGGCCCCCATCCCGGTCCGTCGGGCGTCACGAAGCTGGCAGCATGCTTCGAGCGGTGGCCCGCCAGCACCAGCAGGAGCGCACCCAGCACGACACCGACGATCGCCACGACGATCGCCCGCTGGCGCAGGTCATCGACACCGTCATCCGGGTCGCGGCCGATCGCCGCCACGACCGACACGATCGTCCCCGACGACCACGATCTCGTATTCGCCCAACACCGTCACCTCGAACCGCGCCACCGAAGTTCCGACGTGGTCGTCGGTGTCGTACGACAGATTCTGCTCGGCCCTCGGCACGACCGGGCCGTCGGGCCCCGTCAGCTCGAAGGCAAACGTCTGATCCGGGTCGGCCGACGGTTCGCAGCCCCCGGCCGGCGCCTCGACCACGGGGCCGAGGTCCTCGAACACGTAGAACGTGCCGATCTCGGTGAACCGAAGCGTCGTCGTACACCCGATCGGCGCTCGCGCAAAGCCGTCGACGACCTCGGACGGCTCGATTGACCGACTGCCAGTACAGCACTCCGCCGCCGACGAGCCCGGCCAACAACAACAGCAGTCCGAACGCCGCCGCCGTCCCGCGTCCTTTCGACTTGATCGCCATGTCCCGTCTCTCCGGCGTCAGACGCCTACCCCGAGGCGTGTCGCCACGAGTTCGATGTGTTCATCAGGTTGTACCACGGCGACCCGCACATACTCCGAACCCGCAGCACCGTAGAAGTCGCCAGGGCTGACCAGCGCCCCGCCTTCGGCGGCCAATCGTTCGGTGAACTGCCAGGCATCACCGACACGGAACCACAGGTAGAACCCACCCTCGGGAAGCGGCACGTCGAGACCCGACCAACGGTGCAGCACCTCGGCCATCCGCCGGAGTCGGCCGAGATACCGGTCGCGTTGCTCGGAGACGTGCTGATCGTCGGCGAGCGCAACGGCGCCCGCCGCCTGGGCCGGTCCGGGCACCATCATGCCGACATGCTTGCGTACCTCCTGCAGGTACCCGACCAGGTCGCGGTCGCCGACGTAGAACCCGACCCGCGTGCCGGCCAGGTTCGAGCGCTTCGACAACGAATGCACGGCCACGACGCCCTGGTCGCCGTGCTCGAGGATCGTGCGTCCGCGATCGGCCCACGTGAACTCGATGTAGCACTCGTCGGAGAACACCGGGACGCCGTGCTGGCGACCCCACGCCGCCACCGCCCCGAGATCGTCGAGCACCCCACTCGGATTGGCCGGGCTGTTGACCCACAGCGCCAAGGCTCTGACGGCGTCGGAGGGATCGATCGCCTCCAGCTGGAGCCCACCGGTCGGCGACATCGGTACGGCCACGGCTCGGCACCCGGCCAAGATCGCGCCCATCTCGTAGGTGGGATACGAGATCGCCGGGAACAGCACCGTGTCGCGGTCGGGGCGTCGCAGCTTGAGCCATTGCGGCAGCGTCGCGACGAACTCCTTGGTGCCGATGCAGGCGGCGATCTGATCGGTCGCCACATCGACATCGAATCGCCGTCCCATCCAGTCGCGGACCGCTGTGCGCAACTCGAGCGAGCCGATGCTGGGCGGATACCCACGCTCGGCTCCCGACGATCCGAGCCGCTCGACGACGGCGGGCGGAGGCGGATCGAACGGCGTGCCGATCGAGAAGTCGACCAGCCCGCCATCAAAACGCTCGGCGAGCGGCTTGAAACGATCGATCCGCTCGTAGGGATACGGCGGAGGCACGAAACCGCCGGGCGAGGTGGGCGCGTTCGACGCAGAAGTGGTCATGCAGTGGACGATGATACGACGAACTCGGAGAGACGCCCGGCGGAGGCCTCCGACAAGCGGGCCCGCACCCGCAGACCCGAATCGGTCTCGGTGGTCGAAACCACCTCGCCTTCGCGGTGCACGGAAGCGATCACATCGCCGCGGTCGTAGGGAATCTCCAGCTCGACCACCTTCGTGATCGCCCGCAGTCGATCGGCCAGCGTCCGCAGGAACACGTCGATGCCATCACCGGTCGCGGCGCTGACCGCAACCGAGCCGACGTGGTCGACAACCAGCTGTTCGGCCTCGACCGGCGCCAGATCACTCTTGTTGAAGACGATCAGCTCGGGAACCGCGTCGGCATCGATCTCGGCGAGTACTTCGCGCACCGCAGCGATCTGACCATCGGGGTCGGCGGCGCTGGAATCGACGACGTGCACGAGATAGTCGGCCAGCGCGGCGACCTCGAGCGTGCCCTTGAAGGCCTCGACGAGACCGTGCGGGAGGCTGCGGACGAAGCCGACCGTGTCGGTGAGCAGCACCGGCTCACCTCCCGCCAGAGCGAGACGGCGGGTGGTCGGATCGAGGGTCGCGAACAGGCGGTCCTCGGTGAGCACTCCGGCATCGGTGAGCTGGTTCAACAGGGTCGACTTGCCGGCGTTCGTGTAGCCGACGATCGCGACGCTGGCGAGACCGCTACGGCCTCGCGACTTGCGCTGCAGGTCACGCGTCGCCGCGAGCGATCGCAGGTCCTGTTCGAGCTTCGTGATCCGTCGCATGATGCGCCGCCGGTCGACCTCGATCTTCGTCTCGCCACCGCCGAACCGGGCGCCGACACCGCCGCGCTGCTGGGACAGCTTGGCGTCCTTGCCGCGCCGCAGCCGCGGCAGCCGATACCGAAGCAGGGCCAACTCGACCTGGGCCTTGCCCTCCAAGGTGTGGGCGTTCTGCCCGAAGATGTCGAGGATCACCGCAGTCCGGTCGATCGCCGTTCGGCCGAGCACCTTCTCCAGGTTGAACTGCTGAGCCGGAGCGAGTTCGTTGTCGAACACGACCGTGTCGGCATCGACGGCGAGGCAGATCTGCTTGAGCTCGTCGACCTTGCCCTTGCCGATGTACCAGGTGTGGTCGGGCGCCGAGCGCCGCTGCACGAGGCGCGCCGCTACGTCGGCCCCGGCGGTGTCGACCAGCAGCTCGAGTTCGTCGAGGCTGGCCTCGACCGACTCGTCGGTGTCACCGGGCAAGGCCACGCTGACGATCACGATCTTCTCCCGGATCGTGCGGTCGATCAGCGATGCGCCGAGGGCTTCTTGGTAGGGAGTGTTCACTCAGAGACTGATTTCGATCGAGGCGATGTACGTGGCCGGGCCGGTGAGGGTGACGCGTCCCGAGGCGGGTGCGTCGAGCTCCACTGTCGCAGTGCCACCGTCCATGTGCACCACGAGTTTCCCGTCGGCAGGCGTCGCCAGGCCCCAGCCGGCCGCTGCGAACGCAGCCGCACACGCCCCCGTTCCGCACGCTGCGGTGATGCCCGCGCCACGTTCGTGGACGCGCATACGGATTTCGTTCTGTCGCTCGCCAGGCTCGACGATCTCGAGATTGACGTGCGGGACCTTGCCGCCGAGCTCGGCCAGATCGACCACCTCGACGTCGTCGACGCCGACCACGGCGTGCGGGTTGCCCAGGCTGAGATGTGCCACCGGGCGATCGGGATGGCATCCCAACGCCGACCAGCCGCTCGGTTCGGCGAGCGGTTCGACCGGACCCATGTCGACCGAGGCGAGGATCGTCGCCGGATCGTCCGTGACCGCCAGCGTGACCAATCGGTCGCCGGCATCGGTGTGGATCCGCTGCGGGTCGAGGTCACCGCGTCGGGCGGCGAGCGCCTGAGCGAAGCAGCGAATGCCGTTGCCGCTCATCTCGGCCCGGCTCCCGTCGGCGTTGTGGAGCACCATCCGTGCCGCGTATCCCGGTTCGGTCTCGCCGATCAGCAAGCCGTCGGCGCCGACGCCACGACGGCGGTCGCAGAGCCGCCGGGCGAGCTCGGGCAGGTCGTCGACACCGGGATGGAAGGCGACGAGGAAGTCGTTGCCGAGTCCGTGGTGCTTGGTGAGGATGACCTGCGTCATGGGCGATGCCCAGCGTAGGGCGTCGGCTCGCCGCAACGGCGCCATGAGCGCACAAGATGCTGCCGAGAAGGCGCGAGATGCTCTGTTCAGGATGGTCCCGCAGTGGTTGACTGCAAGCTGTGAGGTCGGGCACGAAACCCGACCGTCGTGTGTCTTCCAAGTGGAAACGCTGAGAGGCGAGGGGACGGCCGCGATGACCGACCAGAACGAGGAATCACGGGTCTTCGCCGAGCTCTACCCCTCGCTGCGGAGGTTCGCGGCCGTCGTCGGCCCGATCGAGACCGACCCCGACGATCTGCTGCAGGAAGCCGTGGTTCGCACGCTGCGGCACCACCACCTCGACGAGCTCGACCATCCGGGCGCCTACCTGCGGCGGGCGATCGTGAACCTCGCGTCGAACGAGCGTCGCAGCTTCGCGATGCGTCGCCGGACGCTGAACCGGTTCACCGCCGATACGAGCGATGTCGACCGACGACTACCCGTCGGATCTCGACGACCTGTGCAACGTGCCTCCGCAGGAGCGGGCGGCGCTCTATCTCAGCGAGGTCGAGGGCTACCGCTACGGCGAGATCGCCGACGCTCTCGGGTGCAGCGAAGCCGCCGCCCGCAAGCGGGCGATGCGAGCACGCCGGCGGCTTGCCGCAGCGCTGACCGAGGAGGCGCACCATGTCTGAACATCTCGCTGACACACTGGTCCGGCTGTCGGAGCGCGGGCAGCCCCGCGGCGCCGCATCCGTACTCGCCGAGGCTCGCCGGCAGGTCGAGGCCACCCCACCGAGACGACCGGTGCACCGCACGTTCGCTCCGGCGTTCGCCATCGCGGGCGTCGTGCCGTGACGATCGCCGGTCTGGTCGCACTTCAACTGCTCCGGCGCGACCCGGCGTCGACCGACGACCCCGCACCGGTCACCATCACCCAGCCGACGACCACCGAAGTCCCCCGAACCCGACGGCGGTGTCGTCGGTGCCTTCGGTGCCGCTGACGACGTCTTCGATGTGGCGCTAGCTCCCGACGGAAAGCTGTGGGCCGCCACCTCAGCCGGCGTCGTCGTGTGGGATCTCGAGACGGCGTCACCGACCGTGTTCTCGGAGGCCGACGGGCTCGGCGGGCGAAGCGTCGACCACGTCGCCGTCGCCGCCGACGGAACCGCGTGGGCGATCGGCGACTCGTGGCTGGCGCACTACGACGGGACCTGGACGCTGCTCGGTGACGACGTCGTCGACGCCGACGTCCTGACTCCCGTCGGGGACATGGCGGTCGGCCCGGACGGGGCGGCGTGGATCGCGGCCGGAGGACCCGACGCACTGATCCGCGTCGACACCGACGGAGCAACGACCTACGCCGTGCCCGACGATGCGCTGCTGGCCACGCCGTGGGCGCGCTCGATCGCGGTGGACGCAGACGGGACCGTCTGGGCGGCGACCTGGCAGTCCGGGGTGCTCGCCTTCGACGGCGAATGGCAACACTTCGGCGTCGGTGACGGCCTCCCCAGCGAGGTCGTCGGCAACGTCGCCGTCGCGCCGGACGGCTCGGTGTGGGTCGGCGGCGACGGGATCGCACGGCGACCCCGGCGGCGAGATCCCTGGCAGCGGGATCCTCCGCTACCGGGACGCAACCTGGACGGTGTACACCACCGCTGACGGCCTGATCTCGAACGACGGCACCGTGACGGTCGATCCTGCCGGCAACGTCTGGGTCGTGCACTCCCCGCTGCCCGACGAGGTCGCCGAGGCGCTCGGTGTCGAGCTGCCGGAGGGCATCTCCTACTTCGACGGAACCCAATGGCGTCAGTATCCGGTCGTCGACGGACGCGGCCCCGGCGTCGCCACCCCGGACGGCACGCTGTGGCTGCCGTCGGCGGCACGGGATCACGGGATTCGACGGCACCACGACGACGCACCTGACCGTCGGACCCGAAGGTGTGCCTGCTCATCGCTTCGACCGGCGAGCCCGTGCGGCTCGAGCCGGCGGACGGCCGGGAACCGGTCAGGCTCTCGACGTCGATCGGCGAGATCGAGTTCACGACGTGGCGTCTTCCCCGACGGTGGGGCCCCGCCGTTGCGGCTGATCGAGACCGAACATGGCGTGATCGGCGACCTGGCTCCGGACGGCAGGCCCGCCTGGTCGTCGGACGGCACCACCTGGACCGAGATCCAACTCTCGCTGGAGCCCACCGGATGGTCCGACCAGACGGCGGCGCACGGCGACGACCTCTACGTGTTCGTCGACCGTGGCGTCGCCCGTCTGTCGTGGGACGGCTCCGGCTGGGTCGAGGCCGAGACGTTCGAGACGCCGCGAAGTCTACCGGGGTGCGGCGGGGCCGAACGGCGTCGTGGCGGTCGGCATGGAGCAGATCCACTACTGGGACGGCGGCGAGTTCACCGAGGCGTCACCGAGCCGCCGGACAGGACCCTCCATCCCGAGCCCGGTGGCGGGTGCAGCTGCGCCCGGATGGACAAGCGGAGGGGATCATGGCGCAGCTGCGGGCCGGTCGCCGCCACCGACGACGGTTTTGTCGCCCTGGCGGCCCGCAGCGAGTCCGGCTGGTACCGGACACCGATGTGCGAGCCGCTCGTGTGGCTGTCCAGCGACGGCGATGTGTGGACACCGACGTCCGACGAGTCGCCGTTCGGCGAGCGCTCCTTCGTGCACGACATCACCGTCGTCGGCGACCGGATCCTCGCCGTGGGTGGCGTCTCGACGCACCGAGGCGGCGGTCTGGGTCTCCGACGACGGCATCGACTGGGAGCGAGCCGACCTCGACGCAGCCGAGCTCTGGCGCGTCGCCGGAAGCGACCGGGGCTGGATCGCAGTCGGCAACCACGCGTCGAACCTCTCGGCGGAGCTGGGCGGCGACATGTGGTTCTCGCCGGACGGGCTGGTCTGGGACGGACCGTACGAGCGGCCGGGGAGCTGGGCCGACGCCACCGGGTTGGTGGGCGTCGCCATGCTCGACGACCTGATCGTGGGGACCGGGGAGCAGCTCAACGGCATGCCACAGGGTCAGCGCCGGTCGTGATCGTCGGGGTGTTCATGGACGAGTGAAGGGAGAAGGTCATGAGGCTGACGACGACACGAACAGCGGCGCTGGCGCTCGCCGCGTGTGCCATGGCGGCCTGCGGATCCTCATCCGAGTCGACGACGGAATCGACGCCCTTCCACGCCACCCCCGACCGATGCCAGTGGCGGTGTCCGGTATCGGCGGCGTGCGACCCCTCGGACGGCGGGCGTCAGCGCGGACGGCGAACCGGCGGCATGCTCGTCGTCTGCGAACTCGGCCATGACGGACCCGAGGGTCAGCGGTGCAGAAACGCCACGACCGGTTCCGCTAGGTCGTCGAAGGACCAGGCGGATATGTGTGTGGCTGGCGGAGCACGCCGTGATCACCACCGACGAGGGCACCTGGCGGGATTCCGTGCAAGCAGCGGAGGACCACGAGGCGATCCCCAGCGGTGAGGCCCACTACGTCGGCGAGGGCGCCGACGAGGGGCTCGAGTTCCACTACTACTTCTTCCACGCCGACCTCGACGCCGCGGCCGAGCTGCGTGGATGGATCTTCAACGGGCGTGAGCCCCGACACGGAGGTGAATCATCATGAGGCGTGAACTGGTAATCCTGGTCGCGGCGGGGCTGGTCGTCTCGCCGCTGGCCTGTGGCGGAGACGACAACGGTGGCGGGACGGTTCCCGCACCCACGACGACGGCGGCACCCACTACGACCGCACCGACGACGACGACGGTGGCGGAGCCAGCCGGAGCCCCGATGACCGGGTGGGTTCCCTGTGGGCGAGCCGGTCGACCTGGTCTACATCTCCGACTCGGGCCGGACCAACGTGGACCAGAGGTACGCCGATCTTGCCGCCGAAGCGCTGGACCGGGAGGTCCGGTTGAACGGGCCCGTCGACGCCAATCCGTCGAGCCATTCGAACCACCTACGCCGAGCAGGTGGCGGAGGCCGAGATCATCGTCTTCTACTTCAACCCGCGTGAGCCTTCGAGAAGGACATGCCGGAACCGAACAGTTCGAGGCGGGGTGCTTCGATTCGCTCGACGCACTCGAGGATCCGGACTGACTCGGGTCCGCGAGTGGACGCCGGGGACGAAGTGGGAGCCGGCAGCGGCGGTGCCCACCGCCGAGGACTGGCAGCCGTACCAGGATTGGCTCTCCGACGTGTACGAGGCGATCTGGGAGGTGCGCGAAGGACAGCCCGTGGTGCTCCGGGCCCACGACATCTACAACCCGTGGTTCGGTCCCGTGGACCGATCTCGGGGTCGAACCGGAGTGCACGGCGCATCTGGGAAGGTCAGACGCGAGCGATCCGCGAGGCCGCCGAGGCCAACGGGGCGGTGTTCGTGTCGTTCTTCGACCTCTTCAACGGACCCGACACGACGAGGACGCCGAGGGAGAAGGGCTGGATCGGAGAGGACGGCATGCACGCCAGCGAAGAGGGCGGAGCAGCAGCAGCCGAAGCCCTTGCGGCCGTCGGGTTCGAGCTGAGCGAGCCGCCGGGCTGACGCCGACGCTGCTCAACGCCAACACGTCGAGCACGGCCGGGGACGCCTCGGCGACCGGGTCGTGCTCGACGTCGACCCACCGGACGCGGGGGTCACGGTGGAACCAGCGCTCCTGGCGAACTGCGAACTGGCGGGTCTGAACATGATCTGGGCGACCGCTTCGTCGAGCGACGTTCGCCGGCGAGGTGGGCGAGCAGCTCCTTGTACCCGAGCGCTTGAGCAGCGGTCTTCGACAAGCCGGGGCCGTCGGCCAGTGCGGCGACCTCGTTGAGCAGGCCCTCGGCCGATCATGTGGTGAACCCGCCGTTCGATCCGCTCGGTCAGCACGGCGCGGTCCCAGCGCAGGCCGATCTGGGCGACGGGGACGGCGGATAGGCATCGAGACCGGGACCGAGGGAGCTGAACGGCCGACCACTGCCCTCGCACACCTCCAGCGCCCGCACGATCCGGCGGGCGTTGGTCGGCTCGATCTTGGCAGCAGCGGCCGGATCGACCCGGTGAGGCCGGGCATGCAGCGCCTCGGGGCCGAGCCGTTCGACGTCGGCCTCGCAACCGGATCTCTGATCTCCGGCCACTCCCCCGGCAGGTCGAGCCCGTCGATCGACGGCCCGGTGATACAGCCCCGTGCCGCCCACGAGGATCGCGCGCGGTGACCGCGCTGGGAACGATACGGCGAGCACGGTGTCGATACGAACGCTGGAACTCGGCGACGGTGTACTCGTCGGTGGCGTCGACCAGGTCGATCAGGTGGTGGCGGACACCGGCCCGCTCGTCGCCGGAGGGCTTGGCGGTGCCGATGTCCATGCCGCGGTAGACCTGCATCGAGTCGACCGAGATCAGCTCGACGTCGCCGCCGATTCGGCGACGGCCATGGCCACCGATGACTTGCCCGATGCGGTCGGACCGATCACGGCGACGCACGCGGCAGCGTCACCAGACGCCCAGGCTCTCGCACAGTGCGGCCAGCGCGGCAGCGACCTCGCCCGGGGCGACCATCGGCGCCAGATGGTTGAGCGGCAACTTGGCGACCGGCCAGCCGCGCTGCTCGGCGATCGCCGACTGGTCGGCATATCCCTCTCCGAACGCCAGGAACGCGCTCGGCAGGTCGACCGGCGGCGCTGGGACCGGTGTCGAGAACATCGACCGTGGCACCGCCGGGCACTCATCGACGAAGCGTTCCCGCAGCGCGACGTCGGGGCACAGCGACTCGATCACACCATCGGGCCACCACGACGGCCACGGCGGCAGCATCCCGCCATCGAGCGGCAGCGAGTCGAGCAGTTCGCGGAACGGCTGCTCGGCATCGGGGGCGACACCGTCGGCGGGCAGCCTGGCATCCATGGCACGTCGGTCACAGGGCGTTGACCGGAATCCGGAGTTTGTGGGTGGGCTCGGCCAGCAGCTCGACGAATCGGCCCTCGAGATGGTGAGGAGCAGCGCGGGTCACCTCGACCGTCGCGTAGCTGCCGGTGCGGATCGGGCGCGGCGGGCTGAAGTGCACGAGCTTGTTCTGGCGGGTGCGGCCGGAGATGACGTCGGGGTTCTTCTTCGACGGGCCCTCGATCAGGACCTCCTCGATACGACCGAGGCGCGCCTGGTGCTTGAGTAGCGCCGAGTGCTCGATCACGATCTTGAGCCGCTGGAACCGCTCGCTCGCCACCGCCGGGTCGACGAACTCAGCCTCCAGCTCGGCTGCCTCGGTGCCGGGTCGCGGCGAGAAGATGAACATGTAGGCGTAGTCGTACTCGGCCGCCGCCGCCACCTCGAGCGTGCGCTCGAAATCGTCGGCTGTCTCGCCGGGGAAGCCGACGATGATGTCGGTCGACACGGCCAGATCGGGCACGACTCGCCGAGCTTCGCTCAGCTTGTCGAGATAACGCTCGGCCGTGTAGCCGCGATGCATCGACGCCAGAATCCGATCGCTGCCCGACTGCAGCGGGTAGTGCAGGTGCTCGCACACCGCGGCGGTGTCGGCCATCGCAGTGAAGGTTTCGGGGCGCATGTCCTTGGGGTGTGGGCTGGTGTAGCGCACCCGCCGGATCCCGTCGACCGACCCGACGTCGACCAGCAGGCCGCCGAACAGTGGCCGCAGCTTGGGCATCGGCATCGCCGGCCCGGCGCGCGGCGAGCTGGAGATCGCGACCATAGGAGTTGACGTTCTGGCCGAGCAGCGTGACCTCGGTGACCCCCTCGGCTGCGAGCCGCTCGACCTCGTCGAGGATCTCGGCGTACGGGCGACTGATCTCGACACCGCGCACGGCCGGCACGATGCAGAACGCGCAGTTGTTGTCGCAGCCGATCTGGATCGTCACCCAGGCGTTGTAGCTGGTCTCTCGGCGGGCCGGCAGGGCGGAGGGGAACATGGCGTGGTCGTCGATCACCGCCTCTTCGAGGATCTCGGTCAACGGTCCGTTCGTACGGCCGGACTCGTGCAACAACTCGGCGGCGCGGTGGACGTTGTGGGTGCCCATCACGACATCGACGTGTTTGGCCTTCTTGGCCACGAGCTCGCGATCCTTTTGGGCGAGACAACCTGACACCACGATCTGACGGCCCTGCTTGGCGTCCTTCCAGGGGCGCAGGTGGCCGAGATTGCCGTAGAGCTTGTTGTCGGCGTTCTCCCGGATGCAGCAGGTATTGAGCACGACCACGTCCGCATCGTCCTCGGACTCGGCGCGCACCATTCCGTCGGCCTCCAGCAGGCCGGCGATCCGCTCCGAGTCGTGCTCGTTCATCTGGCAGCCGTACGTGCGCACGACGTAGCGCCGGGCGTCCCCCGATTCCATGACGGGCCAGGCTACCTCGCAGCCGGACCGGCCACTTCGGGAAGGAATCCCGGCCCCCGGTGGTTCACTCTCAACGTGCCGCACGACCAAACCGAGCCGACCCACTTCGACCTGATCATCATCGGGAGCGGATCGGCCAACGCGATCCCATCCCACCTCTCCGAGTGGAAGATCGCGATCGTCGAGCGCGGCACGTTCGGAGGCACCTGTTTGAACGTCGGCTGCATCCCTTCCAAGATGTTCGTGCTGCCCGCTGACCTCGCCGAGGAGGCCAACCACAGCCAGCGGCTGGGCGTCGACGTCCGATTCCACGGCGCCGACTGGCCGGCGATTCGTGATCGGGTGTTCGGGCGGATCGACCCGATCGCCGAGAGCGGCCGCCAGTACCGGGCGACCGGTTCGGAGAACATCACCCTGATCGAGGGCACGGCCCGATTCGTGGCACCCAAGGTGCTCGACATCGAGGGCCGCAAGTTCACCGCCGACCACATCCTGATCGGTGCCGGATCGCGGCCCGTGGTACCACCGATTCCGGGTTTGGTCGAGACCGGCTTCCATACATCGGATTCGATCATGCGTCTCGATCGATTGCCCGACCGACTGGGGATCATCGGAGGCGGCTACATCGCGGTCGAGATGGGCCATGTGTTCGCTTCGTTCGGTTCGAAGGTCTCGCTGTTCAACCGATCGCATGTGTTGCTGAGAGCCCAGGACGCCGAGATCGCCCAGCGCTTCACCGAGGTCTTCTCGCAGCGCGTCGACGTCCATCTCGAGCACCTGCCGTCGAAGATCGAGCGACGCGGCGATGCGATCGCGATCCACTGCATGGGCGAGGTGATCGAAGTCGATCAGCTGCTGGTGGCAACCGGCCGCGAGCCCAACAGCGACCTGCTCGACGTCGAGCTCGGCGGCCTGTCGTGCCACCATCACGGAACGATCGTGGTCGATCGACACATGCGCACGGATGTCGATGGCGTGTGGGCGATCGGTGACATCGCCAACGAGTACCAACTCAAACACGTCGCCAACCACGAGGCCGTGGTGGCGTTCTGGAACATCGCCCATCCCGACGATCTCAAGAGCGTCGACTACTCGGCCGTGCCGGCGGCCGTGTTCAGCAACCCGCAGGTCGCATCGGTCGGGCTGACCGAGCAGCAGGCCAACGAGCTGGGACGTGACTTCGTGGTCGGCCGACGCGACTACGGCGGCACCGCCTTCGGTTGGGCGCTCGCCGACGAGACGTCGTTCGCCAAGGTGCTGGTCGACGTGGCGACCGGCCTGATCATCGGCGCCCACATCATCGGCCCCCAGGCGGCCTCGCTGATCCAGACATTGATCCAGGCGATCCAGTTCGGCCAGACCGCCGAACAGTTGGCGCACGAGCCGTACTGGATTCACCCGGCGCTGACCGAGGTGGTCGAGAACGCCTTGATCGCGGCACTCGAACAACTCTGATCGATATCAGCGAGACGGACGTGCGACATCGCCGCTAGCGTGCCGCGGATGTTCGCAGTTCTCGACCTCGGCACCGGTTACCAGACGCTCGCGCTGCTCCACATCTTGAGTGCGGTCGTCGCCTTCGGCCCGCTGTTCTTGTATCCGACGCTCCGCAAGGCCGGCCAGACCGAAACGATCGCAGCGCTGCACATGCGGATGTCGTTTCCGGCGCTGACGTTGATGTGGGTGTTCGGGATGGGCCTGTCCGGCATGTCGAAGCCGGACGGTTCGGATGAGCTGATCTACAAGATGTCCCAAGGATGGCTGGCGAGCTCGATCGTGTTGTGGGCCGTGCTGATGGCCGTCAGCTGGTTCATGATCCGCCCGGCGCTCAGCGACACCAGCGAGTCGGCGACGTCGAAGCTGATGGCTGGCACCGGCATCACCCACCTCGGCCTGATCATCGGCCTCGTGCTGATGATCTGGAAGCCGGGCCTCTGAGCACGAGCGTTACATCTGGTGCCTGGCACCAGATCGTACCACGGCTGATCGCGATCAGTCGAGGCTGATCGGCTCGTCGTGTTCCTCGGTGAAGGCGTCGGCCGCGCCGTCCTGATCGGTCGGCTCGAGCGGGGCGTTGGGATCGGGCTTGAGCCCAGCGGCGATCATCACCTTGTCGCTGACCTCGACCATGATCTCGGGGTTCTCCGACAGGAAGTTCTTGGCGTTCTCGCGACCCTGACCGAGCTGTTCGCCCTCATAGGTGAACCATGCACCCGATTTGGTGATGATGCCGAGATCGACGGCGATGTCGAGCAAACCGCCCTCGCGGCTGATACCCGTGCCGTACATGATGTCGAACTCGGCCTGGCGGAACGGTGGCGACACCTTGTTCTTGACGACCTTGACGCGGGTGCGGTTACCGACCACCTCGGCACCGTCCTTGAGTGACTCGATCCGACGGATGTCGAGCCGCACCGACGAGTAGAACTTGAGCGCACGACCACCCGGAGTGGTTTCGGGTGAACCGAACATGACGCCGATCTTCTCGCGCAACTGGTTGATGAAGATCGCGATCGTCTGGGTCTTGCTGAGGTTGCCGGTGAGCTTGCGCAGCGCCTGGCTCATCAGGCGGGCTTGGAGACCGACATGCGTGTCGCCCATGTCGCCTTCGATCTCGGCGCGTGGCGTCAACGCAGCAACGGAGTCGATCACCACGACGTCGATCGCGCCGGAGCGCACCAGCATGTCGCAGATCTCGAGCGCCTGCTCGCCGGTGTCGGGCTGCGAGATCAGCAGCTGATCGATGTCGACACCGATCGCCTTGGCGTAGATCGGGTCCATGGCGTGCTCGGCGTCGATGTAGGCACACACGCCACCGTTGCGCTGCGCTTCGGCAACGACATGCATGGCGAGGGTGGACTTACCCGATGATTCCGGACCGTAGATCTCGGTGACGCGGCCACGTGGCAGGCCCCCGATGCCGAGCGCCAGGTCGAGCGACAGCGCCCCGGTCGAGATCGACTCGATCGCCATACTGGTCTTGTCGCCCATCCGCATGATCGAGCCCTTGCCGAACTGCTTGTCGATCTGCGCCAGCGCCATGTCGAGTGACTTTTCGCGGTCGTTAGCCATGTGATTTCGTCTCCCTGTTCCTGCTTCGTTGGTGGGGGCGTTGGTGCCCGATCCGTGAGGTGTCGCCGACTGGAGGTTCGGCTGACGATCACCGTACGGAGGGGGTGTGACAGTGTTCCCGGTCGGGAATCACATCACTGTAGTTGTCGAACAACCGTTCGGCAAGCATTTCGGGGAACGAACGTTCGATTTCGCCAGGGAGGCGGATCAGAGCGTGGCGTCACCTTCGCCGGCCAACTCGGCCGGCGTCGGGCGTCGCATCCACAGGTCGACGGCCTGCCACAACGTGAACGAGATCGGATAGAAGATCGCCGGGCCGAACAGGCCGACCGCACCGGCAGCGATCATGACGGCGAGCACGGGCACGTCGGGCGCCGTGAGGATCACCATCACGAGCACCGTCCCCAGCAGCGAACCGAACGTCAAGATGATGTTGGCGGTGATCGCTCCGAGCTCGAACGCCTCGTCGCCGCGGCGATATGCGTGGCCACAATCGCGGCAGCGCTCCTGGCGTTTGAACCATCCCAGGAAATACGCCTTGCGGTCGCCGCACCAGGCGCAACGTCGGGTGACGCCACGCGCCAGCAGGCGGGGACGAGACGGAAAGTTGGTGATCGGCCGGATCACCGATTGTCCGGATGAAGTCTCCACAATCGCAGGTTACCCATCGCGGCTGGCAGACTCTCGTGAGATGGACCGAAGTCTTGCCGGCATGCTGTTCTTCGTCGCCGCCGTGGCGCTCAGCATCAGCGCGGGCGCATGGTGGATGCAGCGGATCGCATTCACCCCCGATGCGACCCGGGACACGGCAGCGGCGATCCTCGAAGACCCCGACATCCGGCTCGAGATCAACGCCCTCGTGGCGGCCGCCAGCTCCCCCGTCGTGCAGCGACCCGTTCCAGAGCTCGGCACGTACCTCGAGACCGAGATCCTCACGACGCGGGCAGGTGCAGCGATGATGGCGCCGATCATCGAGGAGGCCCACAATCGCATCATCGGCAGACGCGACGAGCCGGTCCGGATCACGGGCACCCAGATGATCGACATCGTGCGCGACCAGCGCGCCGGCGACGTCGCAACGGTCACGATGCCGATCGAGCCGATCGGCACGCTCGAGACGTTCCGGGCGTTGCTGGGCTGGATGTTCCCGATCGCCGGCGGGCTCGGGCTGCTGCTGGTACTGCTCGGAATCTTCACGCGCCCGGAGCGACGTGACGTGTTTCGGGGGCTGGGCGAGTTCGGCCTCGCACTCGCCGCCTCGATGCTGCTGTTCGGGTACGCGCTACCGGTGCACATGCTGACCGCGATCGACAATCGCACCTGGACGCACGCGATCCCGCGGCTGGCGATGCGCACGCTTCCGGTCGTGCTCGGTCTGGCGTTGATCTTCGCCGTCGGCGGTGTGGCACTGATCCTGGCATCCACCTCGGGCGGCAAACGGCGACAGTGGTCGACACCGTTGTCGGTGGCCCGCTATCGGGGCGGCAACAACCCCGGCTGGGGCTGAGCCCGAAACGGACAGGTTCCGTCAGGCGACGTCCATCACCCGCAGGCGTATGCCGGCCAACACCAACGCGACGGCGGCAACGACCAGCGGAACGATCACACCGACCGGCAACGACAGATCGCCGAGTTCGAGGTCGACGTCGGTGATCGAGGTCAGGATCGATCGCGTGTAGCCACGGATCGCCAACTTGGCGGCGAAGCTGCCGAAGGCGGCGATCAGTCCCTCCCAGATCAAGATGTAGCCGAGACCCCACACGATCGAGTTCTTGAGCAGCAGACCGAGCAACAAGAACAGTGCCGAGTAGGCGATCACGCCGATCACGCCGGCCAGCACGGTCGCTCTGATCAGGTCGCCGCCGCCGTCGACCGCTACGGAGGAGACGACGAGTGGAACGAGGGTGAGCGGCAGGCTGACCGTGATCGAGGCCAGCCACGCTCCGACCGCTATCGGCCAGCGATCCATCGGACGCAACCACAGATAGACGAGCGTGCCGTCCTCGCGCATGTCGCCGAGCGCGGCGGTGGCGAAGACCAGGGCGATGATCGGCACCAGCAGCGTGAAGTGCAACAGCGAGATCAGCTGAACTCCGGTCTCGAGCGGATCGGTGCGGTTGTCGGAGGCACCGACCGCAACCGCGATCGCGGCGGTCGCCGCCCCGACGAACACCAGCGCCGCGATGCGACCGCGGGTGACCAGCTGCCGCAGCACGATGCCATACGACAGCCGCACCGCTCGGACCGGAGAGACGAGACCGCTCATCGCCGCTCCACCAGATACCGGAAGACCGACTCGAGGTCGTCGTCGGTCGGTTCGACTTCGCGCAGGCGCACGCCACACTGCTGGGCCACCAACGCGATGTGACGGCCGAAGCGATCGACATCATTGGTGTCGACCATCAGCGAATCAGTGGCGATCGAGACACCGTTCACGAGATCTCGCTCGACCAGAGCGGCGGCGAGCTGGCGGGCGCCGTCAGCGGCCACACGAATGCGGTGCGGGCGATCGTCCATCAAGCCACGGATGTCTCGATAGTCGCCGGTAGCTGCCAGCCGGCCCTGGGCGATCACGAGTACCCGCGACCCGAGCCGTGCCACCTCGTCGAGCACGTGGCTCGACACCAGCAGGCACTTCCCGTCGTCGCCGAGCTGGTGGAACAGACGGATCATCCGGTTGCGCTGCACGGGGTCGAGGCCGGTCAGCGGCTCGTCGAGGATCAACAGGTCGGGTTCGTGAACCAACGCTGCAGCGAGCTTGACCCGCTGGCGCATGCCCTTCGAGAACGCACCGACCGGTTTCGATGCATCAGCATCGAGCTCGACCACATCGAGCACCCGGCGGGCAGCCGTTTCCGGCTCGGCGACACCGTGCGTCTCGGCCGCGACCTCGACGAAGCGATGCGCCGACAACCGGTCGAACAGGGCGTCCTGCTGGGGTGCCAGACCGATCCGACCACGCACGGCGCGATCGTTGCGGGCGTCGGCGCCGAGCACCCGCACGGTGCCACGGGTCGGGGCCGTCAATCCGCACATCACCCGGAACAGGGTCGACTTGCCGGCCCCGTTGGGGCCGAGCAACGCCGTGACACCAGGTCCGACCGTGAACGTGACGTCCGAGACGGCGACGACATCACCGAACGACTTGGTGACGTTGACGACCTCGACGATCGCGTTCGGATCGGCCGCAACCGGCAACGCGGGTTGCGGGACGGGAGGCGCCCAGTCGGCCATCAGACCGCCGCCAGTTTGCGATATCGCCCGATCAGCAACCCTGCACCGAGCGCCGTCCAGGTGGAACTGCCGAGCACGACCAGCCAGGTACTGGTGTTTCGGAAGTCGTCGCTGCGGTCCCCGAACAGGCGCGGCGCGATCTCCAGCGTCCCACCGATCGGGTCGAGGATCCGCCAGTTGTCGCTGAAGTCGGCGACGTTCACCAGCACGCCCGACGAGATCGAGGCACCGAGCAGGACGAACACCACAGCGATGCTGGCGAACGCCCGGCGGTCGGTGAGACTCGACACGCCGAGGCTGACCGCTGTGTACACGGTGCAGATCACGAGACCGGCGACCAGGACCCTGCCCATCACGCTGATCCAGTCGAGCAGGTTCCCGGGGCCCTGGCTCTGGAACGTGTAGCCGAGCAGGAACAACACGGGCGGGCCGACCACGACCAGCGACATGGTGCCGAGCACCGCCAGCACCTTGGCGACGAGGTAACTCGGGCGGGCGAGCGGCGTCGACAGGTACAGCGCGAACATGCCGTCGCGCCGATCTCGAACGATCGCCTCTGGTGCCACGAGGGAGACGAACACGATCGTGGCGACGAACGAGAATCCGAACATCTCCCAGTACGCAGGGCGCAGCTCACCCTGCAGCAGGTCGCCGATCAGCACGGTCAACGCCATGAACACGATCGCAGGTACGAACGAGACGACCAGCACGATGATCGGGAACACCTTGTGGCGGCCCTTGCGGCCGAGCCCGAGGATGCTGCGCACCGTGTGCCACGCCACCGACCGCATCGCCCCTGCGACGCCGGAACGGTCGCCTTCGAAACGCCGGTAACCGCGATCGAGAATCCGTGCGTCGGTCATCGGGTCCGTCCCTCGAACAGGTCCTCGAGACGACGACGCCTGCGGACGATCCGCCCGACGCGGGCTCCGGCATCGGCGACCGCGTCGCGCACCGAGTCGGCGACCAGATCGGCGTCGGTGCCCATCACCTCGATCCGAGTCGAACCGGCGTCGACGCGCACCTCGAGCCCGCTGCGCTCGATCGCAGCGATCACCGCTGCCAACGCGTCAGGTCGATCTGCGATCTGGACCAACTCGACCGCAACACCCTCGTCGTGACCGACCAGCACATCGAGGCGACCCTGGGCGACGAGCTGGCCGGCGTCGAGCGCAACGACGTGGTCACAGATCCGCTCCACCTCTTCGAGCAGGTGCGACGACAACAGCACGTCGATGTTGTACTCGGTGCTGATCTGGCGGATCAGGGCCAGCATCTCGTCGCGTTGGACCGGGTCGAGTCCGTCGGTCGGCTCGTCGAGCAGCACCAGCGACGGATCGGCGGCGAGCGCCTGTGCCAGTTTGACGCGCTGACGTTGGCCGGTCGACATCGTGCCGAGCGGCCGGAAACGTTCTTCGCCGAGCCCGACCAGCCACAGGGCGTCGCTCGCCCGGCCGCGCGCTTCGGTACGAGGCATGCCACGCACCTCGGCGAGGTGCTTGACGAAATCGGATGCCGGCATCTCGTCGGGGTACACGTTTCGTTCGGGCCCGTACCCGACCAGCGATCGCAGCTCGGGACCGTGGCGCGCTGGATCGAGACCGAGTACCTCGACGGTTCCCGACGTTGCCGGGCGGAGACCCAGCACGAGGCTCATGAACGTGGTCTTCCCAGAACCGTTGGCGCCGACGAGGCCCGTGACGCCGGAGTGCACCTGCACATCGAGCGCATCGAGCGCCCGCATGGCACCGAATTGCATCGTGAGGCCCTCGGCGATGATGACTGGCACGTCGGACATCATGCCTGATCGGGCGACCGGTCGGGTTGGCCGTTCAACAGGTTGGCCGGAGTTCGCACGGCGGATCGCTGCGACAACGACGCCCAACCCACGAAGTCAGCTCGTGAGCTCGTCGACGAAGTCGCCGAACACCTCGGCGTACATCATCGCGTCGGTCTCGGTGTGCATCACCGAGATCAGCCACTGCTCGTCGAGGCCGGGCGGCAACAAAACGCCGCGGTTGATGCCGTGGATCCACTGGGCGAAGGCGAGATCGAAGTCGCTGGCCTTGTAGTCGCGGTAGTTGCGGACCGGACGATCGAGCCACGTGATGCAGCCCTTGGCACCGAACTCGACGGTGTGGGCCGGGATTCCCGAGCGATCGATCACCGCCTGACAGGCCAGGACGAGCTGATGATTGCGGGCGATCGTGGCCTCGACGATCGGGCGCGTACATGCCTCGGTCAGCGTCGCCTTGACCGCCGCCATCACGAGCGGATTGCCGTTGTAGGTGCCGAGGTGCAGCACGCTGCCGTCGGTGATCAGGTCCATGTACTCGGCCTTGCCGCCGAACGCTCCGACCGGGAAGCCGCCACCGATCGACTTGGCGAGCGTCACCAGATCGGGACGCACCCCGAGCTGATTCGTGGCGCCGCCGTAGCCGGCGGTGATGCCGGTCTTGACCTCGTCGAAGATCAGCAGCGTGCCGTGCCGGTCGCAGATCTCGCGGACCGACTGCAGGTAGCCGTCGACCGGCAGGCAGATGCCGATGTTCTCCATCACCGGCTCGACGATGAAACACGCCACGTCGTTGCCCGACAAGGCCCATTCGAGCGCATCGGCGTCGTTGTAGGGGATCACGACGACATCTTCGAGCGTGCTCTTGGTGATGCCGAGCGACTGCGGCACCGAGTTCGGCCGATCGGCCGGTCCGGCGACGTCGAGCGACGGCTTGTTCGACACCATCACCTCGTCGTGGTGCCCGTGGTAGCCGCCCTCGACCTTGACGATCTTCTCGCGCCCGGTCGCACCGCGGGCGAGCCGGATCGCGTCGTGGGTCGCCTCCGTGCCGGAGTTGGTCGGACGCCACATCGGGAACCCGTAGCGCTCGGCGAGCAGCTCGCCGACGTCGGCGTTGAGTTCGCACGGCGTGACGTACAACGTGCCGTGATCGAGCTGGGCACTGACGGCGCGTCGCACCGCTGGATTCATGTGACCGGCGAACAGCGCACCGAAGCCCATGTCGAAGTCGAGGTACTCGTTGTCGTCGACGTCGATCATCCTCGCGCCAGACGCGTGCTTGACGACCACCGGCCACGGGTCGTAGGACTGGAAGCTCGACGGCACGCCACCCGGCATCACCTTGCGTGCACGCTCGGTCGCGATCTGCGAATGGTGCGTGCGCTGCGAGTAGGAGGCCATTTCGCGGGCCGTGATGTCTTTCGCCTTGGCAACGAGCTCGTCGTGGCTGGACACGGTTATCAGTGCTTTCTGTGAAGTCGGAGGCGTCAGCCTACGTGATCGGGTGAAGACTCCGTTGACAGACGCCGATCGTGTCAATCGACCACGGTCACCGTGCATGCCACCGGGTCGACGGTGACCGTTGCACCGTCCGGTATCCGGTCGAGCGCGTCGGCGATGCCGATCACGGCAGGTATCCCGAGTTCACGTGCGACGACCGCCGTGTGGCTGTTCGGGCCACCCGAAATCGTCACGACACCGCTGAGGATCGGCATGATCACGTTGAACGCCGGCGTGGTGAAGCTGGTGACCAGGATGTCGCCCGGCTCGACCCGCTCGAGCGCCTCCGACGGGGTGGCAGCGACGATCGCCCGGCCGGTCACCGGCTCATCACCGACACCGATCGCCGACGACGACCCCTCACCGAACTTGGCGGCCAGGAAGGCGCTGAAGTGGCGAACGTGTTGAGCGACGGGGTCCGGGAACAGCCCCGGGTCGGGCGGCGGCGACGGCGGCGAACCGAGGTGGGCGGGAGGCACGCTCGAACTCTGCGCCTCACGCACCGCGAGCCGCTCGACGATCGTGTGCTGGATCGGGCCCACCGGTGCCTGTCAGCAGTGCCGCGATCTCTCGTGGGCGGAGGACGAAGATGTCGTCGCGATCGGTGAGCACGCCACGAGCGGTCAACCGGTGAGCGGCCTCGATCTGGGTTCGCCGCACGAGGCCGCCCGGCCACGAGGCCAGCAGACCGGAGTTGTCGTCGAGGGCTGCGTAAGCCCGTTGGGCCCGGGCCAGGAGGGCGTCGAATTCGGGGCGCTGGTCGGCGGGCACCGCGGCGCGACAGGCATCGACGGCGGCGGCGATCGCGGCCTGCTCGTCGGCGACGCCACCCCGGTGACGCTCGATCGTTCGGAACACGACGTCGGGCATCTCGGCCAGGGTCTCGGATTGGATGTCGTCGGACAGGACCCAGCTGCCGTGATGGCGCAGGTAGTCGTCGAGCGCATCGGCCGCCGTGTCCGAGTGCAGTCGGACATGGTCGAGGTCGTGAACGATCGCCTCACCCAGCGCATCGGCGATCGCTGCCAGACGCCAACGCCCCTCGGCCGAGGAACGCACACCGTGAAAGGCAGCCTTTCCCGCCAGCTTGGGATCGATCCCCCACTCGGCGGTGCGGACCAGGTACTCGCCGAGCGGGATCACCTGGCTGATCAAGGCGAAGTGCAACGTGACACCCTCGAGGAAGTGCGCATTCGTGAACCGGACCTGATCGGCGAGCTCGGCATCGGAGCAGGCCGACAGGTCGACATCCTGGAACTCGCGGTTGCGTTCGATCCAGCGCGGCCGCAGCTCGCCCCAACGTTCGATCTCCGACATCGCCACGTCGTTCTCGATCGCCGCCGCCGCGACCTTGATCCGGCGGCGAGCGGATGGCGGCAGCCGGGTCAGCAACTTCAACACGATCGCCGGTGGCGGTTTGGCGCTGCCCTTGCGGGGTGCACCGTGCACGAACGGGCTCATGTACGCCCAACCGTTGACGAAGCGCAGTTCCATGTGCGACAGCGGGAGCCCGTACAGCCCGAACGCCTGTGTGAAGCCGGCCTTGAAGGCGGGCGGGAAGACCTCCTGCAAGGTGGCCGACGCCGGCTCGGCCTGGTGTGCCTCGTCGAACTCCCACTGGCCCGGATCGGGCGGATCCCAGGTCAGCGCGATCGTCGAGGCTCGGCGTTGTTGCTGCTCAGCGACGCTGTCGGTCATGGTGCCCCCGTGTTCGTTCGTCCCCGACGACCAGATTCGCGCCCGGCGAGCCCGATATCAAGAGGCCGTGGCTACTTGGCGCGGTTGCCGCGTTGCCAGACGCCCGTGACCCGACCGGCGTCGCCCCACACCGAACGGTCGTCGAGCGGGTTGGCGTCGAGTGTGATCACGTCGGCGTCGAAGCCCACCGCCAACTGACCGGTGTGTGGTGCCTGTGGGCCGAGCGTGTCGGGGCCGTTGGCGGTCGCTGCCTCGATCGCTTCGAGGTCGGTCATGCCGGCGTTGATCAGGTGCACGATCTCCATGCTGCTGCTGCCGTACATCTGGCCCGACACGAAGATGTCGCAGCCGGCGGCGATCTTGACGCCCTTGGCGACCGCGATCTTCATCGCTTGCTCGTGGGCACCGGCCACCATCTGGCCCTTCTCGTAGGCGTAGCGCGGGAGCACGTCGATCTGACCCAGCAGTGACTCGACGACGAACCGGGTCGGCACCAACATCGCCCCCTGCTCGACCATCAGGTCGGCAGCCTCCTCGTCGAGGAAGCTGCCGTGTTCGATCGTGTGGCAACCGGCCCGCAGGGCGGCCATGATGCCGGCCTTGCCGTGGCAGTGGGCGGCGACGATCCGCTCTGCCCGTCCGGCCTCCTGCACGATCGCCGCCAACTCCTCGTCGGAGAACTGTTGATGGATCGGATGATCGATCTCCGACATCACTCCCCCAGAGGCGCAGATCTTGATCAGCTTGGCGTTCGAACGCAGATTGGTGCGCACGGCCTTGAGCACCTCCGGCACCCCGTCGCACAGGATGCTGAAGCCTGCCCGACAGGCGATCTCGTGCACGAAGTCGAGCGGGAGGCTGTGGATGTCACCGTGCCCGCCGGTGGTCGACAAGATCCGCCCGGCCGCGTGGATTCGGGGCCCCCGCATGCGACCCTCCTCGACGACCGGGGCGAGCTGGAGCCCGAGGCCACCCACGTCGCGCACGCTCGTCACCCCACCGTCGAGCATCGCCGCTGCGTCGTCGACGGCGCGGGCCGCCAACGCGACGACTTCCGAACTGGCGAGCTGTTCGAGATTCGGCTGCGAGATGCCGACGAAATGGGTATGGCAGTCCCACAGGCCCGGCATCACTGCCGGGGCCTCCCACACGTCGTCGTCGGGTGAACTCGCGGGTGCACCCGATGCCGGACCGGCATACGTGATCTGGCCGCCGTCGAGCACGACGATTGCGTCTTCGAGCGGGTCGCCCCGCCCGGGGATCAGGACGTCGGCGACGATGCGAGTGACCATCCCGCAACGTTAGACCGGCACCGGTCGCTGATCAGGTACGGGTCTGACAGGTCCATCGGCCCCGGAACTCGTCGCCCGGAACCTCGGGAGGCGTCGAGCCGCAGGGGCTATCGTCCAACCAGGGGGCAGTGAGCCATGGACACCGTCGAGCTTCTTGACCGGGCCCGAGCAGCGTTCGTCGCGCGCGTCTGGCACGACGCCTACGACGACCTCGCGGCGATCGATCGGACTGCGACGCTGGAGCCCGCCGATCTCGAGCGATTGGCGACCGCGGCCTATCTGACCGGCCACGACGTCGAGAGCACCGATGCCTGGTCGCGGGCCCACCGGAGGTGGCACGAGCGTGGCGACGAGCAGCAGGCGGTGCGCTGCGCGTTCTGGCTCGGCTTCGCCCTGGTGCAGCGTGGGGAGATGGCCCAGGGCGGTGGCTGGCTGGCCCGAGCAGGCCGGATGGTCGCGGAGCACGAACTCGACACGGTCGAGCGCGGCTACCTGCTCGTGCCCCAGGCCTTGATGGCGATGGGGGCCGGCGAGCCCGCGACCGCGCTCGAGCGGTTCATCGAGGCCGACTCGCTCGCCCGGCGCTTCGGCGACCTGGATCTGGGCGCGCTCGGCACGCTCGGGCAGGGCGAGGCCATGCTGCGGATGGGACGAACGTCGGAAGGCCTACGCCTGTTCGACGAGGCGATGGTGGCGGTGACCGCCGGTGAGACCTCGCCGATGATCTCGGGAATCGTTTACTGCGCGGTCATCGACGCCTGCCAGCACGTGTTCGACCTGCGTCGCGCTCGCGAGTGGACGGCGGCGCTCGACCGGTGGTGTGCCGAACAGCCCGGGCTGGTGCCGTTCCGAGGGCAGTGCCTGGTGCACCGGGCGCAGGTCATGCAAGTCCGCGGCGAGTGGGCCGAGGCGGTCGCCGAGGCCGAGCAGGCCCGGCACCGGTTGAGCGACCCTTTCCACCCGGCGGTGGGAATGGCGCACTACCAGCTCGGCGAGCTGCATCGACTGCGCGGTGAGCTGCCGCAGGCCGACGACGCCTACCGCCAGGCTCATGCCAACGGCCGGGAGCCGCAACCGGGCCTGGCCCTGCTCCGGCTGGCCGAGGGACGCTCCGAGGCCGCCGCAGCAGCGATCGAGTCGGCGCTCGATACCGCCGCCGACCCGATGTCCCGCGCCCAGCTGCTGCCGGCCTACGCCGAGATCATGCTGGCCGCCGGGCGCCCGGACGATGCCCGCACCGCGGCCGGCGAACTCGACGAGCTGGCCGACGGCGCGGGCGCAACGATGCTGGGAGCGATCGCCAGCCAGACCCGCGCCACGATCCTGCTCGCTGACGGCTACCCCAAGCCAGCGCTCGGCCAGCTGCGGGCCGCGCTCGACGCGTGGCAGGAGCTGGACGCGCCATACGAGGCTGCCCAGGTGCGGGTGCTGCTGGCGAGCGCATGCCGGCAACTCCACGACCGCGACCGGGCCGAGCTGGAGTGCGACGTGGCCCGCGACGTGTTCGAGCAGCTCGGAGCGGCGCCGGCACTGGCGCAGCTCGGCCGGCTGCTGGCCGAGGAGCCCCCGGACGCGAACCGAGTCTTCGGCCGCTTCGGGGCGCAGCCGGATGGTCACCGACCGGGAGCTCCAGGTGCTCCGCCTGGTGGCTGCGGGACGCACCAACCGCGAGATCGCGGGCGAGCTAGCGATCAGCGAGCGAACCGTCGAGCGCCACCTGGGCAACATGTTCACCAAGCTGGGCGTGTCGAACCGGACGTCCGCCACCGCTCACGCGTACGACCACGGCCTGCTGTAGCGGTGCCCGGCCGGGCACCGCGTGAGGGTTCTCCGCCATCGCGTCCCCCATCAAGTTGGCGGATCCTCCCGAAGTCGGCCGGGCGGTCCAGTGCGTACGTTGGCTCCCGACTATCACCGAGGAGGAACCGATGACGACCCGACCCACCACATCCCTGTACGAGAAGTACGCCGCCAACAGCGCCGAGAACTACGAGCGCCACTTCGTGCCCGCGATCGGCGAGCCGGTTGCCCGACGCCTCGTCGAATCCGCCCGCCCGGTCGCTGGCGAGCGGGTGCTCGACCTCGCGTGCGGGACCGGGATCGCCGCCCGCTTGGCGGCCGAGACCGTCGGCCCGGACGGCACCGTCGCCGGTCTCGACGCCAACCCCGGCATGGTCGAGGTGGCCCGAACCGTGAGCCCCGACGGCATCGCGTGGCACGCCGCGCCGGCCGAGGACATGCCCCTGCCCGACGGCGCCTTCGACCTGGTGCTGTGCTCCATGGGACTGCAGTTCTTCCCCGACAAGGTCCAGGCGCTGCGCGAGACGCGCCGCTTGCTCGCCCTCGGCGGTCGGGCGGTGTGGTGCACGCCGGGACCGACACCACCGCTGTTCGTGGCCATCGACGAGGCCCTCACCAGCCACATCGGGCCGGGCGCGTCGATGTTCGTGCACGCCGTGTTCTCGCTGCACGACGCGGACGAGGCGCGAGCCCTGATGGAGGCTGCCGGTTTCGACCGCGTCGATGTCGAGACCACGTCGGTGCCACTCCGCGTTGCGCCGCCGGCCGACTTCTTCTGGCAGTACGTCTGGAGCACGCCCTTGGCTGCGGCGGCGGCCGAGCTCGACGAGCGGGCGCGGGCGGCGCTCGAGGCCGAGGTCGTGGAGCGCTGCGCGTCGTTCGTCGACGGCAACGCATCGGTGATGGAACCCGGCCTGCTGATCGTCACCGGCCACAGGGAGGAGGTGTCGTGACGACGACCGCCTCGACCACCGCGCAACAGCACCGGGACCGGCGACTAAAGGAGACGTTCCTGGCGGCGTTGCGGTCCACGCTCGGCGAGTAGGCGGCCGATCGGCTGGGTCGACTCGTGGCCCCGATCCTGTCGTGTTCGGCGCTCCGTCAGTTGCGCGGCACCTGGACCCAGGGGAGCTCCTTGTCGACCCTGGGTTCGCCCGGCAGGCCGAGCACCTGTTCGCCGAGGATGTTGCGGAGGATCTCCGACGTGCCGCCCTCGATCGAGTTGGCACGAACCCGCAGGAAGGCGTATTGGAGGCCCTTGTTGGCGCCGGTGGCGTCGAGCTCGGTCGGGCGGCGGAACGTGTAGTCGTAGCCGATCTGGCCGTCCATACCCATCAGGTCGATGCAGAAGTTGTAGAGCCGCTTGTTGAACTCGGAGAACTCGAGCTTGGCGACCGACATCTCGGGGCCGGGGTTGCCGGTCTTGGCGGCCTCGGCGGCGCGCATGTTGGTCAGGCGACCGACTTCGCCGCGCACCCACAGCCGCATCAGCTCGTCCTTGCGGGCGCCCGTGCGCTCGGACTCGTCGATGTGTTCCCACACCGCCAGCGCGTCGTTGGCGGCACCGCCCCGTCGCGGCTTGCCTCCGCTCGCCCCACCGCCGCCGATCGCCGAGCGCTCGTTCATCAGCGTCGTCAGCGAGGCCCGCCACCCCTCGCCCTCGGCGCCGATCCGGTTGTCGTCGGGCACCCGCACGTCGGTCATGTAGACCTCGTTGAACTCGGCCTCGCCGGTGATCTGGCGCAGCGGCCTGACCTCGACGCCGTCGGAGTGCATGTCGAGCGCGAAGTAGGTCATGCCCTTGTGCTTCGGCAGATCGGGGTTGCTGCGGGTGACGAGCATGCCCCAGTCGGCAAGGTGGGCGAGCGTGTTCCAGACCTTCTGGCCGTTGACGATCCACTCGTCGCCGTCCCGGATCGCCTTGGTGGCGAGCCCGGCGAAGTCGGATCCGGCGCCCGGCTCGGAGAACAGCTGGCACCACTTCTCCTCACCGGTGAACATCGGACGCAGGAAACGCTGCTTCTGCTCGTCGCTGCCGTGGGTGACGATCGTCGGGCCGGCGAGCGCCATGAAGAACGAGGTCGGGTCGGCCGCTGCAGCGCCGGCTTCGCGGAAGCGTTTGTCGACGTGGCGGTTGAGATCGGGTCGCAGCCCGAGCCCGCCGAACCCGACCGGGAAGTGGACCCAGGCCAGGCCGGCGTCGTAGCGGGCACCGCGCAACTCGACGTCGGTGGTGCTGGCGGGGTCGTGTGCGGCGAGCACGGCATCGATCGCGGCATCGACCTGTTGGAGGGGGGAAGCAGTCGTCACCGCCACATTGTCGCGAAACCTGGGTGTGTCGATCGCTATCGGACCTGGCAGAATGTCGGCGCAAACGTGGACCACGGTCCACCACATGGTGGCCGTAGCTCAGCTGGTGGTAGCGCCAGGTTGTGATCCTGGAGGTCGGGGGTTCAAGTCCCCTCGGTCACCCCACTGCGTTCAGGCAGTTGGGCGGCGATTCGTCGCCGCCTACACTGCCTGGGCCGCAGACCGCCTCTAGCTCAACGGCAGAGCAGTGGACTCTTAATCCATTGGTTCTGGGTTCGAATCCCAGGGGGCGGACCCAGAAATCCCAGCCGTGAGCTGGGATTTCTTCGTTCGGAGCGTGCTCGACGCGTGGACTCCGGATTCGGGAGGTTGCTAGCAGGCAGCTACGCAGAGCGCCTACCTGTTCGAGCGAGCCTCGACCCACCGACGCCCCACCGAGCCGACCGTGCAGCGCGACCAGTGGTGTTTCAGACCGCGACGACCGAAACATCCTCGAACCGGCCTCGAGGGTCGCCAATGGAGGAGGTCGCAGACATCCGGCCAGGCCTCCTGTGTAACGAATAGGCCCCCGTCATTGAGAATCCTTTCGTACCACCCATGTGAGACGGGCCCGCTCAGGCCGCGTGATCCTCACACGCCTCGACGCGGCGTCGGGATGTCGTTCGCTAACTGAGACGGCGGCATCGGCCTGCTTCGACTGTCGGCGGCGGTTCACTGGAAGGAACAAGCCGCACCTACTCCGTCGGGAGATCGTCCAAAGACCGTGACCGTCGTGACCAGCGATGCTCAGATCGGCATCGCGTAGACGATGTCGGGATCGAAGCTGCGCAAGATGTGATAGCAGCGTCGGGCGAACTGGCGGGCAACTGAGATCGCCGCGATCTTGCCGTTGTGGCGCTCCTTCACTTTCGTGTAGTAGTCGTGGTCGGGGCTGCGGGGTCGTGACGCGTTGTGCGCTGCTTCGAACAACGTCCACCGCAACGTCGGTGGCCCTTGCCGCGACAGATGCCCATGAGCTCGGCGGAGATCCGACGCGTCGACTGTGACGTCCAAGCCGCTGTGACGCACTGCTTGTTCGGAACGGGTGAAGCGTCGGCAATCGCGCAACTCGGACCAGATTGCCACCGACAACAACCCGCCAATGCCGTAGTGCGCGTCGACCAATGCTCGACACGCCGGCCGCCGGGTCCCGAACCGGGTCAGGTCCGTCTTGAGTGGTTCGGCCTCGGCGTCGGCGGCGTCGATCGTCGCGTACCCGACCCGGATCCGTTGATGTGCCGCCGGGCTCAACCCGGCGTGGTTGGCCAGCTCGGCCCGAGTGGTCGCCGACCGGATCCGACCCTCGGGGATCGACACCCCGTGCTGGAAAAACTCGGCATGGATCCGCTGGGTCCACACCGAGCGTTGATCGACCAGTGACTTGTAGAGCCGCATCCGTTCGCGCCACTCCAACACTCAGCGGGTGGTCGCCCGCCAGAGCGAGGAAGGACCGTCGAGTGGGTTGACGACGATCACCGCAAAGTCGTCGCCGACCGCCACGGGGCCGATCCAACCTGTCACTCCCGCCAGTTCCGAGATCGGCTGCTCGGACCACACTCGCCCGTCCGCCGAGTATGCGACGAACATGTCCGGGCCGAGACCGGCCGGACCCTGGGCAAGCTCGTAGGCGTCCTGCATCTCCCGGTAGGTGACGGTCATCAATGGGTCGCCGCCGTCGGGATTTCCCACCGTGAAGACTGCCCGGTCGTGGTCGGCCGCAATGATCGACGGTAGGGCGAGACCCACGGGTCCACCACCCGCGCTGAGAACGTCGGCGGTGAGCAGCGTCTCGCCGTCGGGCCCGGTCACCGTGCACCCACCCGGCCCCTCTTCGATCGACAAGGTCAACCCTTCGTGTTCGACGACGGTCGGCGTCCACGTCGAGCTGTCAAACCACTCAGAGTCATGTGAGCCCCAGGCGACCAGCCCGAAGTCACCTCCGCCCACATTCCAGGCATCGTCCGGCAGGCCAGTCAGCAGATCCCAGTTCGAGCCGCCGTCGCCGGACTCCCAGACGGCGGACCGGCCGCCCAGCTCGCCGGCCATCAGCAGGCGGTCGGGGGCGGTACCGAACCAGCGGACCGTGCCGGGATCGGCCGGCAATTCGGTTTCCTCCCAAGCGATCCCATCGGTCGATGCGTAGGGACCGGGGTCGCCGCCCCAGGCCCCGGCGGTCGCCAGGTACCCGACCCGGGTGGCGGTCATGGCCGACGGCGGGTCATCCCCGCCCGCCCATTCGTCGAACTGCTGCCAGGTGACAAAATCGTCGGTCGCGAAGAGGACAAGATCCTCTGACCCACCGCTGATGGCCCGCTCGTAGGCGTCGAACAGGTCCTGGTCGACGTCGAGATCCGACACCGCCTCCGAGAACACCTGGAACGGCCCGACCGACACGTCGATCTCCCACGGGTCGATCATCACGCCCATGCCGGACGCGTAGTCACGCAATCCGATCGGCAGCGCGGCCGCCACATTCGGCTCGAGCAAGCCGGAGTCGAACCCTGTGTAGGGCGTGGCGGCGATCACCGCCCCCGTCCGGACCGGCGGCCACCGCTCGAACCACCAGCTCGGCCACTTCGAAGGGCCGCTCCGGCTCGGGGATCTTGTACCCGAGGGGCGACACCGTCCACTCCTGCCCATCGGCCGACGTCCACGCCACCGCCTCCCGGGCGGTGCCGGATGGCACGGACCCGGCCGCCATTAGCCCAGGACCGCCTTCGGTTATCTCGCTCACGATCGCCCCTTCACCGAGCAGGGCGGCGGTGTCGAGTTCGGTCCAGGCGGTGCCGTCGGTCGAATGCCACAGTGCGCTCGGCTGGTACCGGTCCCCGGTCGATCGCCCACAGCCCGGAGTCCGCGGCGAGCATCGTGGTGAACCTGTCGTCCTCGAGCTCGAGGACCCGCTCCCACACCGGAGCCGGACCACCCATGACGACTTCGGGCGGTTCTTCCCGGGCGTCGACGGTGGGCGCCGCTGCGCCGGCTACGGGGAGGCCTAGCCAGATCGACTGGTTGTCGGAACGGGTCGGGATACCCACTGCCAACGACTGTCACCACCCGATCGGTGCCGACGACGGAGGCCCCCAACATCGTTTCCGGGCCGAAAGCTTCGTCGAGCGTGGTGACGGTCCAGTGCTTGGCGTCGGGTGAGAACAGCAGCGCTTCGTCCCCGTAGGAGATCCTGGAAGCCTCGAACCGGTCGAGGTCGGCGAAGGTGAGCGTGACCAGCGTCTCGCCGGTGGACGGGTCCACCACCGCTGCGGTCTCGTCGTCGAAGTCGAAGACCAGTTCGGCGGGGGCGGTGTATCCCCATCCCCACCTCGGGTCGTCCATCTCGCAGGGCGCTCGATACCAGCACGGCGCCGGTCGAGTCGGCCACGGTGAACTGCTCGGCAGCCGCATCGAACGTGATCGTGTTCCCGTCCCGTTCGATCACTGCGGGTTCGGGGGTGGCCCCCCAGCCGATCTCACCTTCGGTGCCGGTGGCCAGGATCCCGGCCGGCCCGGCGGCGGTGATCCACGATCCGCTCAGGTCGGGCCCTGCCACCTCTTCCCAGGTGCGACCGGCATCGTCGGAAACCAGAGTCACCCGCTGCGATCCCTGCCACCCGTCGGTGAGGAGACGGTCGCCCATGACGAACAGACCGCCCATTCCTTCCATCTTCTCGCCGGTCGGCTCCCAAGCCTGCCCGTCGGATGACACATACACCTCGGCCTGCCCGGACCGACCGTAGGCGGCGGCCACGTATTCGCCGCCGAGAGGGACGATGGCCATGACGAACTCGGCTTCCATCGGGTTGCCGTCGAGCACGGTCCACTTCTCGAGGTCGCCGGTGAGGAACGTCATCGGTTCTTCGACGGTGGTGGCGGACGGTGAGTTGGTGATCCGCTGCGCCTCCTGCACGTCATCAAGGCCCAGCGTCTCGAGCGATTCGCTGAACACGACGAACGGCCCGACCATCACTTGCACCGACTCGTTGGTGGTCCCCACCCGGTCCGGGTCGATCCCGGCCAGGTCGGCGGGGAGGACGGCGGCGGCGGCCTGTTGGGCGGCGGTCCAGTCGAAGCCGGGAAAGGCGGTGGCGGTTACCACTGCCCCGTCGGTTCCCAGGGCGGCCCCATGGAAGCTGAGGAGGCTGGTGGTGTAGGGCTGGGTGGCGGGCTCGACCACGTAGCCGAGGTCGCGAGCATCCCAGGCGACCCCGTCCCCCGAGAACCAGGCGGTGGCCGCATACCCCTCCGGGGCGGACCGGAAACCGAGGGCCAGCAGTCCCCGCTCCGATGCGACCAGGCTGTGCAGGGAGGCACCGTCGGAGAAGAGGTCGGCGACGTCGAGTTCGACCCAGTCGGTTCCGTCCTCCGAGGTCCACATCACGGAAGGCGAGTAGTAGCCGGCGTCGTGATCGTTGGCCAAGGCGTAGAACCGGTCGTGGGCCGCCACGATCGACTCGACGACGAACGGCTCGGGCACCTCGAACACCTTTGACCACGCCAGCCCCTGCGCCCCGGTGTCGGCCGACCGGCGGAGCGGTGTTCGTGACGGCGGGCGCGGAGACCGGCGGAGCCTGCGCCACGGTGTCAGTCGTGCTGGTCGGCGAGGACCGCTCGAGGTCTGCGGACGACGAGTCATCCGCACACGCCGACACCCCCACCACGACCAGTACCGCCAAGAAGGCCATCCAGCGACGCGATCAGCACGACGACCACCTCCAACTCCAAGCCACCACACCCCGGCCGCCGTGTCCAGAGGACGACGTCATACGCCAACGGATGCCGCCACCACCCACGACTGAACCGGGACCGTCAGCCCTTGAGGAGCCCAACCCGAAGGCGGCAGGCACATAGAGAGCCAACCGACCGGCGCCATCGACGCTACGACAACCGTCGCAACGCATCACCAGTCTCAACCAGGCACGTACCACGAGCGGCAGGCCATCCCGCAACGTGCGACCGACGTAGTCGATCGTCGTGCCACCAAACACCGGGGCGAGGACGTCTCACATCCGGATCGTTATCTGAGTAGCGATCGGTCAGCGCTCCTTGACGCTCGCTGCGACATGGGCCATTCGTACGTCTTGGAGCTACCCGAACAGTAGAAGTTGAGAATCGCCGCGCACACGGACTTTGGTCCGCTTGCGTCTATGCAAGGGCAGGCGACCTGACCGAACATCCGGAGAGCGTCGCGCCCTTTCGGCCTTCACTCCCCACCGCGACGACGTGCTTGCGCTGCAGGCATCGCCCTCGGATGACGAATCCGAATGAGGCCACCAAGCAACGCACCGAACGCAGGATGTGATCCGGTGTGGTCGATGCCACAGCCTGGTCGAACCGAGATGCTCTTGGCGCTGCGAGACTGAACCTCCCCGCTCAAGGACGATCGACATGGCTCTCGAGAACGAACAGACACCGCCTGTGCAACGACGCGATGCGACCGGCGCTCGGGGCCCGGATCTGACGCACCCCGGCGCCCATCGTCTTCCCGCACTGAAGACCCCGGTGATGCGGGTTCTCGAGGATCGTCCACCGTTGGGGCCGATCGAGCGTCTTGACCACGATGGGCTGGTGGCGAATCAGCAATCCGAACTCAGCGCTCGTCGCCGGAAGTACACCCTGAGTTCTCGAGCCTTGTTCGCCGTGATGGACCTGGTGTACGGCAAGGAGCGCACGCTCGAGAAGTTCCGGGTACTCGAGCTCGTGGCGCGTGTGCCGTACCAGGCTTGGGAAAGCGTGGCGTACGTGGCCATGACCCATACGTCGAAGAACCCCGACTTCGCCCGTCGCGTCTACGACCGCGCACGCATCGCCCGGATCGAACAGGACAACGAACAGTGGCATCTGCTGATCCTCGAAGAACTCACACGTCACCAGCGTCGCCCGTGGCTCCGAGGCCGGATCATTCCCCAGATCTTGGCGGTGTCGTACTACCAGCTGTCATGGATGCTGTTCGTGGTCCGGCCGAAGTGGAGCTACCAGCTCAACGCAGACTTCGAAGATCACGCCGCGCACGAGTACGCACTGCTCGTGCAGGAACACCCCGAGTGGGAAACGACTCCGTTCGAGAGTCAGTTCAACGACGACTTCGGCGACTACGACAGCTTGGCGGACATGTTCCGCCAGATCGGCTACGACGAGGCCCTGCACCGCCAAGAGAGCGAGATCATGATGACGCAGCCTCGGTACGCCTGACACCGTGCGGCCGAGAACACCCCGACGTCACCGACGCATGCCTACTTCGACAGCCTGACCTCCTGCAACGACTGGACGCTCCGCGCGCCTCCGGTCTGATTCCGATCACCGGCGTCTTCAACCTCGACCGGATGCGCCTCGTTCTTCTTCATCACCCCGCTCCCGGGCGGATGTGCGACGAGCCACGCGTCGACGCCCGTCAGTGCCGTCGCCACGCAACTCGTGTCGGAGCCGGCTGGCTGGTTGAGTAGCACGGCCGTCAACTCAAGGAACAGGGTTGAGCTGCGTTCGTTGTTGGTGCCGTCGTTGAAGACGTCGCTCGCCTCGATCCGCATGTGCTCGATCCCGCCCACGGTGAGCGGATCGGCGATCGGCCACGGATCGGTCGCTTCCCACACTGCGGCGGTGCTCACGCCCACGACCGGCGATGCCCCCACCGTGTATGTGCCGGTCGTGGGGTCCGTGCAGGACGCCTGAATCCGTCTCACTCGGGGATGGCGGATTCAAGTGGTCGTCGCAACAGTAGCTGGTGGCTGACAGAGGTCGCGGGTGAAGATCTCGAGTGGGGTTCTCATTCCGAGTGTCTTCCTGGGCCGGTCGTTGAGTTCCCGTGCGACTTGAGCGATCCGGTCGGCGGAGTGCTGGTTGAGGTCGGTGGACTTGGGGAAGTACTGACGAATCAATCCGTTGGTGTTCTCGTTCGTGCCGCGTTGCCACGGGCTGTGTGGCTCACAGAAGTAGATGCTGATCCCCGATGCCGAGGCGAGCTCGCGGTGCTGGGTGAGTTCGGTGCCCTGGTCCCACGTCAACGTCTTCACCGCATTGGATGGCAGCGACTCGAGCGCTGCCACGATCGCCTCGCGCACCGCTGGGGCCTTGTGGCCTTCAGGTAGTGGGACCATCACCAAGAATCGGCTCGTGCGTTCAACCAGCGTCGCGATTGCTGACCGGCAGTTCGATCCTACGATGAGGTCGCCCTCCCAGTGGCCGGACTGTCGACGGTCGTCGACATCGCTGGGGCGTTGATCGATCATGGTCATGTGGGGGATCCTCGGCCGCCGATGCGCAACGAGTCCCCGGGGTCGGCGGAGGTGCCGGCGAGTACGCAGATGCACGTGCAACCCCTTCGGGAGTGGGTTCTCTCGATACAACGCCGAGTAGATCGTCTCGAACGCCACGTTCATCTCCGGTCGATCCCCGAACCGCTCCGCGAGATGCAAGCTCACCTGCTCGGGGCTCCACTTCGAACACAGCTTCGACTGCACGACGTCTCGAAGCTGAGAATGATCGAGCTTGAACTCTTTCGGCCGAGTTCGACGTTGCTCCGCTCTTCGCTGCGCCGTGTGCGGCCCATAACGCCCTCTCCCACCGTTGCGTCTCAGCTCTCTACTGATCGTCGACGGCCACCGCCCAAGATCGGATGCGATCGAGCGGATCGACTCACCAGCCATCTTCAAGTCGGCGATCCTGATCCTCTCCTCGACCGACAAGTAGCGGCCCGACAACTCCCGTCTCTTGACGGGTGCCTGGCCCTTCGTGTCGAGGATCCAACGATGACCAGTTCGGCGACTCACGCCGAGATCCTCACACGCCGAAGTGACCGAAACGCCGCCCGCCAACAACGACCAGAACCGCTCCCGATTGGCAACCTGCTCCTCCTTCGACCACGAACGAACCATCAGACCGACCTTCCAGAAATCGACAGTGTTGCGACGACCACTGGAATTCAGCGATCCTCAACCGGACAACCGACGTTGTTGGGCGAGTGTCCGGTAATGCGTTGCTCACCTGCCTCGTTGGTTTCTCCCCGGTTGTGAGTTCGGATTCGCGTGTGGCCGACTGCGAGCTTCACGGCGGTGGCGTCGGCGACCGCGGCGTCGTTCGCCGAGGCCCGCGTAGCCGGGCGCGCGGGTTGATCCCGCGGTCGAGCGGCTCGACCAACTCGTTGAGGCGCTCACAGGTGCGAGGCCTTGGCCCCACCCGGGCGATCGCCGGTCCGCATCGAGCAACGGAGGGATTGGAGGCTGACGGCGCCTGGGTGCGTCATGACCCGACCAGGTTGACTCGACCGAGCAAGGGGCAACTTGAAGCCCGATCGGGGGCGGATGGCCGAGGTAATCGATCGTCCGCCCCCGATGGTGAGTTGCTGTTACAGGTTGCCGGGGCGGCGGGTGTCGCCCTGAGGGTAGTCACACACGCCTGTCGGGAAGATCGCCGCGAGTGTGGCGAGCTGGGTCGGGGCGAAGGCGACGTCGCCGTACATCGATGCCGCGATCGCGGTATCGAGCGGCTGGAGCGCGCACTTGAACACGTCGCCGGTGATCGGGCCACCAGCGACGATTCGTGAGGTCGTGTACGTCGGGAACTGCTGCGTGCAAGGGCCGGCCGGTGCGTTGTCGAGAATGCCCGACCATGCGTCGTCACCGGCGTGGATCAGCTCGCCACCCGAATCGAAGCACGAGTCGACCGCCGCGGCAGGCTTGTTGCCGGCGACGCCGCCGTCAGGGTTGGCCTCGATGTTGCGCATCCATTCGTCGATGACGGCGAACGCCATCGGCGTCTGGTCGAACCTCGGCCCGCCCAGTTCGACATCGGTGAACCAGATGACCTGGTTCGATGCGTCGCCGTCCCAGTCGAGGAGCCGTTGACGGGCGGCGAACGACTGGTGGCTGTTGTGCATGTCGAGTTCGCGTTCGAGGTAGTTGCGCCAGTCGATCATCGGGATGTCGATGTCGCCGTAGTTCACGAGGCCCGACTCGTAGGCGGCCTCGATCGCGCCGGGGTCGGCCTCGGTGCGGGGCGCGATGGCGAACGGGTCGGCGAGGTCGAACGTCTGGTTGCGAACGCTCCACAGGTCAATCGTTTCAAGCGTGCACGGGCCGAAGAACGGGCATCCCTCCTGCACCATGTCGGGCTCGTTCTTCCATCCGCCGGCCATCGCGTTGAGTCGGACGAACTCGTCGGCGGTGATCTCGCCGTCGAGCAACGGTTGCAGGCCGTACTGCACGCCCACGTTGTCCCAGGTGCGGGCGGCGTAGCCGTCAGCAGCGGTGCCGTAGACGTTGATGGCATCGCCGAAGTGGGTCCACTCGGTACCGACCTGATCAGCCGGCGAGATGCCCGGCGCCGTGCCGAACAACGGGTTGAACACCAGCGGCGAGAGTCCACGCCACGCGTTCATGCATTCGGTCGCGCCCGGGTCGAGGTACGGCTGGAGAGGAGCCGCCGCGTTGGGGACGAGGGCAGATGCGTTGAGCCCTTCGATCGCGCTGCGGAGATCCCAACTCTTCCACTTGCTCTCGCCGGCGAGCACGTTGAGGTCGAACCACCGCTCCAGCAGTTCGCAATCGCCGATGTGGATCGACTGCGTGATCATGTCGGGGTAGCTGTACTGCGGGATGCCGGCGTCGATGAGGCCCTTGTGGTTCTGGCCGTAGACGTATTGCTGGATGCCGCCGCCGGATCCGCCGACGCCGACGGTGTAGTCGGGGTCGTCGTACGCGGACACGAAACGGTCCTTCACCATGATCGCGGTTTCGCCGCCGACCTCGAGGTTGTAGTGCTCGCCGGTCTTGGTACCGGTCGAGTACGCCACGGCGTAACCGCGCCCGAGGCCGTGCTCGTACAGCATGCGGCTGCCGCTGGGATTACCCTGATAGTGACCAATCCCGACGCCACCCTGGAAGTAGTAGATGAGTCGGTCGTTCCAGGCGGACAGATCGGGGGTGTCGACGTCTTGGTCGCTCGGCGACAGCACCGCGATCGAATAGATGAACCGGTTGATCGTGCCACGCTCCCACCGCACGATGTAATCGACCGTGTCGCCGTCCATCGTGGTGGTAGTCGCCATGTCGGCGGGCCGGGCACCGGCCGGGTCGTAGTTGGCCCAGCCTCCGCCGGTGGTGCGGTACTTGAACGAGACAACGGTGTCGATCGTGCAGTTCGACGAGTCGGTGACCGGGCCGAGTTCGGCGTTGCCACGGTGGCCGGCAGTTGCGCAGACGAATGGCTGCTGGTGCGGGCCGGAGAACATTGGCCCGGTGATCGGGTGATTCGTGAGGGTGAGGCTCGCACTCGGCCGGCCGGCGCCGTTGCCGTTGGATCGAACCTCGAGGTTGCTGTCGCCGATCGGCAGCCCGGTCACGACGCCTTCGAGGCGACGGCTGCCGGGAGGATCTTCAGCGAAGGCACTGGTGACGTCTTGTCCGTTGACCGTGACGGTCACCTTCTTGATCGGGATGCGGCGCGGAACATCAATCGCCACGCGCGCATCGTCACCTGAGACGAGATCAGCCGGGCTGGAGAGCACCTCGACCGCAAAGGGCGCAGTCGGCCCAGTGTCGGGTGGCGCGGCACCGGCCGGTACTGCGGTCGCGAACAGTGCAGCGACCGCAGCCCCCGCAGCGATCAATCGGACGGGTCGGTGAGACAGCATGAGACGCGTGCCCTTTCTCCGGATGACACCGCATGCCATCCTGCGTGAGGTTCCCGCCTCACTACCAAGACTGCCCGATCGGTGAGCAGACGAGCGAGTCAGAAGGCTGTATCGCCCGGACCTCCCAGAGTGCGATACCACTTGGGCGTGACGTTCGACCTGCCCGTTGGGAGGAGACCACCGGCGCCATGGTGCGAAGCGCTGGCGACCGTCGGCCGAGCATTCGACGCGGCGACGGCCGATCCGCGCGCGAGCGCGTCCGCATGACCATCCTCGCTCGAGATGGTTTCTCCATCGGCGACCGCTGGTCCTGTCAGGGCGGGAACCGTCCGAGATCAGTTCACCATGTAATTCCTCCAACCGGCGTTCGGGGCGCTGTGGGCCGGTGGGTGGGGCGTGGGACCCGTGTTCTGTCGTCGGAGTGACCTCTCGATCTGGGCGAGATAGTGACTCACATCGTGAGCACGGCTGCGCCATCGACTTCACCCTGTTTGACGCGGCCGAGTGCCGCGTTGGCATCGGCAAGCGGGTACACGTCGACAACGGTCCGAATGGGGATCTCGACCGCCAAAGCCAGAAACTCCTCTGCGTCGCGGCGGGTGAAGTTGGCGACACTACGCACACCTCGTTCGAGCCACAGCAGGTCGTAGTCGAACTCGGGGATGTGATCGAGGTGTATGGCGTTCACGGCCACGGTCCCACCAGGCTTGAGCGCCTCGATCGCGGCAACCACGACCGACCCGACCGGCGCAAACGTGATCGCGGCGTCGAGCGGGTGGGGCGGCCGTTCATGGGACGATCCGACCCACACGGCTCCGAGATCGAGCGCACGTGCCTGCTCCGACACAGACCGGGTTACGACGTAGACCTCACACCCCCAGTGCCGCGCGACCTGGATCGTCAGCAGCGCCGACGCCCCGAACCCGTAGAGCCCGAGACGACTGCCCGGTTCGACCCCGGCAATCCGCAACGCCCGGTAACCGATCACCCCACCGCACAACAGCGGGGCCGCTTCCTGATCGGTGAATCCTTCAGGAATCGGAACGGCGAAGTCAGCGCGGGCGAGCGTCGACTCGCCATAGCCGCCATCACGATCCCAGCCCGTGAACTCGGCATCGGCACACAGGTTCTCCCTCCCGTGCGCACAGAACTCGCAGACCCCACACGATCCACCGAGCCAGGCCACCCCCACCCGATCACCCGGGAGCCACCGGTCGACGCCCTCACCGACCGAACGAACCCGACCAACAATCTGATGCCCGGGCACCACCGGAAGACGCCGAGCCACCAGCTCGCCCTCGACCAACTGGAGGTCCGTCCGGCACACGCCACAGCAGGCCACGTCGATCGCGATCTCACCCCACCCAGGTTCCGGCACCGGCCGGTGAACCAGTTGCAGCGGCAGATCGGCGATCGCCTTCGGCAGGCCCAACTCTTGGACGAGCACCTCAACCTCCTTCATATTGCCCTCCCGGACCGTACCCGGCTCCACGCGACGTCACCGGCTGACACATCCGGGGGCGTGCGCAACAACGACCTCACCGCCCCGAGGTCGACGCCCCGGAAACCGCAGCCGATCCAGGTTGCCCGTCGCATCCAAGGCCGGCCCACCACATACGCGTCACGCAGCCGGCAATCGGGGACAGGTCAGCGAGACGTCTCAGATGACGATCTTGAGCGGACGCTCACAGTAACCGTTCGTGAGCGGCGGCCGTCCGGTAAAGCCGTTGGAATCTCGCAGGCCGCGTGTGTCACGGTTGCGACGTGGGAGTCGCGCCGATTGGCACCGTGGACACGATCATCGACGCAGATCTCGCACTCGAACGCTGCGACGACCTGTTCGCCGCTGACCCAGTCGGCTGCAACATGGTCGCCGCCAGCCTGCGTTCGGACGTGCCTGCTCGATTGCTTCGCGCTCGCAACGGCGACATCACCCTTGGCGCTGCGCTGTGGTGGGGAACCGGGTGGACGCTCACGCGTTTGCGGCCTGGTGCGGCCGAGTTGCTCGCCGACGCTGTGTCGACCACGGAGAGCGAAGCGGATCGATTCAGTGTGATGGGCGAGGTTGGCGAGGTCGTGAACCTGGCGGGGCGCTGGTCCGAGCAAACCGGCGGGGCGTTCGAAACCAACGAAGTCTTTCGGGTCTACCGTCTGGCCGAGCTTCGACACCCACCCGTATCGAGGCATCTCAGCACGGCAACTCTTGAAGATGTCGCGCTGGCAGTGCGCTGGTCGATCGACTTTGGAGCCGATATCGGCCATCCACGAGTTGACGATCCGACCCCGCAGGTAGCGGCTGCGATCGACCAGGGCCGGATCTGGATGTGGAGCATCGACGACCGACCGGTCGCCCAATTGTGGACCACGTTGGCGCGGTACGGCGCGGTACGGATCGGCGCCGTCTACACGCCTCCCGAGTTTCGAGGCAACGGATACGCCTCAGCTCTCACAACTGCCGTGTCGGCCGATCAGCTTTCGCGATCATCTGTTGACGTGATCATGCTGAACACGCAGGCCTCCAACGCCATGACGAACAGGCTCTATCGGCGGCTCGGCTTCGAGTCGATCTTCGACACGATGACTGTGTGGCTTCAGCCGCCACATCGAGCGTGATTTGCCCGTATCGCCAGACCGGGGCACACCCACGACAGCTCAGTCGCCGCGACACAGCGAAAGACTATCGAGCGTCTCGAACGGGATCGTCCGGATGACGATCGTCATCTGTTCACTTCGTTCGGGTTCGAGTGATTATGCGGTGCCCTCGGGACGCCGCGACCTCAAACAGTGCGCCGGAAGCGCGTCGTGGGCTAAAGCGTTCTGGTCGGTGACTATCGCTGTGAGTATGGACTGGCCGGTTGAAGGTGGCCGGACCAGAGTTGGTGTCGGTGATCCGGCGTGACCCAATTATCGCTTTGCCCATCGTTGAGGTGGTGCGCTCGACCCAACATGTCCGTCGGATCGCCGATGCCGGTCTGGCCTGCTGTGCTGACCTGATTCGAAGCCTGCCCACCCTCAGCGGGTGTGGCCCATCACAGTGCTGCGGGCGAGCATGTGGACGGTGACATAGTCGGCGACAATCGCGCCGAGATCGCCCCAACCTGGGATGGGATCCGTCGCCGGTATCGAGTTGGCACCGATGCTGGCCGCAACCCGGTGGAACCAACGACGCGTGACTGGTCCCGGACGAGCCCGGTCGCCCGATGTCAGGGGAAGTCGGTCTCGATCTTGACCTTGAACTCGTCGTCGTCGAGCACGATCTCGATCATCGCCTTGTACTCGTACTCGCCCTCGTACCGGAGGAACTCGATCTTGAGCTTGTTCCAGTCCTTGTCGATCTTGGTGTCCCACCCTGGAGCCGAGAGGTCGTATCCGGTGACGTGGCCATCGGCGAACCGGACCACAACCGTGCCGACGCCAGGCACCTCGAACATCTCGGTCTCGTCGACGAGCGGCTCGTCGCAGTCGTCGGATGCATCCTCGATCTTGGTCTCGAACTGGTCGCCGTCGAGCACGATCTCGATCATCGCCTTGCTCTCGTACCCGTACTGGTACCGGAGGAACTCGATCTTGAGCTTGTTCCAGTCCTTGTCGATCTTGGTGTCCCACCCTGAAGCGCTGTAGCCGAAGTCCATGATGCGGCCAGCCGCGAACTGGACCGTGACCTCGCCGACGCACGACACGGCGAAGGTCTTCTCCTGAACCCCCGCCGGCATCATCGAGTCGTCGTCGTAGCCGTCGTCGAGCGTCGTGGTCGGCGTCATCGAGTCGTCGTCGTAGCCGTCGTCGAGCGTCGTGGTCGGCGTCATCGAGTCGTCGTCGTAGCCGTCGTCGAGCGTCGTGGTCGGCGTCATCGAGTCCGTCGTCGTAGCCGTCGTCGAGCGTCGTGGTCGGCGTCATCGAGTCGGCGTCGTCGTAGTCGTCGTCGAGCGTCGTGGTCGGCGTCATCGAGTCGTCGTCAAAGTCGACGTCGATGGTGGTCGAAGTGACAAGATCCTCGGGTGCTTCGATCGTCTCACCTTCGTCGGCGGACAAGATCGTATCGTTGGTCCGCTGGTTGAAGAGGAGTATCCCCCCGGCCATGATGACCGCAGTTGTGACTCCTCCGGCGACGATGGCGCGCCTGCGCCGGATCACGCTTGCCCGATCGAGGACCGCCGTCAGCGCGGCCCCGGACCCACCTGGAGGAGCAGACGCCCGGTCTCCAAGCATCTCGGTCAGCTGTTCGTGAATCGGGTCGTAGTCGCTCATCAGGAGCCTCCTAGGGATGGTGTGGCCCCACCAGAAGTCGGGCCGAGAACGGTGCGCAGCCGGCGCCTTGCGTCGTAAAGGTGAGACTTCACCGATCCCTCCGCGATCTCGAGCGTGTCCGAGATCTCTGCAATCGTGAGGCCGTCGACGTAGTACAGAGCCGTCACAGCACGCTGCTGACGCGGCAGCTCCGCCAGCAAGCGATCAACCTCGTCAACCTCAGGCGGGTCGACCGTCGTCTCGGCGCGAACCGTGAGCCGAGCCAGCAACGAATTCTGCCGTCGCGAGCGCCGGTAGTCGTCGCGCAAGCCGTTGATCGCGACCCTGCGAATCCACCCGATCGGATCATCCAATTTGGCGACACGACGCCACCGCAGGTGTGCCTTCACGAAGGCCTCTTGAACGGCGTCGGCCGCCGCCTCGGGACTTCCTGAGATGAGCGACAGCGCACGAACAAGACGCGTGAAATGGGCGGCGAACAACTCGTCGAAGTCATCCGGCGGGACCGTGGCACCCGCGTCGGCGTCAAGCTCCTCACGTGCCATCGCTGGGGCTGCCACCTCCGCTGAGGCGGTGACGATGCTCATTGAAAGGGACACGTCTCTCGACCCAGAAAGGTTGGGTCCGCGCGAAAGATTCTCGAGGACGAGCGAACATGGATCGGAGCGTAGACACCAACCCCATCAAACGCGGCGGCCCTCGGCCACCGTGAATCGGCCACACTCTGTGCCCGCTTGCGCATGTGAAATCACCGTCCGAACCGGACCCTCGACCGAACCGCATCCGGACGCCACATCGAGGCGCGGTGAGGATCACGTGGCCTGACCCGGGTTGTCTCAATAGGGTGGTCCGAAATGATTCTCAGTGACCGGGGGTTATTCGTTACACAGGGGGTTGGCCGAACGTCTGCGGCCGCCTCCATTGGTGACCCACGAGACCGGTTCGACGACGCTCGGTATTCGCCGTCTGAAACACAACCGGTCGCGTTGCAACACCCGCGAAGTCTCACGCCGACGCGGCCGTGACGACCGCGCGTGATCACACCGCTGCGAACGGATCGAGGCGTTCGAGATCGGCATGTCGCGGGTGGATCAATGTCGGGCTTCGTGTCCGGCATCTCACGGTTTGGTGGGTTCGGTCCGGGCCGGCGGCGATCGTGTCGAACCAGGTTCCGTCGTAGCTCCACCTGTTGGCGTGCTCATCCCTCGTGCGTGACGCCAGCGCCGGCAGTTCAAAGTTGGAGGCGAGCAGGGTTGGAGGCGAGCATCAGTCGGGAAGAACCTCCCTGGCATCAGTCTGCTGAATCGGTGGTCACGCCAAAGGGCCACCGCTGGTTTTCCGCGTCATTGATGATCGACTGCAATGCCTGCGCTGCGGTGGCGTCCTGGCCGGGTATGGCGTGGGCGTTGACGTTGAGCGTCGTCGACGCCCGCTGGTGGTCAAGACGAAGCGAGACCACTGGGAGCGGGATCCCGGCGGCCAGCATCTCGGTCGCCATGAAGTGGCGCAGATCGTGGAGACGAAACTCACCCACTCCTGCAGCGCCGCGATACCGCACGAAGGTCTTCGTCACGCGGTTCGGCTTCCACGCCGCCACTCCCCCGTCGGGTCGGTCGTCGTTTCGGAACGGACCTCGGCAGTCAGCTTGGACAGGCCGCGCCCGGCGTCAGCACGATTACCGTGAACAGTGGCGGTGCGATACCGACGCTTGCGGGTACCAGGGTCGACGCCGGCATAGACCCGGAGTTCCCACGATGCAGCACCGCGTTGACGAAATCAACCGTTCATGCCAAGCGATCGGCCCGACGGCGCCCCAGAGCCACTCAAGTGATGGGCAAGATGATGGGCGTGATGGGCAGACCGGCCGTCACCCACCAAGCCTCGAACGCGACGAAACCCCTGCACCGCAGGGGTTTCGCTTGGAGCGGACGACGAGATTCGAACTCGCGACCCTCACCTTGGCAAGGTGATGCTCTACCAACTGAGCCACGTCCGCAGCGCACGCAAGATTATCAAGCTTGCGGCCGGACCGGACACCACCGGCTGGGGATCCGATCAGCCTCGCTGATCTGCGGGACGCAGGTCGACCCTCAGGGTCAGCACCCCGTCCTCGATGGTTGCCTCGGCATCACCGATGATGGCGTAGTCCTGGTAGTCGGTCTTAGCCTGGTTGATGAACTGCTGGCGTTCCTCGCCCGCCACAGGCGGCAGCGGGCGTTGCTTCACCGCGTGGGCGCGTTCTCGGAATCGGGAGATCATCTCGTCAGGGTCGAGCGTTGCCATGGGACCGATCGTAGCGGTCGCCGAACGACGGCTCAGCCGCGGTCGGGGCCGAACTCGGCGTCGAGCTCGGCCATCGCAGCGGCCAGTGCGTCCGGATCGACTTCGCTCCCGTCAAATTCGTCGGGAGCAGGGCGCGGCAGATCGCGAGGAGTTTGGCCCTCATCCGGAGCATCGAATTCCGAGGACGATCGCGAAACGTCGTCGTCGATCGGCTGTTGGTCGGGTTCCAGATCGATCTCGTGCAGATCGTCGAATCCCGATGCCGATGGGCCTGCATCGAATGCCTCGTCGATGTCGGGTGGGGCGATGCTGGGTTCGAGCGGGGATGCACCGGACGGCCGGATCTCATCGAGCCGGCGCCGCTGCCACACCGGGTCGCGACGACGCCACTTGCGTTCGCCCATCACCTCGAGCGGCGCCAGCACTTCCGGATCGGGTCGAGTCCTTCGGTGCAACCACACCGCCAACATCACCATCCCGAGGCCAAGAGCCACGAGCAAGGCGATGATCGACGTCACCGTTCGGGCGCCCTCGGGATCGCCGACCGCGCCCAACACCGCCACAACGACCGACGCTCGCCGGGTCGAGCCGGTCCGGGTCGAGCCGATCCGTGTCGGGGTCGGCCGCATGCAGGGTGCTTCAGATGTCTTCGCCACGCTGGCAATAGTGTGCCACGGGCGGGCCGGCGCCGACGACGATCAACTCGGCCTGATCACCGAGCGCTCACAGCACTCGGTCGAGGAAACTGGCGATCGGCTCGCCGACCTCGTCGAAGTGGATCAAGAACGCGTCATGCCCGTGCGGCGAGTTGATCTCCACGTATTCGTTCGGTACACCGACCTCGCTCAACAGCTCGGACATGTGACGTTGTTGATACGAGGGGTACAGCATGTCGCTGTCGATCCCGATCGTGAGATTCGGCACCGTGATCAGCGCCATCGCCCGGTTGAGGTTGCCGCGGCCTCGGGCGACGTCGTGCAGGTCCATCGCCTTACCGATCAGCAGATAGCTGTTGGCATCGAATCGGCGGACGAGCTTGTCACCGTGGTACTGCAGGTAGCGCTCGACCTCGAACTGCTGCCACAGCCCGAACGTGTCGCCGACTTGCGAGCGGTCGGTCAGGTTGCGCCCGAACCGCTCGGTGAAGGCGTTGTCGCTCCGGAACGTGACCTGGGCCACCTGGCGGGCGATGGCCAGGCCCTCGGCGGGACCATCGCCGGGTTCGGCGTCGTAGTAGTCGCCGCCGCGCCACCGCGGGTCGAGACGGATCGTTCTGCGCCCGATCACACCCCATGCGATCTGCTGTGCGCTGGCCTGCATACAGGTCGCGATCGGCACGATCGACCGAACATGTTTGCGGTACGTGATCGCCCACTCGAGCACCTGCATGCCGCCCATCGAGCCGCCGATCACCGAGGCCCATTGATCGATGCCGAGATGGCGCATCAAGCGCGCCTGGGCACGCACCATGTCGCGAATCGTCACGACCGGAAACCGTGACCCATATGGGCGGCCATCTTCGGGGTGCGGTGACGCCGGCCCAGTCGAGCCTTGGCATCCACCCAACACGTTCGGGCACACGACGAACCAACGATCGGTGTCGATGTGCTTGCCCGGCCCGACCACGTCGTCCCACCAGCCCGGCCCGTTGTGGCCGGGGCCTGCGCGACCCGCTGCGTGCGAGTCGCCGGTCCAGGCATGACAGACCAGGATCGCATTCGAGGCGTCAGCGTTGAGCACGCCCCAGGTCTCGTACGCGACGGTGACATTGCTCAGGACGTCACCGCTCTCGACCGCGAACGGATGATCGGAGGCGAACGTGAAGAAGCTGCGGGCACCGGTCGGGTCGCCGGGGCGCCAGGCGCCGGTCACGGGAAGTTCACCGCTACTCATCTCGCTCCTTTCGCTCGCATCGGTCATCGTTGTCTCGGTGACATCGCGAGCGGCCCGAATCGCCGGTTTGTCGGACGAACCGACCGCATGTCTCGCCGCCGGCCGAAGCCAGAGCCGAGGGAGGCACCTTGGAGGCGTTACCCAGGTTGCCGGGCCCGGTCGAGACCGAGCCGCTCTTGATGCACGTGGGCAGAGTACCAGGGGGAACGCACGACGCAACCGGGTGCGCGGAACCCTCACCCGGGTACCGTCTGGGCATGCGAGTTCTCGTTGTCGGTTCTGGTGGAGTCGGTTCTGCATTCGTGGCGATCGCGTCACACCGAGCGGCGTACCACCACATCACCGTCGCCGACATCGACATCTGCAAGGCCGAGGCCGCCGTTGCCACGGCGGTCGACACGGACGATGGCCGGATCGAGGCGGCGATGGTCGACGCCTCCGACGAGGCGTCGGTCGCAGCGCTGGCGCGCTCGTGCCGGGCCGACGTGATTCTCAACGCCTGCGACCCCCGGTTCAACCCACCGATCTTCCAGGGCGCATTCATGGCCGGCTGCCACTACGTCGACATGGCGATGCACATGTCCGAACCGCACCCGACCGAGCCGTACTCCAAAACGGGGCGGCGGCTCGGCGACGCCCAGTTCGCCCAGAGCCCGCTCTGGAAGAACCGCAACCTGATGGCATTGGTCGGGATGGGGGTCGAGCCGGGGTTCTCCGACGTGGCCGCCCGATACGCGGCCGACCATCTGTTCACCAAGATCGAGGAGATCGGCGTGCGCGACGGTGCCGATCTGGTGGTCGACGGGTACGACTTCGCACCGACATTCTCGATCTGGACCACGATCGAGGAGTGCCTCAATCCCCCCGTGATCTACGAGCGCGAGCGCGGCTGGTTCACCACCGAGCCATTCAGCGAGCCCGAGATCTTCACGTTCCCCGAGGACATCGGGGCACTGCAGTGCGTCAATGTCGAGCACGAGGAAGTGATCCTGATCCCGCGCTGGATCGACGTCGAACGGGTCACGTTCAAGTACGGGCTCGGCGACGACTTCATCAATGTCCTCAAGACGCTTCAGAAGCTCGAGCTCGTCTCCACCGATCCGGTCGAGGTGCGCGGCGTCAAGGTCTCGCCGCGCGACGTCGTCGCGGCAGCGCTTCCCGACCCGGCCGAGCTGGGCGACAAGATGACCGGCCGAACGTGCGCCGGCACCTGGGTCAAGGGCCTCGGCCTCGACGGCGAGCCACGCGAGGTGTACCTCTACCACATCGTCGACAATGCCTGGTCGATGAAGGAGTTCGGCCACCAGGCCGTCGTCTGGCAGACCGCTGTCATGCCGGCCGTGGCGATCGAGCTGATGGCGACCGGACAGTGGAGCGCGCGTGGCGTGGTCGGCCCCGAGGCATTGCCGTCCGAGCCGTTCCTCGAGCTGCTCGATCATCACGGCATGGAATGGGAGTGGGCCGAATACCGCGACAAGGCCCCGTGTCCCGAATGCGAGAAGCCCGAGATCGACTGAATCGCACCTCCCACCGCCGGTTCACACGCTGCGGGTACGGTTCGCTCATGGCGTACGCGATCAACGGTGACTGCTCGATCTTCTACGAGACGTTCGGGTCGCCCGACGATCCGACGCTGCTGATGGTCAACGGGCTCGGATCGCAGTGCATCAACTATCACGAGGACTGGTGTGCGATGTTCGTCGACGCCGGTTTCCACACGGTTCGATTCGACAACCGCGACGTGGGATTGTCGACCCACTTCACCGATGCCGAACTCGACGAGCTCGGAGCTGCCTACCGGCTGGCCGACATGGCCGCCGACGCGATCGCCGTGCTCGACGCGATCGGGGTCGAACGGGCCCACGTGATGGGATTGTCGATGGGCGGCATGATCGTGCAACAGCTCGCCCTCGACCATCGCGACCGGCTGCTGTCGATGGTGTCGGTGATGTCGCGCACCGGAGAGCCCGAGTACGGCCAGTCGACACCGGAGGCGCTGGCGCGACTGACCGGGCCGCCGGCGACCGACCGTGAGTCGGCGATCGCCGGTCACATCGAGGGGCAGCGGATCTGGGGCAGCCCGACCCACGCCGACGAGGCGCGCTGGGCCGTCGATGCCGAGCGGGCGTTCGATCGTTGCTTCGACCCGGCCGGGGTCGGCCGCCAATTCTTCGCCGTCGGAGCGTCCGGCTCACGCGCCGATGCCCTCCCTGGTGTCACCACCCCGACGCTCGTGATGCACGGCACCGCCGACACCCTGATCGACATCAGCGGCGGTCGACGTACGGCGGACCTGATCCCAGGCGCCAAGTTCGTGGCGCTCGAGGGAATGGGCCACGACTACCCACGCCAGTTCTGGCAGCGATGGGTCGACGAGGTGGCCGGCTTCTGCCTGGCCGACTGACCACCGCTCGGCAGCGGATTACAGCGAACGCAGGAAGGCGACGACGCGCCCGGTCCATCCCGCCACGCCCTGCATGGTCGACGCCAGTGCCAATTCGGCGTGCGGCATCAGTTCCTGAAGGCGGGCTGCGGTGCTGGCCGGGTGGCCTGGATCGCCGGTCCAGGCGAGGATCAGCACCGGGACGGAGATCGTGGCGATCTCTGATTCGGTTGGCAGGTCGGCCACGGCGGCACCACGGAACACGCCGGCGAGCCGGACCGGATCGGTGTTGGCCAGCACCTCAGGGAACCGGTCGGCCCACGCCGGCTCGTCGATGAACGGGTCGGGCGGCGGCACCTGGGCGGCGCCCTGCAGCAACAGATCGTGTTCACCCGCCTCGACCAGGTCCGCCATGGCCAGATAGATGCCGGTCTGGGCGGCACGTGTGCTCCAGGCGGTCGGCGGGATCACCAGCACCAGCGCTGAGATCCGATCCGGGGCGATCACGGCCGCATGCAGCGCAGTGGCACACCCCATCGACGCTCCCCCGGCGACGTAGGTGTCGATTCCGAGCGAGTCGGCGAGTGCCAGCTGGTCCTCGGCCAGCGCCCGCCAGGAGTAGGCCCGAGGGTCGGCGGTCGATCCCGACTGTCCGTGGCCGCGGGCGTCGTAACGCAGGACGCGGTTCGATTGTCGGATCACGTCCCAGTCGAACAGGCCGAACTGGTCCTCCGACTCGATGCTGCTGGTGAGGCCGTGCCCCCACACCACGTCGGGGCCGACGCCCTGACGGTCGTAGTCGAGTTCGCAACCGCGGATCAGCACCATCGCTCGACCGTACCGATCAGGGGCGCGGCAGCTTGCACGCCGGCGTACCACCGGGCAACTTGTGGCGGTACCTGGCGACGAGTCGATAGACGACGGCGGCGAGGTGCCGGACGCCTGGCAGGTTCATCACCCGGCCGAGCACGCCCCACACTCCCCCGGCGTGGCGCAGGGCGGCGATCACCGCCCGCTCGGCTGCCACCACGCCACCGTCTTCGTCGACCCACTGCACCGCCTGTAGGCACTGCTCGGTCGTGACCCCGAGTTGATCGAGATCGAGGAACTGCCACGGCTCGACGTGGTCGAGGTGCAGCCAGCGTTGCCCCGCCCGTGCCGAGGTGGTGCAGAACCCGCAGTCGCCGTCGAAGATCAGCAGCGGGCGTCCGGCTTGCGGTGTGACGGTCATGGGCCGACCTCCCCGATCACGGGTTGTGCCAACCGGAGGCGCTGCTCGAAGCCGGTTTCGTACGGCATGAAACCCTTTCGGTCGGGGTAGATCATCTGCACCATCGAGAAGTCCTCGCCGCGGTACCACGATGCCGCCGTGCCGAAGAAGGCACCGAATTCGAGCGTGTCGATCGGAGCGAACATGCAGCGCAGCTCGTTGTCGAGCAGCCCCACGAGCTCGACACCGAGCGGGATCTCGGTGCCGCCACGACAGGCATCGACCACCAGGCCGATCAATCCGTTTGCCGCCGCGGGCTGCAACCCGAACACGGCGATGTCGGGAAACCCCACCAGCGCAGGAACCCCGACCGTGTAGGCGTAGGCGGGCGTCGGAGGATCGGTGTCGGCCCGGGGGGACACCGGTTCGAGCGCCCACCCGTTGGTCTCGATCATCCACTCGATCTTCTCCGCATGCGGGATGTGGAAGTCGGGCAGCTGCATCCGTCCATCCTGCCGGTTCGCGACGCTGTTCGACACCTTTTGCCGGTCGCCCGCCGATACCGTCATGGGTCGCATGTACCGGTTCTTGTTGCGGCCGAAGTGGATCGGCTTCCATCTGCTCGTCGTGGCGGGGATCATCACGATGGTCAACCTCGGCTTCTGGCAGCTGGGCCGTCTCGACGAACGCCAGGCGTTCAACGAGCGGATCGAGCAACGCTACGACGAACCACCCGAGCCGCTCGACGACCTGCTCTCACCGGGCATCGACACCGACGACGTCGAGTGGCGGCCCGTCACCGCCTCGGGGACCTATCTTCCCGAGCAGCTGATCCTGATCGCCAACCGTTCGCAGAACGGCCGCGCCGGACTCAACGTCGTCGTACCGATGCAGCTCGACGACGGTCGGATCCTGCTCGTGAACCGCGGGTTCATCCCGCTCGCCGAAGAGGCGGCGCCCGACGTGCCCGCCACCGAAGTGACCATCGTCGCCCGGCTCCGGGAGTCCCAGCAGCGACGCCTCGGCCAGCTGTCCGACCCGGCGGAGGGCGACCTCGAGATCGCGCAGCGGATCGACATCGATCGCCTTTCCGAACAGCTGCCGGGCGAGGTGGTGCCGGTCTACGTCGATCTGATCGAATCGAACCCTCCCGAGACCGGGGGTTGGCCCGAGCCGGTTGCCACGCCATCACTCGGCGAAGGCAACCATCTCTCCTACGCCGTGCAGTGGTTCATCTTCTCGACCGCCGTCGCCGTCGGCTGGGTGCTCGCCGTGAGGCGCTCGATCGGCACGCATCGATCCGCAGCGAAGCGAGCCGAGTCGACCAGCTGATCCGTCAGCCGTGTTCGAGCTCGGCCATACGCCGGAACTGTTCGACCACATCCGGGGTCTGGTGCGACGGGTCGAGTTCTCGGTACACAGCCTCGACGTTCACGGCGATCCGGCCGAACTCGCCGAGTGAGCCGAAGTCTTCCGAGGCACCGATCGCGGCACCGATGTCACGGGCGGCGTCGAATGCGTCCATACCCGTTGCATGGCGGGCGGTCGCCTCCTGCTCCACGAACGTCGAGGTAGTCACGGACCGCCGTCACTCCGGTCTTGTCCGTGATCGGGCCGTGCCCCGGCACGACGCGCTCGACCTCCATGCCGAGCATCAGATCGCATGCCGCCACCCAGTTCGACAGCGGCCCGGCCCACACGATCGGCGTACCACCGATGAACAGGATGTCGCCCGTGTAGACGACCCCGGCGTCGGGAACCACGACGATCGTGTCACCGGCCGTGTGGGCAGGACCGACCTCGATCAGTGCGACGACTCGACCACCGATGTCCAGTTCGAGTCGACCGTCGAAGGTGCGGTCGGGCAAGCGCGGCTCGATTCCGTCGAATTCGAACTCACCGAAGAACGACCGGAACAGCTCGCCGGTTGCACCCTGATCGGCATTCAGCGCCGCCAGCAGGGCGGGCGGCACCTCGCCCATCTCCTCGGCGGTCGCCGTCGAAGCGACGATCTCGGCGCCGGTCATCAGTTGATTGCCGAAGCAGTGGTCGCCGTTGGCGTGGGTGTTGACCACGGTGCCGATCGGCGCCGACCGCGTGTGGTTCGTCATCGTGTCGAGCATGTGCTGCGTGATCTTCAGGTCGAACAGCGTGTCGACCAGCAACGACGCCCCGTCGCCCACGATCAGTCCGGCATTGCTCCACCCCCAGCCGCCGTCACCTTGCAGGTAGGCAAGGCATCCGTTGCCGACTTCGTTCAGCGATGTCTCAGGAATCCCCATGGAGATGGACTACCACGCTTCGCCCCTGCGTGCTACCTCCGGCGAACCGTGGCACGCCGCACACACACGGTTCTCCCGCTGGTCGAACGACCAGTAGGTTCGGCGGCTATGGCCAGTGCCGCACGACTGCGTGAACTGCTGAATCGCAACGAGTTGTTGACCGTGCCCGGGTGCTCGGATGCGCTCGGGGCGACCTTGATCGAGCAGGCCGGCTTCGACGCCTCCTACATGACCGGCTTCGGCTCGTCGGCGACGCTGCTCGGCGAACCCGATGTCGGCCTGCTGACCGGGTCGGAGATGGTGGACAATGCGCGACGGATCGTGTCGGCGACCACCCTGCCCGTGATCGCCGACGCCGACACCGGCTACGGCAACCCGATCAACGTGATCCGCACCGTCACAGAGTTCGAACGAGCCGGCGTAGCGGCCATTCAACTGGAGGACCAGGTCGCCCCGAAGCGGTGCGGCCACATGACCGACAAGCAGGTCATCCCGGCCGGTGAGATGACCGCCAAGCTGCGAGCGGCGGTCGAGGCTCGCAGCGAGATGTTGATCATCGCCCGCACCGACGCGCGAGCACCGGAGGGGTTGCAGGCGGCGATTCGGCGCGCCCACGCATACGTCGAGGCCGGGGCTGATGTGCTGTTCGTCGAGGCGCTCGAGTCGGTCGACGAGTTCGCAACCGTCGGCGCCGAATCGTTCGGGGTGCCGTTGGTGTTCAACTGGGTCGAGGGTGGCCGCTCACCGGCGTTGAGCGCCGATCAGGTCGCTGAGCTCGGCTATCGGGTGCTGCTGTTCCCGATCTCTCTCCTGCTCGCCGCCACGGCAGCGATGCAGGCGACGCTGGCCCATTTCGGCGCGGGATCGACCCCAGCGGTCGATCCGGTCGACGACCCGTTCACAGCATTCACGAACACGATCGGGCTCCCCCGCGTGCTCGACATCCAGCACCGATTCCAGGAGTGAGTCTGGAGCATGGCCGAAGGGCGAAGTGCGCCCAACTCGTTACCCAGGTTTGATGCGGAACGGACACGCGGTGCGATCGCTCCGCCGCGACCCCGGGCACCTACCCGGCTAGAAGCGGGTGTTGGTGCGCTTCTTCGGCGGCGCCTTGAACGGGGCCTCGATCAGCATCTCGAAACGTGCGTCGTCGGGCTGATTGGGCTCGTTCAGGCGCTGCAGGTATGTCTTCAGTGCGGCACGGGCGGGGGCGATGTGCTCGCCCTTCATGCCCACCGAACGCTTGAGAGCGTCCTTGGCCTTCTCGACACGTTCCTTGCGGAGCGCCTTCTCTTCATCGGAGCGCTGCACCGGAACCTTGTTCGCCTTGGCCTCCTGCTGAGCGAGTCGGCGGGCCTCCATCTCTCGTAGAGGTGTGGGTTTGCCGGGCGTAGCCATGTTCCTGATCCTTCGTGTCGACGTCGAGCACAGACGATACCCGACCGGATCCGGTTCCCTGAGATGATGACGACATGAGTCCCGTCTCGAACGACCCCGACGAGCGTTTCGCCGATCGATATGCGGCGTCGGGGGCTGCGGCGTTGATCGAGGCAGAGCTCGAGGTGCTCGGCACCGACTACCAGGCCAACGGCTACTCGACCCGAGCCGACGTCGATGAGATCGGCGCACTGCTCGATCTCGGCGAGGGCGACCGATTGCTCGACCTCGGCTCGGGTTGCGGCTATCCGGGTCTGTACCTGGCCCAGAGCAGGGGATGCAACGTCGTCACGCTCGATCCCGTCGTGACGGGGGCTGCGGCATGCGCCGCCCGCTCGCGCCGCGACGGGCTCGACGATCGGCACCTGTCGGTGATCGGACTGGGGGCGCAACTCCCGTTCCGGTCAGGCTCGTTCGACGCCATCGTCCAGATCGACGTCATGTGTTGAATACGTGCCAAGCTCTCCGTGCTGAGGGCGTGTCGACGGGTACTTCATCCGGGTGGTCGGATGCTGTTCACCACGATCGAACCTGCGGCCGACCTGTCCCCCGCTGCCCGGCGACGGGTCGCACGTTCGGGACCGTCGGCCGTACTGGTGCGAACCGGCTACCCGGGTTTGCTGGCAACAGCCGGATTCGCCGATGTCGAGCAGCACGACATCACCAGCGCGTACCGATCGACGCAGCTGGCCTGGATCGACGCCACGATCCGGCGTTCCGAAGCCATCGGTCGGGCGATGGGCAGCGCCGCCCTCGAAGCCCGGATTGCCGACCGCAGGCGCGCCTTGGCGGCGATCGACGACGGCCTCCTGCGACGCACCCGGTACATCGCCAGTCGCCGGGCCACGGGGGCCATCAGCCCCTAGCGGCCGGGGGCGCGACGCGGCGGACGATGAACCGGAGGCGGATTGTGGCGCAAGGGAGAGCTCATGAATATCGTCGTCTTCGGAAGCTTCGGCAAGCGCGTGCTCGCCTCTGGCTGGAAGAGAGAAACTGCCATCGCTCTGGTCGGCGGAGGCGACTTCGACCTGACCGGGATCGAGCCGGGCGAGAATGCACGTCTCACGGCCGTGGCGATCTTGGGCAGCGTCAACCTCGTCGTCGATGACAACACCAACGTGACGATGGGTGGATTCAGTCTGTTCGGTTCACGAAACGTCGAGATCAAGGGCGGTGACGGGCCGCCCATCCGCGTGGTCGGTTTCGTCCTGTTCGGCAGCGTCAACATCAAGCCGCCGAAGCAGCCCTGAACCGACATCGCCCTGGTCGCCGCAGCGCGAAGGGGTGCAGTCGTCCCACATGGCGTGCTGCCGCGTCAGGCGCGGCCGTGAAGCTCGGCCATCCGGCGAATCGACGCAGCGAGTTCGGGCGTGAGCAGGCCGGCCGGCATCCGCCAGTCCCAATTTCCGGTCGTGGTCGCCGGCACATTCATGCGTGCGTCCTCGTCGAGCACCAACAGGTCCTGGATCGGGATGACGGCGGCAACCGCCGGTGATCCGACCGCAGCCTCGATCAGTGACCACACAGCCGATTCGAGATCCGGATCCGCAGGCATGCCGAGTGCCCGACCGACCGCTGCACGCATCTCGGTGCCGAGCGAGTTCCACCAGCCGGCGCTCGTGTTGTTGTCGTGGGTGCCGGTGTAGACGACGCAATTCTCCGTAATGGCCCCGGGGAAGTGCGGGTTGCCGACGCTGCCGTCGAAGCCGAACTGGAGCACCCGCATGCCGGGGAGGTCGTTCGTGTCGCGCAGCACATAGACCGGCTCGTCGAGTTCACCGAGATCCTCGGCGACGAACGGCATGGAGGGGAACGCCTCGCGGATCGCGTCGAGGAACGGCTGCCCCGGCCCTTCGACCCAGTGCCCTTCGATCGCTGTGTCGGCGTCACCGGCCACTTCCCAATAGGCGCTCAGGGCGCGGAAGTGATCGATCCGAACGATGTCACTCAACTCCAGCGATCGGCGCAATCGCGCCAGCCACCAGCTGTACCCGTCCGCCGCCATGACGTCCCATCGGTACAGCGGGTTGCCCCACAGTTGGCCCGCTTCGCTGAAGTAGTCGGGCGGCACCCCGGATTGCACGATCAACCCACCCGCCTCGTCCAACTCGAACTGCTCCTGATGGAGCCACACATCTGCCGAGTCGGGGGCGACATAGATGGGGATGTCACCGAGAATCCGGATACCACGCTCGGCTGCGTCGGCGCGTACGTCCTGCCACTGGACCTCGAAGAAGTACAACACGGCGGACCACCGCACGATCTGGTCGGCAAGATCGGTGAGAGAGCGAGCCACGGCGTCGGCATCACAGCTACGAATCGGTGCCGGCCATTCCCACCACGGGGCACCATCGTGCAGGTCCTTGAGCGCGAGGAAGTGACAGGTTGGCGTCAGCCAGTCGTTGTCGCTCACGAAGGTCTCGAAGCCGGGCAGCCAGGCGTGGTCAGGCATGGCCAGAAACCGTTCTGCCGCCGCCCAGAGGGATGTCCGCTTGTGCTGCCGCATCTCTGCGAAGTCGATCCGACCGTGCCGAACCTGATCGGGCAGCCCGGTTGCCTCGAGCAGGCCGTTGGCGGCCAACACATCCAGATCGACCAGCCAGGGGTTGCCGGCAAATGCCGACGAACTGAAGTAGGGCGAATCGTCTTTGCCGTTGATCGTCAGCGGCAGCACCTGCCAGATGGTGGCTCCGGCAGCCTCCAACCAGCCGACGAGACCGTGCGCGTCGTTGCCGAGCGTGCCGATCCCGTCACGGCCGGGGAGCGACGACGGGTGCAACAGCACCCCCAACGTGCGAGACGGGAACAACCCGTGTTCGGTCATCCCCCGATCGTGCCAGGCCGATGCCGATCCGCTGGCATTCTGAGCTGCCTGCGGTGCGTTGGACCACGCGTGCCGCATCTTGCTCCTGCTGACGTGAGAGGGTTGGATGATGGCCGATCGTCACGATCGCTCCCCCGACATCGAGGACGGCGACGGGCGGCTCACGCTCGACCGTCGGCGCCTGCTCGGCTGGCTGCTCGGCGTGTTCGCCACCGGTTCGATCGCCCAGGCATGCGACGAGGTCGGACCCGACCGCGGCCTCGAGCCGAAACAGCAGCCGGGTGGAAACGCAACCGAGCACGTCGACGAGCACCACGTCGACCTCGATCAAACCGGCCCCGTCGGCGATCCCGGTCGGTCGACTCGAGCAGGCGGCCGACCCGACGACCACCAGCACCAGCACCAGCACGACGGTCCCCGACGAGCAGTCGGACGCAGTCGCCGACGGCATCGACCAGGGGGCCGAGGTCAGCGAAACGGCAGAGCGGCTCGAACCGCCGACGCCACGCGGCGCGTACGACCGTGAGGCGTTGTACGTGGCGCTGTACGGATTCCCAGGTTCGTCGGTGCTCGGAGTGTTGGGCGAGCAGGACGCCGCCGCCGGCGCCCTCCGAGCGATCGAGGTCGCAGCCGCGTACGGGAACTTCGGCCGACGCGTCGTGCCGACGTTCGAGGTGCTGGCGTCGGTGGCGGCGGCCAACGCCGGGAGCGACGGCGACTATTCCAACGAGTTCCCGCCCGAGAAGTTCCAGCCACACCTCGACGTCGCTGCCGCCAACGGCATCCACGTCGTGTTCGATCTTCAGCCCGGTCGTTCACGGTTCCCCGACCAGGCCCGCCAGTACGAGGCGCTCTGGCTCGCCCCCCACACCAGTATCGCACTCGACCCCGAGTGGCGGGTCGGCCCGGGCGAACGGCCGGGCGGGGGCCGCATCGGATCGGTCGATGCCGGTGAGGTCAACGAGACGATCGACTACATCGACGCCCTCATCACCCAGCACCGCCTCCCACCCAAGATGTGCATCGTCCACCAGTTCAACCCGTCGATGATCACCAACAAGCAACTCATCCGGGGTACCGACAACGTGCAGGTCGTTCTCCAGATGGACGGCTTCGGCTCGCTCGAACTCAAGCGCGGCTCGTGGAGGCGCATGGTCGAGAACCTGCCGACGGGGGCGTTTACCGGCTGGAAGAACTTCTACGACGAGGACCGCCCCACGCCCACCGCGGCCCAGACGATGGCCAACGAACCGCAGCCCCGCTACGTCAGTTTCCAGTAGTCAGCGGTGCTGCCCGCCGAGGCGTGCTTCGGTCCCGCGCTGCCAGCCGGCTCGACCCCGGCAAGCGCCGCCGAGGAACTCGGCTGTCGCAGGACCAATCCGAGCGATCTCAACCAGACGAGGACTGGGAGACGGGCATCTGGGTGATGCCTCAACGAGTGCGAATTGTGCCGCCTTGATCATCGCACAAGCTCGAACACGAGCTCGGCGGTCTCCTCAGGGAGTTGGCCGGTGGAGTCGACGATGCTCCACCCATCCAAGTCAAGTCGGTCGATCCAACTCAGCGCGACATCGACGACCCCAACCAGGAACTCATCGAAAGGACCCGCGCGGCTCACGATTCTGCGACGAACCTCCTCGGCCTCGGGCCGCAGCATCACCAGGGCAGTTCTGGGGTCCGCCCAGAACTGTCGGTACTGATCGGCGAACTCCTCCGGCCCAGGAATCGGAGCGTCATCGACCACAGGAACGTAACCGGCCAGCGCCATTCGCTCGGCCCACGCGATCACGATCTCGCGCTGCAACGCAGTCTGCCGCACGAAGCCATCGGTCACTGGCTGAGCCGGCGGTTCAAAGCCCCCAACGATCGACTCACGAATCAGATCGGCATCGATGTACGCGCTTCGGGCGAACTTGGCCGCCACCAGCCGAGCGACCGTCGACTTTCCGCCACCAGGAGGCCCTGAGATGAAGACGTGCCGACCCGCTTCCCCAACTCTCGGCTGCACTGGCATCGGACGAGGTTATCCATCGCCCCTGACACCGGCAAGTGGACAACGCTGGAGCGAACCAGTGGCAGATTCGCCGGAAATGGACCGCCTTTGCGCTGGCTCCGCCAGATTTCCGGGCCTGCCGGAATATCGCACGTCCCCGTCGACCACCGCAGACAACACGGCTCGGGTCAGGCAGTGCGCTCCAGGATAAATACCACCTCGGGAGCGTCGCGGGCGAGCCCGGCAATCCGGCGCTTGTCTTCGTCGGAGAGTCCGTCGACGCGGAAGTCCGTCTTCTCGACACCCGCCATGTGATCGAGGAAATCGCGGCCGAACCGGCGGACGTGATCGGCCTGCCCGAATACCCGGAGGCGGTCGTCGTCGGACGGTAGGAGTTCGCCACCTTCAACGGTCTTCTCGGGCGCACGCAGGGAGGAGTAGGGAACGGTGAAGATCATCTTCCCTCCGACGGCAAGGATGCGGCGGAACGGTTCGACATGTTCCTTCCAAGCACCGGGGATGTGCTCCCAGACATGATTGTGGATGACGAAGTCGAAGTGCCGGTCGGGAAAAACGTCTAGTCCGTCCGGGAGTCGGAGCTGCATCGGCTGGGCGTGCGGATAGCGCTCTGGATCCAAGTCGGCGGTGATGTAGTCGAGCCCAGGAACGCCGGTGAGCAATTCGTAGGTGATCTGCTCGGGGGCGAACTGGATCGCCCTCCGGGTGATGCCATCGTCACAGAACACTCCTTCCCGCAGGTAAGCCTCGAAGCACACGCGATGACGCTCGAACGAGCCACAACTGACGCACCGGGCCATGGGTCGGCCGTTGTACTCGACGAACTCGGTCCCGCCGCAGATGGGGCAGTACGGCATCCTCGAGCCGGTCTGCCGGAGCGGGATACCACCCGATCGGACAATGCTCACCTTGGCAGGCTGATCTGGCCGGACTTCGTCGCGGATGGAAGCCAGCTCGCCGGAGAGGTTCGCGACGCGATCGGCAAGCTGCTGCTCCAACCGCCGCACTTCGTCGCGGATGGAAGCCAGCTCGCCGGAGAGGTTCGCGACGCGATCGGCAAGCTGCTCCTCCAACCGCCGGACCTTGGCCGCCGACGCCGCGTCGCGAGTGATCGCCGCCTCCGTCACGGTACCGAGCTGCCGCACCGACGCCAGCGCCAGGAGGGACAGCTTGATCGCGACGAGAGCGAGCAGTGCAACGAGTCCGACGGCAGCCGCCACGGCTGCGTTGCTGTCGGACAGGGCTACAAGCGTTGCGGCCACTGCGGCGAGCCCGGCGAGCGCTTGCACAGCTTTGCGGTTAGCGGGCACAGCAACGAGTCGTGCGAAATGCTGGGCCACAGAGTGGAGACTACCCAACGACTCCTCACTGGGCCTTGCGGACCGAAACGCCGAAGAGGTGATGTCGGAGGACCGACGTGAACCACCACTTCCTGGTTAGCGCGGGAAGTACCTCTTCGAGGAACTCGCCGATCACACCGATCGCTTCCGCGAGGTGCCTGCGGCCGTCGGGGCCGGTGTAATAGTGGGTTGCGCCCTGCACCTCGTGCAATCGCTTGTGGTCGTGCGGGATCGCCTCGAACAGGCGGTGGGTGTGGCTGGGGGTGCAGGCGTCATCGGCGGTGTTGCCGACCACCAGCGTCGGCTGGGTCACGTGGACCAGGCTGCGTTGAGCGTCGCCACGGGCGTGGTCGATGCTCCACTGGCTGAGCCAGCTGCGCAGCGTGGAGAAGCGGGCCAGTCCGACGGGGCCGTCGTTGACGACCTTCGGGTCACCGAGGAAGCACCAGTTCGGGCGCCGCTCGCTGGGGTCGATCGTGGGGTCGAGCCAGCGCGGGTCGGCCATCGTGCCGTGTACCACGAACGCCCGCTCGGCGTTCGGTTCGTCGGACGCCCGGATCGCTGCCAGCTCGTGTTGCACCCACTCGGTGATGCGTCGGTTGCGGGCCACCTGAGCCGCCCGGTAGCGCTCGACGAACGCCGCCTCGTAGGGCGGTCGGTTCGGGTTGGCGGGGTCGTACAGGTTGAGCTCCGGGTCGCGATCGAACGGGCGGCTCTCGTCGGTGATCGAGGCGTCCATCCACTCGGTCAGGGTGCCGTGACGACTGATGTGGGCAGCCAACATCAGCAACGCATCGGCGGGCGGTAACCGTTCGGCACCCACCTCGTACGGATCACCGGCCGGAGTGTCGGCGATGCCGTTCCCCTGATTCGCCACAGCTTGGTAGTAGGCCGACAACGACCCGCCGCCCGACCAACCGGCCAGCACGACCTGCTCGTACCCCAGCCGGTCGCGCGCGTCGGTGATGACCGCACCGAGGTCGGCAACCACCTTCTCCATGATCAAGGCCGAGTCGGTGCCCCGGTAGCGCGAGTTGGCCCAGATCACGTGGTGTCCAGCGGCAGCGAGGCCGGGGATGATCGGCAGATACATGCCTCCACCGGTCGGGTGCATGAACACGAGCACCCGCTTCGACGGCGTGCCGGCCGGGCGCACGAGATGGCAGTCGAGCCCGATGACGTTGCCACCACCGCCGTACGTGTCGCTGAACGCCGCATCCTCGCGATGGATCAGCACGTAGGCGATGCGCTCGCACCCCGACGGCGTGCCGGGGGCCTGCGCCGCATCGCCCACCTCAGACCTTGACCGGCGGTTCGGAGTAGCTCCGCGAATTCGTCAGTTCTTCGTCGGGGACGGACATGATCTGCTCGAGCACGTGCTGCGAGTAGGCCAACTGCGGGCGTTCCATGTCGACCGGCGGCTGGGCGACGGTGCCACCCTCGCCGGCGTAGGCGGCGGGTTGCACGAACCGGGCCAGTTCGTCGTCCGTGATGCCGGCCAGCGCCGCGACCTCAGGGTCGATCCAGGCTTGCGGGTTGACGGCGGCGTCCGACGTGGCCACCTCGAGCACCAGATTCTCGGGACCGGCGAAGTAGATCGACCGGCACATGCCGTGGTCGATCTCGCCGAACACATTGATGCCGCGTCGAGCGGATGCGGTCGCGCATCGCGACGAGCTCTTCGGCCGAGTCGACGTTGAAGGCGACGTGTTGCATCGTGCCCGGCGCCGAGGCGCCGGCACCTGTACCGGCATGGCTGACGCCGATCTCCGGCTCGATCTCGGAGTTGGCAGGGAGTTGCACGAACGCCACCGAGGAGTGGTCGTTGAGCCTGCAGAATCCGTGCCAGCCGCCGGGCACACCATGCATCCAGAACAGCGCTACGAGCTCGGCGCCGAGCACGTCACTGAAGAACTCGATCTGAGCCCGAATGTCCTTGGTACTGATCGCAAGGTGGTGTACCGCATTGATGCGTACATTCGACTTGGCGTCGACGTCGTCGCTCATCGATCCTTCTCCCTCGTTCGATGCTTGGCATGGGGCGCCAGACCCAGCCTGGCAGCCCATTCAGGTCGGAGTCGAGTCGCGCCAGCGCAGCGCAAGACGTTCGGCGAGCGTGATCACCGACATGTACGGGTTGACGGGCGGCACACCATCGAACAGCGAAGCGTCGCCGATATGCAGCCCGGAGTAGCGACGGACGCAGCCCCACTCATCGGTGACCACCCCGCGCCGACACGAGCCCGCGACATGGTGGTAGCCGGTGAGGTGGGCGAGCAACCAGGCCCGCACACGATCGTGGTCGCCTCGCAACGACTCCGCCGGCGTGCCCTGGTCGTCGACATAGGCGCGAGGAGCGACCGCACGCACCGCTGGGTGTGCCGACAGCTCGAGCACGTCGAGCGCCAGTTCGGTGAGCCGCTCGACGTCGGTGTCGGTCGCCAACTGGTTCAGGTCGACACGAGCTGCACCGTTGCCGGGATCGAGGCTGACCCGACCGATGCTCGTGGGTGTCATCAGCGCGCCGATCAACGACCCGTACCGGGGTGCGCCCGGCAGGTGATTCATGACCAGGATCTGGGTATCCGGCCGATCGAGCGAGACGACGATGTTCGGGATGGTCGGGTCGATCGCGTCGGCCATCAACTCGAGCGTGATGGCGAACGCAGGGTGATCTTGCAGGCCCTCGCCGATGCCGACCGTGTCGATGCCGCTCTCCAGCAGGAGTGCGGGCGTCTGTATCGCCCCGGCGCACATCACCACGTTGTCGGCCCGGTGCTCGATTCCGGTGCCGGTCCTGGCACCGACCACCGCTCGGCCGTCCAGCACCAGACGTGTGACGGGCGAGTCACCGATCACCGTGAGGTTGGGCCGGTCGATGACCGGGCGGAGGTAGGCATCTGCGGCCGTGACCCGTCGCCCATCGCTGCGCGACAGCAGCACGGGCTGCGCCGCCGGTGTGGCGTTCATGACGGCCGCCCCGAGTGCACCGAGTGAACCGGGGGCCTCGATCGGGAGCAGGTGGGCAATGTCGACGTCGGCCGGGTTCGGCACCATCACGGGTCCGTTGAGCAGCGATGAGCCCCCCAGCCCGCGGCCTTGCCAATAGTGCTCACTGGCGCCACCGGCACGCCTGACAACGGTCGAACCATGATGCCAGCGACCAGGGTCGTCGAGGAACAGCCCGACATCGGCCTGCGGGTGATCGGGGCCGTGATCGGGGCCCGCCTCGAGCAAGGTGACATCGTTCGACGACCGCTCCGAAAGGCGCGACGCCACGACACACCCTGCGGCACCGCCCCCGATCACCAGCCAGCGGGTCATCGGGCGCCCACGTCAGCCACCTGCGCCCGCTCGGGGCGTCTCCTTGGGCAGGCCTTCGAGGTGGGCGGCATCGTCGTAGCGAGCGAGCCGCCACCGGCCGGGTCGGGTATTGACGAATTCGGTCAGCGACGTGTTGACGGTGTGCAGCTCGAAGCCGCCGGTCATCGGCAGACCGAGCAGGTATCGGAACGCGGCGTCGACCACGCCGCCGTGGCAGCTGACCACGATCACACCACCACGATGCCGCTCGACGAGCGGCGAGAGGGCCGCACCGACACGATGGTGGAACTCGGCGACCGTCTCACCCCCGGGGAAGGTGACCGCATGTGGGTCGCCTTCCCAATCGGGCATGCCGTACTTGTCGATGAACTCCTGGAACGTGAGGCCGTCACATTCGGCGCCGGGGTCGTGTTCGCCGAACGCCGGCTCGATACCGATCGGCAGGCCCCACGCAGGCGCGATGATGTCGGCTGTCTCGCGAGCCCTCGGATAAGCGCTGGAGTAGAGGGCTGTCGCCTCGACCTCACCCGTGCGAATCAGACGGTCGCGCAGACGCTCGGCCTGTTGCACGCCGAGCTCGGACAGGCCGGTACACGTCCTCGGGCCACCGAGGACACGCTTGACGGTGACCTGTGACTCGCCGTGCCGAATCAACACGACGCGTGTCGGCTCGAACTCGGCGCTCACGAATCGTCCTTGGCGTCGGCGTACGCAACGATGATGTCGAACTCCTCGTCGGTGAGCGGCATCACCGACAACCGGTTGCCCTTGGCGAGCAGGCGGCAGTCGGCCAACTCGGGCAGCGCCTTCAGCTCGTTGATCGACACGAACGTCAGCTTGCGATCAGGGGCCACGGTGACCCAGTCCCAGCGCGGATCTTGCGGGTTCGACTTGGGATCGTGGTAGTTGCTGGCAGGGTCGAACTGGGTCGGGTCCGGCTCGGCACCCTTCACGATCTTGCAGATGCCGGCCACGCCGGGCGGCTTGGCGTTGGAGTGGTAGAAGATCGCTCGATCACCGCGGTTCATCTCGCGCATGAAGTTGCGGGCCTGGTAGTTGCGAACGCCGTCCCACCCCTCCCGCTTGTTACGCACCAGGTCGTCGTACCCGAATACATCGGGTTCGGATTTCAACAGCCATCTCGCCACGGCCGAGACGGTACCGCTTGAGGCGCGACCAGCGCCGCTCCGACCTGCCGCCGGTGCGCCCAGGCCGTGCATGTCGGAGGTTCCGAAGCTGACATTTCGTTCAAACCACAGGTGTTGGGCGCGCGACCTCCTAGGTTCGCGCCAGTGGCCCCCCGGCACCGCCTGACCATTCGCTCGATCGATGCCGACCCGAGAGCCGCAGCGATTTCGACCGCCGCGCACCAGATCGGCATCCCTCTCGACCCGGGCGCCATGGTTGCTGTCGCAGACGTGATCTTCCTCGAGGGCGAACTCGATCAGGATGCTCTCAACAAACTGCACGGTTTCCTCGTCGACCCCCTGCTCCAGAAGGGTTCGTGGAACGAGCCGACCACGTATCGGCACCGAGATCACGTTCGTACCCGGCGTCACCGACAATGCAGCCGCCACATTGCACCACGCCGCCGACCAGCTCGGGCTCCCGATCACCGGCGCCGCTACCGGTCGGCGGATCGAGTTCGGAGACGCCATCGACGCCGAACACGCCGAACAACTGATCGAACGAATCGTTGCCAATCCAGTGATCGAACGCTGGAAAGCGGGCGGCATCGAACCCACGTTCCACGCCGCCGGCAAGAGCACCGGTGTCGCTGAGACGGTGCCGATCGCCGGGCGCAGCCTGCACGAGCTGGCCCAGATCGGGCACGACCGCAAGCTGGCTCTCGACCCCGAAGAACTCGTCGTCATCCAGCACCACTTCGACGAGGTCGGTCGCGCCCCGACCGACGTCGAACTCGAGACGCTGGCCCAGACCTGGAGCGAGCACTGCGCCCACAAGACGTTCCGGGCCAACATCACCACCGACGACGGTGAGGATCGCCTGCCCCTGATCGCCATGCTGCGGCAGTGCACCGACACGATCGATGCACCGTTCGTCAAGTCGGCGTTCGTCGGAAACGCCGGCATCGTCGGTTTCCACGACGATGTCACGCTGGCGCTCAAGGCCGAGACCCACAATCATCCCTCGGCTGTCGAGCCGTTCGGTGGCGCCAACACCGGCGTCGGCGGCGTGATCCGCGACGTGCTCGGTATCGCCCACAAGCCGGTCGCAATCACCGACATCTTGTGCTTCGGTCCGCCCGACACCTCCCTCGACACGGTGCCCGAGGGGGCGCTCCACCCGCGCCGCATCCGCGAGGGCGTGATCGACGGCGTCGCCGACTACGGCAACAAGATCGGACTTCCCACCGTGGCCGGGGCGATCCTGTACGACCCCGGATACACCACCAATCCGCTGGTGTTCGCCGGCTGCATCGGTTCGGCCCGCGGCTGGGCGTTGCACGAGGGTCCGTTTCCCGGTGACCGGGTGATCGTGCTCGGAGGCCGCACCGGCCGCGACGGAATTCGAGGCGCCACGTTCTCCTCGCTCACGATGGATGCCACCACCGGCCAGGTGGCCGGGGCGAGCGTGCAGATCGGTGACCCGATCGTCGAGAAGCTGCTGATCGACGTGCTCGTCGGCGCCGAGCACCTGTTCACCGCGATCACCGACTGCGGCGCCGGTGGCCTCTCGTCTGCCGTCGGTGAAATGGCCGAAGGCGTGGGTGCCGACGTCGAACTCGATCACGTTCCGCTCAAGTACCCCGGCCTCGAGCCGTGGGAAGTCTGGCTGTCCGAGGCGCAGGAACGGATGGTGATCGCCGTCGACCCCGGCAAGGTCGCCGAGTTCGAAGATCGCTGCGCGTACTACGGCGTCGAAATGGCCGACCTGGGCCACTTCACCGGCGACGGGCTCCTCACGGTTCGCAGCGGTGGCACGCCGGTGCTCGAGCTGTCGACCGAGTTCCTGCACGACGGACGCCCCCAGCGCCAGATGTCGGCGACGATGCCGCAGCCGGTGCGCGGCACCTACATCAGCCGCACCGTCGACGATCCGCGTGACGTGTTGCTGCGCCTGCTGTCGCATCGCAACATCGCCTCCAAGGCCGACACGATCCATCGCTACGACCACGAGATCCTCGGTGCCACCGCGGTTCGTCCGTTGATCGGGCGGCTGACCGACGCCCCTGCCGATGGCGTCGTGATCGCCGAACCAACCGACACCGCCGGTTTCGCAATCGGTATCGGTGTCAACCCCTGGTGGGGCCTCCACGACCCCGAGGCGATGGCCTACGGCGCGGTCGACGAGGCGATCCGCAACGTGGTGGCGGTCGGCGCCGACCCCGACCAGGTCGCATTGCTCGACAACTTCTCGTGGGGCGACCCTCGTCGCGAGTCGACGCTCGGCGAACTCGTCGCCGCGGTCGACGGGTGCTGTGCCGCCTCGATGGCATATCGGGCTCCGTTCGTCTCCGGAAAGGACTCGCTCAACAACGAGTACACGGGCTCCGACGGCGCCCGCCACTCGGTCCCTCCGACGCTCGTCATCACGGCGATCGCCCACGTGCCCGACGCCGACCGACTGGTCACCCCCGAGCTCGCCCAACCCGGCAACGCGCTCGGTGCTGCTCGGCACCACCAGCCGGGAGTTCGCCGGCAGCCACTTCGACCTGATCTTCGGCGAACCCGACGATGCCGGATGTGTGCCGGCACCCGACCCCGATGCTCCGGTTCGCTACCGTCATCTGCATCAGGCGATCCGAGAAGGTCTCGTGTGGTCGTGCCACGATCTCAGCGAGGGTGGTCTCGCTGTCGCCCTGGCCGAGATGTGCATCGCCGGCCGGCTCGGGGTGGAGATCACCGAACTGCCCCACGACGACCTGCCGGCATCGCTGTTCGCCGAGTCGCAGAGCCGACTGGTCGTCGAGGTGGCGCAGGCCGATCTCGCCAGCTTCGGCGACGTGATGCACGGCAAGATCCAGGTGATCGGCGCTGTCACCGACGGTGACCACCTGGTCTTCCCGGGTGTCGAGCCGATCGACATCGAGGATCTCTCCGACGCCTTCAACCGGCTGCTCGTGCCCGGCGAGGCCGACCCCGAGGGCCAGGTTGGCTCCGACCAGTCAGCCGCCGACCTGCCGGCAGAGGGGCTCGATCCGTCGTGAGTTCTCCACCAGCGCTGGTGATCGCCGGCCCCGGCACCAATCGCGACAAGGACCTCGCCCTGGCACTCGAGCTGGCCGGCGCCGACCCCACCATCGTGCTGGCAGCCGAACTGGCGGCACACCCAGAGGTGCTCCGAGACGCACGACTGGTCGCCATCGCCGGCGGATTCTCCTACGGCGATTCGCTCGGGGCGGGACGCATGCTGGCTCTCGATCTGATGGTCGGGCTCGGCGACTCGTTGCGCGAGTTCGTCGCCACGGGCCGGCCGGTGATCGGCATCTGCAACGGTTTCCAGGTGCTCACCCGCACCAAGCTGCTGCCGGGTTCGCTCGGTCACAACGCCCACGGTCGCTTCGAGTGCAGGTGGGTCGTGCTCGACCCGCAACCGACATCACGCTGCCTGTGGACCAAAGGAATCGATAGCCCGATCCATTGCCCGATCGCCCACGGCGAGGGACGCTACGTGCACCCCGACACCGACTCGCTGGCAGAGGCAGGCCAGATCGCGCTGCGGTATCGCAGCACCAATCCGAACGGGTCGGTGGCCGACATTGCCGGCGTCTGCAATGCGTCCGGCAACGTGCTGGGACTGATGCCACACCCCGAGAACTTCGTCGTCGGGCGCCAGCACCCGCATCATCTGCCGCGGCAGAGAGCTCGACAATCTGGGGCTGCGGTTGTTCCAGAACGGCGTGGCAGCCGCGGCGGAGATGTAGGTCACGATGCGCACCAGCCTGTTCGAACCCTTCGTCGATGTCGATCTTCCACTCCCCGACCGGCGCGACGGCAAGGTGCGAGCGTCGTGGGCCTGCGGTGATCAGCAGCGCCTGATCGTCACCACCGATCGACTGTCCGCATTCGACCGGGTACTCGCCGGGGTGCCGTTCAAAGGCCAGGTGCTCAATCAGCTCGCGGCGTGGTGGTTCGCGCAGCTCGACGACCTCGTCGATCATCACCTGATCTCGGTCCCCGACCCCAACGCCGTGCTCGCCCGCCAGGCCGTTCCGCTCACCGTCGAAGTCGTCGTACGCGGCCACATCACCGGTGTCACCGACACCTCGCTGTGGGGTATGTACGCCGGGGGTGCCCGCTCGATGTACGGCTATTCGTTCCCCGACGACCTGCACAAGAACACCGCCCTTCCGGCACACATCGTCACGCCCACCACGAAGGCCCAGCACGGTGGCCATGACGAGCCGCTGTCGTGCGCCGAAGTCGTCGAGCGCGGGCTGCTGCCCGCTGACCTGTGGGATCAGGTGATGTCGACTGCGCTTGCGATCTTTGAAAGGGGTGTCCACGTCGGTGCCGAGGCCGGCCTCATTCTGGCCGACACCAAGTACGAGTTCGGAATCACTGCCGACGATCAACTGATCCTGATCGACGAGGTCCACACGCCCGACTCGTCTCGCTGGTGGATGGCCGACAGCTACGAGCAACGGGTGGCCGACGGCGAGGAGCCGGAAAGCCTCGACAAGGAAGTCGTTCGCCGGGCGTTCGCCGACATCGGCTACAAAGGAGACGGGCCGGTGCCCGACGTGCCGGCCGAGGTGTGGTCCGCCACCACGGCGCGATACATCCTCGCCTACGAGCGTCTCACCGGCACAGCCTTCCAGCCCGCCGCATATCCTGTACAAGCGAGACTCATCGAGAACCTCACGAAAGCAGGCTTGCTGTGAACTCAGTGCCAGTCCGTCTCACACGTCGATCCAACGAAGACGGCAACGAGTCGGTGACGGGTCGGCCACCCTCTGACGATTCACCCAAGGACGAGTGCGGCGTGATGGGTATCTCGACACCCCATGGGGAGGGTGTCGCCGAGCTCACGTTCTTCGGGCTGTTCGCCCTTCAGCATCGCGGCCAGGAAGCCGCCGGTATCGCCGTCAGCGACGGCCAGCGGGCACGCCTCCACAAGGACGAGGGGCTCGTCGCCAATGTGTTCGGTCCCGAGGCGATGGCGCCGCTCACGGGCTACCACTCGATCGGGCACACCCGCTACTCCACCACCGGCTCCAATGCGCACCGCAACATCCAGCCGTTCCTGGTCGAAACGATGCACGGGCCGCTGGCGGTGGCCCACAACGGCAACATCGTCAACGCCTCGGCGCTCCGCGAAGAGCTGCTCAGCAGGGGTTTCGGCCTCACCGCTACCAGCGATACCGAAGTGATCGCCATGATGCTGGCGGCAGCGGGTGGGCGCACGTGGCAAGAGCGGCTCGAACGCACACTTCCGGCCTGGAAGGGCGCTTTCTCACTCGTCATGCTGGCTGCCGACGAGGTCATCGCCGTACGCGATCCGTGGGGCTTCCGCCCACTCTCGCTGGGCCGCCTGCCACAGGGCGGCCATGCCGTCGCCAGCGAAACGTGCGCCCTCGCAACGCTCGGATGCACCGAGGTCGATGAGGTCCAGCCCGGCGAGATGGTCACGCTGCGGGGGGCCGAAGTACACCGCCACCAGGCGCTGGCGCCTGCGCCCCAGAGCGCCCACTGCACATTCGAGTTCGTGTACTTCTCACGCCCCGACTCGGTCTGGGACGGCCACAACGTGCACCACGTGCGCCAGCGTTTGGGTGTCGAACTGGCACGTGAGTCGGGCATCGACGCCGACGTCGTGATCCCGGTGCCCGACTCATCGATCCCTGCCGCGATCGGTTTCTCGAACGAGTCCGGCATTCCGCACAACGACGGGTTGATCAAGAATCGTTACATCGGGCGCACGTTCATCGAGCCGACGCAAGCGATGCGCGATCGCGGGGTCGCCCTCAAGTTCAACGCGCTCGCCGAGAACCTGGCCGGCAAGAGGGTCGTGATGATCGATGATTCGCTCGTACGCGGCACCACGGCGGGTCCGCTCGTCAAGCTCGTGCGCGACGCCGGAGCCACCGAGGTGCACGTGCGGATCACATGTCCACCGATCACCCACGCCTGCCATTTCGGGGTCGACATGGGCCACGACGGCGACCTGATGGCCGGCCACAAAACGGTGGCGGAGATCGAGCAGCACATCGGCGCAGACAGCCTGGCGTTCCTGTCGCTCGACGGCATGATGCGCGCCGTCGGCGCCGAGGACGGCTACTGCAACGCCTGCTTCACGGGCGACTACCCGATCCCGGTCAACGAGGCGCAGGCGAAGCTGTCATTCGAAGGGGCGATCGCCTGATGCGCGTCCTGGTGGTCGGCCGGGGCGGCCGCGAACACGCGATCGCCTGGGCCTGCGAGCAGCATGGCCACACGGTGGCGGTCACCGCTGAGCTCGGCGAGGTGACCTCCGCCGACGTCGACCTCGTGATCCCCGGACCCGAGGCGGCACTGGTCGCCGGCATCGCCGACGAGTGTTCGTTCCGCAAGATCCCCTGCTTCGGCCCCATCTCGAAGCAGGCCCGGATCGAGTCCTCGAAGGGGTACAGCCGTCACCTGGCAACCTCGCTGGGTGTGCCGGGCCCGGCGTACGAGCGTTTCGAGGAGAACGACGCCGATGGCGCGATCGCATGGTGGCGCCAGTTCGATCAGCCGATCGTCGTCAAGCTCGACGGCCTCGCCGCCGGCAAGGGCGTGACCGTGCCGGTCGACGACCAACAGACCGAGGCCGCGATCCGCTCGACGGCAGTCCTCGGCCCGTTCGTGCTGGAAGAGCGGCTGTCGGGCCCCGAGTGCTCGCTCGTGGCGCTGTGCGACGGCACCGCCGCCGTCGCCCTCCCGCTCGCCCAGGACCACAAACGAATCGGCGAGGGCGACACCGGGGCCAACACCGGCGGCATGGGTGCATTCGCCCCGGCTCCGGTGCCGCATGATGCCGACGATCTCGTGCGCATCTTCGTCCAGCCGATCATCGACTACTTCGCGTCGGTCCGCACGCCATACGTCGGCGTCCTCTACGCCGGGCTGATGCTGACCGTCGACGGCCCACGCCTGATCGAATACAACTGCCGCTTCGGCGACCCGGAGACACAGGCCGTGCTGCCGCTGTTGGAGAGCGACCTCGCCGAGTTGGCGTTGGCCTGCACGAAAGGCTCGGTCGGCGAACACGCCGTCAAGGTCCGCAGCGGCGCCGCCTGCACCGTGGTCGCCGCCGCCCCCGGATATCCCGAGGATCCCCATCTCGGGGCGACCATCAGCCTCGATGGTTTCTCCACGACTGAATGGGCCAACGCCTCCAGCATCGTGCCCGAGGCGATCCTGTTTCCGGCCGGCGTCTCCAAGGGCAAGACCGCCGGGGGGCGTGTGCTGGCGGTCACCGGGCTCGGCGACGACCTCGCCGCCGCCCGTTCCGCTGCATACCGTGGCATGGACGGGGTCAAGTTCACCAACATGCAGGTCCGCCGCGACATCGGGTGGCGTGCCCCGGGTGCGCTGCTCACCTCGTATGCGTCGACCGGTGTCGACATCGACGAGGGCAACCGTGCCGTCGAACGCATGAAGGGGGCCGTCGAACGCACACTCGGCCCCGATGTCCTGCGCGGCGTCGGCAGTTTCGGTGGCGTCATGTCGGCCCGCCAAATCCTCGAGCTCGACGATCCGGTGCTGGTCGCTTCCGCTGACGGAGTCGGCACCAAAGTCGAGCTGGCAGCACGCCTCGGCAAGGTCCGCGGCATCGGTGCCGACATCGTCAACCACTGCATCGACGACGTACTCGTGCAGTCGGCGCGGCCGCTGTTCTTCCTCGACTACATCGCCGCCAGCAAGCTCGACGCCGACCTCGTCGCCGAGGTCGTCACGGGAATGGCCGAGGCCTGTGAGGCGTCCGGATGTGTGCTGCTGGGCGGCGAGACGGCAGAAATGCCAGGGGTCTATGCCCCCGGGGCGTTCGATGTGGCCGGCACGCTGATCGGTATCGCCGAGCGCAGCCAACTGTTGCCCCGCGACGATGTCGGCCCCGGCGACGTGCTGGTCGGCGTCGCCTCCAATGGCCCGCACACCAACGGGTTCTCATTCCTCCGCAAGCTGTTCGACTGGGCACCGATGGATGTCGTGCCCGCCGGCTTCGAGGTGTCGCTCGGCGATGCCCTCCTGCGGCCGCATCGTTCCTACCTCGGCGTGCTCGACGGCGCGCTCGCCACGGGCAAGGTCAAGGCGCTCGCCCACATCACCGGCGGCGGGCTGCCCGAGAACCTGCCGCGTGTCCTGCCCGATGGCGTCGATGCCGAGATCGAGCTCGGCTCGTGGCCGCGTGGTCCGCTGTTCGACTTGATCGCCGAGCTCGCCACCGGTGTCGACACCCACGAACTGCATCGCATGCTCAACATGGGCATCGGCATGGTCGTGGTGGTCTCGCCCGACGAGGCCGATGCAGTTCAGGCCGCGATTCCCGAGCAGACCTGGCGAATCGGCACGTTGGTCCCGGGCCAATCCGGCGCCCGGACAGTCCATCTGCTCTGACACCGAACCCGGCCCGATAGCGGGGCGCGTGGCCCGGATCGATCGCCAGCAGCGACCGGTCAGCCTCCGGTGCCGACCGTTTGGATCTCGTACACCTCGTACGGCAGCACGGCGGTCACGGCGATGTTCGGCTCGCTGCCGGTCGATCCGCCGGACAGCTCCCAGGTCACCGTCCAGGTCGATGTGATCGTGATGTCGAAGCTTCCACCATCGGAATCTGCCCGATACGTGTACCCGCACGGGCCCTGATCGATCGAGTTCTTCTTGTTGTCGGGAATCGGCGTGCCGTGACCGTCACACACCACGGGAGCGTCACCGGTGCCGAGATCGAAACTGGTCGTCGCCAGCGTCGCCGTCGTCTCGGCCCACAGCGGACCCAACTCGGCACGGGCGACGATCGGCCCCGCCGGCTGCACCGACAGCCACATCCCCAGGTTGACCGGAGCACGAGCAGCCGGGCTCAGTGTCGGCAATGGGGTCGTAATCGGTTTGGTGGCCTGCTCGGTGGCACCCGGCAGCAGGATCGCCGGATCGGGCGGCCCCACGACCACCCAGCGCCCGTCACCGTCGCTGACACCGGCGGGATCGGTGGCACGTGAACAATCGGCGACCTGGTGCTGCTCGAACTTCCCATTCACGTCGTTCCAGCGATGTAGACGCCCCAGGTCCGAGAAGAACGTGATCGTGACGCGAATCTTCGCGCCGACCACGATGTTGATCACGTCGATGATCGACCCGAACGCATCGTTGTACGCATCCGCATCGGCGTCACTCGCCCGATACACGAACCAGTCGCAACCGACCGGCTCCGGGGTAGCCGGCGTCCCCGGACTCGTCGACCCGGGGTTCGTCACCACCGCCGTGATCTCCGGCTCGTCGGGAAGCGGGGTGGTCGGTTTGTCGGCGCCGACGTCGTCGGCCTGCACGGTGGTGCCATCAGACGCAGCAAGAGCCGCGCCCGCGAAGACAACCACTGCAGTAAAGGCGACGATTAGTTTGCGCAAACGGTAACCCCCGGAGACTTCTGCAGAACAGCCCCACCATTCTCAAGCCAGCCAACGTCGGTTAGAACCAGATCAGATCGCTCTCGATAGATGTTGATGGTGTCGTCAAGCACCAGGTCGGTGCCATCGGCGTTGGCACCGACCTCAACGAAGATGTTGGAGCCGAGCCGGCAATACTCGACGCTTGCAAGCCCCAAGTCGAGATCGACCTCAACTGTCGTTGGATACGCCTCGAAGAACGCAGGGAACTCTGGGTGCGTGACTGAGCGCTGGCCCCTAGCTCTGTAGTTGGAGATGATCTCGATCGCACTGTCGAGGCCTGCCCCGGTCCTCGTGCTGGCCAGCGCCTCGAGCAGGCGATCGTTGGTCGGGTCGAGCCGGAGATCATTCAGCGACTTCCAAGCGTTGTACGCCGCGTCGATGACGTCTTGTTTGACCTGGTCCTCGTCGGGCGGGGATGTCGTCGCCGTGGTCGTCGGTTCTGGCGGAAGTGTCGGTGGGGTCGTCACGGGGACCGGTGTTGTCGCCGGCGTCGGCTCAGTCGTCTCGGGGGTGGTCGCGGCAACCGTGGTCGGTGGCGCCTCGGTCGATGTCGGGGCCGGAGCGAGCGTGGTGCTGGGCGATGTGTCGTCGTCACCAGAGCAGGCCGCCAACACCAGCGTCACAACGACGGCGACCACCACGCGACCACCAGTCATCGCAGCGACTCGGGGCAGAGCGATGACGTCACGGCCGTTCACGATGCCACGTCTCGGCTCGGTGGTGCGGTCGGGTGCTGAACGATGACCCGATCGTAGCCGGATCGGGGTCCAGCACGAATGGGTAGAAGTCCCCTGACCGCCACCGGCGACGTTCCGGATCGCGTCTACTTGTGGGGCGTGACCAGCGCCTTGTCGCCGGTCGCCATACGGCCGTAGCGGCGGACCTGGTCGGGGTCGACGGCGTCGACCAGCGACAGGCGCATACCGTACGAGCTGGCGAACGTCGTCGTGATCTCGTCGGCGACACGCTGACGCAGGCGATCGGCACCCTCGCTGGCCGAGCTGCATCAGGAACGGTGTCAGCAGCCAGCCGCCGACCGACCACGACATACCGAAGTCTCGCCGCAGCGTGGTCGGGCCCCGATCGAGCCCGCCGTAGATGTACACCTGCTTGTGCGTGTCCGAGCCGTAGCGGCTGAACTCGTCGCCCTCGCCGGCGACCTTCTCCATGCACGACAGCAGCGTGCCCGCCAGCTCGCCGCCACCGATCGCGTCGAAGGCGATGGTTGCACCGGTCGCTCGCAGCGCGTCGGTCAGGTCGTCGATGAACGTGTCGGCGCTCGAGTCGACGACGTGGTGGCGCCGGCGCTGGCGCAGCTGTTCGACGTGCTCGGGCTTGCGCACGATGTTGACCAGCCCGACACCGTCGTCGAGGCAGATCCGGTTGAGCATCAGCCCGAGATTGGAGGCGCCGACGGTGTGCACCAGCGCCGTGTGCCCCTCGTTGCGCATCGTCTCGACCATGCCGAGCGCCGTCAGCGGGTTCACGAACGCCGCGGCCGCATCGGCCGGGTCGGTGCCGTCGGCCATCGCCAGACACTGGACGCCACGTTCACGGTGCGGTACTGGGCGTACGCATTGCCCGACAGGAACCCGACGACCTTGCCGAGCAGGGCCTGGGCCGCCTCGGACGCGCCGGCTGCGATCACGGTGCCGCCACCCTCGTTGCCAACGGGCATCGCCGTGCCGATGCGGCCGGCTTGGGCAGCGAGCGCTTGCGCGCCGATCGTTGCGCTCACCGCCGGAAGGTCGCCCCCGAGCGGCTGCAGCGGTGCTGAGATCGGCACCAGCGAACAACATGCCGAGATCGGACGGGTTGATCGGGGCCGCCTCGACCCGCACGACCACCTCGTCGGCACCAGGTGGGGCCACCTCGGCCTGTTGTACGGCGAGCGTGACCCGCCCGTCATCGGTCACCGTCGAGCGCAGCTCGAGGCCTGTTGCCGGGAGAGTTGGGGCGGGGGTTCCGAAGTCGACCATGCGCCATCCTCGCACCTGGCCTTCACCCGACCCGTCAGCGAGCTCGGGTTGCGAGGCCGACGAGACATTGCTCGAGGTCGGAACCCACGCAAGATGCACCGCAGGTCTCACCCGACAAGGCGACCGCTCGACGCCTTCTCGACCCGCCGCTACTCGACCATGATGCGATGAAGTCTCACCGACGATCGAAGTCGATCCCGTCGGGCCGATGATGGCCCGCCCCGGCGTGCCCTGCCCGATCGAGACATAGAGGGCACCGTCGGCGTAGGTGATGTTCGTCGGCAGATCGAGTCTGTTCGCCAGCACTACTGGATCACCATCGTCAGCTGGATACAAGGTCACGCTTCCGGCGAAGCGGGGATAGCCCCCTGGGTCGGGCGCCGCATCGGGGTCGAACAGGTCAAAACCACGCGGCACCCGCGCCGAGGGCCAGATGCTCGACAACTCGACCACGAAGACATTTCCCATGTCGTCCACCGCGACGTCGACTGCGGTCGTCAGCCCAGTGATTTCGTCGGTTTGGCGGCCCGTTGCCGGATCGACTCGCACGATCTTGGCGGCACCCGGCCAGAAGGCGAGGACGTCGCCGAAATAGTCGCCGACTTGACCGGAAAACAGTGCCACCAGAACGTCACCGGTCGTCGGGTCGAAGGCGGCCCCTGCGGGAACCGCTTGTTGACCTTGCTCGAGTTGTGGGAAGTCTGCGACGAGCCGAATCGTGCCGTCGAGGGTGACGGCGATCAGACGATTCAACCCGCTCTCGACCACGTAGAGAACCTCGGAGTCGCGGTCGTAGGCGAGTGAGTTCATCGTCGAGTTGCGGACGATCAAGTTGTCCCCCAGCCCGGATTCGAGGCTGAACTCGACCACATTGATTCCCGTCGGGCTGCCGTCGGCTACATAGCCCGCCGATGGATCATCACGGGTGATCATCATGCGCCCGTCGCCCAACGAGACAATGTCGCCGGTACCGCCGACTTCATCCAGACCAGTCCCGAATTCTGTCAGCGTGTTGTAGCTCGGGATCTGTGACACAACCGGCTGGATCTCTCCGACACCGTCGAAATCGCCGTCCGCGTCGAGGTCCTCGAACACACTGATCCGCCCGGTCTCCGATGCGGCATCCGTCGTTTCGATCCCGTTGCCTGCTTCGACGACCACCAACCGGCCGTCCGCCAACACCACGACACCGCGCGGGTTCTGCAACCCGGTAGCAAGTCGCGTGGTGCCGGTCGCGGCAGCAACGCCGCTCGGGTTTTCCACCGCAACGGCGGGATCGGGGTCGGCTGACTCGCGTGTGTGGCCGACGACGGCCACGACGAGCAACACGACCGCTGCACCAATTCCGACACGCCGATAGGTGAATCGGGGAAATCTGGTGAAGAGCTTCGCCATCGCAGTCAATCTTCGAGGGGTCGCCCGGACCCGGCGGTCACGGTCGAGCGAAGCTCGAGACCGGTGCGCGGAACGGATGCAGCGGAAGACGCAGGATCGGCCATCCCCCCATCCTCCCCCAATTCCGCTCGACGACCACGGACCGAGCGGGAACGAGCACCGAAACGGGCGATCGAGGGCTGAGCTACTGACTTTTCGTTCATGCAACACCGGTCCACCCGGTCGCGCGCCTACCTTCGTCTCATGCAGGCACACACTCGGAACACCACCCGGTTGGTCGTGCTCGTATCGGGAAACGGCACCAACCTGCAAGCGATCCTCGACGCCTGTGCAACGGGCGAGCTTGCCGCCGAGGTCGTGGCCGTGGTCTCCGACAAGTCCGACGCATACGGCCTTCAACGGGCTGCGACCGCCGGTGTCCCGTCCGTCCATATCGGCCGCCACGACGGTGAAGCCCGAGCTGACTACGACGCTCGCCTGGCCGACATCGTGGCGGGCTTCGCCCCCGATCTCGTGGTGCTCGCCGGGTGGATGCGGATTCTCACCACCGACTTCCTCGGTTGGTTCCCCGAGCGAGTCGTCAACCTGCACCCCGCCCGCCCCGGCGAACTGCCAGGAACCCACGCCATCGAACGGGCCTGGCACGAGGCCCTCGCCGGCCAGCGCACGGGCACCGGCGTGATGGTGCACCTGGTCCCCGACGAGGGCGTCGACGACGGTCCGGTACTCGCCACCGAAGACGTGCCGATTCATCCTGACGACACCCTCGAGTCCCTCGCGGCACGCGTCCACACGGTCGAGCACCGCCTACTCGTCGACACCATCCGCACTCTCTGCCAGCAGCTCAGCCTGAAGGAGTCCCCCGCATGAGCCATCTCAACGACCAGCTCTTCGACCGATTCGCCGCCCTCACGTTCGACGACGTCGTCGTGATACCTGGCTACTCGGAGACGCTGCCTGACGCTGTCGGCACGAGTGCCGTCTTCGCTCGCGACATCGAGCTCAGCGTGCCGCTCGTGTCCGCTGCGATGGACAAGGTCACCGAGGGCCGGATGGCGATCGCCATGGCACGCCACGGCGGCATCGGCGTGATCCACCGCAACATGTCGATCGACCAGCAGGCCGGCGAGGTGCAGAAGGTCAAGCGCAGCCAGAGCGGCATGATCTCCGATCCGGTCACCCTCACCAAGGAAGCCAAGCTGTTCGAGGCCGAGGCGCTGATGAACCGCTTCAAGTTCTCCGGTGTGCCGATCATCAACGCCTCCGGCGAACTGGTCGGCATCCTCACCAACCGCGACATCCGGTTCTGTGAGGGCAGCGACTACGAGCGGCCGGTCAGCGAGTTCATGACCAGCGAGAACCTGGTCACGGCCAAGGTCGGCACATCGCTCGACGAGGCCAAGCTGCTGCTGCAGAAGTACCGCATCGAGAAACTCCCGCTGGTCGATGATCACGGCAAGCTGGCCGGGCTGATCACCGTGAAAGACATCCAGAAGCGGCTCGACTATCCCAATGCATCGCGCGACAGCCGCGGTCGCCTTCGGTGTGCCGCCGCATGTGGCGTCGGTGACGACGTCGAGGATCGCGTCGAGGCGCTGGTCGGTATGGGTGTCGATGCGGTCGCCATCGACACGGCACATGGCCACTCGGCCGGTGTCATCAAGACGATCGAACGGATCAAGGGTTCGTGGCCGGAGCTGGCCGTCACGGCCGGCAACGTCGTCACCGAGGAGGGCGTCGAGGCGCTCGCCAAGGCCGGGGCCGATGCCGTCAAGGTCGGCGTGGGTGCCGGTTCGATCTGCACCACCCGCATCATCTCCGGGGCCGGTATGCCGCAGTTGTCGGCGATCTTCTTCACCGCCAAGAAGGCCCGCCAGATCGGCGTGCCGGTCATCGGTGACGGCGGCATCACCTACTCGGGCGACATCGTCAAGGCCATCGCCGCCGGGGCGACGACCGTGATGCTGGGGTCATTGCTGGCCGGCACCGAGGAGAGCCCCGGTGAGACCGAACTGTTCGAGGGCCGTCGGTTCAAGAGCTACCGCGGGATGGGTTCGCTGGGGGCCATGCAGGGCCTCGGCGCCGACCGCTACGCGACGGCCGAATCCGACGAGTCGCCCGGTGAGCAGTCCGATCTGGCGGCGACCAGCCGCAAGCTGGTGCCGGAGGGCATCGAAGGTCGAGTGCCGTATGCCGGCCCGCTCGGCGACACGATCTACCAGCTCGTCGGCGGCCTGCGGTCCGGCATGGGATACGCCGGCGCTGCCGACCTCGAGGCATTGCGCACAGCCGCCCGTTTCATGCGGGTCACGACCGCTGGACGCGAAGAGAGCCACCCGCACGACGTCACGATCACCAAGGAAGCCCCCAACTACCAGCGTTCGTGAGCGGGCCCGGCTCAGCCGGTCCGATCAGAGGGTTCGGCGAACGGAGCGCCGTCGATGACAGCTGGTGCGCCATCGCCGCCGCCGACATGGGTTGGCTGCCCGCCCCAGTCTCCGCCGAAGTAGATCAATCCTGCCACGATGCCGACGATCGCCAGGCTGACCGCCGTCCATTGCAGCGTGACCGTGTCGCGGCGCGCCGGTGCGGCAGCGGTCCGCGGTGGGGTCGGCCGACCCTTGGGCTGGGTGTTCGAGCGGGGCCGTCGGTGCTTCGTGTGAGCCATGCGACCGAAACCCGTGCCGGTTCGACCGCCATTCCCGACGATGGTCAGCCCAGCAAGATATCGGGGTCGACCAGACTGACCGTGAGCTGACGCAGGCGCACCGGCACACCACACACCCGAGCGTGTACGGCCGGTTCGATCTGCAGCTTGACCAACCCCTTCGACGAGCCGTTCACCAGCCAGCGACCACGCCAACCGTGAACCCCCCATCCCAGCACCATCCCCGTCGACGGCGACACGTCGACGATGTTGGCGCGTGGGATCTCCGATCGAAACGCCCACCCCATCTTCACGGTGAGCGAGTCGTCGTACATGCTGATGTGACTGAGGCGGCGGCCCATTCCGAGCAGGCCCAACAACCAACCACACCAGCGGTCGTACCGGAAGTCGAGTCGGATGCCGTTCATGACAGGAACCGTACTGGCGGTCTCGACAACCATCACCGGACCGGCTGGGATGATCGCCGCTCGGAAACCGACGGTCTCGGGTGTCTAGGGTCGAGGCACCATGCCCAACCGCTTCTTCACCATGCCCGACCGCAGCGAGGCCAGCGACAGCACATGACGCAGTACGAACACCCCTACCCAGCCGCCGAGCTGGCCGAGCGCCATCCGTTCGTTCCGCTCGAGTTCCAGCGCTATCCGGTTGAGGAGATGCGTCGCCGCGCACAGGCCTTCCACGCCGAGATGGAGCGCCGCCGATCCGTGCGAATGCTGTCCGACGAGCCCGTTCCGTTCGACTTGATCGAGCAAGCGATCGAGACCGCCGGCACCGCCCCGTCGGGTGCGCATCATCAGCCGTGGCGGTTCGTCGTGACCGGCGATCCGGAGATCAAGCGTCGAATCCGGGCAGGCCGCCGAGGCCGAGGAGCGCACCAACTACGAAGAGGGTCGGATCAACGACGAGTGGCGGCGCGAACTCGAACCGCTCGGCACCGATTGGCACAAGGAGTTCCTCGAGATCGCCCCGTGGATCGTCGTGCTGTTCGAGGAGCGCTACGGGGTCACGCGACACCGGTCGACGCACGACATCACTACTACGTCAAGGAGTCGTGCGGAATCGCCGCCGGGATGTTCATCACGGCGCTGCACCACATGGGGCTCGCCACGCTGACCCACACGCCCAGCCCGATGGCGTTCCTCACCAAGGTGCTCGGCCGCCCCGAGCAACGAGCGCCCCTTCGTGCTGTTCCCGATCGGCTACCCCGTCGACGGCTGCCTGGTTCCCGACCTCGCACGCAAAGCTGTGAACGAGGTCCTCACTGTCGTCGGCAACCGACCCAGCTGAGCTCGAACCGATCGCGACGCACCTTCACCCAACTACATCAAGTTGCAGAGGAGCTTGTCGGCACCTTGATCGGGGCTTGATCTTCGGTGGCGACCATGATCGCCATGACCACGAGACCAATCCGCCACCAGCGGACGAACCTCCCAAGGCGCCAACGACCGTCGCCCCATCATCCTCATCGCCGAGGACGACGCTGTTCAACGCATAGCTCTCGCTCGGGTACTCGAACGAGAGGGGTTCGAGGTGCTGGAGGCGGAGAACGGCGTCACCGCGATCGCCCTCGCTTGCGCCCATCTCCCCGACCTGATGATCCTCGACGCCGTCATGCCCCAGATGGGTGGATTCGAAGCGATCGCAGCGATCCGGTCACGCCCCGGACTGTCGACGACCCCGGCGATCGTCGTGAGCGGGCTCGAGGACGTCGAAGCTCGCGTCAACGCCCTCGCCATCGGTGCCGACGATTTCATCGTCAAACCCTTTGATCATCGCGAACTGCTCGCCCGTGTGCGCGCCCAGCTCAGGGTCGTCGACGCCTGGCACGGCCGTCTCAGCACGATGACCAGCGACTTCCGCGAGATTCGGCGCCGCATCACGGAAAGCGCTCGAGTGACCTCGCCGACGGACACCGCCCGCTCACTGCAGGCCCAATTCCCCCAGGAACTCGGATGCAGCACGCTCCTGATCGTCGACTCGACAGGACATCACGAGTGGGCCCGCCAACCGTTCTACCCCGAGGACATCGTCGAACTCGATCTCCTGGATCCAGCCACCCGACCCGGCAACACCACCGCGGGCGGCGAGAACTCCGGCAGCCTGCCCGCTGTGCGGGGCCGGGACCGGCGGCATCCTGCTGACACGAGATGCCGGCTCGTGGGCCAATGGACGGGCAGTCCTCGTGCTCGGTTGTGCGGACCGACCGGTTTCGGAGATCCAGGTGCTCGCCGACGAAGTGGCAGAGGCGTGCAGGACGGTGTTCAGCGAACGTATGCGTGATTGGGAATCGGATCTCGAACTCGAGGCCTGGCTCGAGCAGACGATCGAGTCCAAGGCGTTCCAGATCGTCTTCCAACCGATCGTCGAGATGCGCTCGGGTCGTGTGATCGCCCAAGAAGCACTCGCCCGGTTCGAAGACGGCACGGCACCGGGAGAGGTGTTCAGAGCGGCAGTCGTGCTCGACCGACGAGTACAACTCGAAGTCGCACTCGTCAGCCTTGCTCTCGATCAAGCGGTGGCCCTCCCGGACGGCGTGCGAATCCACGTCAACGTGTCCCCGGCAACGGCCATGACACCCGAGATTCGCGACCTGGTCGCCACCTCGACGCGACGCGTCGTCCTGGAGATCACCGAAAATGCGCTGTTCAGCTCCTCGAATGCCGAGATGCTTCGCGGCTCGATCCCAGCTTCGTGTCTGCTCGCCGCCGACGATGTCGGGGCCGGGTACGCCGGGATGGCGCAACTCCTGGAGTACCGCCCCGACATCGTCAAGATCGACCGCGCTGTCGTGACGCGGATCGATCGCGACCCGGCACGGCAAGCACTCGTGGCAGGACTCGTGCAATACGCCCAGGCGACGAGGTCGTTCGTCATCGCGGAAGGCATCGAGCGGTCCGAGGAATGGCAGCAGCTGTGCGAGCTCGGTGTGGACTTCGGCCAGGGGTACCTGTTCGCCCGCCCGGTCGACCTCGCCGAGGCGGCACAGATGGCCTACTGCACCCGCGGCGAGGCCGCTCCGGTCAAGCGCAGCAAGCTGCGCCAGCTGATCAGCTCATGAGATGAGCCACAAGCGACTGCGACTCGACCAGATCGAAGCGACCTCCTGCCGCACGTCCACGACCCGGGCCTACGACTGGTCGAGCAGCTCCCCGAGCTCGACGGCACAGACGGCACCACCACCGAGACGCTCGTCATCGCGTCGTCGGACTCGACCCACAAGCGTCCGCCGACCGCCTCGATGATCGCGTGGGCAACCGCCAGTTCCTCGCACCCGGGTCCGACGGCGGGCCAAGCGGTCGGCGAGGCGATGGCCATCTCGACCAGTTCGGGATCGAGGCTCCACCCGCTGCCGGAGATGGCGAACTTCGCGCCGTCGGCCGAGCCGCTGAGCAAGACGTGCAGACCACCCGTCGCCTCGCGTCGAACACCCGCTCGGAGCAACGTGTCGGATGCAGCCTGCAAGACAGCCCAGTCGACCCCGTCGCGGCCGACATCATCACCAACTTCGACACTCAGCAGCTTGCCCGCCCGTGCTGCCGGACGTTGCCAACGGGCGAGCAACGCGTCGGCAAAGCCGGGTAGATCGCGATCGATCGGATCGGTCGATGTCGGGCCGATTGGCGCCGCGGCGAGCAGCGCCCGGATGTAACCGAGTGTCTGCCGTATGTCGAGATCCGCTTCGCCGGTCGACGACCTCTGATCGGACTGATCGCGGTCACCGACCAGTGTGTCGAGCTGCTCGCTCAACGCGGCCATGGCGCTGTCGATCGCGATCGACCGAGCGAGTTGCTGGCGCTCGAGTGCGGCGATCGTGGTCATCAGCTCGGCGGTGCGAGTCGTGACGCGATGCTGCAACTCGTGGTTGGCCTCCCACAGCTCACGCATGCCACGCTCGGCGATGATCTCCGCCTGACGGCGGGCACGGCGCTCCCGGTCGACCCGGCTCTGGAGGCGCTCGATCTCGTCGTTGCCGACCGTCACGTCTGCGTCACCAAGAGCGTGCAGGACGATCCACCTCGGCGGACACATTCGACGTGTGACACCGCCAGAGAACAACGAAACCATTCGCCCAACCCGATCAGCAGACCCTCGGCGAGCGAACACAGCTGGCGGCGAGACTGGTAGACCATGTGGACCGATCCGTCGGGTTGATCGATGACCCTGAACGACGGCGTGTCCGTACCGGGGTAGATCTTTGCCACCTCGGGGTGAATGATGTCATCGAGATGTTCGACCACCTCGCGCCACCCCGAATACGGGGCGACCAGATCCGGGTGTCGTCCCGCCAGTTGCCGGAAGCCGTGGCGGCCGGCGAACACCAGGACATCGTCTCGGGGTAACTGCGCCAGATCCCCCAGCGAGCCGACCAGCTGTTCCAGATCGGCGTCGGGATAGTTGCCGAGCGACGTGTAGGCGCCTTCCACCCGGGACCGGTCGACGGCGTCGTCCCAGACATTCTCGCCGAGATGCTCCTCGACGACCTCTTGCACGATGTTGAAGACGACGCCCTTCACCATGTCCCCTTTCGATGTTTCATGTTGCTGCTCGTTGGAGCCAATCGGTCATGAGTTGCCGCGCATGGGTCGCCAGTTCGGTCACGTCGGCATCGGTCACCGGATGCTGCTCGATCGACGCGCAGCAGTCGCCGAGTCGGACCGCACCGAGCAGCCGTGCACTCGATTTCAAGGTGTGCGCAGCCCGTTGCGCGGACTCGACGTGTCCGTTGGTGAGTCCCCCGGTGATCGTGTCCACCCGCTCGTCGAGCTCGGCGAGGAAGGTCCGGACCAAGCTGGCGACCACTTCCCGATCGCCGAGATCGCCCGCCAGCTGGTCGAGCGCCGCGATATCGAGATGCGGCAGTTCGCTGTCGGGGGCGACCTGATCGATGAGGTCGATCCGAGTCTGCTGGGAGCGTTCGACGGCCCGCCCGATGGCAGACGAGAGATCGGTCAAGGACGCCGGCTTCGCGATGAAACCGTCCATACCCGCCGCCAGGAAGGCATCGGCATCGGACGACGATGCGCTCGCCGACAGTCCGACGATGGGGATACCGGCAATCTCCCCGGATCCTTCACGGATCCGCCTCGTCGTCTCGATCCCGCTGATGCCCGGCAACTGGTGATCCATCAGCACGACGTCGAAGACGACGTTCGACCCACCGTCGAGCAATTCGAGCGCCTCCTCGCCGGTGCCGACGACGTGCGCCGAGAGACCGAGACGCGCCAACTGACTCTTGGCCAACTGCTGGTTGACCGGGTTGTCCTCGACCACCAGAACTCGCAGACCGGCCGGGAGCTCGTGCCCGTTGGTGGGAACCGGCGGTTGTGATCGTTCGAGCGGCAACGTGAGATCGAAACGAGTGCCCTCGCCGACGACACTGGTCATCCGCAACCGTCCGTTCATCGCGCCGATCAACCGTTGAACGATCGAGAGACCCAGACCGGCCCCGCGCTGCTCGCCACCAGTCGACGCGACGCGGAATGGTTCGAGCACCATGCTTTGTTCGTCGTCCGGGATGCCGACGCCGGTGTCGATGACAGCGAACGCGACCGAGCCGTCGTCAGCAGGGCGGACGACCAGTTGGACCGTGCCGATATCGGTGAACTTCACGGCGTTGCCCACCAGGTTGCCCAACACCTGCCGCAGACGGTCGCCGTCGGCCATCACCCAATCAGGAGCATCGATCGAGACACGGCTCAGCACCTCGACCGGCTTGTTGGTGGCAGCTGCCGAGCCAACGGCGACGACGTCGTCGACCAGGGCCCCGATGTTGATCGAGCGTGGCACGATCGCCACCTCTCCCGCATCGAGCCGGGCCGCATCCAGCAGGTCTTGAGTCACCTGGGTCAGGCTCGAAAGTTGCCTTCGCAGGGATTCTGCCAACTCCGCCGCAGCGATCGGCAGATCCTCGTCGGCCAGCAACTCAGCCATGCCTTGCACGAGCGTGCAAGCGGATTCCGCAGCTCGTGGCTGACCGTGGCCAGGAGCCGGGTCTGAGCGTCGGCCACCGCCTCAGCGGTGTTGCGACTCTCGAGCAATTCCGACAGTTCGCGAAGGTGTTGGGTGATGTTGCGTGTGGTCAGCACGATGCCCTCCGATATCGGGATCGTCGAGGCGGTTCACCGCTCGAACCTGGAGCGTCTCGATCGACCCGTCGGCGCCACGGACCTCGACCTCGGTCTCGATCGGCAGCATCGGGCTCGGTCAGCAGTTGCCGGCGAAGCTCGAGCAGGTGACTGCGTCCCGTCCTCGGTGAGGAGATCGAACACCGTTCGTGTCCGCCAGAACTCCGGCGGGTACCCGAGCACCGGGGCGTACCGACCGGTGGTCTCACGGACCTTCCCGTCGAGATCGACGACCGTGAGCGAATCCGTCGTGAACTCGAGCAGCCGTCGTATGCCGTCATCGCTGAACGACGGCTGGGCCTCGAGCGGGACGATCGTGGCCAGCATCAGTGAGCATTGTCCGTCGGCATCGCGAAGCGCACGTGCCGAGAGCCGCCCGGTGAACTCCGAACCGTCCTTTCGCACGTAGATCTTGTCAGTGACGAATTGGGCGACGTCTCCGCTGGCGAGTTGCGTCAGGTACGACTGGGTCCAGCTGTGATCGATGGAGCGGGTGATACGCCCGACATCGAGATCGGCCAGTTCTTCGATCGAGTAACCGAGCAGATCGGCGAACGCCCTGTTGCACGTGACCTGACGTCCGAACGGATCGATGACAGAGATCGCAACCGGGGCGATCTCCAACATCTCTTGCCATGGGAGCGGCGCTTCAGACACAAGAGACATCATGCCGCACGGACAACTCCGAGCAGCACCATGCCGGGCCGGATCCGGATTCGGCGCAGCAACGAGATTCCAGCGGTGCTCGCCAAGAACGCTGCGAGCAACAGGACCGACATCAGCACAACCTGTGCCCACACCACCCATGAGGCACCCGACGATGCACCGGACAGCAGCACGAGCGTCTGGACGACACCGCCGATGGCCATCACGCCGGAAACCATCGTTCGACCTGAGGCGAGGTCGGCGACCGCCAACAGGTTGGCGACGACGAACAGTGTGGTCGCCAAGGCATATGGCCACAGCAGGCTTGCGCCCTCGCTGAAACCGTCTCCGACCATGCTCGCCATCAGCGGCCCGGCGAAGACGGCGGCACCGAGTGTGAGCACACCGCCGAACCCAGCGGTGATCGCCACCGCTCGGGGAAGCAGGCCCGTCGACGGGTTGTCGCCCTGGTCGCTGACGAGCGACGGGAAGACCACGGTGATCACCGACCAGGCGGCGATGAACACGAGCCGGCCGATCAGAGCGACCGCTGCGTACACGCCCGCTTCGTCGGGGACGCGAGCGGCGACGACCCAGAGATCTCCGTTGGAGATGACCACCTGGCCGAGCAGCAGCAGGATCGTCGCCCCGACGACCGATCGACCCTGATGCTCGATGCGCTCGACGACGGCCGGGCGTGATCCGATCGAACGAGGTCGCTGCACGGCAGCAGTGCGGCGACGAACGAGATCGTCAGGGCGATCGCTGCGCCGGTCGGTCCGAGACCTCCCAGCAGACACACCACAGTGACCGCCAGACGGACAACGGACTCGGCCGCGATCGACAGAGCGAGCCTGGCGAACTCGTGGCGGGCCTGGGCGACGCCGCGGGCGACGGCCATCACGAGGTAGACCGGCACACCGAGACCGAGCACCATGAACGGCAGTGCGGAACCCATGTTCAAGGTATGGGCGAGGATCGGGGCCAGGGCGATGATGGTGAGACCGACGGCGACGCCGATCGCTGCCGCACGCCGACGGGTTCGACGCAGGACGTCGGGGCCGGCGCCGACGGCGACGGCTCGGGCGGCGGTCAGTTGCAGGCCGAGCGCCATCGCCCCGAGCAGCAGCAGCCCGCTCACGACCAGCGCAGCATCGGCGAACTCGCTCGGGCCCGAGGACCCGGCCGAGCACGACGTTGCTGAGGTAGTTGGCGGCGCTGGCGAAGGTGGTGGCGATGCCGACGCCCAGACCGCCACGCAGCAGGCCGGATCGAGCCGCCGGCGCATCCAGCGCCGGAGCGACCGCTGTGTCAGCACTCATCGGGCGACACGATTCAGGATCGGCACGACGCCGACGCGGTTGATGAGCTGGCGCGGCTCTGGCGCAGTGGGCGGCACGATCGTGATCTCGATCGAGGCGCGACGGCTCCTCACGGCCGCAGCCGTGACGGCCGCCAAACCTGCCACGTCGAGCTGCGACACGGCACGAAGATCGAAGACGATCGAGGTGGGCGCCGAATCGATGACGGCCTGGAGTGCGCTTCGTACCTCGGGGGCCGAGCGAACGACGACCTCTCCGCCGAGCACTGCCACGACGGCATCGTGCTGGTCCGTCCGTACTTCGATGTGGGCTGGGGATGAAATGGTTCGCATCACGCTCACGCCGCCTCGGCCAGTGCCATCGTCTGGATCGCCACACCGAGCAGGTGGAACGTGATCAGCGCCGCCGGCGAAGGGTCGACGACATCCAGGAAATGCGTCTCTCGCACACGTTCGATCGCCTCGATCGCTGCGAGGTCGACGAAGTCGATCCGGGAGGCGTCGACGATGAGCGTCGAAGCGCCGTCGGCGATCGACTCGGTCACCCACTGCTCGAACGCAGCGACGTGATGCACGTCGAACCGTTTCGGCGCTGAGAAGTTGGCGTCGGCTCGGCGCCAGGCGCTCGAGCCGGATCGGCCGGCAGCGATCTGTCGTACGTCGGCCGGCAGCCGATCGGTCTGGAGCTCGTGGGTGGCTCGGTGGTCGATGTCGATCAATGTGGTCATGTCGTGGTTTCCCGTCAGAGTTGTTCGCAGCGTGTCTCGCTGATGGGAACCATGCTGACGGGGACGACTCAAGGGCCACCGAGGCCCCGATCAAGTTCAGATCAAACGGTGGCGACCGGCTCGGAACTTGCCGTACGTGGCAGCGTCGTGCATCCCGGCCGAAACGCACAACGACGGGCAGTTCGCCCCACAGTGTGGATGCGAACTGCCCGTCGTCGGTTCGGGTCATCTCACCGGCCGGCGACAGCGAGCTCCAGGTGCAGCAGGTGCCAGTCGGCGACGTCGGCGATCGGCAGCGCCGCCGCGGCAGCAGCGTTCTGACGGGCGATGTATTCGCGTCGCTCGTCGTCGTCCAGCAGGTGGGCGATCGCGCCGGCCAGACTCATTTCGTCGTCGGGTTCGAACGTCTCACCGATGAAGCCCTCTTCCTCGATGACGGCGAGAAAGTCGCCGATCGCCGGGAGTACGACCGCCCGCCCGTGAGAGCCTGCCTGGTGGAGCGGACCGGAACTCCCGGTCGTCGCCGTGTACGGGAAGGCAACGATGCTCGAGCCACGGAACACTGATTCGACGTCCTCCTCGGCGACGTAGCCGGTGAAGATCAACCCATCGAGATCGGCGTTCGCCTGGCGCACCGCTTCGAGGTAGCCAGGGGTGTTGGCGGCGTCGGTTCCGGCGATCATCAACTCGGTGTCGGTGTATCCGGCTTCGCGAAGCAGGCGGTAGGCGGCGACCAAGCTGTCGACCTTCTTGTAGGTGCCGAACTTGCCGAACGCCATGATGCGGCGCGGACCGGGCGGCAGTTCGAAATCGTCCGTCGCCTCGTCGAAGGTGCCGTGCGGCGACAGGTAGACATTGCGGGCGCCGTATCGATCCTCGAGGATGTCGACGTAGCCGGGGATCGTGACGGCAACCTCGGTGGCGGCCAGCACGACACGGGTCAACAACGCACCGATCGCACGGTACAAGCGAACCAGCAACCGGTTCTGTGCATATCCGGCCTGCTCGAGGTCGACCGTGTCGACCAGGTTGTGGAGCAGCACCACGGTCGGCACACCCATCAGACGCAGCACGACCGGCGAGAACAGGCCGAGCGCAGCGGAAATCCGGCCGTCGCCGAACGAGGCGAACTGGAGGTTGTAGAACACCACGTCCGGGCGTTCACGCCGCACGGTCCGGGCGATGCGCCACGCGCTGCCCCACGATCCGAAACGCCACGCCGGAACCGCCGACACGCCGTGCGGCACCGTCGCCGGCCCCATCTCGGTCTCGTCGTGCAACACCGTCAGCGTCTCGATCTCGGGCTTGGCGGCAAGCGCCGTCGACCAGGTGGACGGCGTACTCGTTGAGCGTCTTGTCGGACGGCGGATAGGTGGTCACGACACCGACATGGAGGCGTTCGCCGTCGAGAGGCCGCTCCTGAACCGCAGCGGTACGCCTGCGGTACCAGCCGCGCACGGCACGACTCCGGATCTTCAGGATGTCGCGCAGGAACCGGACCGCCTCGCGAGCCGGATCGACGGTCGATCCGGGGGCGTCGACCCAGTTCACCGGCACCTCGACGATGTCGAGCTTCCACTGCCGGGCGATGAACAGCAGCTCGAGATCGAAGCTGAAGCCGTCGATCGTCTGGGCATCGGCGAGCGCCTGGGCAACGTCGCGACGGAACAGCTTGAAGCCACACTGGGTGTCGCTCACCCCCGTTGGCAGCAGGATCGACACGGTCAGTCGCAGGCCGTTGCTGAGCAGCGAGCGCAGCCCCGACTTCTCGGCGGCCGACGCACCCTCGGCGGCCCGGGAGCCGACGATCGACGTCCGCTCCGTCGTCGAGCAACGTCAGCATCCGGTCGAGTTCGTCGACCGGCGTCGACATGTCGGCGTCCGTGAACAGCACGGCACGGCCACGGGCGGCCCGCAGGCCGTGGCGGACGGCAGCCCCCTTGCCCTCGTTGTAGCCCGAACCGACAACTCGCAGGTTCACCAAACCGAGTCCGTCGAGCAGCTCGCCCATCCCGTCGCTGGAACCGTCGTCGGCGACGATCAACTCCCAGCTCAGATCACTGTCGCCCAGGTGGGCCGCGATCGATGCAATCGTCGGAACGATTCGGCGTCGTTCGTTGAACGCCGGGATCACCACCGACAGGTCAGGATCGGGTCCGATGTCCTCAGCGCTCCAGCGCTCGAATGCCTCATACGTCATGCCCCTGACGGTACGAAAGCCAGGTGAGCGCTCCGGCAAGGCCGGATCACGTTTCGATCAAGCGTCGCCGGCGTCGCCAGATCATCGACAGAACACCTGCGACGATCGACATCGACGCCACTGCAGTCAACGTCGTCAACGTCAGCCATGACCGGACCCGTTCGAACAGCCCTGGACCGGCAGCTCGCTCTCCACCGGAACGGATCGTCTCAGCGACGGGACGTTCCGTGCCATCGGACTCGAACAGCCCGTACGACGACGAGGCGCGACCTGCGACGAGGCCCGGTTCGATCGCTCGATCCGGATCGCGCAGCACCCACACCATCGAGCCCGCAGGGTCGTGACGCTCGATCACATCGACGAGCCTGCCGACATCGCCCGCCTGGGCAGCTGGTTGCATCCCGCGGACGAACCCGACCCACGCCGGACGACCGAACTCGGACACCACCAGCTGGCGATCGCCGATCGCCGCCTCGGTGTCGCGAAGTGCATCGCCGAGCGAGTCAGCGTCCGCGAAGTGGTGGAACGAGACGACGTCGACGGCGCCGAGCACTCGCGTTGCGTGGTCTGCCGACGACCATCCGACCGTGACCGGGGTCGAAGGATCGATGCTGCGCACGTGGCGGCTGACACGATCGAGCCGAGCATCGACGATGGCAGGCACCACCGGATCGTTCGTCATCGAGATCGGGCTCGTTCTTCAGGTCCCACATCGCGATCGCCGGATGCCCGGCCAGGTCCCCGACCACCTGGTCGAGGTACTCGCGGTCGACTCGCCAGTTGTCGACACGGTGATCTGCGGAACCATCGAACAGGACCGGCACGACCGAGACCTCCCGCGCTGCTGCGAGATCGAGGAAGTCGGCGATCGATGGCGGTGTCGACGGGTCCGGCTTCGGGCCCTGCGATGAACACTCGCATCGTGTCGAGACCGAGATCCTGCACCATGTCGAGTTCGGCTGCGGCGACGGTCGGGGTCGTACGAGCTTCCAAGTCGGATCGAGGTCGTTGACGGTCACGCTGTTGACGCCCTTCGAGGCGCTGGTCCAGACGGGCCGACCCGGCGATCGGGTGCGGCGTCGACGACGGCGACGATCTCGCAACTGATGCAACCGCCAGTTGCCGTCCTCCAGGATCATGACGAACCGCCAGACTTCGTCGCTCCAGACCACCCGGCGAGGAGTGAGCGCTCCATCACCGACGACGCGGACGATCTCGACGACCGGCACGGAGACGGCAACGATCGCTCCGTCGTCGCTGTAGAACTCGAGCGCGAGCTCCTGGCGGAGATGGACCGTGCTCGACTCGACCGCCCGTTCGTCGGTGGCGACATCGAGCGCGGCGCTGAGGGCAGACCCGCCGAGGTACTCGCTGCAACGGTGCATCGGCATCGCCGCGTCCCGACCGATCGAGCGCCGCGAGGGCACGGGCATAGGCGTCGGTGATCGCACGACGGGTGGCGGGTTCCATCGGGCGACCGTCTCGCTGACTGTCGGGCAGCCACTCGAGCACCTCCAGCAACTCCGACGGCGGAGCAGGAGGCTCGTTGAAGACCGACGCCGGGTCGGCACCGGTGGCGGCGCGAAGGATCGCGTCCGCAGCCTGTCGGAGCAGGAGCAGACCGGCGAGCAACCCCATCACGCCCAGCAGCACCGCAAGGAGGCGCTTCAGTCGTCCCAGTTCGATCATGGCGCCACCACTTCGATCCGCGTCCCGAGCACCTCGACCGCAAGCACGTCGCCGGAATCGGCGGCGGTCACGATCTCCGCACGCCCGTCGCGCAGCTCGGCGGTCACCTCGCCCAGTGGACGTCGTCACGGTCACCAGAGTCCCATCCGGCACGAACCCGCCCAGCCCGGTCAGGACCGGACCGATCGTCAGCACGACCGACGACCGATCGCCATCCGAGACTCGACGCGCACTCGCCGGAAGATCGAACACATCGGCGACGAACTCGAGCTGGAGCGGCTGCGCCGACACGCCGTCGACGACGGCCGACAGCTCGACCACACCCGGAATGGGCGGCGCCTCGATCACGAACTCGGCGCGACCGTCGATCGTCACCGCCGTGAGCGCACCGGATCCACCCGGCCCATTCACGGCGACCGACACGGCGGTTCCGTCGAGCAGCATGTTGCCGTACCGATCGGCGAGCAGCTCCGTCGCCACGCTCACGAGCATGCGTCCGTCGGCCCGAAGCGGCTGGTCGGGTGCCAACAGCTCGACGGAAGCCGGTGGACCGGGCACCTCGAGCACCTCGACCTCGGGGCCCGTCGCCCCGTCGACGCTGACTCGAATCGTGGAGCGACCGGCCAACGTTCCCGAGAACACGCGGACACCGGCGAGCAGATGAGCGGCCTCGGTGTCGATCAGGTCGATCGTGCCGTCCGGCCGTCGAACGTGCAGCCTGACAGGGGTGCCGTCGGTGACCGGGTTGCCGAAACGATCCACGGGGATCGCCGTCACCATGGTCCAGTGCGACCCGTCGGCGACCATCGACCTCGGGCCGGCGAGCGGCACGATGCCATCGACGGCGCGGCCCGCCACGACGTTCACCGAGGCACGGGCGCTGGCGGAACCGGAGATGGCGAGCACGGAGAGCCGACCGCTGACGGTCGTCAGGTCTGCTGGTATCTCGAGGACGCCGTCTTCCACCGCGGCGTCGATGCGTCGCACCCCCCAGGGGCCCCACACGTCAGCGGTGAGCCGATCGAGGTCCGGTGCCGTCGACGCTGAGCTGCCACGGCGACCCAGCCTCGATCGACTCGGGCGAGCCGATCTCCAACGTGCCAGAGGCAACCGTGTCGACGCCGGCCGGCTGATCGGCGAACGAGCATCGTGCGACCAGACCGGCCAGGATCACGATCGAACCCGACCAGGGCCAGCTTCGTGGGCACGGTCGACACCGACCAACGGAACCTGCGGAGACCAGCCATCACCGCGTGAACCCCACCAGCATCAGGTCGGCCGTCGCCCATCCGGCGACATCCGTCAACAGCGGTCGCGACTCGGTGACGGGTGCGACGGTCTGACCGTTGGCGTAGAGCCTGATCGGCACATCGATCTGTCGGATGTCGCTGGGCGAGGGAGGAGCCATCGCGAACGGTGTCGACCGCTGCGGTCGAACCGCGTCGGAGACGAAGACATCATCGACCCAACCGACCTCACCCCGATCGTCGCGCAGCGTGAGAAATACGTGCGGCACGGTGACCTCGTCGAGTCCGTCGTTGCGGATCTCTCCGATCAGGCCCTCACCGTCGACACGGATGCGTTGAGCGGCCAACGAGCGATCGAGGTCGAGCGACGTGACCAGCGCTTTCGCTGACACGCGGACCTCGGCGATCCGGTCCGGGTCGAGTGCCAACGGCGTTCTTGCATCCGGTTGGAAGTCGAGGGCATCGCCCTCGACCAGCCCGGCGACACCCTCGAAGTCGACACGGAATGGCACCACCTCGCCCGGCAGCGCCGTATGGACCGCTCCCGTCGCAGCGGTGTACCCGGTCAGGACGTCGCCGTTCCCGTCGACCAGCTCGACCGATACGGTGACGTAGCCCGGATCGACGTCGTCATTTCGGATTTCTCCGACGACCGACAACTGGCCCCGGTACGATCACGAGCCGGCTCGATCGAATGTGGATCTCGGGTCGATCGATGACGTCCTGATAGGCCGTCGTACCGTCTGTGACCTGGCGTCGGCCCTGTGATGTGTAGCTGACCGAAGTCCGCGAGACCAGCTGATCGGGCGGCACCGTGATGTCGACCGCATGGGGTGCCAGCACCCAACGCACCATCGACGCGACGCAGGTGATCGGTCGCGGTGACTCGGTGTTCAGCGAGCGAGGTCAGATACACCAGTTCGGACTCCACCACCGCCTCGTCAGCCGTCACGGTCACGGCGATCGTCTCCATCCGATCCAGCCGGGCGTAGGAGGCCACCAAACCGTTGACCACCGACCGTTCGGTCAGGAACTGGGTCCGGGTCGGACGTGAGTCCGGGTCGAGCAGTTCGTACGCCTCGTCGGTCTGCCGCAGATCGAGTGCGTCGTAGTAGCGATAGACGGTGTCGGCTGGGTCCGCCGGTGACGTCGATCGGGCCAGCAGCAACGTGGCGACGACGACGACCGTCGCCGTCACCGCCGCCAGCTGGAGGTGACGACGACGGTTGTGCACCGGTGACGAGATCCGGGTGCCGACGCACGGAGATCGCGCGGCGCCACGTTTGCCAGATCGTCGATGTACCGGATGGGGACAGGCGCGAGGCCGCTGCTGCGAGCCGCCGATCGAGCCGTCGGCCGACCAGTCGCACGAATCGGGGTGGCCGTGGACGAACGCCGCCCGAAGCCGAGCCCGACGGCGTGTGCGAACAAGACGGCGACACCAGCCGACATCGCCGCCAAGGGAAGCACACCCCACATCAGACGCTGCCAGAGCGGGAGTTCGAGGCGAGGCCGGCCGGCCGGAAGCGGGGCCACGTCGTCGCGTTGCCAGACCTCGATGCCGTTCTCCAGCGTCGGCAACCGTTGCCAGCCGCTGGCCGAGAGCAGCGGGTCGTAGAACTGGTCGTTGGAGAAGACGAACTTGAGGTGGTACTTCTCGGGGACCGCCAGGAGCTGCTGGAGCGAGCCCAGCCCAGGTACCCCGCTGTACTTGGCGCCCTCCAGACGCTCGACCGGCGTCGACGTGAGCTCTGGCAGCCGGCGGGCGGAGTGGTAGTTGCCGTCGACGCTCTCGGCGGTCGTCTGCGCTGCGAGCCAGGCCATCTGATCGCCGAATCCGAGCGTCAGATAGCGCCAGCGATCGTGGCCGTCCTTCTCCAGGAAGGACACGATCGGAGCCGTTTCGATCGCAGCGGGCTGGAACGGCCGGTGCTGGGCCAGGTTGGCCGACAGCAACGCCACCCCCACCACGGCGACGCCCAACACGGCCGCCACGAGGCGCGGGAACAGCGCCCCCAACTGCTCGGCGAGGACGGCTCTCACCCGGCCGTGCAGCAGACTCTCGACGAAGTGACCGGCGAACGGCAGGATCGCGATCGTGCCCCAGAACGTGAATCGGTCGAGCGTCAGGATGTCGAACGCCCCACCCAGCAGGAGTCGCGGAATCGGGGTGGTCCCACCCGTCCCCAGCAGCGTCAGGAGGGCCAGCGATGCCGCCAGCGGCCATGCCGAACTGAGCAGACCGCGGATCGAGCGCGTACGGCAAGACCAGAACGAGCACGCCCCAGGGGACCAGCCAGAACACCAGCCCGGCATTCACGTTCTCGATGAAGCTGTCGCGGCTGGCGTGCGGGATCGGGATCTGGGTGATCGGGTCCGACGAACTCCACAGCCAGTACGGCAGCACCACCGTGACCAGCCCGACGATCACGAGAGCTCCGGCGGCAGCCGAACGAGCCAGCGCCGGCGATGACGCGTCGAAGCCGCCGAGCGATCAGCGGCCACAGCGGTTCGCCGTGACACCCTCGTCACGTGCCCGGCGGCCTCGTCCGGGAGCGGTTGGCGGAACCTGATCAGCAGGGCATGGACAGCCACCGGCCCGAGGAAGAACACCGAACCGAACAGCGTCGTGACATGGTGAGCCGACGTCGTCGCCGCCGTACAGTGCGATCCCGGCGACCAACCAACCGAACCCTCCCTCGCTGATCCAGCGATGCAGGAATGGGAGTGCGTTCAGCAGCAGTGAGATCGACAGGATCGTCGGCAGCTGCCCGAACACGTGAATCGTCTCGGCGACCGACGACGACAACGCTGCGAGGAGTGCCGCGTACCCGGCCGCCCGCTGGCCGTACCAGAGTCTCGAGAATCGGTACACCCCGACGACGAGCAGCAACGTGGCGCCGAGCATCACCGGTACGAATGCATATCCGCCGTCCAACACTTGCGAGAACAGGGCCAGCAACTGATGCCCGGCCGGCGGATAGCTCACCGTCGTGAAGCCGGTGTACCAACGCGGCTCCCACGACGAGAACCAGGAGCGGGCGTAGTGATCGGCGAAGAACAGGTGAACGTAGGCGTCGTACGTCCGACGGAACGATCCGGCGACCAGGAGACCACCGTGCAACGTCGTCGCCACGACGAGCGCGACGAGCAGGCGTTGATCGATCCGGGAGGTCCGGGGGTCGGTGGACATGAGCGTTGACGATACGGAACACGGGTACGGCGCAGGTCACTGCAAGATCAAGACCAGATCAATCGCGTCACCGGAAGCCGACCACCACCACCGCCAGTCGTCCGGGTTCCGATCTCGAAGATCAAGATCGGATCAAGAACGATCAAGGGGCGTTCAGTTTCGAACCATCGCGGTCTCACCGTCGATCGAAGGTGTCATCCTGGCAAGCGTGTCGGACCTGCTCGATCTCGCGACGGAAGTTGCACTCCGTCTCGTGATCGCTCGAGGCGACGAGCTCGACGATGTCGTGACCGAGACGCTCGAGACGATGGCACGGCTGGCAGATGTCGAGCGCGGCTACGTCACCCTGATCGACGGCGACACCTTCGACATCAGCCATGAGTGGACCGCCGCCCACATCGTGCCGCACCGTCCCGCGATTCAGCGGTTGTCGACCGAGCAGTTCGGCTACTCGATCGGAATCGCACATCGCAACGAGATCCTGGCTGTGCCCGATGTTGCCGCGCTTCCCGACATCGCACGGTCGGAGCGAGATTCGTTCTCGTCGTTCGGTGTCAGATCGGTGCTCCAAATCCCCATTCGCGTCGACGACGGGACCCTCGGACTGATGGGGTTCAACGGATTCCGACCGATCGAGGCCTGGAGCAGCGAACTGATCGAGGCGACGCGCCGGGTCGCCGGCAGGCGATCGGCGTCGCTCTCGTGCGCCAACGCTCGATCCAAGCACTTCACCGCGCCCGCGACGAAGCCGAGCAGGCCAACCGCACCAAGGACGAACTGCTCGCCAGCTTCAGCCACGAACTCCGAACACCCCTGCACGTGCTGCTCGGATATGCCGAGCTGCTCGAACTGGACGATCGTTCCGAGAGCGACCGTGAGGGTTTGTTGGAGATCCAGTTCAACGGCCGACGGCTGCTCACCCTCGTCGATGATCTCCTCCACATGGCCGCACGTGTCGGCGTCAGCCAGTCGGCCGAGCCCACCGATGTGCAACCGATCGTCGACGAGACGGTCGCCACGCTGTCGAGGGCAGCGGCGCTGCGCGACATCCGGCTCGACACCGACGACAGCATCACCGATCTCGTGGTCGCCGTCGCCCCCGGTCGGCTTCGGCAGGTGATGCATTGCGTGTTGTCCGGGGCACTGCAATCGCTGATCGCCGGCGGCACGATCACCGTCCGCAACGGATCATCAGCTGACGCGCCGCAACCGTCCGGCGATGCGATGCTTCCGATACGCCTGATCGTGACCATGACCGGCGATCGAGTCGAAACGAGCGCGTCGGTCACACCGCTGGCACGTGCGTTGATGGAGGGATGGGGCACCATCGACATCTCGACCGGAGCCGATTCGCACACCGCTCACATCGTGGTGGCGTTCGGTCAGGACGCCAAGCCGTAACCCACGCCACGCACCGTTCGCAGCACCTTGCGATCGGTGACCGACGCGATCTTCTTGCGAAGGTTGGCGATATGTACGTCGACGACATGATCGTCGCCGAACCAGTCGGTGCCCCAGACCCGCTCCATCAGCTGCTCGCGAGTCAACACCTGGTTCGGGTTGGCGGTGAACTGGTCCAGCAGATCGAACTCGATCCGCGTCAGCTCGAGCAGCACGCCGTCGACCTCGACCTCGCGGGCCAGCGGCCGAACCGTCGAGATCGCCGAACACCCGCTCGGATGACTGCTCGGCCTGGGCTCCGCGGGCGCCGCGCCATGGCATCGATCCGAGCACCGAGCTCTCGTGGCGAGAACGGCTTGGTGACGTAGTCGTCGGCACCCAGACGGAATCCGACGACCTTGTCGACCTCGTCGTCGCGGCCCGTGAGCATCAGGATGTAGGCAGCTCGAACGCTCGCGTATGGTTCGACACAGGTCGAGCCCATCGCCGTCGGGCAGCGTGAGATCGAGCACCACCAGATCCGGCGGCACCGAACTCATCGACTCGAGCGCGTCGGCGATCGATCGTCGCCGCTCGCACGCGGTGCCCCGACTGCTTGAGCACCGCCGTCACGATCTGCAGGTACTCGGGCGAGTCCTCGACGACCAGCACATCCATTGCTTCCATAGGGTCATCATCGCACCCCGGGGCGCCCGACTTGAGGCTCTGGTCGTACGGACCTCAGGCGAGCTTCTCGACGAAGCCTTCGAGCTGGCGCAGGTTGCGGCACTCGTAGACACCGTCGGTGTGGTTGCCGTAGTCGCCGACGATCGAGTCGCCGGTGTTCCAGTACGACTTCGGCTCGGGGTTGAGCCAGTACACGTGACGCGCCTTCTGGCGGATCTCCTTGACGACCCACGACTGGCTGGCGTGATAGTTGTTGCGGGCGTCACCCAGCAGCAACACCGTGGTCTTGGGGCCGACGTCCTTGCCGTAGCGCTCCCAGAACACCTCGAAGGCGTGGCCATAGTCGCTGTGTCCGTCGACCCACACGACGTCGGCCTCGGTGTTGACCCGATGGATCGCCTCCTGGATGTCCTCGGTCGACTTGAAGAAGTCGGTGACCTCGTCGATGCCGTCGATGAACACGAACGAGCGGACCTTCGAGAACTGACCCTGGATGGCGTACACCAGCATCAGCGTGAAACGTGCGAAGGCGGCGACCGAACCGGAGATGTCGGCGACCACCATCAGCTCGGGCTTGGCCGGGCGCGGGTACTTGAACTTCGGCTCGGCGGGCACGCCGCCGTAGCTGAGCGAGTGGCGCACGGTGTTGCGGAAGTCGAGCGGGCCCTTGCGGCCGTGGCGACGCTTGCGCGCCAGGCGGGCGGCGAGCTTGCGGGTCAGCGGATACAGCGCCTTCTTGAGGCTCTGCATCTCGTCGCGCGAGGCGTGCATGAACTCGACGTCTTCGGGCAGCGGCTTGCGGAGCGTCTTGGCCATCGCCTCGACGCCACGATCTGCGACCAGCCGACGCCGGATCTCGGCCTCGATCTCCTGCTTGAACTGCTCGATCCGGTGCTCGAACTCGTCGTGTTCGAGCCGCTCTTCGAGCGACGTCAGCTCGCCGCCGTCGGCCTGCTGGGCGGTCTGCTCCATCAGCTTGTCGAGCATGCCGTCGAGGTCGAGATTGCGCAGCGTGCGGTACAGGTAGTAGGTGCCGCCGACCGGGCGACCGGGCTCCATGCCGGCGAACCGCTGCACCGCCTGCTTCGCCAGCGCACGCATCATCGCCTGGTCGCCGTTGAGCATCGCCTGCATCAGCATCTGGGCGATCTCTTCGGGCGTGAGCGCATCCATCGCCCCACCACCCTCGGCCCTCGCCCTCTTGTTGCTGCTCTTGCATCTCGCGCCAGAGCTCGTCGAGCTCGCTCTCGTCGCCTTCGGCCAGCTTGTACTCGGGGCCACGCAGCGAGAAGTACACCTCGAACACGGTCTCGAACGCCCGCCAGTGCGCGTTGTTCTTGATCAGCGTCGCCCCGAGGGCGTACTTGAAGGCGTCGCGATCCTCGATCGGGATGTACTGGACGGCCTCCATCGCGTCGAGGTTCTCGGTCAGGCTGACGGGCAGACCGGCGTTGCGCAGCTCTTGCACGAACCCGTTCAGGAGGTCGAGCATCGAGCCTCGCTGGCCTCCGCTGACGGTGGTGGTGTCACTCATGCGGATCACGACGACGATCACTCGTCGACCGTGAGCTCCTTGGTGGCCTTGGCGATGTCGGTCTGGTACTTGAGCAGGATGTGCAGCGTCTCCTTGGCCGTGGCCTCGTCGATCGTGTCGATGTTGAGCAGCAGCAGCGTGCGGGCCCAGTCGAGGGTTTCGGAGACGCTCGGCGACTTCTTCAGGTCGAGCATGCGGATCGAGCGCACGATGCGAGCGATCTGATCGGCAAGGTGCTCGGTCACCTCGGGCACCTTGGTGAGCACGATCTCCTTCTCGCGTTCCATCGTCGGGATAGTCGACGTGGAGATACAGGCAGCGACGCTTGAGCGCCTCGCTGACAGCTCACGGGTGTTGTTCGAGGTGAGGAACACGAGCGGGATCTGGGTGGCCTCGATCGTGCCGAGCTCGGGGATCGAGACCTGGTAGTCGGAGAGGATCTCGAGCAGCAGCGCCTCGGTCTCGACCTCGACACGGTCGACCTCGTCGATCAACAGCACGACCGGGTCGGGGGCGCTGATCGCCTCGAGCAGCGGGCGGGTCAGCAGGAACTCGTCGGAGAAGATGTCGTCGTGGACCTCGCTCCACGAGTCGCTGTTCTTGTCGGCCTGGATCCGCAGCAGCTGCTTCTTGTAGTTCCACTCGTAGAGCGCACGACTCTCGTCGAGGCCCTCGTAGCACTGCAGGCGGATCAGTCGGGCACCTGTCATCTCGGCGACCGATTTGGCGAGCTGGGTCTTGCCGGTACCTGCGGGCCCTTCCACCAACACCGGCTTGCCCAGGCGGTCGGCGAGGAACGCCACCCCGGAGATGCCGTCGTCGGCCAGGTAGTTGACGCTCTTCAGGCCGTCTCGCACCTGTTGAACACTCTCGAAGCGGTTCGCAACCTCTGCTGCCATGGGAATCAACGCTACAACCCAACTTGACCCGGCGGTCAATCGAAATCGATCAGTGTCGAGACTTGTGCCCGGCGCATCACGCAACTGGCGAACGCGCCTACGCTGCTCGTCGATGGCAGGGGCATTGGGCAAGTACGTCGACGCATTCATCAACGGAGTCGAGCACGAGCTGTCGGCGCTGTCGGGCAAGCAGCACCGCCACGAATGCACGGTCGAGGCAGGCGATCTGGTGTCGGCGATCCTCGCCAGCGACGGCCGATTCACCACCAGCGAGCTGGAGGCCTGGCTCGACGACATCGGCCCGCATCTCACTCCCCCGGTGCTGATCACCCCGCAACAACTGCGCCGATCGGACCTGATCAGCGCCAAGTCGAGCTGGATCGACACCCCGAGCACGATGTTCGACCTGTTGGTCAAGGCCGACGCCCGCGACTCCGGCCGCCGAGCGGCGACGTACTACGACCTTGCGCTCAAGCTCGCCCATGCGGCTGCAGCACTCGACCTCGTGCCGTCTCCCGACGAGATCACTGCGATCGACAGATTCCGCACGATGCTGCTGCGTACCATGGACACGGACGCGGTACCACGGCCGGGGCAACCGGCCGCCACCGCCACGGCCGGCGCCGGGGCGGCGTCGCTCCCCGCACCGGTGTTGCCTCCCGAGCGCCCGGTCGAGGAGATCCTCGCCGAACTCGATGCTCTGATCGGTCTCGATCACGTGAAGACCGAAGTACGCCGGCTGACCAGCCTGCTGCGAGTCCAGAAGCTGCGCGCCGAGCACGACCTGCCGGTCATCGAGACCAGCCGCCACCTGGTGTTCGTCGGCAATCCTGGCACCGGCAAGACCACCGTCGCCCGCCTGCTCAGCCAGCTCTACCGCAGCCTCGACGTCGTCACGAAAGGCCACCTCGTCGAGACCGACCGGGCCGATCTCGTGGCCGGATTCGTCGGCCAGACCGCCACCAAGACACAAGCCGTGCTCGTGTCGTCGCTGGGCGGCACACTGCTGATCGACGAGGCCTACGCACTGGCTCGCGGCGGCGAGAACGACTTCGGCCGCGAGGCGATCGACACACTGGTGAAGTTCATGGAGGACCACCGCGACGACCTGGCGGTCGTCGTCGCCGGCTACCCGACCGAGATGGGCGCGCTGATCGCCACCAACCCCGGGCTGGAGAGCCGGTTCGCTCGCACGCTCGAGTTCCCCGACTACACCACCGACGAGCTGGTGGCGATCTTCGAACTGATCTCCGACAAGAAGCAATACCACCTGACCGACGCCGCCAGAGCACGGCTGGAAGAGGTGATCGACGCCGAACCACGCGGCCGCGGGTTCGGCAATGCCCGCTTCACCCGCAACGTGTTCGAGCAGGGCATATCGATGCAGGCGATGCGTCTGTCCGAGGTCGAGGTGCCCACCAAGGACCAGCTGACGGCGCTCGAAGCCGAAGACATCGCCCCCGTCTGACTCCTTGTCTTGGGCGTCGGCCGCGCTCTCGATCCGGGGTGAACGCCTGCTCACATTCGGGCAAGGCCAGTAGATCGTCGCTACGGATTGCCGAGAACGAACCTGACTCGTCGCCGACACAACGCACGTTGACGGCCGCGGCACTAGCGTGGCCGCAACGGAGGTAGTGATGGATTTTCAGGTGTCCGAGAAGATGGCGACCATGCTGGCGATGATTCGCGAGTTCATGGATCATGAGGTGATTCCACTCGAGGGCGAGATGTTGTTCGGTTCACCCGAAACACTCGCGGCCGGCGTGCTGGCTGCCCAGGACAAGGTCAGGCAGATGGGGCTGTGGGCACCGAACCACCCTGTCGAGTTCGGTGGGCTCGGGCTGTCGATGGTCGACCACGGCCTGTTCGCCGAAGCCGTCGGCCGTAGCCCACTCGGGATGACCGTGTTCGGTACGCAGGCGCCCGATGCCGGCAATATCGAGATCCTCCACAAGTACGGCACCGACGAACAGAAGGAAGTCTGGATGCGGCCGCTCGTCGAGGGCAAGATTCGGAGCTGCTTCTCGATGACCGAACCGGAGACCGCCGGCTCGAACCCGACGCTGCTCGCCACCACCGCCGTCGCCGATGGTGACGACTATGTGATCAACGGACAGAAGTGGTTCACGTCGTCGGCGGACGGTTCGTCGGTGGCGATCGTGATGGCGGTCACCGACCCCGAGGCACCACCCCACAAACGGGCCAGCATGATCCTCGTGCCGACCGATGCGCCAGGTTTCAACCTGGTCCGCAACGTCAGCGTGATGGGCCACGCCGGATCTGGCCACGCCAGCCACGGCGAGGTCATCTACCAGGGTTGTCGCGTGCCGAAGACCAACCTGCTCGGCCCCGAGGGCCACGGCTTCATCATCGCTCAGGACCGACTCGGCCCAGGCCGCATCCATCACTGCATGCGCTGGCTCGGCATTGCAGCTCGCGCCTTCGACATGATGTGCGATCGAGCCAACGCCCGGGTGATCGACCTCGAAGGTGCCACGTTGGCCGACCGTCAGGTGATCCAGCACTGGGTCGCCGAGCTCGATGCGGAGATCCGAGGCGCCCGCTTGCAGGTGTTGCACGCGGCTTGGATGATCGACCACGAGGGCGCCAAGGCCGCTCGTGACGAGATCTCTGCGATCAAGTTCGTGGTTGCCAACACGATGCTCAAAGCGGTCGACACCTCGATCCAGGTCCACGGGGCGCTCGGCGTCACCGACGACACCGTGCTCGCCTACTGGTACCGGCATGAGCGCGCCGCCCGCATCTACGACGGTGCCGACGAGGTCCACAAGACCAGCCTCGGGCGCCGCATCCTGCGCCGATACGCCACGGCGGCGGCCGGCACCGACTGACCGTCTCCGGATCGTCGGGATCCACGGATCAAACGGATCGCCGATCTGCTGGAACACCGGTACTGCCACAATCGGAGCAGCTCGGTTAGCGTTCTCGGCGAGATGGGATTCCGAGACCGCTTCTACACCCCGACGACCGCCAAGGCGATCCTGTCGTGGCGGATCCTGGTCGGCCTCGGGGTCGGGATCGGCCTCGCCCTCGTCGGGTTACCGATCGGTGCGGCGATCGCGGTCGGTGCCGTGACCTACGTCGGTTCGGTGGCGATCGCCATGCCCAAGCCGGCCGGTCGACCCTCGATCGACCCGTTCATGTTGAGCGAGCCGTGGCGACAGATGATGCAGAACGCGCAGACCGCCGGACGCAAGCTGCGCCAGACCGTCGGCGGCACTCCGGCGGGCCCCCTCAAGGCCACCCTGCAAGACATCGCCGACCAGCTCGAACACGGACTCGGCGAGGCCTGGGAGGTCGCCAAGCGGGGCGACGAGATCGATGACGCCGTGCGCCGTCTCGATCCCACCGCCCTACGTTCGAAGCTGGCGACGTTGCAGCAGCGGGCGACCGATCGCCCCTCCCCCGAGGCCGACCTGGCTGTGCAGTCGGTCGAACGCCAGCTCGCATCGGCCGACCGGCTCAAGCAGCAGTCGGGCGAGACGGCTGCATCGCTGCAGCTCACCCAGACCCAGCTCGACGAACTCGTGGCGCGCGCCAATGAGGTGCGGATCGGCGCGTTCGACACCGACACCTACGCCAAGGACGTCGACGACCTCGTGATCAAGCTGGAAGCTCTGCATCAGGCAGTGGCGGAAACCAGGGAGCAATGATCGCCAGGCGGATCGCTGCGCTCGCAGCAACCGTTGTTCTGATCCTCGCAGCGATGCTGGTGAGGGATCGCATCATCGAAAGCAACGACGAAGGCCCGGACCGTGCGCCGACAGCGGCCGCCGAACTGATCTGCGTCACGGAACTGACCAGCGTCTGTCGCAACATCGACGCCGGTGGCCTCACGGTCCGGGTCGAGCAAGCCGGCGTCACTCTCGATCGGCTCGGCGCCATCGATGCCACCGCCACCGATGTGATCTGGTTGACGTTCGATCCGTTCCCGCAGATGGTCGACGTCCTGCGGGACGTTACCGGCCCGTCGGTGTTCGACCTCGGTGTTCGACCGCTGGCATCTTCACCGATCGCGCTCGTGTCCAGCAGCGCCGAAGCAGCGGATCTGGCGACGGCGTGCGGCGAGCCGGTGTCGTGGAGATGTCTGGGAGATTCGGGGACGACCACGGGATTCGCCCGCTCGACCGACTCCGGGACCGGGCTGCTCGGGGTGGCCCAGGCGGCGCTCGGCTACCACGTCAACAGTGAACTGATGCTGGCCGACGCACAGTTCCAACGTTGGCTGCGCACGGTCGTCACCCTCGTGCCGGCGTCACAGCTGTCCGGCGGAACGGCGGTCGCCACGATCCAGAACCGCCCCAGCTCGATGGACGTCGCCGTCGGTGCGGAGGCCGAGCTCTTGGCCACCCAACGCGGCGGCTTCACCGTGCAATACGCTGAGCCGATGATCCGAGCGGACGTGACACTCGCCGTGTCACAGGGCGCTTCGGTGCCGGACGGTCTCGCCGAGGTGCTCTCGGCGGCGCTCACCGGGGCCGGCTGGGATCCCCCGGCACCGACACCCAACCCGATCTCCGACGCCGGCACCATCACCGCGATCCGAACGCTCTGGAAGGAGCTGACGTGAGCACTCACTCACACCTGCGAGACCGACCACGACGAGCACGACCAGCTCGATCACGACTGGCCGCGATCGGCCTCGTGGCGGCCATCGTGGTGGCGGCCTGCAGCGGCGGCGACGACGATTCCTCCGATACCGGGATCGAGGGCGATCCGGGTGACTGCACCGTCGTCGACATGGCGGTCAGCAGTGAGAAGATCACGCTGCTCAACGAACTCGCCAACGAGTTCAACGACAGCGACGACGCCCGCACGGCCGACGGATGTGTGTATGTACGACCCGCCCGCAAGTCCTCCGGAGCAGCGGCACAACTGATCGTCGACGGCTGGCCGAACCCGGAGATCAACGGCGAGCCACCGGTGATCTGGTCGCCCGCTGCGTCAGGTTGGGCCGGGATCGTCAACGAGCGGCTCGGTCGCGTCGTCGCTCCGCCAGGAACCCCGTTCATGCTCACACCGCTCGTGATCGCCATGCCGCAGCCGATGGCGGAGGCACTCGGCTGGCCCGACGAGCCGATCGGCTTTGGTGACATCGTCGAACTCGCCAATGATCCAGAGGGGTGGGCGTCGGTCGGTCACCCCGAATGGGGTCCCTTCCGGCTCGGCAAGACCAACCCCAACTACTCGACCAGCGGCCTCAACTTCACGATCGCCGAGTACTACGCGGCGACCGGCAAGACGAGGGGGCTCACCACCGAGGACCTGCGCCGCCCCGAGGCGATCGAGTTCGCCAGCAACGTCGAGTCGGCGGTCGTGCACTACGGCGATATCACGATGACGTTCCTCAACAACTGGTTCGCCACCGATGTGCGCGGCACGTCGCTGACGTACGCGTCAGCGGTCGCCGTCGAAGAGAAGAGCGTGATCGACTACAACCTCGGCAACCCCGACGGCGAGCTGTCGCCGGGCGAGGTGCCCCGTCAGCCGCGTGTGCCGCTGGTGGCGATCTACCCCAGCGAGGGCACGCTCTACTCCGACAACCCGTTCATCATCCTCGACACCGAGTGGGTCTCACCCGAGCAGAAGGTCGCCGCCACGGCGTTCGAGGAGTACGTGCAGCGCCCCGCCAACCAGCAGAAGGTGATGACGTTCGGCTTCCGCCCCAACAATCCTGCGGTGCCGCTCGGCGACCCGGTCAGCCTCGCCAACGGGGTCGATCCGACACAACCACGGGCCGAGCTCGAGGTGCCCGCACCCGAGGTGCTGGTACGAATCCTCGACGCCTGGGCAACCCAGCGCAAGGAAGCACGCGTTCTGCTGGTGCTCGACATCTCCGGCTCGATGGGCGAGTTGGCCGGCGATGGTCGAACCAAGCTCGATCTCGCCCAAGAGGCGGCCGTCAGCGCCCTCGACCAGTTCAAAGACGCCGACGAAGTCGGCCTGTGGGTGTTCAGCACAGATCTGTTCGGCGGCCCCGATCCCAACTACCGTGAGGTCGTACCGGTCGCTGAGATCGGACCGCAACGGCTCGTGCTGGGCGAACAGATCCTCGCCCAGTTCCCCACCAACGGGACCCCGCTCTACGACGTGGCGTCCAAGGCGTACGCGTCGATGCTGGCTTCGTACGACCCGGCCAAGATCAATGCAATCGTGTTCCTCACCGACGGCGTCAACGACGACGGCGTGCCCGGTGACGACGAGTCGGAGTTCCGCAACCTCGTCGACCAGCTCCAGGTGGGCAGCGAGGGCGCCGCATCACGACCGGTGCGGGTGTTCACGATCTCATACGGTGACGGCGCCGACACCGTGACCCTCAAGGCGATCGCCCAGGCCACGAGTGCCGCCCACTACGACGCATCGAACCCAGCCACCATCCAACAGGTGTTCACCGCCGTGATCTCCAACTTCTGAGACCTCGACACACCATGCCCCGCCGCAGCTTTCGTGACCGTTTCCTGACACCACCTGTGGCTCGGGCGATCATGTCGCCGCTCGGGATCGTGCTGTTCGGGGTCGGGGCAGCCGGAGCGATCCTGGTCGGCGCTGCCACTGGTCGGGGCTGCGGGAGTGGGGGCGCTGGCATGGGGAGGGCGCGTGTTGGCGGCCGTGCCGCGCAATCCCAGCACCGATCGCGTCGAGCCGTTCACGCTGGCCGATCCGTGGCGGTCGTACGTGGTCGGAGCCCAGGACGCCAAAGCCCGCTTCGACCGTGTCGTGATCGACATGGATCGTGGACCACTCCGCCAGCGGCTGGCCGACCTCGCCGCTCGGCTCGACGACGGCATCGACGAGTCCTGGCGAATCGCCAAGCGCGGCAACGACATCAGCGACGCGCTCGCCCGCCTCGACACCGTTCGGACGCAGACCGAGCTGGCGCAGCTGCGGCTCAGCCTGGCCGAACGACCACCGACGGCGGCGGCCGCCAAGACGATCCAGTCGCTCGAGGCCCAGCTCGCTTCCGCAGCACGTCTGGGGGCGACCGAGAACGATGCCCGCGACCGGCTACGACTGCTCGACGCCCGCTTCGACGAACTGGTCGCGAGGGCCGTCGAGGTCAGCCTCGGCACCGCAGACTCCGATCTGCTCGGCAACGACGTCGACGGCCTCGTCAGCGAGCTCGAGGCGCTGCGCTCGGCGCTCGAGGAGACCAACAGCGCCGATACCGGAACGGCGCTCTCGGCGCCGTTCGACCCGCCGGCCACCGGTTCGTCAGCAACATCGTGAGGGGCGCCGGGTGAGCGACCTGCTGCGGTCCAACCTCACGGTGGCCACCGGTACGGCCCTGTCGCGGGTCACCGGCCTGATGCGGATCATGGTGTTCGGATGGGTGATCGGGCAGACGGCCCTCAGCGACGCCTACCTGATCGCCAACGAGACACCGAACATCGTCTACGACCTGCTGCTCGGAGGCGTGCTGTCGGCGACACTGGTGCCGCTGTTCTCGTCGTTCATCGAGACCGATGACGACGAGGCCACCAACGTCGTGATCACGATCTCGGCCACGCTGATGGTGGCGCTCACGGTGGTGGCGGTGGTCGCCGCCCCGCTGATCTTCCGGATCTACACGCTCAACCCGGCCGCCGACGTCGACCCCGAGCTGCTCCGCCGCGTCGGCACCATGCTGGCCCGGATCTTCCTGATCCAGATCCTGTTCTACGGCCTGTCGGGTCTGGCGAACGCATTCCTCAACAGCCGCCGCAAGTTCTTCGCCGCGGCGTGGAGCCCGATCGCCTCCAACCTGATCATCATCGTCACCCTGCTGACGCTGCGCGATCGGGCATGGCAGCTGGGCGACGTCGTCACCGACGGTCGCCTGCGCTGGACGCTCGGCCTCGGCGCCACCGGTGGCATCGCCGCGATGGCGATCATCGTCGTGGTCGCCGCCGGCCGTACCGGGCTTCCGATTCCGGCCTTCGTGGAACTGGAAGCATCCGGTCGTGCGCAAGTTGCTGGCGCTGTCGGCGTGGACGCTCGGCTTCGTGGTCGCCAACCAGGTGGCGTTGGTCTTCATCCGCAACCTGGCCGAGCCCGGTTCGAGCGATGCGACAGCGTATTTCACCGCGTTCACCTTCTTCGTGTTGCCGCACGGGCTGCTGGCCGTGTCGATCTCGACCACGTTCCAGCCCGAGATGTCACGGGCGGTCGCCCGTAAGGATCGCCAGGCATTCATCGACCAGACATCGCTCGGTGTCCGGTTGATCGGTCTGCTCACCCTGCCGGCCGGGTTCGGCATGTTCGTGCTGCGTCGTCCGATCGTCGGCGCCCTGTTGGAGTACCGCAACTTCAGCGCCGAGGCGGCCGACAACACGGCCGACGCGATCGCCGGATTCTCGCTCGGCTTGGTGGGCTTCTCGGTCTACATGTTCGTATTGCGCGGCTTCTATGCGCATCAGGACACCCGGACTCCGTTCATCGTGAACGTCGGCGAGAACGCTCTCAACATCATTCTGGCGTTCGTGCTGGTGGGCCGGTACGGCGTGCTCGGCCTGGGGCTGGCGTTCGCCATCGCCTACCTCGTTTCGGCGGTGTGGGTGCTCAACATCCTGTCCTACAAGGTGCGCGAGTTCTCGTTGCGCCCGATCGCAGCAAGCTTCTGGAAGATGCTGTTGGCTGCCGTGCTGATGGCCGAGTCGGTGTGGTTGATCACCCACGGGGTCACCCCCGATTCCGGTTGGCGAGCGGTCGCCCAACTGGTGGTGGGGGCAGTCGTCGGCGTGATCGTGTACGGCGCCGTGTTGTTCGCCGTGCGTGCGCCGGAGATCGAATCACTGCGTCGCAGGTTGTCCGGTCTCGCAACTGCGCCCTGACTCGCGACCCGCAAGTCACGGTTCCAGGAAGGTGGTACGCCGCCCAACGTATATGCTCGCTGGCATGTTCAAGCTCGCAAAGAAGTGGTGGAAGTACGCCACCGCCAAGCTCACCGGCAAGTTCAACGAGAACGCCGACCCGAAGGTCCAACTCGAACAGGCGATCGGCGAGGCCCAGTCGCAGCACAAACAGCTCCGCGAGCAGGCCGTCAGCGTGATCGCCGGCCAGAAGCAAGCCGAGATCCGGCTCAACAGCAAGCTCACCGAGCTCGAGAAGCTCAATGGCAATGCACGCCAGGCGCTGATCATGGCCGCCGACGCCGAGAAGGCCGGCAACGCCGACAAGGCAACCCAGTACACCTCGGCCGCCGAAACCATCGCCGGGCAGTTGATACAGGTCGAAAAAGACGTCGAGAGCCTGAAGGCGATGGTGCTCAACAGCACCGAGGCCGCCGACCAGGCCAAGGCTGCAGTCGCCCAGAACAGCCGCATCCTGCAGGAGAAGATCGCCGAGAAGTCGAAGCTGCTCAGCCAGCTCGAGCAGGCGAAGATGCAGGAAGAGATGAACGTCGCAATGACCCAGCTCAACGAGACCGTCGGCGACGACGTGCCGACGTTGAAAGAGGTCGAAGAAAAGATCCAGGTCCGTTACGCCAAGGCCAAGGCTGCTTCCGAACTGACCGAGGTGTCAGTCGAGTCGCGGGTGCTCGAGGTCGAGCAGGCGACCGCCAACATCGAGGCGCAGGGCCGCCTCAGCGAGCTGCGCGCCGAGCTGGGGCTCGACAGCGCTGCGGCCGCCGCTCCGCAGGTCGAGGAAGGCACCGCCTAACCGCCTCGGCAGCGCGGCATCGACCACCTGTCGGCGCCCCGCTCAACTCGGCAGCAGCACCAGGTCGTCCCGGTGGATCACCGCGTGCACCATGCCTTCGGGCAGATCCTTCGTGTGGCGACCGGCCACCTGGCGCAGATCGTTGGCGGCCACGAACGCCATGCCGCGTGCGAACACGACACCATCCGGACCGCACACATCGACCGTGTCTCCCGCACCGAAATTGCCCGTGACCGATCGAACCCCGGCGGGCAGCAGGCTGGTCGAACGGGTGGTGAGGGCGTGGCGGGCGCCGTCGTCGACGGTGATCGATCCGGCCACCTCGGCCGCGAAAGCGATCCACAGCTTGCGCGCCGGCAGGCGCCGGTCGTGGGCGGCAAACGTGGTACCGACAGGCGCGTCGTCGACTGCGTCGGGCAGCACGTCGGTCCGAGCTGCGCTGGCGATCACGGTGCGCACGCCCGACCACGAAGCGATTCGCGCTGCCGCCAACTTGCTGGCCATGCCACCGCTACCTCGTCCGCTGCCATTCGCGCTGGCGCTGATCGACAACAGGGGGTCGTCGGCGTCGATCATGCCGATCAGGGAGGCCCCGGCATCAGCACGCGGATCGGCGGTGTACAGCCCCTCGAGGTCGGTCAGTAGTACCAGCACGTCGGCTCGGACGGAGTGTGCGACCAGTGCCGCGATCCGGTCGTTGTCTCCGTACCGCAACTCGTCGTTGGCGATCGCATCGTTCTCGTTGATGATCGGCACACACCCGAGTTCGAGCAGTCGCCCGAGCGTGTCGCGAGCGTGCAGGTATTGGGTGCGATCGACGAAGTCATGCGGGTCGATCAAGACCTGGGCGCCGACCAGTCCGAACGAGGCGAGATCGTCGTTGTAGACGCGCATGATCCGGCTCTGCCCGACCGCCGAAACCGCCTGCAATGTGCGCATGTCGGTCGGACGGGCATCGAACCCGAGCGCCGCCACACCTGCCGCGACGGCCCCCGACGACACCAGCAGCACCTCGTGTCCGGCCGAGCGGACGACAGCGATCTCACGGGTCAGCTTGGCGATCGCGCCGTGGTCGATTGCTCCTGACTCGTCGGTGACCGACGAGGTTCCGATCTTGGCGACGACCCGCATCAGATTTCCGGCTGATATTCGAAGCTGAATTCACCGATCCAGACGACGTCACCTTCGGTGGCGCCGGCGCGGGCGAGCATCCTGTGGACACCCATTCGCTCGAGCTGATGGTCGATGTAGCTGAGGGCCGTCGCGGTGGTGACGTCGTTGAGCGCCACCACCCGCTCGACGTCGCGCCCGAGCAGGCGGAACCCTCCGTCATCGAGCCGTTCGACCACCGCTCCGCTGACCTCTGGGCGAATCACGACGAGGCCCTCCGGCTCGGGTGCGCTCTGGCGCGCCTCATGGACCAGGGCCGCCATGCGGCCGACGAGTTCGCGCACGTTCTCGCCGGTGACCGCCGAGATCACCGGACGGTCCCAACCGGCAGCTTCCAGCTCGGCCGGTTGCACTGCGTCGGCTTTGGTACCCACGACCAGACGTGGCCGCTCGAGCAGATCGGGCTGGTATTCGCCGAGCTCGTGCAGCAGCACCCGTTCCTGCTCGCTGGGTGAGGTGCCGTCCATCGGTTGCAGGTCGACCATCAGACACAGCACACGGGCACGCTCGACGTGTCGCAGGAACTGGTGACCGAGCCCACGCCCCTCACTGGCGCCCTCGATCAGGCCGGGGATATCGGCGACGACGAAGTTCGTGTCGTCGTCGAGGCTGACGACGCCGAGATTCGGCTCGAGCGTGGTGAAGGGGTAGTTGGCGATCTTCGGCTTGGCCGCCGAGATCACGCTGATCAGCGTGCTCTTCCCGGCGTTCGGGAAGCCGACCAACGCGACATCGGCCATCAGCTGGATCTCGAGCTTGAGCCAGCGCTCCTCGGCGTGCTCGCCCTGCTCGGCGAAGGTCGGTTCGCGGCGGTTGTTGGACAGGAACTTGGCGTTGCCGCGACCACCGCGACCGCCGGCGGCAGCCAGGAACCTGTCGCCGTGGTGGTACAGCTCGGCGATCACGTCACCGTTGTACATGTCGGTCACGACCGTGCCCTCTGGCACCTTGACCTCGAGCGATTCACCGCGGCGACCGTGCATGTCCTTGCCCTTGCCGTGCACCCCGTCTTGGGCGCGCCGGTGCGGATGATCTCGAAACGCCAGGAGCGAAGAGACGTTGTGATCGGCGACCAGCCACACGTCGCCGCCCTTGCCGCCGTCGCCGCCGTTCGGTCCGCCCATCACCACCGGCCCCTCGCGACGGAACGACACGCAGCCCGCGCCGCCTTCACCACCGCGCACGTTCAGTTGGCATTCGTCGACGAACTGGGACATCGTGCAGAAGCCTACCGACGGCGTGGCGGCCCGCCGGGCAGGTTGCAGCGATCGACGTGGGCCGTAGTGTGGCGAGATGGCCGAGACCGACCAGGCGATGCAGGAGCGAGCGGAACGATGGGCGTCGACCATGCGCGGCCATGCCGCTGACGGCATCGCGCTCGCCCACGAGGACTCGTGGACCGGTCCGGGCAGCAACGGTACGCTCGAGCGTCAGGCCCGTGAGCACGACGAGCACGATCAACTCGCTCCACTGGCGACCAAGGCGGTCGGCGCCGGCGACCGGGTCGAGCGAGGAGGCGCCCGACCCGTTCCGCACGTGCTTCGAGCGCGATCGCGACCGAATCCTGCACGCCACGGCGTTCCGCCGTCTGGCGGGCAAGACGCAGGTGTTCGTCTTTCCTGACGACCATCAACGCACCAGGCTGACCCATGCCCTCGAGGTGGCCCAGGTGGCTCGTTCGGTCGCCCAGGCGATCGGTCTCAACGTCTCGCTCACCGAAGCGATCGCGATCGGCCACGACTGCGGTCACGGCCCAGGAGGACACGCCAGCGAGGACGCCCTCACGCCGTATGTCGAGGAGGGCTACGATCACGCCGTCTGGGGCGCCGATGTCACCCTCGTTCCGCTCAACCTCTGCCGGGAAACGCTCGACGGGGTGCGCAATCACTCGTGGAGCAGGCCGGCGCCCGCCACCCCAGAGGGTGAGGTGGTGTCGTGGGCCGACCGGATCGCCTACGTCTGTCACGACTTCGAGGATGCGGTGGCAGCCGGAATCGTCTCGCCCGACATGCTGCCGGAAATGGTGCAGAGCCGGATCGGCACGGATCGGTCGACCCAACTCGGCACCCTCGTGCGGGCGATGATCCAAGCCACCGCCGACACCGGCCGGATCGGAATGGTCGCTCCGATCGCCGAGGCACTTGGAGAGTTTCGCCGCTTCAACTACGAGCACGTCTACCTGCGCCCGGCCAGCAACGCCCAGGCGGACGCCGTGATCGCCCTGTTGCAGGCCCTCGTCGAACACTACGGCGACCGACCCAATCTGCTCCCCGAGGCGCACGGGCTCGACGCCGGGTCGGCCGAGGCATTCCGTTCGGCGGTCACGTACGTCGGCGGGATGACGGATCGGTACGCCTGCCGTCAAGCATTGGCATTGCTCGGCTGGGATCGCGATCGGCTCCCGGTCGGCATCGACGTCTGACCAGCGGGAACCTCTCCCCCAGCGTTCCGTTCGAAGATCCGTCGCGACCTCCATTGAGGCGTGATCACTCGACTCCTGACAGCTCTGACGATCATCGTCACCACGTCCGCCGTTGCCGGTCCCGCTCGGCGCGGCCACGATCACGGCCTCGTACGAGGCCGGGTACCGCGACGTCATCATCAATGGCTACGGGACAGCGGGGCTGGGAACCTTCCGACTGAGCGACGGCAGTGCGACTCGTCTGGCGCTCTGCATCGAAGCAGATCAACCACATTCGACCACTCCGGATGCCTACGCGCCGGTCGCCAGCCGGACCGACTCTGGCGAGCTCGACACACTGATCTGGTTGCTCGGGCGTACACCTGTCGACGACGACACGGCGATCGCCGCCGCTGCACTCGCCTGGTTCTACGCCGACGCGCATCGCGATATCGGTGTTCCGGTGTGGGGCGACGGATCGCGGAGCTTCGAGCGGATCGGTCCGAACGAACCCGAGCCGTGGGGTGCGCTCGCCCCGCTCAGCCTCGACCATCCGGTCGGCCTACGGGCGGGGGGCGTCGACCTCGACTCCGCTGAGCGCCGGGTCGCCGAGCTGCATCGCCAGGTTCAATCGATGTCGGGGCCATGGGTCATCAGTCCCGACACCGAGGCTGGTCGGTTCCAGTTGACCGGTAGCGCCGGCCCGATCCCCGGGCAGCCGGTCACGATCTCGGTCGCGACGCCCGGCTCAGCACCCGACGTCGTCCAGATCGTCACCGACAGCGAAGGCGGCGTGGCTGTCGAACTGCCCGACCTGAGCGACGGAGCCACCGTCAGCGCCACCGTCTCGGCCCCGGGGCCACGTCAGGAGTGGGATGGAGATGGCCCCGTGCAACGCATGATCACCGCCACGACATCGGAGCTCACCGCAGGCTTCGAGATCCCTCCGATGCCGCGCCACGTCCACGTGCTCAAACATTCGACCGATTCGACGATCAGCGTCGGCGGCGGCATCTTCGCCATCACCGATTCCTCCGGGGTGGAGATCGAGCGGAGCACATCGGATGCCACCGGTGTGGCGGTCTTCTCGCCGATCGAACCTGTCGTCAACCCGGCTCCCTACACCGTTCGCGAGGTCGCAGCTCCGGCAGCGCTCTTGCGTTCGGCGTCGGACGTCATCGTCGACGATGCCAGCACCGATCCCGAGCATCCGACGATCGTCGAAATGAGCAACGATCCGGTCCTGATTCCGGTCATCGTCCACAAGGAACTGTCGACACCAGCCGCCGGGCCGTCCGATCGCAGCGGCTTCGAGTTCAGCGTCGTGCGACGCCAGGACGGCTGGACAGATCGGTTGGTGACCGGTCCGAGTGGCGCCACCGACCCGATCCAGCTCGCCCTCGGTGTGTACGACATCTGCGAGCTCGGCAGCCCTGCGTGGGCGGCCGGCCTGCAGGACGCAGGTTGCCGCACCGTCGACATCGACCTCGACCTCCTGGTCGACGGGGGTGAGGTGATCGTCCCGTACCTGAACGTGGTGCCGTCGCCGAGCATCGACACCACCGCGTGGGACGCGATCGACGGCGATCGGACCCTCAGCGCCGCCGGTGGAACGGCGGTCGACGATGTCTGGCTGTCCGACCTGGTGCCGGGGTCGACATACCTGATGATCGGTGAACTGGTGGCGCTCGACCGAGCCGGCGCGACCGAGGTGATCCGGCACACCACCGTCGAGTTCGTCGCTGAGGCCGACCTCGGCGTCGTCCAGCTCACGTTCCAGGTCCCACCGCTCGAGGCCGGCACGATCTTGGTGATCACCGAACAGCTCTGGCTCGGCGATCTCATCGTCGCCGTCCACGACGACCTGACCGATCCCGATCAGACATTGACGCTCGAATCGCCGGTCTCGACCACCACCGCACCCACGACGACGGTTGCGACCACGACGATTCCCCCGACGACGATTCCCCCGATGGCCATGCCCACCACCACGACCGTCGCTGCGATTCCGGTCGCAGCCACGCCGACGACGCTGCCGATTGCGGCGACCACGACCGCGCCCCGACGACCGGTCGTGACGACGCCGTCGATCACGCTGCCGCGAACCGGGAACGATGCGGCCGCCCAACTGCTCCGGCTCGGCGACATCGGCTTCGTGGTCGGTGTGGCACTGATCGCCGCAGCGGGCCTCCTGCCACGGCGCAACGACCGGCGCCGCACACCAACCGGATAGGCCCGGCAGCGCACCGGACGCGCAAACGGCGGGGGCCGAAGCACCCCGCCGTTTGGTCAGATCTGTGTGGAGTGGCTCAACCCAGCGGGTTGACGTCGATCACCTTGCGACCCTTGCGGGTGCCGAACTGGACCGAGCCGTCGACGAGCGCGAACAGCGTGTCGTCGCCACCCTGCCCGACGTTCTTGCCGGGATGGAACTTGTTGCCACGCTGGCGGATCAGAATCGTGCCTGCGGTGATCTGCGTGCCACCGAATGCCTTCACGCCGAGGCGCTGGGCGTTGGAGTCACGACCGTTGCGGGTTGAACCGCCACCTTTGGTCTTCGACATGTCAGCTCCTCAACTGTTCTTGATCGAGGTGATCTCGACCATCGTGTACTTCTGACGATGGCCGTATCGGCGGCGGTTGTTGGTGCGGCGCTTGTAGGTGAACCCGTTGATCTTCGGGCCCTTCGAGATTCCGACGATCTTGCCGGTCACCGAAACACCCGAGAGGGCATCGGCGCCTGCGATCACGTTCTCACCGTCGACGAGCATGACGGGGGTCAGCGAGACTTCGCTTCCCTCGTCGCCGTCGAGCAGTTCGAGCGCGACCTGCTGACCTTCGGTCACCTTTTCCTGCTTGCCGCCAGAGGCGATCACTGCGTACATAGCTCATGGAATGCTAGCGACCCGGGGGATCGCTCCCAACCGCACCGCTGGGATGATCGAAACACACGAGAGCAGACCTCTTTGGCGACGCACCACCACGTCTACGCTCGCCGAGATGCAGTGGACCGTGTTCGAGCAGATCGACCCTGACGAGGTGCGAGAGCTGCTACGACTCGCCCGGCGGCGCCGTTTCCGCAAAGGTGAATCGGTGCTGCACGAGGGCGACCCGGCCGACAGCCTGCATCTGATCGACTCCGGGTACGTGGCGGTTCGGGTCGCGACGCCGGCAGGCGAGGTGGCGACATTGGAGATGCTCGGGCCGGGCGGCCACTTCGGCGATCTCGTGATGATCGCCGGCCAGCGACGGTCTGCCACGGTCACGGCCGCCTCGAAACTCGAGACGCTCGAGCTCAGGTATGCCGACCTCGAACGATTCGGGCACGAGCACCCGGCCTTCGAGCGGGCATTGCTGGTGACCCTGGCACGGCAACTGCGGCGAACCTCTGCGACACTGCTCGAAGCGATGTACATGCCGGCCGCCGCCGCGTGTGGCCCGCCGTATCGGCGACCTCCGAGCGTTGTACGGGTCGGATCTGATCCCGGTCACCCAGGAGGACCTCGCCGGGCTCAGCGGCGCCACGCGCCAGACGGTCAACCAGGTCTTGACCGATCTGCGCGACCGTTCCGTCGTCGAGCTCGGACGGGGGCGCATCACCGTGCTCGACCCGGACGCTCTCCTGCGGGCCATGCGCTGATACCCCCGGGCGCGGCCGCTGTCGCTGCGAGTGTCGGCCGGATGACACTGCTTGTGTCGCTCGGGTGATGGAACCCACAGCTGCACTCGGGCATGATCGACACATGGCGGTTGGCCGCCGGGTCCGATCGAGGATCACACCGTTTCCCTGGGGCACACGTCACAGAGCAGCTCGGCGGAGAGCTCTAGATGATCGTGTGGGCAACGGATCCGCGATCGCCCGGCGGCCACCTGGACAGGCGGGCGGGGGCTGCAGCAACCCGTTCGATGCCCGCCTACAGCGCGACCGAGAGCCCACCGTCGACGATCAGCACCTGGCCGTTGACATAGGACGCCTCGTCGGAGGCCAGGAAGACGGCCGCCGCCGCGATCTCGGCTGGATCTCCCCACCTGGCCGCCGGGGTTCGCGAGACGACCATATTGTTGAACTCGGGGTCCTCGACGAGCGCTGTGTTCATCTCGGTGGCGACATATCCGGGACCGACCGCATTGACGGTGATTCCGTGCGGTGCCAGTTCGACCGCCAACGCCCTGGTCAATCCGGCAATCCCGCTCTTGCTGGCGACGTAGGCCGGGATCGTAGGCCGGGCGATCTGGCCCATGATCGAACCGGTGTTGATGATGCGACCTGCGCCGGCTGCGATCATGTGAACTGCGGCCGCGCGTGCGAGTGCGAATGGTGCGTGCAGATTCACGTCCATCACACGGTTCCACTCGTGCTGGTCGAACTCGGTGATCGGCGAACGGTGCTGGATTCCGGCGTTGTTCACGAGAATGTCGATCGCCCCGTGACGTTCGACCACCGTCTCGACCGCACCGAGCGCAGCTGGCAGGTCGGCGACGTCGAAGGCGATGCCCGAAGCGCGGCCGACGCCGATCGAGAGTTCCGCCGTCTTGGCCATCACAGCGTCGTGGCTGCGCCCGTTGATCACCACGTGAGCGCCGACGTCGATCATCGCCTGCGCCATCGCCCAGCCGATTCCGCGTGTGCTTCCGGTGATCATCGCAACCTTGCCGTCGAGCCGGAACATCTAGCACTCCTCGCCGGTGTCGATCGGTCGGCGCCGGTCGTCTCCCAGTTCGACGACCAGATTCTTGACGAAGCGGCCGCGGGTCGTGATCCGCATCCGTGACGCCATCCCGGAGAGCACGGGAGTGACGAGGATCCGGTAGTCGGGATGTCGCACCCGGCTGTACGGGGCCAGGTTCTTGTTGGTCGTGTTGGTGTCGACCGACACCTCTGCCACCTTGCCTCAACCGGTCGACTTGATGAAATCGATCGTCATCGTGCCGCCGCGTTTGGCGAGCAGTTCTCTCGCCTCGTCGGTGATCTCGATCTTCACGTGCAGGTCCTCCTTCGGTTGATCGTGTCAGTCGAGCAATGTGTGGTCGACCAGTACGCCGCGCCCCTCACAATCGGGGCAGATCTCGGAGAACTCGGTCAACAGGCCTTCGCCGATCCGCTTGCGGGTCATCTCGACGAGGCCGAGCTCGGTGATGTCGAAGACCTGGGTGCGGGTCTTGTCGCGCGACAACGCGTCGCGGAACGCCGATACCACCTTGGCGCGGTTGTCCTTGATCTCCATATCGATGAAGTCGATCACGATGATGCCACCGATGTCGCGGAGGCGAAGCTGCTTGGCAACCTCCTCAGCCGCCTCCATGTTGTTGTGGAAGACCGTCGCCTCGAGGTTCGATTTGCCGACGTTCTTGCCGGTGTTGACGTCGATCACCGTCAGCGCCTCGGTGTGCTCGATGATCAGCGAGCCACCCGACGGCAACCACACCTTGCGGTCGAGTGCCTTGTGCACCTGCTCATGCACATGGAAGCGTTCGAACACCGTGAGGCCTTCGGCGACCGCGTCGTAGAACTCGATCCGGTCGGCCAACTCGGGATTGAAGGCCTGCACGTACTCGCGGACATCCTCGAACAGCCGCTGGTCGTCGATCACGACCCCGCGATAGTCCGAATTGAACTCCTCGCGGATCACCCGCACCGCCAACTCCGGCTCGCGGTACAACAGGGCCGGCCGATTGGCCTTGGCGGCCTTGCGCTCGATGTCGTCCCACTGCTTGAGCAACACGTTCATGTCAGCTTCGAGATCACTCTCGGTGGCGTGCTCCGCCGCCGTTCGCACGATCAAGCCGTGTTGCTCGGGCTTGACCCGATCAAGGATGTTGCGGAGCCGCTTGCGGGTGTCGTCGGGCAGCCGCTTCGAGATGCCGTACGTCTTCGAGTTCGGGATCAACACCACGAAGCGCCCCGGCAGCGACACCTCCTGGGTGAGGCGTGCGCCCTTGGCGCCGATCGGGTTCTTCGTGACCTGGCACATGATCATCTGACGAGCCTTGAGGATGTCTTCGATGCGAGCGTTCTTGCCCTTCTCCTCGATGTCCTCGGCGTCGTATTGCACATCGCCCCGGTACAACACGGCGTTCTTGGGTGTGGCGATATCGACGAACGCCGCCTCCATGCCGGGCAGCACGTTCTGCACACGTCCGAGATAGATGTTGCCGTGAATCTGGCTGATGTCGTCGGCGGGGCGCGACACGTAGTGCTCGATCAGATTGCGACCCTCGAGCACCCCGACCTGGGCCATACCGGATCGGACCTGAACACACATGAAGTAGCGGCCGATCGGCTTCCCGTTGCGCTCGCGGCCCTTGCGCTGGTCGATCAGATCCTGCTCGGCGGCTGTCGGCTTGCCACGACCTCGGCCGCCGCGACGCTTCTTGCGCTGGCCGTCGCCGTCGCCTTTGCCGGCGGCACCCTTGCTGCCGTCACGCCTGGATTGGGCAGCCTTGGCCGGCTTGGCCGCCTTCGCCTTCGTCTTCGGCTGCCGCCCACCGGCGCCGCCTTGCACGTTGCCGGATGCCACCGCGCTTGCGTCGGCGATTACCCGACCTGGAGCCACCTTCGGCACCGTCACCGCCGTCTTCCGAGCCGGCATCGACGCCGGCTCGAGCCGGACCGGGAGGTGGTACCGACGGCACCAGCGGGGCACGGGTGTCACCGATCTGGGGCTTGCGCACCAACGACTTCTCGGCCGCATCGACATCTTGCACGCGACCTTCGCGCATCGGTTCGGGGAGTTCGTCGGGAACGGTGCCGCCGTCGAAGTCGCCGCCATCACCTGACCGACCGGCGGGACCGGGTTGCTTGCGCCCCTGACCACCGCGTGGGCCACGCCGACGCGGCGGTGGAGTTGAGGCGTCCTCGACCGCACCCGACGGCGACGGCGGCTTCGCCTTGCCAGACTCGGTGGCGCCCGACTTGGGTTCAGCCGAGGCTTGCGCCGCCGATGAGCTGTCGCTCTGAGCGTTGTTGGTCTCGGACGAGGCGTCGGAGCTGTCGTCCGTGTGCATCGTGGTGTCGTCCATCGTGGGGGTCCCTTCTCATGCGAGCACCATCAGAGTGCGCGCGTCCACGTCGGCGGGCAGGGGAAGCACCTCGCGCCGCGTGCCGTCGTGGTCAAGCCATTGGTGGGTACGTAACGCCCGGACATCGCGTGCATCGATATTCGGGTAAGCCAGTTCGGCCAGCTCCGCAGGGCGGAGCGCACGACCGATCGTGACCAGTTCGGCGATCAAGCGATCGCCGGAGGAGTCGGGACGCAGATCAAGGATCATCGGGCGCACGTCGTCGGCGCTTCGTTTCCCTTTGCGTTCCCGCTCCAGAACGAGTTCGGTCGACTCGAGCAGCCGACCGGCATCGCGATGGTCTGCTGCGGTGAGCAGCGGGCTCCAGAGCTCCCACGTACACGACGTGACAGCTTCCTGGAGGGAATCAACTCCCTGTTCCCGTTCTCCGGCCACGAGCACGTCGAAGCCGTTCGGGAGCGCCTCGGAGAGACGAGCTGGGAGGGTGTCGAGATCGACATCCGTGGCAGCGATCTCTCGCTGCAATTCGATGTCGACGTATTCGGCAATCGACTCGGCACCCGTTGGGAGCGCCAGGCCGAAGCTGATCTTGGGTCGGGGTGTGAACCCCTCGGTGAACGCCACCGGCAGGCCCGCCCGCCGCAGCGCACGTTCCCACATCCGGGCGGCATCACGGTGACTGGTGAAACGCACTTTGCCGATCTTGGTGGCCCGCACACGGAGCTTCACGTTGCGGCTCCGGCCGGCTGGCGTCGAATCGGCATCAGCGTGACGGGAACTTCGCCGCCTCGGGACAGGTCTTGTCCCGTGCCCTGACTGCCACCGGCCGGAGCGATCGGAGACGCCACGACGTGTTCGATGCCGTAGCCGGTACAGACGCCGCAGTCGTAGCAGGGCGTCCAGCGACAATCCTCGACGCCCGACTCGGCCAGGGCGTCGAGCCAATCACCCCACAAGAAATCCTTGTGGAGACCGGCGGTGAGATGGGCCCAGGGCAAGATCTCGTCTTCTTCGCGATGGCGGAACACGTACCGGTCGATCGACAGGCCCTCGGCCTCCATCGCTGCCGTCCACAGATCGAGGTCGAAGTGCTCGCCCCACTCCTGAAACAGGCCGCCATCCTTCCAGACGCGCTCGATCACACGACCGATGCGACGGTCGCCTCGGCTGGTGATGCCTTCGGCGGTCGTGGCCGATGGGTCGTGCCATTTGACGTTGACACCGTTCATCCGCCGGGTCGCATCGCGCACCAGGTCGATCTTGCGTCGCAGCTCGTCGTCGGTGTTCTGACCGAACCACTGGAACGGAGTGTGCGGTTTGGGCACGAATCCGCCGAGGCTGATCGTGACGGATGCGCGGCTGGTGTGCTTCTTGCCGATCGCGACACAGTTCTTCGGCCAAGCTCGGCGATGCCGAGCGTGTCCTCGTCGGTCTCGGTCGGCAGGCCGGTCAGGAAGTACAACTTCATGCGGGTCCAGCCCTGGCTGAACGCCGACTCGACGGCGCCGTACAGGTCTTCTTCGGTGATCAGCTTGTTGATCACCTTGCGGAGACGCCACGAGCCGCCTTCGGGGGCGAACGTGAGCCCGCTGCGACGCCCGTTGTTGACCTCGCCGGCCAGGCCGACGGTGAAGGCGTCGACCCGCAGTGACGGCAGGTTGATCGTCATCGTGTCGCACGAGCCCGGGATTTCTTGGCGTCTTCGAGTACGCCCCGCACGACGGGCTCGATGTCGGAGAAGTCCGCAGTCGACAGCGAGGTCAGGCTGACCTCGTCGTAGCCGGTGGAGCGCAGGCCCTCTCGGATCATCGTGCGCACCTGTTCGGCGGGACGCTCGCGCACTGGGCGGGTGATCATGCCGGCCTGGCAGAAACGGCAGCCGCGGTGCAGCCGCGGAAGACCTCGACGCTGAGCCGATCGTGGACCACTTCGGTGAGCGGCACGAGTGGGTTCTTGGGGTACGGCCACTCGCCGAGGTCGGCGATCGTGCGTTTGTCGACGGTGGCGGGCACGTCGGGGTAGCGAGGTTCGACGGCAAGCGATGTGCGTCGCCGTCGTACGTGACGTCGTACATCGACGGCACGTAGACGCCAGGGATCTTCGACAGCTCTCTCAGCACCGTCTCGCGATCGGTGCCGCCGGCGGCCTTCCACGCACCGAACACCTCGGTGATCTCGGAGACGACTTCTTCGCCCTCGCCCAGTACGGCGGCGTCGATGAAATCGGCGAGTGGCTCGGGATTGAATGCGGCATGGCCGCCGACCATCACGAACAGATCGTCGGCGCAGCGATCGGCGGCGTGCAGAGGAGCACCAGCCAGATCGATCATGTTGAGCACGTTGGTGAACACGAGCTCGCTCGACAGGTTGAAGGCGAGGATGTCGAAGTCGGCGGCGGCGCGGTGGGAATCGACGCTGAACAGCGGAACGCCGGCAGCCCGCAGCTCCCGATCCAGATCGGCCCAGGGGGCATACGTGCGCTCGGCGAGCGCATCGGGGCGTTCGTTCAGGATTTCGTAGAGGATCTGGAGCCCCTGGTTGGGCAGACCGATCTCGTAGGTATCGGGGTAAGCGAGGAGCCAGGCCACCGTGTCCCCGTCGTCGAGCTGGTCGTGGCGGGGAGTGATGGCACCGTCTTCGCAGCCGATGTAACGAGCTGGTTTCTGCACCCGGGCCAGAAGCGGTTCGATCCGCGCCCAGAGTGTTGACATGACGCGCCCAGCCTACCCGGAGTGACTCCCGCCACCCCGGATGGAAGGCGCGATGGGCCCAGGAGGTTCGCAGAACCACTCGCACAGCGCCCTCCGCCTTCTGAGCGAGGATCGGTTGTGGTGAGCGCAAGGCGCGATGAGCCCGAGTTGCCTGATGGCAACGAGCGGCGAGACGCAACGCCGCGATCGCCGCGACCGGTCAACCCGCACAACCGCGTGGGCCCGAGCGGCTGATGGCAACGAGCGAGTCGCGACGCAACGAGCCAGACGAGCGCCGCGATCGCCGCGATCTCGAACCCCCACGACCGTTTGGGCCTCTGAGCGAGGATCGGTTGTGGTGAGCGCAAGGCGCGATGAGCCCGAGTTGCCTCGATGGCAACGAGCGGCGAGACGCAACGCCGCGATCGCCGCAACCGGCCTCGCTCAGCGCATGCGGCGCATGTGGACGGATCTGCACGAGTCCAAACATGGCGAAGTACGTCAGCAGGCTCGAGCCGCCGTACGAGATGAACGGCATCGGGAGGCCGGTGACCGGCATGATGCCGAGCGTCATGCCGACGTTCTGGAACACCTGCCACAGCAGCATCGTGAACACACCGGCGCACAAGTATGTGCCGAGCAGGTCTCGCGACAGCGAGGCGATCCGCCAGATCCGCATCAACGCCACGACGAACAAGCTCAGCAGCAGGGTGCAGCCGACGAACCCGAACTGCTCACCCACGGCGGCGAACGGGAAGTCGGCCCACATCACCGGAACGTAACGGTCGTTGGTCAGGTTGCCATCCAGCCACCCCTTGCCCCACACACCACCCGTGCCGACCGCTCGGATCGCGTTGCGAACCTGGTAGATCGAATCCTCGTTGGCGTCCTGGCCGACAAACACCCGCAGGCGTTCCTTCTGATACTCGTTGACGTACCCGCTCACGAACGTGGCCGCCACGGTCGACACCGCCAGGAAGGTGATGGCGCCGATGTACCTCGGCTTGGCCCCTGCGACCAGCAGCACGCCCATCGCGATCGTGACGATCACCGAGGCCGAGCCGAGGTCGGGCTGGGCGATGATCAGCACCGCCGGGGCACCGACCAGGATCAACCCGACCAAGAATCGCGGATAGCTGACCTCGTCGCTGCGCCCCTCGGCGAGGAACCCCGCCAGAGCGATCAGCGTCGTGAACTTGGCGAGCTCCGCCGGCTGGAAGTTGATCGGGCCGAGATCGAACGAGATCCGGTCGAGGCCCTGGGCGACCCCCATCAGCAGCAACAACACGAGCAGCACGATCGTTGCGCCGTACATGAACGCCGCCCGCTCTTTGAACCACTCGTAGTCGATTGACATCACGCCAACCATCACGACGCAACCGGCGATCGCGAACACCACCTGCCGCGTGACGAACGCGTACGGATCGCCCTCGATCGTGGTCCAGGACGCCGAGTACACCACGAAGCACCCGAGGATCGTGAGCACACCCTGTGTCAGCAGCAACACCCAGTCGACGTTCCGGCTCGGGTCGCCCGGGCTGGATCTGATGTTGCCGAGCCCGCTGTCGGGGCGGCGGCTGAGGAACGTCATCGCCATGTCAGAAACTCACTCGACGTCTCGCACCTGGGTCTGAACGCCATCGCCGAACTTCGATTGGTAGCAGAGGGAACGGACCTGGGCATCGAGCTCCATCGACGGCGCAGCAACCGTGGCCGAGAGATCGAGCGGCTCGGACAGCTCCACCGGCTCCATGGCGACCAGGTCGGCTAGCGCCATGAACGTGCACTTCACCACCGGGGCGGCGGCCTGGGAGCCGTAGCCGGCCTTCTCGAGGTAGGCCGTGACGACGTACGGTCGGTCGTCGTCGGTACTGAACCCGGTGAAGGCCGACGAGTCGTTCCAGGGATAGTTGAAGGCACCCTGCGCGGTCCCCGTCTTGCCGGCCAGCGGAATTGCCTCGTCGCCGCGCGGATAGTTCAGGAACAGATGCTCACCGGTGGTCTTGTGTGGGTAGTCGGACACGACCCCGGGTCCGTAGATCACTCGCTGGAGACCCCGCACGATCGGCTCGCGGACGTCGTCCGGCATCGAGATCTGGCGGATCAGGGTCGGTTCGCTGCGATCTTCGTACACCGTGCCCTGTGCAAAGTCGGCGTGGCCGGGACGGCCGTCGGGCACCCCCGGGTTCCAGATCGCCTTCACGATCGTGGGTTGCAGCAGGAAACCCCGATTGGCGATGGCGGCGTAGCCGTTGGCGAGATGGAGAGGTGTCGCCGACAACAGTCCCTGCCCGATCGCCAGCTGGACATTGTCGCCGACGTAGTAGTTGCGACCCTCGTCCTCGCTGATCACGCCGCGCTCGGCGTAGAGCCGCTTGAGCTCTTTGTCGGGAACGGTGCCGTCGAACTCGAACGGCAACTCGATCCCGCTGTCGGCGCCGAAGCCGAACAGTTCGACCTGGTCTTGGAGCACCGGATCGCCGTCCATTGCGGGCGAGGATGTCTTCGCCGATCCGGTAGAAGAAGGCGTCCGATGACACGGCGAGTGCATCCTCGACGTCGACACTGCCGTACACGCATGGCCGACCGGTGCCACCGCACGTTGCGTTCTTGTATTCGCATCGCACCAGGCCCGATTGGCACTTTGCCTGATCGACCGAGTACAGCTGGTACGAGCCGGTGTCGGTGAACAGCTCGGTCGAGGTGATCAGCCCCGTGTTGAGGGCGGCGAAGGCCGTGAACGGTTTGAACGTCGACCCGAGGTTGTATCGACCCTGTACGGCGCGGTTGACGAGGATCGACTTGTCTGGATCTTCGGTGATCGGGAAGATCTGGCTGAACTTGTTGCTCGACAGACCTGCCTCGAACCACCGGTTGTCGAACGTGGGGTAGCTCGCCATCGCGATCACTTCGCCGGTCAGGTAGTTGAGCACGACCGACGACCCGGCGGGAGCCTTGAACGCCACCTCCTCACCCTTGGTGAGGTCCATCGGCTCGCGCGTGCCGTCGGGCTTCTTCACGACCGGGTTGGGCGCAGTCTGGGTGCGGCGCAGCTCGAGCGTGGTCTCGACGGCCTGTTCAGCGTATTGCTGCACTTCGAGGTCGATCGTGAGCTGTACGTCGAACCCGTTGATCGGCTGCACTTCGCTGATCACGCGGACGGGGCGGTTGGCTGCATCGACCTCGATCACCTTCTCGCCCCACACCCCGTGCAACCATTGCTCGAGGCTGCGCTCGGCACCGAACTGCCCGATCCGTTCGTTGCGCAGGTATCCATCTGCGAGCTTGTCGTCGAGCTGCTCGCGGGTGATCGCACCCATGTAGCCGATCACGTGGGCGGCGTGCGGCGCGTACGGGTAGACACGTTTCCATTCAGTGAGAATCTCGACGCCGGGGAAGTCCTCGACCCGCTCGAGCAATGCGATCGCGGTCGGCTCGTCGATGTCTCGTTTGATCGGGAACGGCAGGAACGGGCTGTCGATCTGGGCATCGAATCGAGCCTGCATCGCCTCGACCGGCACCTGCACCCAGCCGGACAGACGCGTGAAGATCTCGTTGCGCTGCGTCTTGCGGCGCAGCATCTGCCAATCGATGGCGACCGTGAGGATTCGCTCGTTGTCGGCCAGGATCCGCCCGTCGATGTCGAAGATCCGGCCACGCTCGGGCGCCAGCCTGACGGTGCGCGTCTTGGAGATGGTGACGCTCTCCTGCAATTCGTCGGCTTTGACGGTCTGCAGGAACCAGAGCCGCACTCCGAGCAGCGAGAACAGGGTCACGCCCACGATGGCGAGCACGCCGAGGCGCGTGGCGCGCCGGTCAACAGCCATGTCGTGAGTCTCGCGTGTCGCACCCGCAGTGGGGCGTCAGCAGGGCAGAACGTTCAGCCATCGGCCGGCATCTTCCATTCGGGGCGTTCCAGCCTGAGCGCCCACCGGCCGATCGGGACCAACAACACACTCGCTGCGGCAGCGGCGACGGCGACCACCGGCACGATCGTCGCCATCTCCGGAACGAAGGCGTCTTCTTCACCGATGAATCGGCGGACGACGGGGACGCCTGCCTCCCCCGTCGCGGCACCGACCCCGACGAAGATCGCTGCCAGCCACCATGTGGTTTCGATCCGGATCAGGTCGACCCAACCGGCAACGTACCCGGCCAGCCCCATGGTGATCGACGACGAACCCAGCGGGGACCCGACCGCAAGGTCGAACATGATGCCGAGCGAGAAGCCGGTGATCGCCCCGCGCTCTGGGCCGCCTGCAGCACCGGCGGACGCAGCGAAGGCGAGCACGATCTGCACGATCACGCCGAACGGTTGCAGCTCGACGAAGAGCGTCTTCTGGAGCGCCAGCAGCATCATCCCGATCGGGATGATGCGCGTCAGCGAACTCGTCAGGAGCGCAGCCGAGCATGACCGATTACCCGAGGGCCGGGGCTTCGGTCGGCGGCACGTACAGGACGACGGTCAGGAAGATGAGGCGATTGAGGTCGGCGTTGAGCTCGACCTCGAGCTCGAGCCCCGCTGTGCCGGCGCGTTGGATCACGTTGGCCACCTTGCCGATCGGCAGATCGGGTGGCGCCAGACTGAGGCTTCCGCCCGCGGTGAGCACCGCATCGCCCTCGACGACCCGGCCGAACTGCGGTGAGTCGGCGATGAACCGGACGCGCGGGAGCCGGTCGGCGCCGAACCCGTTCAGTTCGCCCGTCTCGCGCGTGACCTTGACCAATTCGACCACGGTCGTGGTGGTGGTCGACGTACTGGATGTCGTGGTCGTGGCACCGATCGGGGCCAGCAGATCGGGGTCGACCGGGTTGCCATCGGCGTCGAACAGCTGCGTCGGCACGGTCGTCGTGGTGGTCGACGGGATGGTCGTCGTCGGTGACGTCGTCGTGGTGAGATCATCGACGGACAGCCCGCTCGGCACGGAGACGGGCACGGTGGTCGGCGGAGTGGCGCGCACCTCGGCGACGACCTTGACCGGCACGTGATACTGCGGGTCGGTGGCGAGCATGACGATCGCCGTCTCCGGAAAGACGTTGGTGATCTTGCCCACCAGTCCGGCGCTGTTGATGACGGGCATCCCGACGCGGATCCCGTCGGTCGAGCCTCGGTCGATCTCGACCCGTTGATCGAAGTTGCTCGGCGACGAGCCGATGATGCTGGCGGTGACCCGGTCGAACGCCGCCAGCGACTCGAGGTCGAGCAAGGCCCGCAGGTCCCGGTTCTCGATCAGCGCGTTCTGTGCCGCGATTTGATCGCTGCGCTGTGCGTCGAGTTGCTGCTGAAGTCGTTGGTTCTCGGCTTCGAGATCGTCGATCTCGGTCATGCCGTTCCACACCCGCGAGACCGGACGGGTGACGACTTCACCGGCGATCTCGAAGGGACGCAGGGCGTACTCGAAGCCGGAGCGTGCCGCGTCGAACACGGCGTTGCCACGCAGATCGAGCGTGATGAGCAGCACGGACGACAGCAGCAGGATGATCATCGTGCGACGCCGGCCGGCGGAGTAGATCGCCATGAAGCCGGATGCGTCAGTCGTCGCCGCCGAGCGACATCAGCCCCCGCATGGCGTCGATGTTCTCGAGCGCCCGCCCGGACCCGATGACCACGCTGTACAGCGGCTCGTCGGCAACCGTGATGGGCATGCCGGTCTCGTGGGCGAGACGCTGAGCGAGCCCACCCAGCAACGCACCGCCGCCCGTGAGCGTGATGCCGTCTTCCATGATGTCTGCCGCCAACTCGGGTGGCGTCTTGTCGAGGGTGGTCTTGACGGCGTCGACGATCGCGCTGACCGGTTCGGCCAGCGCCTCGCGAACGTGCTCGGTCGTGAGCTGGATGGTGCGCGGCAAGCCGGAGACGAGGTCGCGTCCGCGGATGTCAGCGGTGAGCTCTTCCTCCATCGGCCACGCCGAGCCCATCTGGATCTTGATCTCCTCAGAGGTGCGGTCACCGATCGCCAGCGAGTATTCCTTCTTGACGTACTGCAGGATCGCGTCGTCGAGTTCGTCGCCGGCGACCCGTACGGATTGTGCGGTGACGATGCCGCCGAGCGAGATGACCGCCACCTCGGTGGTGCCGCCACCGATGTCGACGATCATGTTGCCGCTCGGCTCGTGAACCGGGAGGTTCGGCCCCGATCGCAGCAGCCATCGGCTCTTCGATGATGTGCACCGGCTTGCGGGCGCCGGCGTACTCGGCTGCATCCTGGACGGCGCGCTGTTCGACACCCGTGATGCCGGACGGCACGCAGATGATCATGCGCGGCTTGGACCACTTGCTGGCGTGCACCTTCTGGATGAAGTAGCGAAGCATCTTCTCGCACACTTCGAAGTCGGCGATGACGCCGTCCTTGAGCGGTCGAATCGCCTTGATGTGGTTCGGGGTGCGGCCCATCATGCGCTTGGCCTCGACACCGACAGCGACGGGTCGCCCGTCGTTGACGTTGATCGCGACGACCGACGGCTCGTCGAGCACGATGCCGAGGCCGCGGGCGTAGATCAGGGTGTTGGCGGTACCGAGGTCGATCGCGAGGTCACGGCCCAAACTCAACGGATTGCTGCGTGCCATCTCGACCTCCTTTCAACGATCGTTCCGACGATGCCGGCGGCCGGATGACTACCAGGATCGCACACTCCGACGATGTTACAGATTCGGGAAGAAGATGCCGATCTCGCGTTCGGCGCTGGCCAGCGAGTCGCTGCCGTGCACGAGGTTCTCGGTGAACAAGATACCGAGGTCGCCACGGATCGTGCCGGACGCCGCAGTGCGCGGGTTGGTGGCGCCCATCATGCCGCGCACGACCTCCCATGTGTCCTCGGGGCCCTCGATCACCATCGCCACGACCGGACCGCGGCTCATGAACTCGACCAGGTCGTCGTAGAAGCCCTTGCCGACGTGCTCCTCGTAGTGGCGGGCCAGCGTGTCACCATCGAGTTGGCGGAGATCCATCGCCACGATGTCGAGGTTCTTGGCCTCGAAGCGGGACACGACCTCACCGACGAGCTTGCGTTCGACGGTGTCGGGCTTGAGCAGAACGAGTGTGCGATCGGACATGGCTCGCGAGGCTATCGGGGCTCCTACCCGGCGAGCGCCGCCCGCCTCGATTCCGACACCTGCGTCGGGTCGCACGGGGCCCCGCTGGTTACGTTGGGCGAATGCGAGTTGCGACGTTGTGCGGGAGCCGCCACAGTGCGTCGACGAACGCGGTCGCTGTGGCGATGGTCACCGACCGGTTGTTCGAAGCCGGGGTGACCGTTGAACGTGTCGATGTCTCGTCCGACTTCCCCGCCTTCCAGCCGGAGGCCGTCGACGACCCACCGCACACGGTGCGGATGGTTCGCCAAGCCTTCGAGCAGGCGGACGGTCTCGTGTTCGCCATTCCAGAGTACGCGGGCGGCATGCCGGGGTGGGTGAAGAACGTCACCGATTGGATGGTCGGTTCGGCCTCGATGTTCGAGCGACCGGTCGCAGTTGTGAGCGCTGCGACGGCGGGCGGCGCCCACGCCATCGAGCAGTTGGCGCGGACACTGACCTGGCAGGGCGCGTTCGTGGTGTCCACGTGCAGTATCCCGGCGCCGCTCACGATGGTTCGGGACGGCGCCGTGACCGACGCCGATGCATTGGCGCGCCTCCACCGAACGAGCGACGCCCTGCTGGCGGTTCTGCGAGGTGAGGCGGACGCCGCCGCGCTGACCGCCGTCACACTGCCACCGCTGGGTATCGACCCGCTCGATCGGTTGATCTGACCATGACGAACCCTCGCGACGACACCGCGCAACGAGTTCTTGCGAAGGTCGCTGTGGCGAATGCGAACGACGCCGGGTCGACGGGCGCTGGCCGTCGGCATCACATTCGCGGCGCTCGTCGCGATCGGCGCAGGCGTGATGATCCTGGTGATGACCGGCCTCGGCCGGCTCGACGCGCCGGGGTGGGTGGTCGCGTTGCCGTGGATCGCTCCGACCGTCGGCATGTCGGTCTGGGCGCTTGCACGGCCGACGGCCGCAATCCTGAGCGACGACGACGACGACAGTTGGGTGGGGTACGTGATCCGGCTGGTGATGGTCGGGAGCGAACGGCCACGGCAGCGTGCCGTTCGTCTGATCACGGCGGTGCTGTTCGGCGCACCGGTCGGATGGGCGTTCGCAGTGCTTCGTGCTCGTCGAGTTGACCGGCATCTTCTGACGGTCAGCTCACGGCGACCGCGCCGGCGACGATCGTTGACGCTGCCAGTCCGGTACCGCTCGCCGTCGGGTCGACACCAGGTGGCGAACCTGTGCGTCTCGCCGGCCGGGCAACGACGGGCGAGCGCTGGACAGCATCGGCTCAGTTGGCGTACCTGCGCAGCGCTGGCCGTGCGGCGCCGGCCACGTAGATGCTGCCGCACGCCAGGATCGCGTCGTCGGCGCCGGCGTGCTGCATCGCCGCCTTGCATGCCGCCTCGACCGAGTCGTGCACGTAGACCTCATCGCAGCCGAGTTGGCGTGCCGCCCGAGCGACGTCCTGCGCCTGGAACGCCCCGCGGCGACGGGGCGGTGCAGGCGTGTACGACATCGAACTCGTCGGCGCGGAGCGCCGCCAGCATCTCGTCGGGGTGACGGAGCGTGCCGACCACCAGGATCCTGCGGCCCTCGGGGTGGAAATCTCCGAAGAACACGTCGGCGCACACGTCGGCGCCGGGCGGGTTGTGGGCGCCGTCGATGATCGCCAGCGGCTGCACGCCGAGCACCTCGAACCGGCCTGGCATCTCGACGTTGGCGAAGCCCTCGTGGACGACGTCGTCGGCCAGCGGGGCCGCGAAGAACGTCTCGACGGCGGCCAGCGCAACGGAGGCGTTGTCCCCTGGTGGGCGCCGTGCAACGGGAGAAACACGTCGGAATAGATCGTGGTCGGCGTTCGCAGGTCGAGCGCACGCCCACCGATCGCCAGCGAGTTGTCGACCGTGCCGAAAGCCTCACCGCGTACGAGCGTGCTCGCCCCACCCTCCGCCCGAAAGATCTCGACGAGTGCAGGGTCGGTTTCGCCGATCACGGCTGCCGTGCCGGGCTTGATGATGCCGGCCTTCTCTCGTGCGATGTCGGCCAGCGCCGGGCCGGCGAACTCGGTGTGGTCGAGCGCGATGTTGGTGACCACTGCGACCTGGGCATCGACGATGTTGGTGGCGTCCCAGCGCCCGAGCATGCCGACCTCGATCACGGTGATGTCGACGGCGACGTCGGCGAACCACCGGAACGCCGCTGCCGTCACCGCCTCGAAGTAGGTCGGCCGCACTCCGGTGATCCCCTCCACGGCAGCGATGCCGGCGATCTGCTCGGCGAACTCGTCGTCGCTGATCGGCTCGCCGTTGCGTTTGATGCGCTCGTTGATGCGCTCGAGGTGGGGGCTGGTGTAGGTGCCGACCGTCAGTCCCTGCGCCATCAACAGCCGGCTGATCATCTGCACCGTCGACCCTTTGCCGTTGGTACCGGTCACATGGATGACGGGCTGCGCATGTTGCGGGTCACCCATCGCCGAACACAAGGCGGCGATCGAGTCGGTCGATGGATCGTCGACGCGACCGGTCTTGTCGTACGAGGCGTGGTCGTCGAGGTACGCGAGCGCGGCGGCATACTCCATGGTCGGTCTCACCCACCGATGGGCGTGGTCAGCTTGCGGCCCGACGCTGTCGAGTCGACGAGCTCTTGCGAGGCACGAGCGTCGGCAGGGTCGTCTGGTGCACGGTGGCGTCGTCGATCACGACCTTGCCGACGTCGGTCCGGCCGGGCAGTTCGTACATCGTGTTGAGCAGCACCTCTTCGAGGATCGCACGCAGACCGCGGGCCCCCGTGCCTCGCAGGATCGCCAGTTCGGCAACAGCTGTGAGGCCGTCCTCGGTGAACTCGAGCTCGACATCTTCGAACGCGAACACCTTCTGGTATTGCTTGACCAACGAGTTCTTCGGCTCGGTGAGGATCTGGACGAGCGCACCCTGGTCGAGCGAGCGCACCACGCCGACCATCGGGAGACGCCCGATGAACTCGGGGATCATCCCGAACTTCACGAGATCTTCGGGCAACACCTGCGAGAACAGTTCGCCCGGGTCGCGATCGGCCTTGGACTTGACCGTGCCGTGAAAGCCGACACCCTTCTGACCGACGCGCTGTTCGATGATCGTGTCGAGCCCGGCGAATGCGCCACCCAGGATGAACAGCACGTTCGTGGTGTCGATCGTGATGAACTCCTGATGCGGGATGCTTGCGTCCACCCTGCGGGGGGACCGAGGCCTGGGTGCCCTCGAGGATCTTGAGCAACGCCTGCTGCACACCCTCGCCCGAGACGTCGCGGGTGATCGAGGGGTTTTCGCTCTTGCGGGCGATCTTGTCGATCTCGTCGATGTAGATGATGCCCGTCTCGGCCCGCTTGGTGTCGAAGTCGGCGGCCTGGATCAGCTTGAGGAGGATGTTCTCGACGTCTTCGCCGACGTAGCCGGCCTCGGTGAGCGCCGTGGCGTCGGCGACCGCGAACGGCACGTTGAGCATGCGTGCCAACGTCTGGGCGAGGTGCGTCTTGCCGCACCCGGTCGGGCCGAGCATCAAGATGTTCGACTTCTGCAACTCGACATCGTCGCGGCGGCCGATGCCGGTCTGCTGCTGATACTGGATCCGCTTGTAGTGGTTGTAGACCGAGACGGAGAGGATCTTCTTGGCGTCGTCCTGACCGACCACGTAGTCGTCGAGGAACTCGCGGATCTCACGCGGATTGGGGAGCTCGTCGAACGTCAACTCGCCGGTGTCGGTGAGTTCCTCTTCGATGATCTCGTTGCAGAGATCGATGCACTCGTCACAGATGTAGACACCCGGACCGGCGATCAGCTTCTTGACCTGCTTCTGGGACTTGCCGCAGAACGAACACTTCAACAGTTCGCCGGTGTCTCCGAACTTCGCCATCTGTGCCGCCCCCTTTCCGAGTACCCGAGTGTCGCGTCGATCATCGCCGACGACTGTTGATCGGCCTGGCGGCCGAGGTTAGTGACCCTGGCGCCTCCGTCAGCGGATCGCCGACGAGACGTCGACCGCATCACGAGACGAGAGCACCGTATCGATGATGCCATACTCGAGCGCCTCGTTCGCTTCGAGGACAAAATCTCGGTCGGTGTCGGCGTGGACTTTCTCGAACGACTGACCGGTGTGGTGGGCGAGGATCTTCTCGAGCAGCTCGCGCATCCGCAGGATCTCCTTGGCCGCCAACTCGAGGTCGGTCACCTGGCCGTAGCCGACCTGGCCGTAGGGCTGGTGCAGCAACACGCGGCTGTGTGGCAGGGCGAGGCGCTTGCCCTTGGTGCCGGCCGCCAACAACACGGCAGCGGCCGAAGCAGCCTGGCCCAAGCAGATCGTGGCGATGTCGTTGCGGATGAACTGCATCGTGTCGTAGATCGCGAACAACGCCGTGATGTCACCACCGGGGCTGTTGATGTAGATGTTGATGTCCTTCTCGGGGTTCTCGGACTCCAGGTGGACCAACTGGGCGCACAGCAGCGAGGCGATCTGATCGTCGATCGGCGTCTGCAGGAAGATGATGTTGTCCTTCAGCAGCCGGCTGTACAGGTCGTAGGCGCGCTCGCCGCGACTGGTCGTTTCGACCACGTTGGGGACCAGGTAGTTGGTGGCATCGAGGTTCATTCGGAGTCCTCCCCCGCTGGGTCGTGAGATTCTGTGTCCTGAGATTCTGCGTCGTGCGATGGTCGTGATCGTGATCGTGATCGTCGTCATCATGAGTATGGCCGAGGACGAGCTCGCGATCGATCACCAGACCCTCGTGGTCGACCATCTCGACGTGGTGCAACAGCCAGTCCATCGCCTTGCTCTTGCGGATCTGAGCGATCAGCTCGGGGACGGCGTCGTTGCGCTCGTACATCTTGCGGACTTCCTTCGCCTTCTGGCCGTACTGCATGGCCATCCGGGCGTATTCCATCTCGATCTCGTGGTCGTCGACGTCGATCGCCTCGGCGACCACCACTGCTCGCAGTGCCAGATCGGCCTTGACCGACTGCTCGGCTTGCGGGCGGGTGGCCTCGACGAATTGCTCCGCAGTCTGGCCGGTCGCCGACATCCACGCCTGGAAGTCGATGCCCTGCATCTGGAGCTGGCGTGCCATGTTCTCGGCCTGGCTCTGCATCTCCGACCGCACCATCGATTCGGGGGCGTCGATCTCGACCAGACCCGTGAGTGCCTCGGTCAGCTTGGCCATCACGGTGGATCGAACCTGTGAGAGCTTGCCCTCGGTCAGGCGTTCGGTGATCGAAGCGGTCCACTCCTCGATCGTGTCGAACTCGCCGGTGTTCTCGGCAACCCACTCGTCGGTCAGTTCCGGCAGCTCGAGCGCCTGCACAGACTTCACGGTGACCGTGAAGTCGGCTGCTTCTTCGGTGCCCTTCGGGGTGGACGTGAAGGTCAGCACATCGCCCACGGTGGCGCCCGTCAGGTGTTCGTCGAAGTCTTCGGCGACCCAGCCCTGACCGAGCTCGTACGACCAGTCCTCGGTATTGAGACCCATGACCTCCTCGCCGTCGCGATCGGCTGAGATGTCGAGCGTGAGGAAGTCGCCCGGCTCGGCGGGCCGATCGACATCGGCCAGCGAACCACCGGAACGCAACTCGGCATCCATCGCCTCCTGCATCTCCTCATCGGTGGGGGCGGGAGAGTCGAGCTCGATCCGAAGGCCGGCGTAACCGGGCACCGTGATCTCGGGGCGCACCTCGCACTCGGCCTCGAACTCGACCAGGCCCTCGTCCTGGCCGCCGGTGATCTCGACCTCGGGGGTCGCCACCAGATCGACGTCGTGCTCGCGCACGGCCTTGCCGAGGTACTGCGGAATCGCGTCGCGCAATGCCTGTTCACGTGCGGGACCGACACCGATCCGAGCCTCGAGCACGCGCCGTGGGGCCTTGCCGTTGCGGAAGCCAGGGAGCTTCACCTCGCGGGCGATCACACGAAAGGCTTGTTCGATGTCCTTGTCGAACTCGGCCTCGTCGACCTCGATGTACAGCTTGACTTTGTTCCCCTCGAGGGGTTCGACCGAAGATTTCACAGGTCGAAAACCCTACCGCCGGGTGCTCGTTTGCCGGTCGGCTCAGCGCCGGTCTCGACATCGGTGGTCACCGAACGTGCATCGACCCCTCGTGATCCGGCAGACTGTCGCCGTGCAGTTCTGGAAGCCACATGCGCTCGCGGTCCCCCACGAAGGTCAGCTCGACCTCAAGATCGGCGACAAGGTCCGCGCTACGGATGATCTGGTGGGTGTGCCGGCCGGCACCGAGGGCAAGGTGATCCTCGCCAACGGGTTCAACTGGCAGCGCTACCGCGTGCTGTTCGACAACGGCGGCGAGCTGGGCGATCTCGACCATCGCCACCTCGAGCCGATCGGGCGCACCGCCAAGCGGTTGGCCAGGAAGGCCAAGATCGCTGCACGTGGCGGCTGACGCCGCGTTCGGGGCCGTTCTGCCGACTGCCAATGGCGCCACGATCGCCCGGCTCAGCGCATCAGGACCAGGAGCTGATCGCTGGTCATCGTGTTGGCACCCATCGATCTGACATCTCGAACGATTTCCTGATCGTTGGTGACCACCACGACCGGTCGCGATACCGGGAGCCGCCGAACCTCGTCACGAATCACGTCGTCGGCGGTCACCTCGGCGGGCGAGAACACCACCCGCACGATGCGTCGGCCATCGGCGGCAGCACCCACCAGGTCGGCACCGTCGAACACGACGGTGATGTCGCTGCCGAATCGTCGCGTCAGATTCTCGATCGCGTCGAGCAGCACCACACGTTGACCGGCCAGATCGAGCTGAGGCCATGCGAGCTTCGCCACGTTGTATCCATCGACGAGGATCGACGCCCCCGACCGCAGCAGATACTCGCCCGCCGCCGATGAATCGCCCATCACGCCGCCGGGGAGGGCGAGCGCCTTTCGATTGACCGGCTTGGGATCGCCGTCGACCGGTGGTGCCGCAAGATGGGACAGCTGCCGGGCGAGCGCCTCAGCGCCGGCGGCCAGGCGGGCCAGCTCGGATCGTTCGGCCGCCAGGGTCGCCCGGTCGGCCAGCACATCGTCGCGCACCACCTCGGCCTCGCCCTGAGCCGCAAACGCTGCCTCACGAGCCGACTCGGCTGCCTGCAGCTTGTCGAGCGCGGCCGCTTCACGATCTCGTGCGTGGCGAACCTCGTTGCGCGTATCCACCAGCTCACTGCGCAGTTGATCGACGGATTCGGCCAGCTTCACTGCGTCGGAACGCAATCCGTCGATGACGCTGTCGCGCTCGGCGATGCGTTCCTGTAGCACGACGACTTCGGCACGGGCGCGGGTGGCAGCCGTTTCGGCCGCATCTCGACGCTTCTCGGCACGCTTGAACTCGTTGGCGGCGACGGTCGCCGCGGTCGAAGCCTCGGCCTCGGCGACGAGCTGCCGGATATCGGCTTCCCAACCGGTCGGGCGTTCCAGCCACAGTCTGCCGATCGGGTCGACGAGTTCTGGGAGGGCGCCGGTAGCGATCCGCGAGCGGAACGCCTCGTCGGCTTCGACGGTGCGGCGAATCGACGGCAACGAGGTGCCCGGGATCCGCGACATCTTGAGATATTTCTCGAGCCCTTTCGGATACTTCATCGGCGGCTTGAACTTGCGGCCTTCCTTCGCCATCAGCACCGCGAACTCGAGCGCCGACCGCAGGTGACGGTGGTCGATCGGCGGCGCGGACATACCCGCATGGTACCCGCTGCCCAACCGCGCCTTTCGAACACGTGTTCTTGACGCGAACACGTGTTCGTGGTTGCATCGTGGTCATGTCAGCACTGATGTTGGGCCAGCGCAGCTTCGACGACTTGGGAACACCGTTGAGATCTACGACGTTCTGCGTACTCGACCTCGAGACGACCGGCGGCAACCGCAACGACGACATGATCACCGAGATCGGTGCCGTCAAGGTGCGCGGCGGCGAGTGCATGGGCACCTTCCACACGCTCGTCAACCCGGGGCGGGCGATCCCGCCCCAGATCACCGTGTTGACGGGGCTCACCGACGCCGTGGTGAGCACCGCTCCCCGCATCGAAGCCGTGCTCGGGTCGCTGGTCGATTTCCTGGGAGATGCCGTGTTCGTCGCTCACAACGCATCGTTCGACCTCGGCTTCGTCCGCGCCGCGCTGGCCCGGGACGGCCGCAACGAGTACCAACCGACGGTGGTCGATACCGCCGCCCTCGCCCGGCGCCTGTTGCGCGACGAGGTACCCAACTGCAAGTTGTCCACGCTGGCATCGCGCCTACGTCTCGATCACACCCCCAACCACCGCGCACTCGACGATGCGCTCGCAACGACCGATCTGCTGCACCTGCTGATCGAGCGCGCTTCCGGTCTCGGCGTGCTCGGACTCGACGATCTCGTCACCCTTGCCAAACTGGCCGGCCACCCTCAGGCCCGCAAGCTCACCATGACCACGTCGCTCCCCCGCTCGCCAGGCGTCTACATGTTCTGTGGTCATCGGGACGAGGTGCTGTACGTCGGCAAAGCCACCAACCTTCGACAACGCGTGCGCAGCTACTTCGGTCGCGACGACCGGCGCCGGATCGGACCCATGCTCCGCGAGATGCAACAGATTCGTCATCTCGAACTCGCCGATCCGCTCTCGGCCGAGATCATCGAATCACGCTTGATCGCCCGCATGCTGCCGCGTTACAACCGGGCCGGAACCCGCGCCGACAAGTACTGCTTCGTTCGACTCGACGTCGACTCGCCCTGGCCGCGTCTGGCCGTGGTGAGAGACCCGTCGAGCAAGGGCCTTCACCTCGGGCCGCTGCCATCTCGCGCGATGGCCACGTTGGTCGTCGAGGCGCTGCAATCGGTGCTGCCACTGCGTCGCTGCTCGACCCGCCTCGGCGTGCGGCACGAACCGGCCGCCGATGCCACTCCGTGCAGCGCCGCTCAACTCGGGGTCAGCCAGTGCCCGTGTGCCGGTGCCGCCGATCGGCAGCGATACGACGCAGCCGTCGTCGCCGCCGCCCGTGCGATCGGCGGCGAGCCGTCGTCGATCACCGAGCAGCTGACTGCGCGCATGAGCCGGCTGGCGGCCACCCAGCGATACGAAGAGGCGGCGCTGGTGCGCGATCGGCTGTCGGCGCTGCTCGGTGCGGTACGTCGACAGCAACTCGTCGCCGCGCTGCGGGCAGCCGAGCGGTGCGTGCTTCGGCGCGGTGAGACCACCTGGGTGATCGACGGCGGGCGGCTGATCGACACCTCGATCTCCGGTGAACTCGGGCGGGCGTTACCGGTCGATCCTCCCGAGGCCCCGATCGACGGAAGGCCGGTCGATCGCCGCCATATCGACGAGGCGCTCTGTCTGGCCAGGTTCTTCGACAAGCATGCGACCCGAATCGAGGTGGTGCAGTGTTCGGGCGAATGGCTGTTCCCGACATCGGCCAGCGAGGCCATGCCGCGGCTGACGAACAGCGCCTCTCAGCCGGCTGGCGTGACGAACGTTTCGTCGTCCGAGACGCCGATCACGGTGGCGCCGGCATGATCGATTCGCAGCACCTTGGCATGCCCGTCCGATGGCAACTGGGCAGCGATCTCGTCGGCGCGTTTCGACTCGCAGAACATCGCCACGGTCGGGCCGCTCCCCGATAGCCATGCCGCCCATGCCCCGGCGACGAGGCCGGCCTTCATGGCATTCGCCGATTGCGGCACGTGGGCCAGCCGGACATCCTGATGCAGGCGGTCCTCGGTTGCGGCGCGAAGCGCCGAGGTGTCGCCGTTTGCGCAGGCCGCCACGAACATCGCCACCCGGCCCAGATTGAACACTGCGTCGTCGCGGCTGACCTGGTCGGCCAGCGTGGCGCGCGATTGATCTGTCGACGTCGTCGTCGCATCGGGCACCCACACCACGACCGCCGGATCGAACGCCAACGGCACTCTCGAGACGGTGCCGGCGGCGGCCACCACGAGGCCTCCGTAGAGGGATGCAGCCGCATTGTCGGCATGGTGCTCGAGCTCGGTAGCGACGGCCAACACCTCAGCCACGCTGTCGGTGTGGTCGAGTGCGGTGTGGCCAGTGCGCTGCACGATCGCAGCGGCTGCGCCGGCGACCCGCACAGCGCCACTGAAACCCAACCCGCGACCAATCGGGATCGTCGACCGAACCCACAGCTCTCCGGTCCCGCCCAGCCGTCGGAATGCAACGGTCGCCGGATGGTGGGCGTCGACCGAACGTGCGCCCTCGGGGGCGGGCCCGCACCCCGCTTCGGCATGCATGCTCAACGCCAGACCCAACACATCGAACCCGGAACCGAGGTTGGCCGATGAAGCAGGCACACGAACGGCCCATTCGTTCATGGCCGAGTTCGACCCGCTGCCTCCTGGGACGCCTCGGCCAATCGTCGCAGCGTCTCGCCGGCCGTGCCATCGTCGATCGTCTCGGCGGCCAACGCCACGCCGTCGGCGAGCGAGGCGGCCCTGCCACCCACCACCAGACCGGCGCCAGCGTTGAGCACCACGATGTCTCGGTGCGGCCCTCGTTCCCCACCCATCACCCGACGCACCACGTCGGCATTCTCGGCAGGTTCGCCACCGCTCAGGTCCTCATTGCGAGCGGGCGCCAACCCGAGCTCGCGAGGGTCGACCGTGAAGTGGTCGATCTCGCCGTCGCGCAGCTCGATGACCTGGCTGGAACCGGTTGTTGTGAGCTCGTCGAGGCCTCCCCCGTGCACCACCCATGCGTGCACCGAACCGTGGGTCCGCAGCGTCTCGATCATCCGCTCGGCAAACGCCGCATTCGCGACGCCGATCACCTGGCGACGAACCCGCCCTGGGTTGGCCATCGGACCGAGCAGGTTGAAGACGGTCGGGATTCCGATCTCGCGCCGCGAGGGGGCCGCGAATCGGAATGCCGGGTGGAAGGCAGGCGCAAAACAGAACCCCATCCCGGCGGTGTCGATGCAGTGCTTGACGCCGTCGGGGCTGAGCTCGATCACGACACCGAGTTCTTCGAGCACGTCGGCAGTGCCACACTTCGACGAGGCGCCGCGAGCGCCGTGCTTGCAGACGGGCACCCCGGCGGCGGCGGTGACGATCGCCGCCATCGTCGACACGTTGATCGAGTGGGAGTGATCGCCGCCGGTGCCGACGATGTCGACGGCGTCGGCGCGTTGCTGTTCGGTGAGCGGCACGATCGCAGCGTGTGCGAGCACGGCGTCGAGCAGACCGGCCAGTTCCTCGACACTTTCGCCCTTGGCACGCAACGCCACCACGAACCCGATCAACTGCGCAGGCGTGGCGTCGCCGGCCAGGATCGTGGTCATTGCCGACCGGGCCTGACCGGCGGTGAGATGGTTGCGGTCGAGCAGGAGCGTCAGCAGCGCCGGCCAGCCACCGTGATCATCGATCGAGTCCATTCGGGCGAGGCTAACGGGCCGTCCGCGCCGCAGCGTCGACGGGATTACGCAGTACGCCGACGCTGGCGCAGCATGCGCCGACGCTCGCGCTCGGTCGCCCCGCCCCACACGCCGACCTTCTCGCGCTTGGCGAGCGCGAAGTCGAGGCAGACCTGCCGCACTCCGCAGCCTTCGCAGACCTGCTTGGCGATCTCGCCTTCTTCATCGGTGTCCGGGTAGAAGAGGCTTGCATCGAGGCCGCGACAGGCCCCGAGCATTCTCCACTCCAGTTCGTGTGCTGACACGTCGTCCCCCCAGGGCGTTGCTCGTACCAATCCGGAGACTAGAACGCATCGGGCCGAAACGCCAGGGGTTGATCAAAAAGGTCGCCACGACCTGCGTGAGCAGGGGCTCGGAGATCATCGACTCAATCGACGAGGTCGGTCAGCAACTCCGCTTTGGTGATGTCGCTCAGCTCGGCCGACTCGAGATACGCCGGGTGGTCGATCTGGAGCTGCACCGGACCCGCCCCGAACGCCGCCACCTGTTCGTCGGTGAAGTCCCAGCGCAGGTAGTGCACTGCGGCGGTGACCTCCTCACGGGTGAGGCCAGCCTCGTGTTGCTCGTCGATGACCGCCCGCACACGGTCGCCGTTGGAGAGCGCCAGCAGCACCGAACGCTCGACGTTGGCGAGCTTGGTCAACCACTCACGCATCTGCTCTTCGGATGTCAACTCGATGAACATGGTGGCAGTCAGCTGACCCGGCTCGGGCACCATCGGGTTGTAGATGTCGAGCTCGGTCTGGATCTCGGCATCGGTGGTCAACTTCTCGACACGGGCCATCTCCTGGATCTGGACCGCATCGGCGGAACCGTGATGACGGTGCCGACGTGGACCGACGGCGTCGCTTGAGTTCCATCACGTGGGGACGGAACTCGCCTCGCCCGTAGGCGCGCACGTCGGCGATGTCGGCAAGGGTCAGCTTGCGGGGGGAGGTCATCGTGTCTCCTGACAACGTGGTTACTCGTCTTCGGGGATGCCGTAGGCGCGGGCGATCAGCTGGATCGGATGGGTCGGGGCGTGCCGGTCTGCTCGGCGATCGCCGTGTTGGCGAGGTTGCAGTCACCGGTGACGACATCGCCGGCAGCCTTGTCGATCTGATCGGCGAGCTTCTTGGCGATCGGGATCGAGATCTCCTCGTTCTCGGCCCGCAGCCCCCACATCCCGTCGATGCCCGAGCATTGCTGGACCAACTTGACCTTGGCGCCGGTGAGCTTCATCAGATCACGGCTCTTGAAGCCGATGTTCTGGGCCCGCAGGTGGCATGCCGTGTGGTACGTGATCTTCTCGGGGACCTCGCCGGCTGAAGTCGGTGTCGAGTTCGGTGTCGTCGCCCTTGTGGACCTTCATCAGGTACTCGGCGGCGTCGTAGGTGTGCTCGGCGACGAGCTCGGCGTCGGGGCCGCCGACGTAGTCGACGTAGTCCTTCTTCAGCACGTAGCCGCAGGTCGGCTGGGGCACGACGATGTCGCCACCCTTGCGCACCTCGTCGGCGAGGATCTTGACGTTCTTCTCGGCGACCTTGGTGAAATGCTGGAGGTCACCCGAGTGCAGCCACGGGGCACCGCAGCAGCCGGCCTCGGTGTTCGAGCACTCGATGCCGTTGCGTTCATAGACCTGCACGAGGTCCTTGCCGATCTGGACCTCGTGGTACTCGACCAGGCAGGTCGGGAAGACGGTGACCTTGCCCTGCCGCTTGGCGGCGAGCTTGCTGGTGCGCTTCTTGAACCAGGTCGAGAAACGCTGCTTGGCGTACGGCGGCAGCAGGCGCACCGACGACACACCGGTCACCGTGGCCATCGCCTTGCGGACGAGCGAACCCTCGGGGGCACCGAGTCATCTTGTTGGCGATCGGAGCGGTGAGCGTGGCGGACTTGCCGAGCAGGTCGGTGCGGCTCAGCATCTGGGTCGTGATCCGCTGACGAATCGGCTTTTGACCGGTCTCGTAGCGCATCGCCTCGGCCCGCAGCATCAGCCGCGGAAAGTCGAGCTGCCACTCGTGTAGCGCGGGAATGTACGGGCAGTTGACGTAGCACAGCTTGCACTGGAAGCACTCGTCGATCACCCGGTCCTGCTGAGCGGGCGTGAGCTGCCCGGCGTCCTGGTCATCGTGCGCGTCGATCATCTCGAACAACGACGGGAACGAGGTGCAGAGCTCGATGCACGATCGACAACCGTGACACAGGTCGTAGACCCGGGTCAGCTCGTCACGGACGTCGGCCTCGTCGAGGTAGTCGGGACGCTTGGGGTCGTAGGTCGTCGTCATCGCCTCGGACCAGTCGATCACCGCGACGCACATGCTGGACGCAACGGCTCGGGGATCGATCGATCACAACGTGTCGAAGCCCTGCTGGAAGCGGCTGACGTGGCTCTCCTCCGCTCGCCCCAGCGATTCGAACCACTCGGCGATCTCGTCGAAGCCTTCCTCGCGGGCGATCTTCGCGTAGTCCGGGTACATCTGCGTGAAGTCGTAGGTCTCGGACGCGATCGCCGCCCTGAGGTTGTCCGCCGTGTCACCGATCGGCTCGCCCGACGCCGGGTCACCGACCCCGGCCAGATACTCCAGGTGACCGAAGGCATGACCCGTCTCGGCTTCCCCGACCGAGCGGAACAGCGCCGCTGCGGCGGGGTGGCCGTCGATATCGGCTTGCTGAGCGAACCACAGGTAGCGGCGGTTGGCCTGGCTCTCGCGGGCGAACGCGTCGGACAGGTTCCGATGAGTCCTGGTGTCGTTTAGGTCAGCCATGGAATGTCTCCGTCAAACGAGATGGATGGCCGCACCGGCCGCGAAGCGGCCCCCTCGCCACCTCGGAGGTGGCGACGGGGCCGCTGATCCAGGTCCGCGAGCAGCCCTGGTGCGTTCGTCAGGCTAGATCGAACCGATCGAGGTTCATCACCTTGTTCCAGGCTGCCACGAAGTCATTGACGAACTTCTCGCCCGAGTCGCTGGATCCGTAGACCTCGGCGATCGCCCGCAGCTGCGAGTTCGAACCGAAGACGAGGTCGCAGCGGGTACCGGTCCACTTGACCTCGCCGCGTCGCACGGTCACGACCCCTCGAAGATCTCCTCCGAATCGTCGGTCGCTCGCCACTCGGTGTTCAGTCGAGCAGGTTCACGAAGAAGTCGTTCGTCAGCGTGCCGGCTCGCTCGGTGAAGACGCCGTGCGTCGACCCGTTCGAGTTCGCACCCAGCACCCGCAGACCGCCGACGAGCACCGTCATCTCCGGTGCGCTCAGCGTCAACTGCTGGGCCCGGTCGACCATCAGATGCTCGGCCGACACGGAGTGCCCCTTGCCGAGATTGTTGCGGAAGCCGTCCGCCTTCGGCTCGAGCACCTCGAACGAATCGGCATCCGTATGCTCGGCCGACGCGTCACCGCGGCCCGGTGTGAACGGCACCGTGATGTCGTGGCCGGCAGCCTTGGCCGCCGCTTCGACCGCGGCACAGCCGCCGAGCACGATCAGGTCGGCAAGCGACACATTCGTACCCGATTCCGACCGGACCTGCTCGAGGGTGGCCAGCACCCGCCGCAACTGATCGGGATCGTTGGCCTCCCAGCCGATCTGTGGCTCGAGACGGATGCGAGCACCGTTGGCGCCTCCGCGCTTGTCGCTGTCTCGGTACGTCGAAGCCGATGCCCAGGCTGTCGAGACGAGTTCGGCGACGCTCAGACCCGAGTCGAGGACTTTGGCCTTGAGGGCGTCAATGTCGGCACTGCTGATCGCCTCCCCGGCGGGCACCGGATCCTGCCAGATCAGCACTTCGTCGGGGGCCTCGGGACCGAGATAGCGAGCGGTCGGACCCATATCACGGTGCAGCAGCTTGAACCACGCTCGTGCGAACGCATCAGCGAAAGCGTCGAGGTTCTCGTGGAACCGACGCGAGATCGGCCCGTAGACCGGGTCCATCCGCAGCGCCATGTCGGCGGTGGTCATCATCGGCGCATGCTTGAGTTCGCCAGTCGCCGCATCGGGCACCGTGTTCTCCCCGCCGACCGCCGTCCACTGCTTGGCGCCGGCAGGACTCTCGGTGAGCTCCCACTCGTAGCCAAACAGCGTGTCGAAGTAGCTGTTGTCCCACGTGGTGGGCGTCGGGGTCCACGCACCCTCGATGCCACTGGTGGTCGTATCGGTGCCCTTGCCGGAGCCGTAGGCGTTCTTCCAGCCGAGGCCCATCTGCTCGAGCGGGGCTCCCTCGGGCTCTGGTCCGACGAGGTCGGGGTCGCCGGCGCCGTGTGCCTTGCCGAAGGTGTGACCACCGGCGACGAGCGCGACGGTCTCTTCGTCGTTCATCGCCATCCGGGCAAACGCTCGCGGATGTCGCGTGCCGACGCGAGCGGGTCCGGATTGCCGTTGGGGCCCTCAGGGTTGACGTAGATCAGGCCCATCTGCACGGCGCCGAGCGGATTCTCGAGCTCACGGTCGCCGCTGTAACGCTCGTCGCCGAGCCAGGTCGTCTCCGGGCCCCAGTAGATGTCATCCTCGGGCGCCCACACGTCGGCGCGGCCGCCGGCGAAACCGAACGTCTCGAAACCCATCGACTCGAGGGCAACGTTGCCGGCGAGCAGCATCAGGTCGGCCCACGAGATCTGGCGACCGTACTTCTGCTTGATCGGCAGGAGCAAGGCGCGGGCCTTGTCGAGGTTGCCGTTGTCGGGCCAGCTGTTGAGGGGCGCGAATCGCTGGGTGCCGGTCGATCCACCGCCGCGGCCGTCCTCGATCCGATAGGTGCCGGCGCTGTGCCACGCCAACCGGATGAACAGGCCACCGTAATGTCCGTAGTCGGCAGGCCACCACTCCTGGGAGTCCGTCATCAGCGCCACGAGGTCCTGCTTGAGCGCCTGGTAGTCGATTCCCTTGAACGCTTCGGCGTAGTCGACGTCGGCGCCGAATGGGTCGGAGGCAGGATGGTTCTGGTGGAGGATCTTGAGATTCAGCTGATTCGGCCACCAATGCTGGTTCGCCGTCGAACCGGACGCCGTGTGGGCGTGGTTCATCACCGGGCACTTGCTCGCATTCTGGTCAGTCATTTGGTGCTCCTTGCGCTTGCTGTAGGGATGACGGGTTTGACGAGAGAACGGTTCGAAAATCACCTGGGCGCCGTCGCAGCGCCCGCTACGGCCGGCTTGACCGGCCGTCATGGAGTTGCGACCTCGGCCAGATCGCACGTGGTGCAGGAGCCGTGGAACACGATCGAAGTTGCGCTCGGTCGGAACCCAGCGAGACCATCGATCGCGAGCTGATCGGCACCGTCGACGTACACGTCGGTGATGGCGCCACACGTGTCACACACCGCATGATGGTGGTCGGTGACGTTGGGGTCAAAACGGGCCGGGCCGGAATCGAAGCTGATCTGGTCGAGTTCGCCCATGGCGGTCAGGTCGGTCAGTGTTTGATACACCGTGCGCAGCGAGATGCCCGGCATCTCTTCGCTTGCTCGGGCGTACAACGCGTCGGCCGTCGGGTGCTGGTCGTCGTCGTGCAGGAGGCGGAACAGCAGTTGCCGTTGCGGGGTGACCTTGAGGCCCTGTGCCCGGAAGGTGTCGACGAGTTCGGCTGGCGGCCGCATCACCCACCACGATATCCGCATCTATTGCTAGTCAGCAAATCATGCAGATACCCGGTTCTGTTCACTCTCGCTGCTGGCCGTAACATCCCGACATGGCAGGTCGAGCGTTCGAGCGCACAGCGATGCTGGAGGCGCTGGCGGCCGAACAGTTCGACGTGTTGGTGATCGGCGGGGGCATCACCGGGGCAGGCGTCGCACTCGACGCCGCAACCCGTGGGCTTCGCACGGCGCTCGTCGAACGTGACGACTTCGCGTCCGGCACGTCGTCGAAAAGCTCCAAGATGATTCACGGCGGGCTGCGCTATCTGCAGCAAGGCGACGTCCGGCTCGTCTATCAGGCATTGCGCGAACGGCAGCGCCTCCTCCGGAACGCGCCACATCTCGTCACCGTTCTCCCATTCCTGATTCCCGTGCTCACCAAGGACGGGCCGGTTTCGAAGAAGATCGCCAAGGCACTGCGGTCGGCGTTGTGGATGTACGACCTGACCGGAGGGCTACGGATCGGTAAACGTCATCAACGACTGAACGCGCAGCAGTCGCTCGCCCACTGCCCGACGATGCCTGCCGACAAGCTGTCGTCGGGTTTCGTCTACTTCGACGCCGGGGCCGACGATGCCAGGGTCACCTTGGCGGTCGCACGAACGGCTGCCGCACATGGGGCCGTCGCCGCCAACCGCTGCGAAGTGGTCGAGCTCACCAAAGATGCCACCGGCCGGGCCGACGGGGCGGTGGTCGACACCGGGGCCGGCCGAGTCCGAGTGCGGGCGCACGCCGTGGTGTCGGCAACCGGCGTCTGGGCGGACACGATCCGGGAACTCGACGAAGGTATCGACCCCGACTCGATCCGGCCGGCCAAAGGCGTCCACATCACCGTGCCCTGGCATCTCGTTCGCAACGACATCGCGGTGATCCTCTCGGTGCCCGGCGACAAGCGCAGCATGTTTCTCGTGCCGTGGGGGCAGCTCTCCGACGGCACCTTCGAGCACTGCTACATCGGCACCACCGACACCGACTTCGTCGGCGATCTCGACGACCCACACACCAACGACGACGATCTCGACTATCTGCTGCAGGCGCTCCAGGCGAATCTGACGAGCACGATCACCCGTGCCGACGTCACCGGCGTGTGGGCCGGATTGCGGCCGCTCGTGAAACAGGCCGCGTCGGGCCGCACGGCCGACCTGTCCCGCCGGCACAGCGTGACCACGGGCGAGTCGGGCATGATCACGGTCACCGGCGGCAAGTTCACGACCTACCGGGCGATGGCACAAGACACGGTCGACCTGGTGCTCGATCGACTCGGGCGGAGTGGCAGGTGCCGCACTCGGAAACTGCGCTTGAACGGCGGCGAGGATTTCGCACCGGTCGCCGCTGATCACCCTGATGCTCGTCTGGCCGGCCGGTACGGCACGGAGACGGCCGAGATCAAAGCCCTGATCGCGCTCGATGCGTCGCTCGCCGAACCGATGGTCCCCGGCCTTCGCTACCTGCGAGCCGAGGCCGTGTACGCCGTGCGAAGTGAGATGGCAACGGGCCTGACCGACGTGTTGACGCGCCGCACCCGCGCCCACCTCGAAGACCGCGCCGCTTGCCTGCTGAGCGGCTGCCGATCTCGCCCAACTGCTGGCCCCCGAGTTCGGGTGGACCGACGAACAAGCTGCGCAACAGGCCAGCGCCTACCGAGACCTGTGCGACGAAGAACTCGCCTCCGCTGGGCGGCCCGACCCCCGACATGCGAAGGCAGCTCCATGACCAGCCCACTCGCTCCGATCGAACTGAACGGTACCGACGACCACCTCAGCGGCGTTCCCGCTGCCCTGCCCGACGGCTTCGTCGAGCAACTCGCGACATTGTGCGACACGATCACCGACGTCGCCGACACCGCCGAGGCATCGCGCGACTGGTGGCCGCTGACGCTGCACTGGGCGCTCGCCGGGCGCGGTGCCGCGGCGAGCCGCCGTCATCGCTCGTCCTTGCTCGACCGACCAGGTTTCGTCGGTGTTGGCGTTCTGCAACGAGGCCGGCGTCCCGGTCACGCCGGCAGCGGGTCGCAGCGGCGTGTGCGGCGCATCGGTGCCCGTGTTCGGCGGCGTGTTGCTCGATCTGACGGCGCTCGATTCGATCGGCGAGGTCGACGCCACCTCGGGCATCGTCGAAGCCGGTGCCGGGGTGTTCGGACCCGATCTCGAGCGTGCCATCAACGTGCATCACGGGCTCACCGTCGGTCACTTCCCGCAGAGCTTCGACATCGCAACCGTCGGCGGCTGGGTGGCGTGCCGCGGGGCCGGCCAGTACTCCACCCGCTACGGCAAGATCGAGGACATGGTCGTCGGTCTCGAGGTGGTGCTCGCCGATGGTCGCGGTCATCCGCACGGGTGGCTCGCCTGCGGCCGCTGTCGGACCCGACCTCAATCAGGTGTTCGTCGGTTCGGAGGGCACGCTCGGCGTGATCACCCGGGTGTGGTTGCGTGCGCATCCCGTGGCACCGGCGCAGCGTCGAGCCGCCTTCCAGTTCCCGACCCTCAACGCTGGATTCGAGGCGTGCCGCCAGATCGTGCGACGCGGCGCCACCCCAGCGGTGCTGCGCCTGTACGACGGCCCCGAGTCGCAACGTGGACGAGGTGGAGACGGCACCACCTGCGCGCTGCTGGTGCTCGACGAGGGTGACGAGGCGATCGTCGACGCTGCGATGGCAATCGTGCACGAGGTGTGCGAGGGGGTCGGCACGGCAGCCGACGACGTGCTGGTGGACGAGTGGCTCGAGCATCGCAACGACACGACTGCACTGCAGGCGCTGACCCGTCGTGGCTACGTCGTCGACACGATGGAGGTCGCCGCGCCCTGGAGCGCACTCGACCTGGTGTACCGCCAGACCACCGCAGCGATCCTCGCCGCGCCGAACGCGCTCGTCGCCAGTTGCCACCTCTCGCACAGCTATCTCGATGGCGCCTGCCTGTACTTCACGTTTGCAGCCCAGCCACCGGCCGATGAGATCGAATCGACGTACGTGGCCATCTGGGACGCCGGCCAACGTGCCGTGCTCGCTGCCGGCGGCAACCTGTCGCACCACCACGGGGTCGGCCTCAACCGCGGCCGCTTCGTCGCCGAGGCGCTCGGGCCGGCGTTCGACGTGCTGGTCGGGCTCAAACACTCACTCGATCCGAACGGCATCCTGAATCCGGGCAAGCTCGGGCTGCCGACCCCGTTCGGGACACCTGCCTGGCCATGAACTCGGAGCGATGGGACGTCGATGCCCTGCGGGCGGGAGGCATGGTGGCACTCGTGTTCGCCGTCCCGTTCTCGCTGGCCGCTCGGTGGGCGGCCGACAGTCGCGACGACAGCAGCTTGGCGCTCTACCTCTCGGTCGGTGCCGTGCTCGGCTTCGTCTTGGGGTCCGGTTGCGCAGCGTGGGTGCAGCGCCGTGATCTGCCGCTGTCGCACGGCTTGGCGACGGCGATCGGCACCTATTCCCTCGCCCAGGCGGTGTTCATCATGATCCGGCTCGCTCGCGGTAGCGACGTCAACTGGTTCGCGGCACTGTTCAACCTGTCGGTGGTCGCTGGTGCCGGGCTGATCGGCGGCATGTTGGGTCAACGACTGCGATCCAGAGGTTTTCGACCCAGCGGAATGGAGCAATCGCCATGATACTCGTGATCGATATCGGCACGACCGGCTTGCGGGCCGCTGTCGTCGGCCCGGATGCGTCGATTCAGGCCTCGGAGTACCGGGCCTGTAGCCCCCAGAGCCCATTCCCGGGGATGGTCGAGTTCGACGCAGCGCACATGGCCGAGCTGGTACTCGATGCGGCGGGCGCCGTGCTCGAGCAGGCCGGCCGACCCTCGATCGAGGGCGTCGGGATCGCCAGTCAGCGGGCATCGACCGTGGTGTGGGAACGTGCAACAGGGCGTCCGATCAGCCCGGCCCTCGGCTGGCAAGATCTGCGCACCATCGGCGAATGCCTCACCATCAAGGCCGAGCACGGCCTCTCGCTGGCGCCCAACCAGTCGGCCACGAAGCTGGTGTGGTTGCTGGCCAACGCCGCCGCCGGCCGTGACCCTGGCGAGCTGTGTTTCGGAACCGTCGACAGCTGGGTCGCATGGACACTGTCGCAGGGGGCGTTGCACGTCACCGACCACACCAACGCCGCAGTCACGGGCCTCTACTCGATCGGGGCTGCCGGATGGAACACCTCCGTGTGCGACCTGCTGGGCATCGACAGCTCGATGCTGCCCACGATCGTCGACACCTCGGGCGTCATCGGATCGGCCACGGCGCTGCCGGGCGATCCTCCGATCGCCGCCCTGGTGGGCGACCAGCAGGCGTCCATGGCAGGGCAGGGCTGCGTCTCACCGGGCATGGCCAAGGCCACGTTCGGAACCGGCGGAATGCTCGACCTGTGTACCGGCCCGCAGCGGCCGGCCACCGCCGACAGGTCTCCGAACGGAACATTTCCGATCGTCGCCTGGACTCGCGACGGCGAAGCCACGTGGGGTGTCGAAGCGATCATGCTCTCGGCAGGCACGAACGTCGAGTGGCTCTGCGACGACCTCGGGTTGATCGACACCGCAGCCGAGTCGCACGAGGTGGCCAGCCGCTGCGAGACCAGCGACGGCGTCATCTACGTGCCCGCCCTGCTCGGGCTCGGTACGCCGCACTGGGACTACGGCGCACGAGGCGCCTTGCTCGGCGTGACACGAGGCACGCAGCGCCCACATGTGGTGCGGGCGGTTCTGGAGGGCGTCGCCCACCGTGGCGCCGACTTGGTCGAGGCGGCCCAGACCGAGACGGGCCACGACATCCCGACGTTGCGGATCGACGGCGGCATGAGCCGCAACCCGACCTTCGTGCAGGCCCTCGCCAATGCCAGCGGCAAGCCGGTCGAGGTGTCACCGGTGATCGAGGCGACCACCGTCGGGGCCGCCTTCCTGGCGGGCGTGGCGACCGGGCACTGGGCTGACCTCGACGAGGCGAGCACGGCGTGGACGCCCCATTCCGTGATCGAGCCGACCAGCTCGCTCGATCGCCAGGCGTGGGCACGTGCGATCGAGCGAACGGTCTCGTGGATCCCCGAACTGTCGGCACTCGACTTCTAGACCGCCCTGGTACCCGACCGGACCTCCCACGACTTCTCGCGACAGGAATCCTTCGATTCGCACCGCACTCTCCTAAACTGGCGTGGCCGCGACCCCCGACGACATCATGTGGGTTGCTCACGCAGCTGAACATCTCGAAAGGACCCAACCCGTGACTGACTCCGCCGTTGCGGATCAACCAGATTCCGACCGGCCCTCACGACGCGCCCTCTTCGGCGCAGGCGTGATCGGCGCTGCGCTTGCGATGGCCGGTTCCCGGTCGGCAACCGCCGCGACCCCTGGGCTGTCCGAGCGCGATGCCGCTCTCGTCGGGTTCGCGATCTCGCTCGAACTGACCGCCCGCGACCTCTACGACGCCGCCATCGACGCAGGTGCATCAGGCCAGGTGTGGGGCGTGATCCGCGAACAACACGAGTCGTATGCCCAGCGTCTCTCAGGGATTGCAGGCGTTCCGGCCCAGGCCCGCAACGACGATGTCTACGACGCGCTCGTCGGCGGCTTCCGTGGAGCCACCGGCGCAGCTGCTTTCGATCTCGAGAACATCGCTGCCGCCACCCACACCGAACTGCTCGGCGTCGTCAGCGACGACAACGCCGCCAAGGCGATGGCCGCAACCATCGCCATCGAGTCGCGGCACGCCACCGTCCTGGCCGGCCTCGCCGGCATGGGCGACGATCTCGACGCACTGTTCCTCAACACCGCGACCGCGCTGTCGCCGGAGGCATGACCGTGAATCGTTTCCCCAATCCTTCGCTCGACCGTCGCCAACTGTTGCGCAACGGTGGCCTGGCGCTCTCGATGAGCGCCATCGTTGCAGCCTGCGGCTCGAACCGTGGCGGCAGCACCGACCCTGGCCGTCTCGGCGTCGCCGAGGCGGCGCCCGAGGCCGAGCAGGGCGAGATCAACGACATCGTGCTGTTGCGTACGGCCCAGTCGCTCGAATACACCGCTCTCGCCGTCTATGACGCGGCCGCAGCGACGGGCGTGCTCAGCTCGGCCGAGGCGGCGCTCACCGGTCGTTTCGTCGAGGATCACACCGGCCATGCGGCCGCGCTCGGCACCTTGATCACGGCTGGCGGTGGCAGGAGTTCACCTGCCCGAACTCGTTCATCATGGATCGGGCGGTCGGTCCGATTCTCGGCGCCCTCGACGGCTCCGACGACCTGCACCGCGATGTGCTCAACGTCGCCCACGCCTTCGAGACGTTGGCAGGCGCGACCTACCAGGCCGTGGTGACGTCACTCACCGACCTGTCGCTGCGCACAGCAGGCGATGCGGATCGGCGGCGAAGAGAACCGCCACGCTGCTGCGCTCGCAGCTGCCATCAATCCTGACGTCGTGTTCAGCCCGGCGATGTTCGGCGAGCCGCTGTCGAGCGACGCGGACGGCTTCCCGATCCCGTATGCGATCCCTTCGACATTCGGTCTTCTGACCGGCATCGAGCTGGCCGTCGGCGCCCGCGACGAGGAAGGCACCCGATTCTCGACGCTGCTGCAGTCCCCGGCCGAGAACACGTTCGTCTACGAAGACCAGAGCTGCTGACCGGGCCTCGACGACCCCTGCTCGACGGCTCGTCCGGCACAGCACCGCAGCAACCTGCTGCACCGTGCGATCACCGCAGCCCGGTCAGGTTGGTGCGATGGCTGCGAGCGGCGACACTGTGCTGATGCCGCTACGCCGCCGTCTCTCGGGAGTTGCCGCAGGCATCGCGATCACCGGCTTGGTCGCCGTCCTCATCCCGATCTGGGCGATCCACGATCTGATCTCGCGGGTCCGCGCAACACGACGGACGGGATCGACACAGTCGATACCGCGTGTGTCAGCGGGCGAGGTCGACCTCAGAACGGTGATGGGCGACAACCGGCCGGTGATCATCTCGGGGCTGATCGACGCGCTCGACCTTCAGTTGACCCCCGATGTGCAGGGCCTGCGCCGGCTCGCAGCACACGAACCGGACGCGTTTCGAGTGCAGTCGTTCAAGCGCCGAGCGCCGTATTTCCTGTACGTCGGCGACTATGGCGCCGAGCTGACCACCACGTCACAGATGACGCTCGCACAGTTTCTCGACTTCATGTTCGTCGACGAGCCCGGACCGGACACGTGCACCTACCGCTTGTTCAGCGTGGCCGACCTGAACGGGGCGATCGGCACGATCATCGACGACATCTCGAACCAGCTCACGCCGCTGGTCGACCGCCAACCCGACCGGCAGGCGAGCGGGATCTGGATCGGCTCGACCGGCGTCGTGACACCGCTCCATCACGACGCGTGGACCGGGCTGCTGTTCCAGCTGAGCGGCACCAAACGTGTGCTGATGTTCGCCCCGAGCGATCGGCCGAATCTGTACTTCAACTCGCCGTTCGCCGCCACGCAACGCTGGAGCAGGCTTCCGGGCCGCTCGGATGAGGCGGACCTCGAGACGTTCCCGAGGTTCCGTCGGACACGGCGTTTCGAGGGTCGGCTCGAGCAGGGCGACGTGCTGTTCATCCCCCCGTTCTGGTCGCACGAGATCGAAGCGCTCGAGCCGAACATCAGCATCCCGTTCCGGTTCTCGAGCCGCCCTGTCGACCACCTCAACCCCGGCTTCCTGCGACCGTCGTTCGAGATCTTCCATCGCAAGTTCTTGAAGGAACGGGTTGCGTAGCGGAGCAATCGACGAGGACTGGGCGGTCGTCGCCATCCAGAGCGATCGCCTGGCCGAGCGGGCGCTCGAAGTCCTCGACGACCCGGCGACTTCGATCGGCGAACGCGAGCGCGCCGAACGGGCGCTCGCTGCGTGCCATCGGATCGGCGACCGGGTCGACAACGAGCGAGATCGGATTCTGGCGCTGCTGAGCGATCGCGGGTTGGCAGCCGAGCCACTCGGACAAGGCGGCCCGCGCCAGAACCACACCATTCGCCTCGGCGTCGACAGCTACGACGCAGCCCAACGAGTCGCAACGGCGCTCGTCGCCGACGGTTTCGAACGGTGGGAGCGGTGGAGCGCCGGCGCGGCCGAGTCGTTCCGGCGTTTCGCCGACCATCTGACCGTCGCCAAGCACGACGACGTCTCGGTGATCGTGCGCATCGTCTGGGCCGAACCGACAACGTCGACACGTCCTCGGTCGCGTGGTGCGACCGAGCACTGCCGACTGGGAAACGGTCGATCTCCCACACCGCCTGTGGTGGGGCTATTGCGCCCTCAGACCGATCCGTCTCGTCGCCGAGCGGCTCCGCCTCCGAAGGCGGTATCCCGTCACGATCGGTCCGTTCCTGGCGACGCCGGCCGAGTTGCTGGAGCCGTTGATCGCCGCAGCCCGGATCGACGCCGACGCATGCGTGATCGACCTCGGCTGTGGCGACGGTCGACTCGTCGTGGAGGCGGCGGTGCAAACCGGTTGCCGGGCGATCGGCGTTGAACGGTCGCCGGAACTCGTCGAACGCGCCCGCCGTACGCGCCATCACGGCCGGTGTCGACGAGCTCGTCGAGATCTATCAGGGAGATGCCCGCTCAGCACCCCTCGACGGGGTCACGGTTGCGTTCATGTTCCTCCCCGTCGGCGTGGTTGCAGAACTGCTTCCGGCGACCCTGCGGCGGCTTCCGGCGGGGGCTCGGCTGATCGCCCACGAGCAGAATCAGCTCCCTCGGTCGATCAGCCCTCGACCGAGCGAATCGATCGCCCTGATCGCCGCCGGTGCCGTCACCGTCGCCAGTTGCTGGACTGCGCCTGCCGGCGAGGTGGGCGACGATCTCGGCGACTGAACGGAGGGTTCAGGCATTCACCAGGTGCTGCTCCGGTGGCTCCTCGGCCGGGTCGAGCTCGGTATCGACTTCGGCGAGCAGCCGATTGCGGTTGCGCTCGTACCACCAGAGACCGACTGCGATGACATATCCGCCGGCAACGAGCACGGCCGACCGTGGCCAGCGCAGCACCGGGTCGACGAGCTCGTTGACACTGGTGTTGTAGTCGAAGATCCGCTCCGTGGCCCACGCCATTGCGATCACTGCAAGGCCGACCGACCCGGCGTACATGAGTGGCAGGTAGAGGCGGGTCCGGCGGACGATGAACAGGATCGGGAAAGCCATCAGAATGATCGCGGTCTGCCCGATCTCGACGCCGATATTGAAGCCGAGCAGTGACGGGATGCGGTTGCTCCGGTCGAGCCCGAGTTCGGACAGCAGCCCGGCGAACCCGAACCCGTGAAAGAGCCCGAACCCGAACGCCAGCACCCATTCCTTGTTGACGAAGATCGGATGGATGTTGTGCAGTGCCGCGGCGGCGATCGAGAGGGCGATGATCGACTCGACGAGTCGCGGTGACAACTCGATGATCCCCAGACCTCCGAGCGCCAGGGTGATCGAGTGGGCGACCGTGAACATCGTGACGATCTTCATGACGCGCCACAACGCCGACCCGAAACTCCTCGACGGATGCCACGCCGGATCGTCGTCGTCCCCCCATCTCTTGAACACGAGCACGGACGGCAGCACCAGGGCGAAGACGAACAAGATGTGGTCGGTACCGATCCGGATGTGCTCGGCCCCGAGCTCGATCACGCCGGTCATACCCTTCCACCACGCGGTGTCGTCGAGATCGACGATCTGGGTCGTGTTGTCGGAACTGAAACGTAGGAACTCGTTGGCCTCGTTGTTGAACGTACCGGAGGCCCAGTCGGTGGCGATCAGGAGGAAGCCGTCTCGATCAGAGTCGGCCTCGATGATCGCGTCGTAGGTCATCGTGAATGTACGTGGCGGTGGGTCGAAGCGCTGTTCGATCTCGAACTCGAAGACCGCATATGAGCCACCACCCAGATCGAGCAGTTCGACGTCGCCGAACTCGTACGGCCACGTCGACGAGCCGGTCGCCGGCCCGATCGTGAGATGCTCGCGTGTGTAGGCCTGGATGACATCGGCGTTCGCCTCGAGCACATCGCGAGTGTCCGATTCGCCGACCGGGATGTCGAGGCCGAGCACGCGGTTGAGATCCCTGATCGGATACTCGACGCGCCCTGCGATCGCAGTGTCGAAGATCTCGAGATACACGTAGCTCTGATTGCCCGAGTGGGCGTGGACAGTCGACCCGCCGAGCAGCGGCGCGACCAGAAGCATCAGCGCGCTCAAGACGAACAGGCGTAGTCCGTGCTTCATGGTGGTCCTCTCTTGGTGGTCGACGCCGGAGCGTATCGATCCGGCGTCAGCCGACGCCGAGCAGTCGGGCGATGATATTGCGTTGGATGTCGGACGTTCCCGAATACACGAGACCACCGATCGCGTCGCGCACGTCGCGCTCGACCCCGAACTCGGACACGTAACCCTTGGCGCCGTGCACGGTAGCCGCCGCCAGCGCCGCTTTGACGCCGGTCTCACTGGCGGTCAGCTTCGACAGGGCAGCGGACATGGCGACCTCGGTACCGGTCACGGTTGCGATCGCAGCGCGGTAGAGGAACAGCCGGGATGCCTCGTGGTGTTGTTTCATGTCGGCCAATCGGTGGGCGACGGCCTGGTAGTTGCCGATCGGCTGCCCACCTTGATGGCGTTGGCGGGCATACGTCACGGCATCGTCGAGTTGGCGCTCCACCGCTCCGACTTGAGTGGCGAAAACGAAGCTCCGCTCGACCTCGAGCACAGCGTTGAAGATGCTGGCACCGGCACCCTCTTTACCGATCCGGGCCGTCTCCGGCACGACCACGTCGGTGAGCGTGATGTCGCCGAACGGGGTCGTTCGCATGCCCATCTTGTCCCGGTTCGGGAGCTGCTCGACGCCGTCGAGATCGGTCGGAACGAGGAACGTGGACAGCCCCCAACGCCCGACCTCGGGATTCGTGGACGCGAAGACGATCACCATGTCGCAACGTGATCCGAGGGTCAGGTACGCCTTGTGACCGTTGAGCACGTAGCTCCCGTCCGAGCGCCGTTCGGCGCTGGTGGCCAGGTTGTACGCGTCGGAACCGGAATCAGGTTCGGTCATCGCGAACGCCCCGATTGCATCTCCAGCGACGAGACGCGGAATCCACTGCCGGCACTGTTCGGCACTGCCGAACCGCACGATCGTGTCCTGGGTGCTGAGGATCTGGCTGCCGATCGCAAACGCCAGGCCGTTGTCCCGGCAGCCGTATCCGAGGCCCTCGAGCGTGAGTAACGTCGTGGCCAGATCGGCGCCACGGCCACCGAGTTCGGTCGGCACCATCATCGCCAGGATCCCCCGATCAGCACACCGCTGCCAGTCGTCCGCAGCGAACTGCGATCCGTGATCGGCGCTGACACGATCGTCGCGGCTCAACGAGGCTGCCGCCCACTCGGCGACCTCGCGCTTGACCGGATGATCGGGCTCGGCGATGGCGCGTGCGATCGCCAGCAGCTCTGCGTCTGTTTCGGTCGTCATGCCGGATCACTGTCGCGCAGCAACAGCCTGCCCATCTCATCCACGTCCTTCCATTCGTCCTGGAAGTCGTCGTTGTTCCAGCTACCGAGACCGGGATAGAACACCCGACGACCACCGTGCCCCTCGAAGGCCGGTCCGTTCCATCGCGGGTCGGCAGGCTCGTCGGTGCGCTGGTACCTGCTGTCGGACGACAGCCGGCACCGCCCGGTGGACGACCGGTTGTCGAGTGCGCCGTGCAGCGTGTGCATGCCGAAGCAGAGCACGTCGCCTGGCCGGAAATCAGTCGTCAGCCAGCGGGCGCCGTACGTGCGCTGCACCGCCCCAGGATCGTCATCGAGCCAGGTGAGACCATCGACGTCGGCGTCGGTGAGGAGATAGCCGGCGTGAAGCTCGGGCGAACGATGGCTGTCCTCCAGCAGGATCAGGGCACCCTCCTGCCGGTCGACCGCGTCCGAGCGGGATCCAGCTCGAGAAGATGCGGCTCGTCCCCCGATTCATGTACGGCCCGTCACAGTGGAATCCACAGCCCTCGCCCGGGCGGACGAAACGTGGCCATCGCATGTCGAAGCTGCGGACCGCCCCGCCCAGCAGCGCCTCGTGCACCGCGAGCACCGCCGGTGCATCGGTCACGGCGAGATAGGCCGCACCGGTTCTCACCGAATCGGAGAATGCCCGGAGGTTGGCTGAACGAACGCCTTTCCCGTCGCCGGCAATCGCATCGTCGATCGGATAGCGGTCGTCGATTTCGCCGAGAATGGCGTACTTCTGGAGGACCTCGTGCCGCGCTGCGAGCACGAGGTCGGGGGCAAGCAGGCCCCGAAAGAAGAGATGCCCTCGGTCGGCCATCGCAGCGCGTAGCCCCGCGTCATCGCCGAGCAGGTGATTGGAGGGTTCGAGTTCCCCGAACCGATCGGAGCTGGTATCGATCGGGTGGCCGTTGGCGGTGAGCGTCATGGGATCAAGGGGAAGATAGGTCGGAAGGCAATTACGGTGCTGACGTCTGCTACAAAAGTCAACTCGTGGTCGATTCAATATATCCCGCACCGCTGACCCTTGGAGAGATCGTCGACGCATCGCGACTCGGTCATGGTCGGCTCGATGCGTCGGCCGAAGCGCTCACCGACGGCACGACGTCGGTGGATTGGTCGGGCTACGTCGATCGGGTCGCCAGACTGGCGGGGGCCCTGATCGAAGCTGGTGCCCGACCCGGGGATCGGATCGGGATCCGGCTGTCCAAGTCTGTTGAGTCCTTCGTGGCCGTCCACGCCGTGCTTCGGGCCGGCGCCGTGATGGTGCCGCTCGACCCGCTTGCACCGGTGGCACACTCGATCAATGTGCTGACCGACGCCGGCGCCGAGATGCTCGTCACAGATGGTCGCACGACCGAGGTGGAACAGCTCGTCACCGGGGCCGCCTTGGGCGCCGTCGTCACACCCAAGAGCGACGCCGCGCCGAACGTCCCGGACGGCGTCGACGCCATCGTCCGGTCTCGGATCGAGACAACAGAACCGGCGGCGGCGGTGCGGGTCGGGCCGGACGATCCGGCGTACATCATCTACACGTCGGGTTCGACCGGCGGCCCGAAGGGCATCGTCCACAGCCACCGCAGTGCCTTGGCCTACGCCCGAACCGCAGCCGACGTGTACGGACTCACCCTCTCCGACCGTCTCGCCAATATCGCTCCGCTCCACTTCGACCAGTCGACGTTCGAGCTCTACGCCGCCCCACTCGTCGGCGCCGCCGTCATTGTCGTGCCCGATCCGATTCTCCGATTCCCAGCGAGCCTCAGCGAGTTGATCGAGTCGCAGCGTGCCACCGTGTGGTACTCGGTGCCGTATCTGCTCGGCCTGCTCTCGACACGTGGGGCGCTGGATGCTCGTGATCTGAGCGCTCTGCGGTGGGTACTGTTCGGCGGCGAGTCGTTCCCTCCGGGCCAGCTCGCCCAGTTGATGCAGCAGCTGCCCTCGGCCCGCTTTTCGAACGTCTACGGCCCGGCAGAAGTCAACCAATGCTCGATGTATCACCTGTCGACGCCACCGGCCGAGGACGACCCCGTACCGATCGGGCGTGCTTGGCCGGCGGCCGAGTTCCGGATCGTCGTCGCCGATCACGACGATCCGACGACGGCGCGCCTCGTACCGCGGGGCGAACCAGGTGTTCTGATGGTGCACACCGCCACAATGATGTCGGGCTACTGGAACCGCGCTTCGGAGGCGATCGTCGAACTTGCGGGCGAGCGGTGGTACGTCACCGGTGACCTCGTGGTCGAGCGGCCCGACGGGAACCTCGTGTTCCTCGGTCGCACCGACAACCAGATCAAGCTTCGCGGCCATCGCATCGAACTCGAATCGATCGATGCGGTGCTCGGCGATATCGACGACGTCGCCGAAGGGACGGTGGTGGTTCGACGCCCTGTCGAGGGCGACGACAGCCTGGTGGTGCTCGTCGTACTCCGGTCAGAGTCGGACGACCATGCCTCATCGCTGGCCGGCGTGCACGACGAACTCCGCCGCCGTCTGCCTCGGTACGCCGTGCCGGCCGAGGTGCTGGAGGTACACTCGCTACCGAGGACCGGCACCGGTAAAATCGATCGCAACGCAGCGACGTTGCAGCTCGGCTCGTGACCGAGCCCAACCTCGACGGAACCCCCTTCGCCCTCCCGAGACCGTACCCCCATGACTGCCCCTGAGACCGACACCGCATCCGACACCCTCGATGCCAGTTTTGCCACGGCGCTGACGACCTTCATCTCGGAGACCGTGGCCCTCGACGACGATCCGATCGACGCCGATACCGACCTGTTGATGACCGGACTCGTCGATTCGCTCGGCGTGGTCATGATCGTCGACTGGATCGAGTCGACCCTCGCAGTCCAGGTCGATCCCGGCGATGTCGTGCTCGAGAACTTTCAGACGATCGGTTCGATGCTGCGCTATCTCGGCACCGCATGACCGACGCGACGCCGGTCCAGATCAGCGGCACGACCGCCACGTTGCCGTTGACCCGCACCCAACAGCTGATCTGGACCAGTCAGCGACTCAACCCAGAGGTGCCGCTGGCGAACATGGGCAAACGGTTCCGGATCTCGGGCCCGCTCGATGCCGACCGCTTCATCCGATCCTTTGACGCTGTCGTTCGAGCCTGCGATGTGCTTCGCACCGTGATCGTCGATCGCCGCGATGTCGGCCGGCAGAGCCGTCCCGCCGGAGCCGATCGCAGCGCAGCTCGGGTGCTCGACGCCCCACCATCACCCACCGAACTCGTCGAACTCTCGGTCGACGAACTCGATCGAGTGGTGCGCCCGACGAATCTCGGTGCCGATCGACGCCATGACCGGCGTCTACGACTCGGTACTGCTGCGCCACGCCGACGATGACTGGACCTGGTGGCTCGACATCCACCACATCGCCACCGATGCGTGGAGTTCGGCACTGATCTTCGAAGCCACCTCAGCGATCTACGAACACGCAACCGACTTCGACGCCCACGAGACCGAGTTCGATCTCGGCAGCGTGATCGATGGATCTTTCTACGAATACGCCCCGGCGTGCACGCAGCTCGGGAACGAGTGCGTCCGAGTCGATCTCGACGATCGATCGTGCCCCGTCATGGACCGCCGACATCAAGGCTGCTGAACCCCAACCGGCGCTCGCGCCGTACGGCCCACGCGGCTCGCGCACCACGCTGGTCGATCGTCTGCCGCTCCCGATCGGTGACGAATTGATGGCCGAGCTCGACGCAGTGCTGGCCTCCGACTACCGAACGCTCAGTCGCGAGCTCGGCCTGTTGGCGATCAGTGCGATGTCCGTGGCAATCGCCATACACCGGCTCGACGGACGGTCCTCGGTGGTCGTTGGTGTACCCGTGCATCATCGTTCGTCACGCAACGCCAAGCGGTTGGTCGGCCCCTTGATGGAGCTGTACCCGCTCACGGTGTCGATCGAGCCGGACGATTCGCACCGCACGATGTTCAAGCGGGTACTCGCTTCGATCATCACCGTGCTTCGTCAGGCGAAGCCCGGCGAGAGCCCCGCCGCGACATTCGAGGTCGTGCTGAACGTACTCACGGCGCGGTACGGCGACTTTGCCGGGTTCGCCCACACACACCGAGTGGATGCGGTCAGGGCACGTCGAACCAAATCACGTCATCCGATCCCAGGTCTTCGACTATTCGGCAGCCACCCGCGACGAGGTCGGAACGACGCCTCGCACCGCCCTCCAGTGGGAACTCGACGTGAACACGTCGTTGAGTGCCGACCGGTCGGCGCGGCGCTTTCCCACCCACGTCGCTGCCGTCCTCGCCGCCGTGGTCGGCGGTCCGGACGAAGCGGTCGGGGCGCGGGCGATCGTCGACGGCGGTGAGCGGGGCGAGCTGTTGGGGCTCAGCCCGGACCCGACGGAGCGGGCACACGACGAGCCGGTGCACGAGCAGATCCGGCGGCATCTCCGGTCGACGCCGTCATGGGTCGTCGCCGAACACCGCGGCGTCGCATTGAGCGCCGGCGAGTTCGATCGGCGTGCCGACCATCTCGCCGCTTGGTTGCGCGCTGCCGGCCTCGACCCTGGACGCGCCGTCGGGCTGCGAATGCCACGGGGCCTCGACGTGTTGATCGCGATCCATGGTGTGCTGCGTGCCGGCGGGGTATTCGTGATGTTGTCTCCCGACGACCCCGCCGTCCGCCACGACCTGATCGCCGCTGATGCAGCCCTGTTGATGATCCTCGACGAGTTGCCGGACATGCCGTCCGATGAGGGCGATGCGCCCGTCACAGACCTGCCACCCGTCGACATCGACGACGGCGCGTACATCTTGTACACCTCGGGGTCGACCGGAGTGCCGAAGGGGGTCCCGATCTCACATCGCGGCCTCGCCGACTACCTCTCGTTTGCAGTTGCGACGTACACCCCGCCCGGGTCCGACGAGCCGTTCGTCGCCCTGCACTCATCGCTGGTGTTCGATCTGACGGTCACGAGCCTGTTCCTCTCATTCCTCACCGGGGGGCGCGTCATCGTCTTCGAGGAGGAACCGATCGACGCACTGGCGAGGATCGCCGACGATGACCGGATCACTCTCCTCAAGTGCACTCCATCACAACTCGAGTTGTTCTGTCGGCTGGCGACCTCACCGCGCCCGCTGCAGGCGGTGATCGTCGGCGGTGAGGCGTTCCGCCGACCCACCGCCGAGCGCATGCGCAAGGTCTGCGTCGCCGGCGTGCGGATCTTCAACGAGTACGGGCCGACTGAGGCGGTCGTCGGGTGCATGATCCACGAGTACGACCCCGACGTTGACACCGGCCCCGATGTCCCGATAGGGCATGCCACACCAGGCAGTGAGATCCTGATCCTCGATCGATTCGGGCAGCTGACGCCGACCGGCGCCTGGGGCGAGCTGTATGTGCGCCGGCCGGGCATGGCCCAGGCGTACCTCCACCGGCCTGAACTCTCAGCCGAAGTGTTCGTCGATCTGGACGAGCATCTCACCGGCGATCGCCGGCCGGGGTCGACCACAGCGCCGGCGATCCAGCCGACCGAGCCCGTCCGCTGGTATCGCACCGGCGACCGGGCACGTGTCGAGCGACCCGGCGTGGCGACGTACGGCGGCCGCATCGACGATCAGCTGAAGGTCAACGGAATCCGGCTCGAACCGGCCGAAGTCGAGGCAGCCCTGTTGCAGCACCCCCTCATCGACAACACGATCGTGCGCATCTGGCACCCGGGCGACGACGTCTCGAGCACGGACGACCGGCGCTGTTTGCGCTGCGGCCTCGGCGTCGATGTGCCTGGCGTCGAGCTCGACGACGAGCAGATCTGCGGACTCTGTCGCACGTTCGACGTCGTCGAACCGCAGACCCGCCGGTGGTTCCGAAATGAGCAGGACCTCGACAGCCATCTCGCCAAGGCACGCGCCAGGAGGAAGGGAGAGATCGATTGCCTGCACTTGCTGTCGGGCGGCAAAGACTCGACCTACGCCCTGTACCAGCTGGTCGCACGGGGCTGGAACGTCCACGCGCTGACGCTCGACAACGGGTTCATCTCGGACGGCGCCAAACAGAACGTCGAACGCACCGTCGCCGACCTCGGCATCACCCATGAGTTCGCGACGACAGCGGCCATGAACGAGATCTTCCGCGACAGTCTCGATCGATACTCCAACGTCTGCCAAGGGTGCTACAAGACGATCTACACGCTCGCCGTCGCACGCGCCCACGAGATGGGAATCCCGGTGATCGTGACCGGCCTGTCTCGCGGTCAGTTCTTCGAGACCAGATTGGTACCCCATCAGTTCGAGGAGGGTCGTTTCGATCCTGATCTCATCGACGAGACGGTGCTCGAGGCTCGCCGGGTCTACCACCACACGCCCGATGCCGTCACCGCACTGCTCCCCGAGCAGCGTGTGTTCGACGACGAAACGATCTTCGAGCAGATCGAGTTCGTCGACTTCTATCGATTCGTCGACGTCGATCTCACCGAGCTGTATCGGTTCCTCGAAGAACGGGCGCCCTGGGTCAGGCCGGCAGACACCGGTCGCTCGACGAACTGCTTGATCAACGTCGCCGGGATCCAGGTCCACCGTCAGGAACGCGGGTTCCACAACTACGCCGAGCCCTACAGCTGGGATGTGCGGCTCGGCCACAAGACCCGCGACGAGGCGCTCGACGAGCTCGACGACGAGGTCGACGACAACGAGGTCGTGCGGTTGTTGGCGGAGGTCGGATACGAACCCAAGACGGGCGGCGTGTTGACGGCGTGGTACCAGTCGCTCGACGGGGTCGACATCGATCCAATCGAACTGCGGGCACGGTTGCGAACGCTGCTCCCCGAACATGCTGTTCCCGCCGCATTCGTTCGGATCGACGAGCTCCCGATGGCGGCCAGCGCCAAGGCCGACCCGTCGCTGCTCCCTGCGCCGACCAGGGTCCACCGCCAGGGCGCCGACAGCGTCGGGCCGTCGACACCGATCGAATCTCGCCTCTGCGAGATCTGGGCCGAACTGCTCGGTCTCGAAGACATCGGGGTGACCGACGACTTCTTCGACCTGGGCGGTGCCTCCCTGAGCGCGCTGGAAGCGGTGGCTCGAATCGATGCCGAGCTCGACATCGACCTCCCTGACGCGGCGGTCTTCCGAGCGCGCACCGTACGGGCGCTGGCCGAAGTGGTCGAAATGGCCGTGTCCGACGGAACCAGGTCGGGTCGACACATCCCGATTCCGCACCTCGCCCCCGACCGTCCCTTGCCGCTCTCTGACGGCGAAGAGTCGATGCTGTTCGAGTACCGGATGGACCCTGACAACACCCGGTACAACGTCAATCGCGTCTACCTCATCGAAGCCGACTTCGACACCGAGCGCTTCGAGCGTGCCGTTCGCGATGTGGTGATGCTGCATGCCCCGCTGCACACGTCGTTCGACGCACAGCGGCGCCGTCTCGAGGTGGATGCTGCACTGTCGTACGCGACGTTGCCCGACAGCGACCGCGGCAGCTTCGACGCATTCGCCCGGTCGCAACGTCGAGAACCGTTCGATCTCGACCACGGCCCGACTCGTGCGGGTCCACCTCGCCCGGACCGGGCGATCGGAAGTGTCGATCCTGTTCGGGATGCACCACATCTGTGTCGACGCCGGCACCTTCGATCTGTTCTGGGACCAGATCGTCGACCGATACGACGGGCAAGCGCTGCCTGTGCTGGCGACCACGTATGCCGAACACACGCAGTGGCAAAGATCCCGTGACAACCAGGGCGATGCGGACTTCTGGGCCGAGCGGGCAATATCGCGTCGATCCGGCGGCCGACTCGGATTGCCCGCCCCGGTTCCGCAGCAGAGCGACGGGTACGTCTCGAGCGTCGCTGCCGTTCGGCCCTCGGTGCTGGCGACCAACGGGCGAACGCCTTTTGCGGCGGCGATGGCGGCGACCGCAGCGGTGCTGTCGGGGTACGGTGCCGACGGCCAGGTCGAGTTCGGGATCACAGCATCGACCAAGGATCACGCCGACGCAACGCCGATCGTCGGCTACTACCTCAACACGCTGCCGATCGACCTCGAGGTGCAGCCTGACGAAACATTCGCCGATCTGCTCGACCGGGCCGCCGAAATGGTCTCCGAATCGCTGGAGCACCGCAGCTACGCCTTTGCGTCGATCGTTCGAGAGGCGCGGGCTGACGGGCTGATCCCCCCGGACGTCTCGTACATGCTCGCCTACGAGCAACTCGCCACCCCCCGGTTCCCGGGTGGGCGCGCCGAGCAGCGGATCCTGGCGTCGGGCACTTCCGTCGCCGATGCCACCTTCTTCGTGCAGGAGCGCGAGGACTTCCTGCAGTTCGGGCTCGAATACCGCGGATCGGTGCTGGGCCGGGCGGATGCCGAACGACTGCTCGCCTGCTTCGAAGCCGTGCTGCTCGACGGCGCCCGCGAGCCGAGCCGATCGATCGCCGATCTCATCGCACCCGAACTGACATCCGACCTCTCGGGTGGGCCGTTGCCCGTGCCCGACGAGACGGTTCTGACGGCATTGATCCGGCAGGTCGTTGCGGCGCCTGACGCGCCGGCTGTTCGCGATGCTGCAGGAGGCTCGCTGAGCTACCGGCAGTTGGCCGTCGCGGTCGAACGGTTGGCACGTCGCATCGACGAGGTCGGCCCGGTCGCACCGCGCAGCGTCGGTGTCTCCGTGGCGCGGTCGACCGACCTGATCGTCGGGATACTGGCGGCGCAATGTGTCGGCGCAGCGTACGTTCCGATCGACCCGGGCGCTCCAGCCGCCCGACTCGAACAGATCGCCGAGGCGGCCGCGCTCGACGTGGTGGTGAGCGGTGTCGGCGGGCCGGCGTTCGGGCTTTCGAACGACCGAGTCATCACCTTGCCCGAAATGACGGCGGGGATCGACGAGGTGACCGAGTTCGATGCCGAGCTGATCGCGCTCGGGCGGCGAATCGACCGGATCGAACTCGACCAGGTCGCCTACACGATCTTCACGTCGGGGTCGACTGGGCGCCCGCGAGGGGTCGAAGTCACGCATCGGAACCTGGCCGCCAGCACAGCCGCTCGTTCGGTCTGGTACGACGCCGTACCCAAGCGCTTTCTCGTCACGTCGAGCATCGGGTTCGACAGTTCCATCGTCGGCCTGTTCTGGCCCATCACCAGCGGGGGCACCGTGGTGCTGCCGAGCGATGACGACGTGCACGATGTCGATCGTCTCGGCGCGCTGGTCGGCGAACACGAGGTGACGCACATGCTGATGGTGCCGAGCCTGTACCGAGCCGTGCTCGAGCGGTCGGCACCTCAGCTGGCCGGATTGCAGACGGTGATCGTGGCGGGCGAGCCGTGCCCCTTGTCGGTGGCGATGCTGCACCACGACCACCTGCCCGACGTTGCCCTGGTCAACGAGTACGGACCAACCGAGGCGACCGTCTGGTCCACCGCACATCGGCTGCGCGCCGGCGATCGATCCGTCCCGATCGGCAAGCCGATCCCGGGGACGACGATCCGGGTCGTCGACACGCACCTGGCGGCCGTGCCCATCGGGGTCGCCGGCGAGCTGTTGATCTCGGGCCCCGGCGTCGTGCGTGGATACCTCGACGACACCGCGGCGACCGCAGCGCGTTTCCTCGAACTCGATGGCGTCCGGTGGTATCGAACCGGCGACATGGTACGCGTGGTCGATGGGCTGGTCGAATTCGTCGGACGGGCGGACGATCAACTCAACGTCGGTGGCTACCGCCTCGAGCCGGGCGAGATCGAGAGTGAGCTTCGACGTTGGCCGGGTGTACGCGAGGCGGTCGTGGTCGCGGCGTCCGATCCGCCGATTCTCGTGGCCCACATCGAGGCCGACACGCTCGACGAGCCGGCACTACGGGCGGCTCTGGCGAGCAGGTTGCCGAGCGCCGCCATCCCCCGTCGCCTGCTCCGCTGCGATCGCCTACCGACGAACACGAACGGAAAGATCGACCGGCGCGCCGCATCAGCACTTCCGATCGACCCGATCGAGCCGCGTCGCAAGCCCCGGGTCGGTGGCCACGAACGATGTTGTCGATCTCGTCGTCGTCACGTGGCGGACTGTGCTCGGGCGGATCGACATCGACGGCGATACCGACTTCTTCGATCTGGGAGGCGATTCGTTGTCGGCCGTCGCGATCGTCACCGCTGTCGGTGACGAGCTCGGCAGGTTCGTCCCGGTGTCCACCCTGCTGACGGGACGGACGCCCAGCGGCATGGCCACCGTGCTCGGCGAGGGATCCCCCGACACCGCCGACACGACTGACCCATCGGCCGGAGCGACGGCCGTGCACGCAGTGGTGCTGCGCCCTGGCCAGCCAGAGGGACCGCTGGTCATCATGACCCCCGCCTGGGACGACGTGTTCGGCTACCAGGATCTGGCCCGGGCCTTTCCCGACGATTTCCGAGTTGTGGCGCTGGCCTACGAGGAACGGCGCGACGAGCGACTGATCACGACCGTTGACGAACTGACCGACCGGTTTCTGCCGCTGGCCCTCTCGGAAATCAACGACCGCCATGGCGTCTGTGTACTCGGATGGTCGGTCGGCGGTGTCGTCGCCGTCGATCTGGCCGAACGGATGGGTGCCGATGCCGCAGTCGACACGATCGCCCTGATCGACACCTTCTTCCCGGGAGAGCAACGTCACCTGTGGTCGAACCGGTGGTGGAAGTACAAGTCACTGCTGCGCCCGGGCTCGTTCGGCGAGGCCGTCCGGGAGTTGCGGATCATGGCGGTTCGGCGGATCAAGCGACAAGCGGCCGAAGTCGCCCGACGTGTGCTCGTGTGGTCCGGCACGCCACTGCCCGACGAGCCCGAACGGACATCGGTCGGCGGATTCCCGGTCGAGGCGCTCTCGCACGAGATCGGTCCGGTGGCCACCCCGGTGGTGCTCTATCGGGCCTCGACCACCAACCCCGAGCGGACCCTGATGAGGTGGCGAACGGTCGCATCACGAATCGACGATGTCGAGGTGCCCGGGAGGCATCGCGGGTTCGGCTCGATCATGGGGCCGGCAGGTGTCGGGCTGATCGCCGGTGATCTCGCCGCACGCCTGCGGCCACCTTCGAATTCCTGACCGTGGGGCTCAGTCCTCGGCCCCGATCGAGATGATCTTGACGGCGACTTCGTACATCGCCCAGCACATGTACTCGTACTCGACCTCGTACTCGCCGCAGAACTCCTGGAACGCCTTGAATTCGTGCTCTTTCCAGTTCGGGTAGTTGAAGTATTCGTTGAAGACGATGATCGAGCCCGGCCTGATTCTCGGTGCGAGGTTGGTCAGCACCGTCTTGGCCGACGAGTAGAGGTCGGAGTCGATGTGGGCGAAGGCCACAACTCCGTCATGCGACTCGAGGAACTTCGGAAGCGTGTCGTCGAACCAACCGACGACGAGCTGCACGTTGGCCTCGACCGGCGGCGCACCCGTCGTGCGGAAGGCACCCTTGTCGAGGGTCCATCCCGACCACGCCTCGGGCAGACCCTCGAACGAATCGAACCCATGGATCGTGCGGGTCGGGTTCAGTTGTGCGAGATGGTTGATCGTCCGCCCCGAATGCACGCCGAACTCGAGGTACAGCCCGTTCAGAGCGACCTGCTTGGATGCGTACGTGAGCACCGCGAAGGCGTCCGTACGAACCAGAGCGTTGCTCATCGAGGACTTGATGTAGTCGACCGTCTCGGCAAGTGCGTCTTTCAGGAGTGCGGGGTGAGGGTGCAGCATCTCGGTGTAGTACTGCTGTCGGTAGTAGGCGCGCACGGCGGCTCGCACCACCACGCCGACCGCTCGGTCCACAACACGTCTCAACAACCGCATATCACTCCGTTCGCTGGTGGCCTCGGACTGTGCCGGCGGCGATTACGAGACCCGGAACGCTTCGACCAGGTTGTAGAGGAACGATGCGCCGAGCACCGCTCCGACGAGCAGCATGATCCTGCTCGCGATCGCCGTGCCCTTGCGCCACAGGAACACGGCGGCGACGCAGGCGACGATCACCACCAGCAGGAAACCGGTGTCGCTGGTGAAGGCGACGTCCCACAGCTTGGTGGCACTGACGTCGCCAGGGAACAGCGGGTTGTCCTGGGCGGTCAGCGTGTTCCACCCCAACCAGCCGGCCCAGAACGCACCGATGCCCACCGGCGCCAAGACCGCTTTGTGCACTTGCGAGGTTCAGCATCGCGATGATGGCTGCGGTGGCGACCACCAGCGCCACACCTGTCTGATACCCGTTGTTGCCGAGATTGTCGATCACCGACGACACCAGATCGGCGACACTCGATGCGAATCCCTTGCCCGAGGACGCGGGCGACAACACGACGGGCTCCGTCGTGGGTGGCACCGTGGGGTCGGTGATGAGGCCGAGCACGAGCTCAAACATCGTTCACAAGCTTGTCATGGCCGGTGGCCGGGTGGCGGATGGCAGGCTGTGAGCGGTTGGGCGGTACCGTCTCGCCATGAGCGACTGGCATTTCCTCGTTGACCGCGACGACTACCGCAACACCCGAGTGGTCGACGCTTCCCCCGCCCCCCTCGACGACGGCGAGGTCCGGCTTCGGGTCGACGCCTTCGGCTTCACCGCCAACAACATCACCTACGCAGCGGCCGGCGACATGATCGGCTACTGGACGTTCTTCCCGGCGCCCGATGCCGGCGACGACGTCAACTGGGGTCGGGTGCCGGTGTGGGGCTTCGCCGATGTCGTCGAGTCACGCTGTGAAGGGGTCGAGCAAGGTGAGCGGTTGTTCGGTTACCTGCCGATGTCGACCGAGCTCGTGATCCGGCCGCAACGCATCTCGGCAGGCTCGCTGAGTGACGGTGCAGCCCACCGGGCGGCGCTGCCACCCGTGTACAACAACTACGAGCGCTGCGGCGGAGACCCTGGCTACCGGGCCGATCTCGAGGCCGAGCAGATGCTGTACCGGCCGCTGTTCTTCACGTCATTCCTGATCGACGACTTCTTGGCCGACAACGACTTCTTCGGTGCCGGCACGATCGTGCTCGGCAGCGCCTCCAGTAAGACCGCGTTCGGCACGGCCCACTTGCTCAACAAGCGCGACGGCCTGACGGTCGTCGGGCTCACGTCACCCGGCAACGTCGAGTTCGTCGAGGCCCTCGGCTGCTACGACCAGGTCGTCACCTACGACGACGTCGCCTCGCTGGCGGTCGAACCGGCCGTGTTCGTCGACATGAGCGGCAATGCCACAGTGGTGAGGGCTGTGCACGAGCACTACGGAGACCAGCTCGCCCACTCGGGCGTCGTCGGCCTCACCCACTGGGAAGACCGCGTCGGCAGTGTCGACCCGATGCCGGGCCCGGCACAGACGTTCTTCTTCGCCCCGACCCAGATCGAGAAGCGTCGGGCCGACTGGGGCCCGGGAGTGATCGAGTCGAAGCTGGGCGAGGCGTGGGGCCCGTTCATCGAGTCGGTGTCGGGTTGGATCGACATCGATCACGGCAACGGGGCGCAGGCGGTGACCGACGTCTACATGGAGATGTTGGAGGGCCGCACTCGGCCGGACACCGCCCACGTATTGCACCCCTGACGGCGGCGCCGCATCGCGCCGTACACTCGTCGCTGCGATGGTGAGTTGGCCGGGTGGCCGCGGCACGGCATGACCGTGTCGAGGAAAGTCGGGACTCCTCAGGGCAGGGTGCTGGCGAGAGCCAGGTCGGGGTGACCTGACGAACAAGTGCAACAGAGAGAGACCGCCGATGGGCCGGGCAACCGGTCACAGGTAAGGGTGAAACGGTGCGGTAAGAGCGCACCAGCGTGCGAGGCGACTCGCACGGCTCGGCAAACTCCACCCGGAGCAAGGTCAAGCAGAGGGGACGGGCGGCCCGCCTGTCGGCGGCAACGTCGACACCCCTCGGGTAGGCCGCACAGATGGATGGCCACCGGTGCGCAAGCACTACAGAATCCCGCTTACAGGCCGACTCACCATCGCTTCGCACTTGCGCCGAGTTCGGCCGAGGGCAGCCGCCGCGACGGCGGTCCACCGCCAACTCCCGCAGCACTTTCGACCACTCGCAGCGTGTCGGCCCGAGTGGGCGGGCCAGAACGTGACGGACCACCCGTGGTCCCTATCGAGACATCTGGTCCTCACTCGTGGACACGGTGCCCCTGCTCGGACATAACGAGTGGCCCGTCTAACACCAATCTTCGCGCCAATCATCGATTCGCGTTAGATCTTCCTGTCCAGGAGTTCGGGTGACGTGTGGCGTCTGCGGCTCGCCCCGGACCCGCACGCGAGCGTGACGCGGACGTGACTCGGACGCCTGAGAAACGCCGATCGCAAGTCGACAGGCCATCGCCTCGAAGCTTTGTCAGGCGTAGAGCGGTGTGCCCAGTTCTGCACAGACGTCATCGAGCTGCAGATCGGCCAGCGGGACAGGACGGCCGAACAGATACCCCTGGAGTTCATCGCTGCCGAGTTCGACGAGGCGGGCGGCCTGCTCGGACGTCTCGATGCCCTCCGCCACGATCCGAACGCCGAGTAGGTGCCCGGTGTCGATGATCAGTTTCAGCAGAGAGGTGGCGGTCGTGTCGGACGTGAAGGTGCGATCGATCTTCAGGATGTCGACGGGCAGGACCCGCAGGTGCTCGAGCGAGGTATAACCAGTGCCGAAATCATCGATCGCGATGCGCACTCCCCGGTCACGCAACAACTGGAGGTTTTGGGCTGCGCACCCGAAATCACTCAGCACAGCGCTCTCGGTGACCTCGACCACGAGCCGGGAGGGGTCCACACCCAGCTCACAAATCGGTTCGAGCACGTTCCCGGCGAAGCTGTCGGTGGTGAGATGGCGCCCCGACACGTTGATCGCGATCGGTACGTGCGCGAGTTGCTCGTGATCGGCCCACTCGTCGAGCTGTTGGGCGACGTGGCGAATCACCCACTTGTCGACCTCGATGATCAGATCGCTTCGTTCTGCGATCGGTATGAACGTGATCGGCGGACTCAGACCGATGCCTGGCCGTTGCCAGCGCACAAGAGCCTCGAGTGAGAGCAGTCGACCGCTCGAAGCATCGATGATCGGCTGGTAGTGGAGAACAAGTTCGTCGTTCAACACACCCTTTCGGAGATCGATTTCAGTTCGCGAGCGGTCGACGATCTCGGCATGCAACGAGTCGTCGCACAGCTCGATCCTCCCCCCACCCAGCTCCTTCGCCTTGTACAGCGCAAGATCAGCGTCGTGCAACAACTCACTGGCGTTGAGTGTCGTGCCCGCATCGGCGAGCGAAATTCCGATACACACGGTGACTTCCACGGAGGCCGACTCCAGCGCAATCGGTTGTTGCACGACAGCGGCAACGCGTTCGGCGAGGGCGATCGCCGCTGCTTGTCCGTCGACCGGCTCGGCCACGATCAAGAACTCGTCGCCGCCGAGACGGCCGACGTGATCCCCGGCTCGTACAACGGCGTGCAGGCGTTCGCTGACGACACGCAAGACCGTGTCGCCGGCCGAATGGCCGTACTGATCGTTCACCTGCTTGAAGCCATCCAGGTCGAGGAACATGACGGCCATCAACGATCCCCGTTCGGTGGTGCGCTCGAGCCCGCTCCCAAGCTCCGACATCGAAGCGGACCGGTTCAAGAGCCGAGTGAGACTGTCGTGTGTCGCCTCGTGAGCCAACAGTTGCTGCAGCTTTTCGTGTGCGCCGAGCGACGAGGCGAGGGTCTGCACGGCGGTGTGCAACGACCGACCCAGCGAACCGGGCGCAGTCTCGGTCAGCGCGGGGCTGTCGAGCTCACCGAGCGCCAGCGCCGAAGCTTGACGCTCGGCGAGTTCGAGGTGGGCCGCGGCTTCGTTGATGGCGAGCATCGCCTCACGGACCTCCTTCGGCCCTGACGGACGAAGCGGTGCCATGTCGGCGCCATCGCGTAGCTCCCGGGCGCCATCGGCGAGCTGCCTCAGTGGCCGCCCGATAGCACGCGCGAGGCCAAGTGCGAACAGAAGCGATGCCGCCACGAGCAGAGCGATTCGTTCCATTGCACGGCGGCTCGCTGTGGCAGCTGAGTCGTCCAACGTTTGGCTGATCATGCCCACATCTGTACCGGCCGCGTCCACGAGTAGAGCATGTGCGGTGACCGACTGGGCCGCCGCCTGGAAGGTGGCAGCGATGGTATCGAGCTCAGCAAAGAGACCGGCGATGTCGATGCCGGCTCCGCCTTCCGGCGGCATATCGACCAGCTCGTCGACTCTTGCGCGGAATGACACGACGGCATTCGAACGCTCCGTGGTAGCGAGCACCTTGCCCGTCTCCGAGTCGACTGCAACCATTCGCTCGAGTTGAGCGATCGCTGAGTCGTACTCACGTCGCTCTTCGGTGAGCGCCTGCAAAGATCCCGGTGACTCGAAGAATGCGCTGAACTGTGTACCGAAGTAGCCAGTCAGCTGACGCGAGACCGATTGCAGAGCACGCGTCGACGCCTCGAGCACACGGACCGTCGCGACCAGATCGGCGCCGCCGCTGATCTCACCAGCGGTTGCCAACAAGCGATCCAGCGACTGCTCCACGCGAACTTGAACGGTTGCGGCGAGTTCCTCATACCTGAGGCCCACCCCCTCGAAGATCAGGTCTGCATTGGCACGCAGCACAGTTATGTCTTGCTCGAACTCCGTCCATTCGATCTCCGCCAGAAGCTCGTCAACGTTCGTCGCAGCAGTTCGGTATTCCGCCTCGAAATCGATACCGAGCAACTCCTTTGTGATCGAGATGTCGAAGCCGAGGCCGCCGACGCCCATGACCGCCACCGCCCAGGTTTGTTCGTGCAGAACCGCTGTTTGTAGCTCGTTGAGCAGAACCAGCTCTCGCACCGATACGGACACAGAATCTGCCTGGTCGCGCGATGTTGCGACCTCGGCCACCTCGTTGTACGCAAACCAACCAGCACCGATCAGCGGAACCAGCGCAAGCGCCAACAACCAGCCGCGAACGCGTAGCGTCAACCGGTTGCTCGGCTTCTTCAGCATGTCGAGTCGATGTTGTCGGTCTACCGACGCCATGCTGATGACTCCTCTGCTGGGTGTGTGGCGGCGAACTCTTCAATTCATCGGTCAGCCGGCACCACTACTTGATCGTCGGGGCTGAGCGCTCGACCTGTGGCCGAAGGTGTCCCGCTCGCGACGTTGTCGCCCGCCTGCCCTCATCAGGTCCTACCATCCGATCGTCGGTCAGCGCTCAGCGCTTAGCGGTCAGCGGTGACGGAGGCGAGGGATATCCCACTCACCCAGGGCGCTCTCGACGCCGTCGATATCCCACACGATCCGCCCGTACTTCAAGATCGCACCCCCGACAAAGAAGTTGACGCCCCCATCATTCAACCCGGCGTCGCGGCGCCGCCACACCCGCCAGTCGGTGGCGAGCCCGACGATGCCGAGATAGCGCTCGGGTTGAGTGCGAATCAGCTCGGAGAAGATGCCGATCTCGCATGCCGTGCCATCGTCGACCATCGGACCGTCGAGCCATGCGACAACCGCTTCGCTGTCATGTAGGCCCGCCGAGTCGGTGGCGAAGATCGTCGCCGCGTCGAACGGCTGCTTCGTCTCGCGATGGGGCACGAAACACTCATGACCGGCCGCCTCCAGCCGATCCGCCAAGCCTTCGAGGTAGGTGCGCTCACCAGGGGTGAAGAGCGGGCCGGCAATGTAGAGCTTCATCCCGCCATGCTTGCATGCTCCCGCGCTACCAAACGTGCCAGGCACGTTTGGTGACACGTGGCCAACTCACATCGTGGTTTGCGCCTGCTCGTTGAAGCTGTGCAACACGGGGCCGAACCGGCCCACGTCGACGCGGCACAGGCTGGCCTGGGACAGGTGGCAATGGAACATGATCTCCATCGACGAGTTGAGCGCCCATCCGACAGCAGCCTTGATCGGCGAAACATGGCTCACGACGACGACATCACGACCGTGAATTCGGTCGGCCAGTTCGTCGCAGGCAGCTCGCACACGGTGATCGAGCGCACCGAAGCTCTCGCCGCCCTTGGTCGCGAACAGCGAGTCCGTCTTCCACGACTGCCACACCTCCGGCGGGACCTCGCCGGCGGGCACACCCTCGTACTCGCCGTAAGCGAGTTCGATCCAACGATCGTCGATCACCACGTCTCGATCGAAGTAGGCAGCCGTCTCGACCGCTCGCGCGAGCGAGCTGGAGATCACCTCGTCGACGTCGCCGATCATGCCTGCGATCGCGGCCGCCTGTTTGCGGCCGACGGCGTCGAGGGGTGGATCGAGCCGACCTTGCAGCAAGCCCTTGGCATTGGCGTCGGTGCGACCGTGACGAACCAGGTAGAGCACCCTGTCAGTGAACCACAGATCGCATCACTGAACCGGCAGGGACAACTGGCCGGTGCTGCGAAACCACGCCCGACGTTGGCGCTGACGCAGCTCGGCGCGTTGCACCACCCACCAACACAGGAACAGGCCGATCACCTCGAGCGGCAGATTCCACCAACCGCGCTGCGCGATCGGGTGCGGGGCATCATCGAACCCGAAACCGAAGAACGGCCACCAGAACACCCTCGTCTGCGTCCACGCGCCGGTGAAGACGAGGTGCAGCAATGTGCCCACCGGTAGTCCCAGCAGCATCTTGCGGATCGGCTTGCGTCCGGGCGTACTCAGCATCAGCACGGCCAGCAGGACGATGCTGAACGTCAGGCTGTGGAGCACCCGCGCCCCGCCGAACACGGCATCGACAGCGGCCGGCAGGAGTGCGCCCACGATCAGCAGCCGATAGTCGAAGGCCGGGTCACGAAACACGAACCACACAGCCACCACGGCGGTGCCGAGGAACCAGAACAGCATCTGTCAGCGAACGAGCAGGCGACCACACTGAGGACAGTCGCCAACTCCGCTGGCAGCGACCTCGTCCTTGACATCGTCGACCTCGTGGGCCGAGAGGTCGAGGTGGCAGCCCTCACAACGTGAGCCGGCGAGCGGTGCGGCGGCGACGACGAAGTGATCGCGGAGCCGGTCGTAGCGCTTCAACACGCCGGCGCCGACCTGCCCTCGCAGGCCTTCCAGACGCCCGGCGATGCGAACGAGCTCGCCATCGATATCGGTCTCGGCGGCGGCCAGGGCAGTATCGGCGTCGCTCAGGGTGCGGCGCAGAGCCTGCTCTTGTCCGAGCAGCGCGGTGAGGTCGTCCTCGAGCCGCGTCTGCTCTTCCAGTGCAGCCAGTTCGGCATCGTCGAAGCCGTTCCGACGCTCGTTCAGGGTGGCGATCTCCGACTGCAGCGCCTCTGCCTCACGCGGGGCGATCACCGTTTTCATCTGTGCCTCGAGCTTTGCTCGATGCTGGTCGATCTCGTGCGAATCTGCCTCGGTCTTCTCGATCTGCGCAGCCAGCTCGTCGAGGCGTTGATGCATCAATGTGCGGGCCTGATCCCAGCGGATCAACTCGTTGCGGGCGGCCTGCACCTGCTCGCGCTCGGCAAGCTTCTCCCGGCGGTGCTTGAGTTGATCGGCCATCGTTTCGGCGGCCTGCAGCTCGAGGATCGGATGGCTCACGCCGTCACCTCAGCGACAGGGGCCCACGACTTGGTTGAGTGGAACGGATGGCAGCGGGGCGTTCGGGTCGAGTACATCGGGAGGGATCGTAGTGCCGCTTTCGACCTGACCGAAGATCGGCACCGGTGGCAGCGTCGGCGGCGTGGTGGTCGGCGTCGTATCGACGACGGTGGTGGCGGGCGGCGTGGCAGGCGACGTAGTGACCGGTGGCTGGGTCGGTGGCGGGTCGGTGGCCGGGGGCGGGTCGCTCGGCGCGGGAGCTGCCGGGCGGCGGAAACCCTCCGGAACGGCGGGCGCCTCTGCCGCCAAAGTGGCGGGAACCTCGTAGCCGACGATCCGGAACAAGCACTCGTTGCCCGGCAGGTACAGCCGTGCCGGGCCACGCGGTTGCGGCCCCGGACGATCCCAGTCGGCGAACTCGAACTGTTCGAGACCGATGTTCTCCATGTACGCCCCCCAGATCCGAGCCGGGAACGTGCCACCTTGCACGCGAGGCACCCCGGCGGCACTGAACTCGGCAATGTCTCGCATCGGGGTGTAACGGTCGGGGTCTCGCACGATCACCGCCGTCGACAGCTCTGGCGTGGCGCCCACGAAGACGGCCGTCCAGTTGTTCTGCTGGGTGCCGGTCTTGCCGAACGCAGGTCGACGGCTGGCGAAGTCGGACAGGCTGCGCACGCGCGGTACCGCCTGTGAGCACCCCCTTGAGCACATCGATCGCCGTCAGCGCGACCTGACGGTCGAGCACCTCGACACCCGGATCGAAGTGGGTGTACACGCGATTCCCGAACGCATCGTCGATGTAGTCGACGTAGTACGGCTGGTGATGAACACCCTCGTTGGCGATCGATTGGATTCCAGCGGCCATGTCGAGCGTGCTCATCTCGTTGGCACCGGTGGCGAACGCCGAGAACGGCTGGATCGGCTCGCGTTCCTCGGCCGGCTGGCCGGGATACAGGTATGGGTTGCCGGCCATCCGGTACACGGTGTCGACCATTCGGTTCAGTCCCACGATCTGCGACGTGCGCGCAAACGCGCAGTTGATCGATCGCACCGTGTGGCGACGCAGTGTGTCGATGCCCCCGTTGACGCCCCCGGTGATCCGGAAGAACGGCTCATTGGGGTTGCCCTCGTTCGGCAACACGCAGGGATGGGTGCCGTCGATCACATCCGACGGCGTGGCGCCCGCCTGGAGCGCCGCCGCCAGGATGAAGAGCTTGATGCTCGACCCTGTCTGGCTGGGGGCGAGCGCCAGGTTGACTTCGTTCTGGCCCGGCACGAACCCCTTGCCGCCCACCATCGCCCGGATCGCCCCGGTCTTGGTGTCGAGCGATGTCAGCGCGGCGTCGATGCCGACCGTGTTGCTGGGTAGCTCGTTGCGGGCCCGCTCGGCTTGCGCCTGCAGGTTGGGGTCGAGCGTCGCGTGAATGCTGAGGCCACCGCGATGCAGCAACGTGTAGCGCTCCTCGTAGGTCTCGCCGAGGATGTCGGTGCGATTCAGCAAGTAGTCGCGGAGCGCCTCGGTGAAGTACGTGCGTTGGGTGGCCCGCTCGGCACGGCGTCGAACACGCTCGGGCAGGACGAACGAGTCCTCGACCTCGATCCGCTCCTGTTCGGTGACCAGCTCGTCCGCTTCGAGTCGATCGAGCACCTGGAGGAATCTGGTGCGGCTGCGCTCGGGGTTGATGATCGGGTTGTAACTCGTCGGCGCCCGCACGAGCCCGGCCAGGAACGCCGCCTCGATGAAGGTCAGCTGTTGCACCGGCTTGCCGAAGTAGGTCTCCGCAGCGGCGCCGATGCCGTACGAGTTCTGACCGAAGAACACCGTGTTGAGATACCGCTCGAGGATCTCCTGCTTGGTCTTCTGCTTCTCGAGCCGGACGGCGTACGTGACCTGCAGCAACTTGTAGCGGCCATCCCGCTCGAACCCGGCCAGGTAGTCGTTCTTGACGACCTGCATGGTGATCGTCGATGCACCCTGGATCGGGCCCTCGGAGGCGAAGTTCGACAGCGTTGCCCGGAACAGGCTGCGCACGTTGACCCCATGGTGAAACCAGAACTCGTTGTCCTCGACGGCCAGGAAGGCATCGATGACGGGGGCGGGCACATCGGCGAGGGCGACCGGCTGACTGTTCTGTACTTCGAACACAGCGATCTCGCGGCCCGACATGTCGTAGACGTAGGACCGCTGCGCGAGGTCGGCGAAATCGGGCAGCTCGACCGGCCGTTCCGAGTGAGCATTGGCGAGGCGCCACACTCGCGGCGCGACCGCCACGACGGTCGCCGTCATGAGCAGCGCGCCGGCGCCGACCACCAAGGCCAATCGGAGAACCCAGCTGAGGCGCATCACAGTGTGACCGACACTACCGACGGGTCGGGTGCTGACGGTGGCAGCCGTCTACGGTGGCACTCCATGACGAGCGAGCAGCGCCCATTCAGATTCGGGATTCAGACATCCGCCGTGGCCAGCCTGAGGGAGTGGACCGAGGTCGCCCGCCAGGTCGAAGACCTCGGCTACTCCACCTTGACGATGCCCGACCACTTCGACGGACAGCTCGCCCCCGTCCCGGCCCTGCAGTGCGCCGCCGACGCCACGTCGACCCTGCGGCTCGGAGCGTTGGTCTACGACAACGACTACAAGCATCCCGTCGTGCTCGCCAAGGAGCTGGCCACCATGGACGTGTTGTCGGAAGGCCGGGTGGAGATCGGCCTCGGCGCTGGATGGATGGCGACCGACTACGCCCAGTCCGGCATCCCCTACGACTCCCCCGGTGTTCGGGTCAGCCGCATGATCGAGGGCCTCGCCGTCATCAAGGGCGCGCTCGGCCCCGAACCGTTCTCGTTCGTCGGGGATCACTACACGATCACCGACTACAACGGCATGCCCAAGCCGATCCAGTCCCAGCCCCCGGTGCTGATCGGCGGCGGTGGCCCTCGCGTGCTCAGGTTCGCAGCCCGCCAGGCCGACATCGTCGGCATCAACGCCACCCTCACCTCGGGTGCCGTCGATGAGACCACGTTCGCTTCGATGACGGCCGAGCAGACCGATCAGAAGGTGCAGATCGTCCGCGACGCAGCCACCGAGGCTGGTCGGCTGGCCGACATCGAGATGAACATCCGCGCCTTCATGGTGTTCGTCACCGAGGACGTCGACGGTGCACTCGACACGCTGACTGCGTTCACCGGGGCGCCCAAGGACGTGATCGCGGAGTCACCGTTCGCGCTGGTTGGCCCGCCGAGCAAGATCATCGATGAACTCCGTCGAGCGCCGAGATCGGTGGGGCTTCAGCTACGTGATCGTCGGCCAGAACGACATCGAACCGTTCGCTCCGATCGTGGCCGCCCTCGCCGGCACCTGAAGACGCCGGAGCAGGCCCGACGATCAACCGCCGCCGTACCGGGATGACCTGGCCCTTGCTCGACGACGACGATGCCGTTCTCGCTGATCGTGTAGTGCTTGGCGTCTTCCTCGGGATCGTGACCGATCCGGGCCCAGTCGGGCACGATGACGTTCTTGTCGACGATGCAGCGCCGCAGGCGGGCGCCGGCGCCGACGTGCACACCCTCCATCAGAATCGAGTCGATGACGTGGGCATCGTGGTCGATGAACACGCTCGGGCTGATGATCGATCGCTCGACATGCGACCCCGACACGATCGAGCCCTGGCACAGCAGCGAACCGTCGACGAACGACGGTTCGCCCGCAACCCCTCGCGATACCTTCGCCGGGGGCAACGCCTTGCGGTGCGTGAACACCGGCCAGTCGTCGTTGTAGAGGTTGAACACCGGCACCGGGGCGATCAGGTCCATGTTGGCGTCGTAGTAGGCGTCGATCGTTCCGACGTCGCGCCAGTAGCCGCGCTCGCGTTCGTCCTGCCCGGGCACGATGTTCTTCGAGAAGTCGTAGACGTGAGCGACACCCTGACGGGTGAGGGCCGGGATGACGTCACCTCCCATGTCGGTCAACGGGTGCTCTTGATTGGGCGTGACGATGTCGACCAGCGTCTTCGTGTCGAACACGTAGTTGCCCATGCTCGCCAGACAGCGGGTGTCGTCGCCGGGCATCGTGGGCGGGTTCGACGACTTCTCGTGGAACTCGATGATCTTGCCGTCCTCATCGGATTCGATCACACCGAAGTCGATCGCCTCATGGCGCAGCACGGGGATCGCCGCCACTGTGACGCCGGCGCCGCTGGCCACGTGGTGGTCGACCATCTGGGTCGGATCCATGCGGTAGATGTGATCGGCACCGAACACGCACACGACGTCGGGGTGATCGTCGTACGATCAGGTTGAGGTTCTGGTAGATCGCATCGGCCGAACCCTGGAACCACTGCGGACCGCGCCGCATCTGGGCCGGGACGGTGGTCACATAGTTGTCGAGCAGGTCGGAGAACCGCCAGGTCTGGCTGATGTGACGGTCGAGGCTGTGGCTCTTGTACTGGGTCAGCACCACGATCTTGAGGTAGCCGGCCGTTGGCGAAGTTCGACAAGGCGAAGTCGATGATGCGGTACGTGCCGCCGAACGGGACCGCCGGTTTGGCCCGGTCGTTGGTGAGCGGTTGCAGCCGTTTGCCCTCGCCGCCGGCCAGCACTATCACGAGAACTCTTGGGTCAGCCATCCACTGCAGAGTACACAGCGACGGCGCCCAGCCAACCAGGGCCGGATGTACATTCCCCGAACGAACAGCCACAGCCGACTCCAGACTGGTGGACAATGACCGACACAGCACCGACCGACGACAGCGATGACATCCGGCTCGTGGGAGCCATGATCGGTGACGTACTCCGAGAGCAGGCCGGCGACGCTGCGTTCGACCTCGTCGAACGCGTGAGACTGGCTGCCGTCCAGGCCCGGCGCGAGCAACGTGACCCGGTCGCTGCACTCACCGCGATCTTGGGGCCGGCCAAGATCGACGACCAGCTACACGTGATCCGGGCGCTCGGATGGCTGTCGCTGCTGGCCAACACAGCAGAGGATCTGCACCAGGAGCGGCGCCGCCGTCACCATCTCGATGCCGGGTCGACGTCCCAGGAGGGCAGCATCGCTGCCAGCCTCGACAAGCTGATCGGACGTGGCGTCCCGCACGAGCGGATCATCGCCGAGCTCCGCGACCTGACGGTGTCGCCGGTGATCACCGCCCACCCCACCGAAGTGCGACGCAAGACGGTGCTCGACCGCGTCGACTCGGTCGCCCAACTGCTCGACCGGCGCCGACGTTCGCTCGCCAGCGCCAGCGAGCTGGCCGAGATCGACGACGAGCTGCGGCTCGAGATCCTGACGCTGTGGCAGACCGCCATGTTGCGGTTGTCGAAGCTTCGGGTACGCGACGAGATCAACGAAGCGTTGCGGTACTACCGGTCGAGCATCTTCACCACCGTGCCGCGCCTTCAACGCGACCTCGAACGACTCGTGAGCGACCGCCTCGGCGAATCGATCCGCAATCCCGCGTGCTGATCTCGATGGGTTCGTGGATCGGCGGAGATCGCGACGGCAACCCGTTCGTCACCGCTTCGGTGCTTCGTCTGGCGGTCGAATCGCACGCCTTCGAGGCGCTCCAGCATCACCTGGTCGCGCTGCACGGTCTCTCGCGAACGCTCTCCGTCTCGACCCGCCTCGTCTCCCCCACTGCTGCAGTTGGTTCAACTTGCCGAGGCCTCCAACGACGACTCGCAGTTTCGCGCCGACGAGCCCTACCGTCGAGCCCTGCGCGGCATGCATTCGAAGCTGTGGGCCCTGGCCGACACGTTGGTCGATGTCGTGCCTGGCCCGCCCGCCCACGCAGTGCTCGCCCCGTACGATTCGATCGCCGAGCTGGTCATCGATCTCGAGGTGGTCGCAGACTCGCTGCGATCGCACGGCGCCGACGAACTCGCCGAAGCCCGCGTCGACCCCGTCCGCCGAGCCGTCGAGATCTTCGGCACCCATCTGTGCGGGCTCGACATGCGGCAGAACTCATCGGTGCACGAGGTCGTCGTGGCCGAGCTGTTGCGGGTCGCCGGCGTCACCGACGACTACCTCGACATTGCCCGAGTCCGAGCGGATCGGTCTGCTGGCGAGCGAGTTGCACAGCCAACGTCCGTTGACCAGCCCCTTCGCCACGTACTCGGAGGTCACCACCGGTGAGATCGACGTGCTGCGCGAGGCGGCGACCGCACACCGGCGGTTCGGGCCGCGGTCGGTTCCTCACTACGTGATCTCGATGGCCACCTCGGTCAGTGACGTGCTCGAAGTCGCCGTCCTGCTCAAGGAGGTCGGCCTCGTGCGGGTCGACCCGACGGACGGCACGATCTCCTGCGCGCTCGACATCGTACCGCTGTTCGAGACGATCGACGACTTGCGCAGCTCCGGCGACACGCTCGGCCGAGCTACTCGCCCACGACCGACGTACCGACAGCTCTCGACCAGCCGCGGCGGTTGGCAGGAGGTGATGATCGGCTACTCCGACTCCAACAAGGACGGCGGGTACGTCGCGTCGCAATGGGGCTGTACCGCGCCCAGCGAGACGCTGGTCGCCGACAGCGGAACAGGCACGGCATCCGGATCCGGCTGTTCCACGGCCGCGGCGGCACCGTCGGCCGCGGCGGCGGGCCGGCCTATCAGGCGATCCTCGCCCAACCGGCCGGGCTCGGTGCACGGCGCATTGCGTATCACCGAGCAGGGCGAGATGGTCTCCGCCAAGTACGCCAAGCCGGCGTCGGCGCGTCGCAACCTCGAGACCCTGCTGTCGGCCACGCTCGAGGCGAGCTGCCTCGACGCCGAGTCGCCCGGCGTCGACAGCCAACGGTTTCGTCGCGGCCATGGACGAACTGGCGGCTCACGCACTCGACCGCCTATCAAGGTCTGATCGATGGATCGTCGGAACGGTTCGTGAGCTTCTTCCGGTCGATCACCCCGATCGGCGAGATCGCCAGCCTGAACGTCGGCAGCCGACCCGCGGCCCGAAAGAACTCCGGTCGCATTCAGGATCTCCGTGCGATCCCATGGGTGTTCGGCTGGAGCCAATGCCGACTCAACATTCCGGGCTGGTTCGGAGCCGGCAGCGCGTTCGAGGCGTTCGCCACGGATCCGGATCGAGCAGCCACGCTGGTCGAGATGCACGATCGGTGGCCGTTCTTCAAGGCGATGCTCAACAACATGGGCATGGTGCTCGCCAAGACCGACCTGGGGTTGGGTCGGATGTACGCGGAGGCGCTGGTGCACGATCAGGTCGCCCGCGAGGAGATCTTCGGTCTGATCGAGCGCGAGCATGCGCTGACCTGTGCCTGGCACGCACGGCTGACCGGTTCCGACAACCCGCTGGTCGACAATCCGGCGCTCGGCGCGGAGCATCCGCAATCGGTTCCCTTACCTCGATCCCCTGCACGTGCATGCAGGTCGAGCTGCTGCGACGCCACCGATCGGGCGACACCGACGAACTGGTGGAACGCGGCATCCAGCTGACGCTCAACACGATCGCCACCGGTCTGCGCAACAGCGGCTAGAAGGGCTGGGCCACCGCCGAGGGTGCCACGGTACGCTGGTGGCATGTCGGGTCACAGCATCAGCATCACGTACTGCGTTCCTTGAGACTATTCGGAGCGCGCCGTGGGCGCTGCACGAGATCTCATTCACGACTACCAACACGTCGTCGCCGACCTGACGATGGTGATGGGCTCGAAGGGCGTGTTCGACGTCGTCGTGGACGGCCGGACTCTGTACTCGAAGCACGAGACCGGCCGCCACGCCGAACCTGGTGAGATCTTGGCGCTGTTCCGGGAGCAGTACGCCGCCGACGTCACGCCGTACGAACGGTAGGAGCAGCCGAAAATATCGGCGAGGCGACCAGTGGACGCGTCGCCGATTTCGACGAGCGCAACAAGTCGAAGCCACGCGACGACTCGGCACGATCACCGATCGGTACAACTCTCCCGGTGTCCGCAGCCAGAAGGGGTCAGGTCAGATGACCTTGACGCCGACCGCTTCCGGACCCTTGCGCCCGGCTGCGACCTCGAATTCGACCTTCTGGCCGTCGAGGAGGGTGCGCCGTCCGGTGCCTTCGATGTTGCTGAAGTGCACGAAGACGTCATCACCGTCGTCGCGGCTGATGAATCCAAAGCCCTTCTGATCATTGAAGAACTTCACTGTGCCGATGGCCATTTGCTGTACTACTTTCTGTATTCGCCCATCACCACTGTGGCAACAGACCCCAAGAACGTTATCGAAACGTCACCAGGTTTGCTCGGTCGGACGGGACGAGCTTCGCGCGATGAGCGCCGACGGGCACACCCGGCGCGGTCACTCGAGCCACCGAGTCTCGGCGTGCACGATCTCGATATCGGGCCGCGACCACAGAAATCGATCGATCTGATCGATCACCTCTTCGGCCAATCTGGCCTCGGAGGCGACCACCGCGAAACCGAGCACAGCCCGCTGCCAGGTGTCCTGTCCGCCGACCTCGGCGGCCGACACCGAGAACCGTTGACGCGCGCCGTCGAGCAGCGACCGCACGACGTGGCGGCGGTCCTTCAACGACTGCGAGTCGGGAATCCGGATCTCGACCTCGAACGCCACGGCGTGCACGTCGGCATGCTAACCGGCAGCTCGCTCCGAGTCGGACGGTTCGGACGGTTCGCACGGCGACGGACTGCGGCGGCCAGAGCCAGGTGTCAACGTGTGAATTCGTAGCGGCCGGGTAGGTTCGCAGTATGTCGATGCCTATCCGGCGCCGGACACGAGGAACCGTGTCGCAGCACCAGCGAGCGAACTCATGCTGATCGCATCCAAGCGTCCTACAACTCTGGCCGTGCTGACCAGCGGTGGCGATGCCGCCGGCATGAACGCCGCGGTACGCGCGGTCGTCCGCACCGGCTTGGCTGCCGGCCTCCAGGTGCTTCGCGATCTACGAGGGCTTTCGCGGGCATGGTGCAGGGGGGCGACTCGATCCGTCCGATGGGCTGGAGCGACGTCGGCGGCATCCTCCACCAGGGCGGCACGGTGATCGGCACGGCACGCTGCGACGAGTTCCGAACCAGGGACGGCCGCCGCCAGGCTGCCCGCAACCTCGTCGAACGCGGCGTCGATGCGCTGGTCGTGATCGGCGGCGACGGCAGCCTGACCGGCGCCGACGTGTTCCGCGGCGAGTGGCCGGAGCTGCTCGACGAACTGGTCGCGCACGGCGAGATCGACGCATCGCTCGCCGAGCGACACGGCAGCCTCTCGCTGGTGGGCCTGGTCGGATCGATCGACAACGACATGTTCGGTACCGACATGACGATCGGCGCCGACACGGCGCTGCATCGCATCACCGAAGCGATCGATGCGATCCACAGCACGGCGTCGAGTCACCAGCGCTCGTTCGTGATCGAGGTGATGGGCCGGCACTGCGGCTACCTGGCTCTGATGAGCGCACTCGCCGCCGGCGCCGACTTCGTCCTGATCCCCGAGAGTCCCCCCGACACCGACGAATGGACAGAGTCGATGTGTCGCGCCCTCGAAGCCGGACGGGCGATCGGACGACGGTCGAACATCGTCATCGTCGCCGAAGGCGCTCGCGATCTGCACGGCAACCCGATCACGGCCCAACACGTCAAGCAGGCGCTCGAAGAACAGCTCGGCGAAGACATGCGCGTGACCAGCCTCGGTCACGTGCAGCGTGGCGGCTCGCCGAGCGCGTTCGACCGGTACATGAGCACCGTGCTGGGTTACGCGGCGGTCCAGAAGCTGCTCAGTTCACCCGACGCAGAGCCGCAGCTGATCGGGCTGCGCGGCCACCAGATCATCAGCTCGCCGCTGATGGAGTGTGTCGCCAAGACGCGTTCGGTCGCCGATCTGATCGCCAGCCGCGATTACGAGACGGCGATGGAGATGCGCGGAGGCAGCTTCCGCGAGTCGTTCCGCATGATCCGCACCATGGTGCGGGCGCGGCCCCATGAACCTGCCGAAGGGCAGCGACGACTCAGACTCGCCGTGCTGCACGGCGGTGGCCCGTCACCCGGCATGAACACCGCCGTGCGAGCCGCAACGTGGGTCGGAATCGATCTCGGGCACACGATGCTCGCCGTACAGAACGGCTTCTCAGGGCTCGCCAAGGGCAACTTCACCGAGCTCGACTGGATGAGTGTGTCCGGGTGGGTGTCTCGCGGCGGTGCCGAACTCGGAACCAGCAGGCGCACACCGACCGCGGAGGATCTGCGGGCGGTCGCCGACCAGATCGACGCCAACCAGATCGACGGGCTGTTGGTGATCGGTGGTTGGGCTGCCTACCGGGCTGCCAACGAGCTGCTCGAAGCAGCGTCCGAGCTCCCTGCGCTCGACATCCCGGTGGTCTGTCTGCCGGCATCGATCAACAACGATCTCCCCGGCTCCGAGCTCAGCATCGGTGCCGATACGGCCCTGAACAGCATCGTCGTCGACGTCGACAAGATCAAGCAGTCGGCGGTCGCTTCGCGGCGCACCTTCGTCGTCGAGGTGATGGGCCACGACTGCGGGTACCTGGCGCTCATGGGTGGCCTCGCTACCGGTGCCGAGCGCGTCTACCTGCCCGAGGAGGGCGTCTCACTGGCCGATCTCCAAGCCGACCTCGAATCGTTGCGGCACGGTTTCGAGCACGGCAAACGGCTGGGGCTCGTGATCCGCGGCGAACACGTCGACGAGACCTACACCACCGCTTTCATCAAGTCGCTGTTCGACCGAGGAGGGCGGCGACCTGTTCGACGTCCGCGGATCGATCCTCGGGCACGTACAACAGGGCGGTGACCCCTCGCCGTTCGACCGCATCCAGGCCACACGCCTGGCGTCGGACAGTGTGAAGCACCTCGTCGAACAGGCGCTCGCAAATGAGCACGAGAGCGCGATGGTCGGGCTGCATCACGGCAAGGTCACGTTCACGCCACTGTCGCAACTTCCCGAGCTGATCGAACCCGACGTTCGGCGGCCCCGCCAGCAAGGCTGGCTGTCCTTGCGGCAGCTGGCCAAGGTGATGGCGCAGCCGGGCGACTCACCCGAGTTGTAGCCCAGGAAGGCTCGGCGTCCCGGCAGAAAGAGGGCAAAGGGCCCTGCCGCCGAAGTTGGCGACGGGCTAGCCTCGACGCTGCCGTCGGGACCAGCCTGATCCCGGTAGCCGTCCTCGACCCCCACTTCCCAAACATCTACGAACGAGCGAGTTGACCAATGAGAATCGGAATCCTGACCGGAGGCGGCGACGTTCCCGGCCTCAACGCATGCATCAAGTCCGTCGTGACCCGAGTGGCCGAACTCGGCCATGAGGTCGTCGGCATCCGGCGCGGGTGGGGCGGCCTCCTCAACACGCAGCTCGACGACCCAGCCTCCAGAGGCCGACAACACGCTGGTGCTCGACATCGGCGGCCGTGCGAACGGTCGATCGGTCGGGAGGCACGTTCCTGCACACCTCTCGCACCAATCCGGCCAAGGTCAGCACCGCCGACGTGCCCGAGTTCCTGCGAGACAGCATCGAGGGCGACGGCCCACACGATCTCACTCCGCACGTGCTGAAAGTCGTCGAGCAGCTCGGCATCGACGTGCTGATCCCGATCGGCGGCGACGACACGCTCTCGTACGCGCTGCGCATGCACAACGAGGGTGTCCCTGTCGTCGCCATCCCCAAGACGATGGACAACGACGTCCACGGCACCGACTACTGCATCGGCTTCTCGACCGCCGTCACCCGCGGCGTCGAGTTCATCCACAACCTGCGCACCAGCACCGGCTCGCACGAGCGGATCGCCGTCGTCGAGCTGTTCGGCCGCTACAGCGGCGAGACCTCGCTGATCACGGCCTACCTGGCCGGCGTCGACCGGGCCCTCATCTCCGAGGTGCCGTTCGACATCGATCGCCTCGCCGAGATGCTGCTGGCCGACAAGCGCAGCAATCCCATCGAACTACGCCATGGTGACGGTCTCCGAAGGCGCGCACCATGATCGGCGGCGAGATGATCGCTGACCGGCGAGGCCGACGCCTACGGCCACCGCAAGCTGGGCGGCATCGGCCTCGAGACCGGCGAGCGCGCTCAAGGCAGATCACCGGCCAGGGCATCATCTACCAGCAGATCGGCTATCTGATGCGCTCGGGTCGCCCCGACTCGCTCGACCTGATGGTCGCCACCAACTACGCCGTGATGGCGGCCGACCTCGCACTCGACGGCTCGTCGGGGCGAATGGTCGCGCTGCGTGGCGGCACCTACACCGAACGTGCCGATCAGCGTCACCGGCGAGGGCGTCAAGCGGGTCGACGTCGACGAGCTGTACGACGTCGAGGCCTACAAGCCCAAGGTCCGCCACGTCCCCGGCAAGCCGATGTTCCTGTACTGACCGGCCGATACCCAGCTCACAGCTTGACGTACTCGTAGTCGACCGGCTGCTGGTGAATCCCCGCCGACGGCGGTGCCACCCAGCCCGCCATCTTGCCGGGTTCGGTGACGCCCACCATCAGCGACTCGACGTGGGCACGATCGTCGGCGGTCGGCAGCCAGTCGTCGACGTTGGCCTGCCAATCGACATCGGACAGCAGGCGACCGTCGGGGCTCACATGGTGGTCACGGAATCCGCCGACAGCACGATTGAAGCCGATATGGGGCAGCCGTAGCCGGCGCCCGACATCGGCCAGCGTGCGGTTCCAGCGCGTGAGACCGCCGACGCAATCGTCGGCGTAGTCCTCACGAAGGGTCTCGTTGAGGGCGTTCAACAGAGGAGCCTGGCGTTCGCCGATCCGGCCGTCGACCACGGTCGGCACCGATCGGGTCAGATCGTGGAGGCGGTGATCGTCGTCGCGCGATTCCTCCTTGAATCGCCCCTTCAGCCCGGCTGCGAAGTAGTTGGCGGCGTTGGTCGATGTCTCGGCACCGAACAGGTCGAGCGACACGCTGAAGTGGAAGTTGATGTACTTCTGCAAGGTGTCGACGTCGATCCCACCGAACCGACCGATGTCGTCGGTGTCGTGCTGTTTCATCAACTCGACAGTGCGCTCGACCACCCTACCGATCCCCGTCGCGCCGACGAACATATGGTGCGCTTCCTCTTTCAACATGAAGTCGACAAGTGCGCGAGAGCGGGTCGAACCCCGACTCGCGCAGTGAGGCGAGCTGGTACTTGCCGTCGCGGTCGGTGAAGTAGGTGAACATGTAGAACGACAGCCAGTCGGGGGTCTGCTCGTTGAATGCTGCGAGGATGCGCGGGTTGTCGAGGTCGCCCGAGTGTCGCTCGAGCATCTCGTCGGCCTCATCGCGACCATCGCGACCGAAGTACCGATGCAACAGATACACCATCGCCCAGAGATGGCGCCCCTCCTCGACATTGACCTGGAACAGGTTGCGCATGTCGTACAGGGATGGGCGCCGTGAGGCACGAGAGACGCTGCTGCTCGACGCGAGGCCGGTTCGGTGTCGCCCTGCGTGACGATGAGGCGGCGCAGGTCCACGCGGTACTCACCCGGCACGTCCTGCCAGGCAGGCTGACCCATGTGGTCGCCGAAGCCGATCTTGCGATCCGGCTCGGGCTCGGCCAGGAAGATGCCCCAGCGGTAGTCCGGCATCTTCACGTGATCGAAGTTGGCCCAGCCCTTGGCGTCGACGGAGATCGCCGTGCGCAGGTAGACGGGACTGTCCTTGAACGCGACCGGCCCGAGATCGCGCCACCACTGCAGGAAACGCGGCTGCCAGTTCTCGAGTGCCCGCTGGAGGCGGCGGTCGTCGGCGAGCCCGACGTTGTTGGGGATTCGTGCGTCGATGTCGACGGGCGTGAACGCAGCGCCCACGATCAGACCCGGTTCATGTCGAAGTCGGGCCGTGAGCCGGTTCCGAAGCGCTGCAACGCTCCGTCGGGCCCGACCGCGTTGGGGCGCTGGAACACCCAGTTCTGCCACGCCGTCAGCCGCCCGAAGATCTTCGTCTCCATCGTCTCCGGCCCGACGAATCGATAGTTGGCCTCCATCGCGGTGAGGGCGTCCGGCGAGAAGCTGGAGCGTTCGGCGATCATCAACGGCACCTCGTCGTCCCAGTCGATGTCGTCGAGTGCGAATGTGACGAGCTCGGCATCTGCGGCCGCCGCTGCTTCGAGGTCCTTGCCCATCAGGTCGCGCACCACGGCGTATGCGCCCTCACGCTGCCAGAATCGCGTGGCGAGGCGCGAGATGCCGTTCGACATGTGGTACCAGCCGAAGTTGGCGTCGGTCAGCACGAACGTGGGTGCCGGCCTATCCGAGCCATCGCGTTGACCGTCGAGCATGATCGTGCGGTCGGCCGCCAGGGCGAGTTCGGCCAGCGTGCCGGCGAAACAACTGCCTTCGTCGATCAAGGCGATCAGCGAACGCGACGACTGATCGAGCCGCTTCAGCGTTCTCGTCCACAACAGATGGACCTCCCGGACGAACCAGTTCTCCGGCTCGCGCTCGATCACCGCCTCAGTGGCAACGACCGCGTCGCCGTTGCCCTGGGTCCGTAGGAGCCAGGTTCCGATCAGCGTCTCGTTGAGGCGAAGGTGCAGGATCGCGCGGTCGAGTTCGAGTGCTGTCGCCAACAGCCAACCGCCCGCACCGGCCGCGATCAGCTGCTCTGCGGTTCCCGGCTGAAGCGTGTCGGGGCCGTGCACGACGAACGTGGCGGTGCCCGCCTCCCGGTCGATCGCCACGTCGACGTAGCGACCGCTCAGGTTGTCGGTGCCGATCGTGTTCGTGCTGTCGAACACCGGTAACGGCACCCCCGGACATCCATCCGGGCGAGTCGATTCGGCAGCTCGCGCCGCCGCCCGGTCGACGACGAACTGGTCGAACTCGCTGGTGGGCGCCATGCCGTCGACCAGGCGCCATTCGACCGCCTGCTTGCCCTTGACGCCTTCCGTTCGGGTCGCGAAGACATCGGCGATGTCGCGTCGTACGTGGCGCTTGTCGACGAGCCTGGTGAGACCACCGGTGCCTGGCAGCACAGCCAGTAGCGGCACCTCCGGGAGTGACACGGCCGATGCGCGGTCGTCGACGAGCAGGATCTCGTCACAAGCCAGCGCCAACTCGTAACCACCGCCGGCGGCAGTGCCGTTGACGGCAGCGATCCAGACCTGGCCGGAATGCTTGCTGGCCTCCTCGATCGAGTTGCGGGTCTCGTTGGTGAACTTGCAGAAGTTGACCTTGTGACCGTGGCCCGAGGCGGCCAGCATCTGGATGTTCGCCCCAGCACAGAAGATCTTGTCGAGACCACCGGTCAGCACCACCGCCTTGACGCCAGGGTGCTCGAACCGCAGGCGCTGCACGATGTCGTGCAGCTCGATGTCGACGGCCAGGTCGTACGAGTTCATCTTGAGCTCGTACTCGGTGCTCAGCCCGGCATCAGGCGTCACAGCCATCGTGACGGTGGCAACGTTTCCGGCGACGTCGACCGACCAATGTCGATAGTTCGACGGATCGACACTCAGATCGATCTGCCTGTCGACACTTCCATCTGGACGATCCATGCGCACGCTCCTGACGAACTCCACGTGATTCTAGGTTGCCCGACGCTCGCGGTCTGGTGCCGACTGTCGCACTGCCCCCCGGTCGGCTCGGTAGCGTCGCACCTGCTGTGTTGCCGATCCGAGACCTCAACCCGACGACCCGCATCACTGCGGCAACGTGGCTGATGATCACGATCGCAGCCGTCGTGTTCGTGTTCGTCCAACCCCATTCGGCCGGACCATCGACCACCTTCATGTACGAACAGGCGGCGATCCCGTGCGAGGTCACCAGCGCCGAACCACTGACGATCACAGAGATCAACTCGGGGATCTGCAGCGACGAACCGGGCCCGCAGCTCGATCCGCAAAAGCGTGTGTACCTCAGCATGATCGTGTCGGTCTTCCTGCACGGCAGCGTGATGCATCTGCTCGGCAACCTGTGGGTGCTGTGGATCTTCGGCAACAACGTCGAGGACCGATTCGGCTCGACGCGATTCGTTCTGTTCTTTCTCGCCTCGGGGTTGGCGGCCACGATCGGGCATGTCGCGCTACACCACGACAACACCACGCCGGTCGTCGGGGCGTCGGGCGCAATCGCCGGCGTGATGGGGGCGTACCTCGTCCTGCACCCGTGGGCGAGGGTGGTGGCGATCGTTCCACCGTTGTTCTTCCTGCCGTTTCGGGTGCCGGCTGCCGTCTTCCTGGCAATCTGGTTCGCGCTCCAGTTCGCACTCGCCGATCAGGACACCAACATCGCCTGGGAAGCACACGTCGTCGGTTTCGTGTTCGGACTGGTCGTCGCCGGAGCGCTTCGCGCCACTGGGCGTGTCAACCCGTCGACGGTCCGGTAGCCCGGATCACGTGCGCCGGCCGCCGACCGACCATGGAACGGGCCGATACCGCGTCTCGTCTGCCATCGTCGAGAACACCTAACTTCGAGCACTGATCCGAGTAGCAAGGGGTATTCATGGATCTCACCACCGACAACGGCGCAGTCGTCACCGGGAACGCCACGACGACCGCAGGCAGCCCCACCGACGGCATGCGGCCGGCGATCGAGCACACGGATGTGCTGGTGGTCGGCGCAGGGATCTCCGGCATCGGGGCGGCCTACCATCTCGGCCGGCAGTGCCCCGACAAGAACGTCGTCGTGTTGGAGAGCCAGCACGACTTCGGTGGCACCTGGCTGACCCACACATACCCCGGCATCCGCTCGGACAGCGACCTGTACACGTTCGGGTATCGATTCAAGCCCTGGGTCGGGGCGCCGATCGCGACAGCCCAGGAGATCCGCAACTACCTCGGTGAGGTGATCGACGACAACGATCTCGCTCGGCACATCCGCTACAACCACACGATCGCCACGGCGGTCTGGTCGAGCGGCGAGCGCCGTTGGACGATCGAGGGCAACCGCACCGACACCGGCGAACCGTTCGCGATCACCGCCTCGTTCCTCTACATGTGCCAGGGCTACTACCGGCATTCGGAGGGCTACACCCCGACCTGGCCGGGCGTGGAGCGGTTCGAGGGAACGTTCGTGCACCCCCAGACCTGGCCGGACGACCTCGACTATCGCGGCAAGCGGGTGATCGTGATCGGCTCGGGGGCGACCGCTGCCACGATCATCCCGGCGATGGCACCCGACGTCGGCCACATCACGATGCTGCAGCGCTCACCGACGTACTTCATCTGCGGTCGCAACGTGAACGACCTGGCCGACCAGCTGCGCCAACTCGAGATCGACGAGGAGTGGGTCCACGAGATCGTGCGTCGCAAGATCCTGTTCGATCAGGCCGCCTTCACCAAGCGTTGCTTCACCGATCCCGAGGCGGTCAAGGCCGAGTTGCTCAGCGATGTACGGGCACGATTGGCGCCCGAACACGAAGACGTCGTCGACACTGCGTTCACACCGAGCTACCTGCCCTGGCGCCAGCGCGTGGCGTTCGTACCGGATGGAGATCTGTTCCAGGGCATCACCAGCGGCAAGGCCTCGGTGGTGACCGACGAGATCGAGACGTTCACCGAAACCGGGATCACCCTCGAGTCGGGGGACACACTCGACGCCGACATCATCATCACGGCGACGGGCTTCAATCTGAATGTGTTGGGCGACATCGCCTTCACGATCGACGACGAGCCGCTCGACTTCTCCGAGACGGTCGCCTACCGCGGCACGATGTTCACGGGCATTCCCAACATGGCGTGGGTGTTCGGCTACTTCCGAGCCAGCTGGACGTTGCGGGCAGACATGATCGCCGACTTCGTGTGCCGCCTGTTGCAGCACATGGACACCAATGGCGCCGAGGTCGTCGTGCCGACGCTGCGCGAGGAAGACGAGGGCATGAAACTGCTCCCGTGGGTCGACCCCGAGAACTTCAACCCCGGCTACCTGCAACGCGGGATGCACCTGCTGCCCAAGCAAGGCGATCGAGAGCCGTGGCGGCACACTCAGGATTACTGGTCGGAGAAGGACATCATGCCCGTCGCCGACCTCGACGACGGCGCCCTCGTCTACGAGTGACGACTGCCCGGCCACATGCAGTCGACCGCTCAGCCGGCGCTTCGGGTATGGTCGGCGGCGTTCGAAACACCTGATCCGGAGGAGGCTCCATGGACCGCAACCGACTCAATCTTGCAGCTGCCGTGCTGTGCGGAATCGGCAGCCTGGCGTCCCTGCTCGCAGCGCTCGCCAGCGGCAGCCGGGAACGAGGGTCAGTGCTCTCGAGTCTGCTCGGCACGATCGGCTCGGCCGCCTGGGCTGCGGCCGCCTACCAGGACATGCTCGAGGCCCAAGCGGCCGAGCAGCAGGTCGCCGCAAGTTAGGGGCGGATCGCGTGCAGGGCGGCCAGGGCTGAGCCCCTGGCTCCGGCCATGTCGAGATCGGAGACCAGCGCGAACTGGGCGGCGTCGACCTGCTCGGCGCGCAGGGTGGTAGCGGCCCGAACGGTGTCGAGGAACCAGTCCCGGAAATGTGGTTCGGCCTCGATCACTCCGCCACCGACGAAATAGGCGTCGGGGTCGGTGAAGTTGGCGGCGATCGTGAAGAGACGTCCGATCGCCTGCGCCTGCTGATCGAAGATGTGGAGCGCCATCTCGTCGCCGGCCTCGCCGTAGGAACGGATCTGACGGGCAGCGTCCTTGGCCGACATCGCGGCCACAGGATGGTCGGGATACTTCGTGAGCCAATACGGGAGCAGGTTGCGTTCGAGCCCGCTCAGCGAGGCAACACTCTCGGCATCACCGAAGAAGCCACAGTTGCAGCTGGGTACCGCCTGGTCGTCTGCAATCAGGCCCTCCATCGGGATGTGCACGTGCCCGAGCTCGCCGGCCATGCCGCTCGCGCCGCGAATGACACGCCCTGACTCGATCACGCCACCACCGAGACCGGTGCCGACGACCGCCGACACCGACGAACGGCGGTCTGCCTCGATCCCGAACAACTGGTCGTGGGCGTACAGGGCGGCAGCGTTGCCATCGTTGTTGTAGATGACCGGAAGACCGAGGTCGCGCTCGACGGCTGTTCTGAAATCGAAACCCCACCATGCAGGCTGCGAGAAGTTGGTGGCGCCGCGTGCGGCGATCACCCCGGTCGCACTGGCCGGGCCGGGCGTGTCGAGGCCGACCGCCCGAACGGCCTCGGCCGACGCGCCCGAGGCGACCAGTACCAGCTGGAGCACTTCGCGGATCGCCTCGAGTGCTGCGTCCGGACCATCGCCCACGCGACTGGGCGTCTCGACCATACGATCGACGAGGAAAGTTCCATCCTCACCGAGCACGGTGGCATTGGTCTTGGTGCCGCCGACATCGAGTCCGATGACGACAGCTGCCGGACCTGACGGTGACGAGGAGAGGTTCGTGTCGATTCGGACAGGCTAGTGCAGCGGCCGTGAACGTCTGTGGTGGTCGCGACGAGTCAGGTTCGTGCTTGGCAAGGGCTGGCGCAGCCAGTGGCGTCGCTTGGCCGAGGATGTACCGACTCGAACCGGCGTCCACGTCGATGAACCATCCGGCGTGGCCACGAGCGTCAGCATCCGGCCGTCGAGCCCGCGATCGACGACCCCGGTCGAACCGATGAGGCGCGCCGCCCGAGACGATCCCAAGTTCGATTGACACTGGACAACCTAACGGTCGTTAGGTAGGTTATCGACATGACCTCAGCGGTGGCCTCTGACGCTCCCCCGGATTCCGGGCGTGACCGGATCATGGATGAGGCTGCGACCCTGTTCCTGCAACAGGGCTACGACGCCACCTCGTTGCGGCACATCGCCGAAGCGGTCGGCATGAAGGCCGGCTCGATCTACTACCACTTCGCCTCGAAGGACGAGCTGTTGGCGCAGATCCTGCATCGTGGCATCACCGTCATGCAGACAGCGTTCGATGATGCCGAACGAGTCACCGGCACCAGACCAACCGTCCGGATCGAAGCCCACGTTCGCGCCCACCTGGCAGCGCTGTTCGAGAACGGCCCGTACACCGCGGCCCACGTCATGACGTTCCGCACCGCTCCCGACGCCGTGCGCGACGAGATCGTGCCCGTGCGGGATGCCTACGAGGCGCGCTGGACCGAGCTGCTCCGCGACCTGCAAGCCGACGGGAGGATCCCGGCCTCGATCGATGTCAACGTCGCCCGGCTGATCCTGTTCGGTGCCATGAATTCGTCGGTCGAATGGTTCGACCCGAGCCGCGGCAATCTCGATCGGTTCGCCGCCGCGATCACGCAACAGTTCTGGAACGGAGTCGCAGCATGAGAGCGATCGAGACACGAATCGACACCGGATCGACGCAGTACTCCACCAATCGCGAGGCGTATCAGCAGCTCGTCACCACGTTGCACGACCGTCAACGATGGGCGATCGAGGGCGGCCACGGCCGGGAGCGATCGATCGAGCGCCACCTGGCGCGCGGCAAGGTGATGGTGCGCGACCGGATCGACATGGTGATCGACGACGGCACACCGTTCCTCGAGTTCTCGACGCTCAGCGGTTACGGCCAGTACGACAACAGCGCCCCGGGTGCGGGCATCATCACCGGCGTCGGCGTGGTGCAGGGCGTGCCATACGTCTTCATCGCCAACGACGCCACCGTCAAGGGCGGCTCGCTGCTGCCGGTGTCGATCAAGAAGCACGTGCGGGCCCAGCAGATCGCCGAGGAGAACGGGCTCGGGGTGATCTACCTGGTCGACTCGGGTGGCGCGTTCCTGCCGTTGCAGGACGACATCTTCCCCGACAAGGACCACTTCGGTGGCTCGTTCTACCGCCAGGCCCGACTGTCGGCGATGGGCCTCCCCCAGCTGTCGGTGGTGCTGGGCGGATGCACGGCGGGCGGCGCCTACGTTCCGGCGCTCAGCGACGAGGTGATCATGGTCGAGGGCATCGGCCGGATCTTCCTCGGCGGCCCGCCGATCGTGAAGGCGGCGCTCGGTGAGATCATCGAACCCGACGATCTCGGTGGCGCAGAGCTGCACACCCGCGTATCCGGCGTCAGCGACTACCTGGCCGACACCGAGCCCGAGGCCTACGGCAAGCTGCGTGAGATCTGCGAGACCACCGGCCAACGTCACATCGACGATCGGCAGGCGTGGTGCGACTGGGCCGAGCCCGAGCAACCGCGGTACGACCCGCACGAGTTGTACGGCATCATCAGCGCCGACGACCGGATCCCGTTCGACGCCACCGAGGTGATCGCCCGCATCGTCGACGGGTCCCGGTTCTCGCCGTTCAAACCCGAGTGGGGCGAGTCGATCGTGTGCGGATTCGCACGCATCTGGGGGCACCTGGTCGGCGTCATCGCCAACAACGGCATCATCTTCAGCGAGTCGGCGCTGAAGGCGACCCACTTCATCGAGCTGTGCGAGCAGCGGCGGGTGCCGTTGCTGTTCCTCCAGAACACCTCGGGGTACATGGTCGGCCGCGACTCGGAAGCGGGAGGGATCGCCAAGAATGGCGCCAAGATGGTCGCCGCCGTCGCCAACGCCACGGTGCCTCGTTACACCGTATTGATCGGCGGCTCGTACGGCGCAGGCAACTACGGCATGTGTGGACGCGGCTTCAACCCACGATTCCTGTTCGCCTGGCCCAACTCGCGGATCGCCACGATGTCGGCCGAAACCGCTCAGACGGTGCTGGTCGACATTCGGTTGGCCGGCATGAAGGGTGACGAGACCACGCCCGAACACGTGCAGGAACTTCGCGACGAAGTCGCGCTGCAATACGAAACCCAGAGCGATCCGTACTACGCCACGTCGCGCCTGTGGGACGACGGCCTGATCGATCCGGTCGACACCCGCGACGCGCTCGGCCTGTGCCTGGCAGTCGCCGCACGACAAGACGAACCCGCCCCGGGGCCCGGCCTCGTGTACCGGATGTGACCGAAGGACCGACACGATGCGAATCCTGATAGCCAACCGGGGCGAGATCGCCCGCCGAATCATCCGAACCGCTCACCGGCTCGGCCACGAGACCGTCGCCGCCTACGCCGACCCCGACCACGACGCACCCTTCGTACACGAGGCCACACAGTCGTTCCGGCTCGGGCCGGCCGACCTTGCTGCCTCGTACCTCTCGGTCGAGCGCATGCTCGCCGCGATCGACGCCACGGGCGCCGACGCCGTACATCCGGGATACGGATTCCTCGCTGAGAACGGCCCATTCGCCCGCGCCGTGATCGACGCCGGTTGCGCCTGGATCGGACCCAACCCCGATGCCGTCGACTCGATGGGCTCGAAGATCGAGGCACGCCGCCTGGCTGAAGCGTCGAACGTGCCGATCATCCCCGGCTACGACGCCTCGCAGGAGCTCGCCGATCTCGCCGCAGCCGCCGACCGGATCGGCTTCCCCGTGCTCGTCAAGGCCGCTGCCGGCGGCGGCGGAAAGGGCATCCGGATCGTGCACGAGGCGGCCGGTTTCGAGGCCGCTCTCAACGAGGCTTCGTCCGAGGCGCAACGCTCGTTCGGCGACGGAGCGATGATCGTCGAGCGCTACATCCAGCGCCCCCGCCACGTCGAGGTCCAGATCGTCGGCGACCGGCACGGCAACGTGATCCACCTCGGCACCCGCGAGTGCTCGGTACAGCGCCGCTACCAGAAGGTGCTCGAAGAGGCGCCGGCCCCGAACCTGCCCGACGCCACCCGCCAGGGATTGCATGCCTCGGCCGTGAAACTGGCGAGCGCGATCGGCTACGACTCCGCCGGCACCGTCGAGTTCATCGTCGACGACGAGTCGGGCGACTTCTTCTTCCTGGAGATGAACACCCGACTCCAGGTCGAGCACCCGGTCACGGAATCGGTCACCGGTGTCGACCTCGTCGAGCTGATGATTCGATCGGCAGCGGGCGAACCGTTGCCGCTCAACCAAGACCGACGTGACGTTCACCGGGCACGCCTTCGAGGCCCGCATCAACGCCGAAGACCCGGCCGACGGATTCGCGCCGCAGATCGGCACGGTCAGCCACCTCGTCGGTCCCGATTGGGTCCGCTGGGACAGCGCCGTGGTCGAGGGCAACCAGATCACCTCGTTCTACGACCCGATGATCGCCAAGCTGGTCGTCGACGGCGTCGACCGCTCGACCGCTCGACGACGGCTCGCACGGGCGCTCGACCAGCTGATCATCGGAGGGCTCACCACCAACACCGGCTTCCACCGCTGGCTGATCGACCAGCCTCCGATCGTCGAGGGCCGCGTCACCACCCGTTTCCTCGACGAGACCGAGTTGCCCGGCGCTCCCCCGCCGGCGATCGCCGAGGCCGCCGAGGCCTGGCGTCGCGCCCACGTCGACGCCCGCAGCTCCGACGCCTGGCAGGCGATGGGCAGCTTCCGAATCACACCGCATCAACCCAGCCTGCCGATCGGCTTGCGCTCGCTCGACGGTGAACTGCACGAGTCACAGGGCCTCGACGCCACCGCCCCGTTACCACCGGCCAGCGTCTCGCTCGAGCGGAGATCGCTGGCGATCAACGTCGACGGCCACACCCACACCTTCAGCGTGCCGACCCGAAGCGAGCGCTGGGCACCGGCAGGCTCCGAGGGTCACGGGCACGCCAGCGCCGTCGTCGCACCGTTCCCGGGCGCCGTCACCGAGGTCCCGGTCGTCCCGGGCCAGCACGTCGCCGGCGGCGACCCGGTCGTCGTGATCGAGGCGATGAAGATGCTTCACACACTCACCGCCGCCGGACCTGGCACCGTCGACGAGGTTCGCGTGTCGGCAGGCGAGCAGGTCGCCTCGAACCAGGTCCTCGTCACGTTCGAAATCATCCACGAAACCCACGTCGAAACCGATCCAGCAGAGGTACTCGAATGACGCACCGCAACATCTATATGACCGACGAGCTTCAGGCGATCTACGACCAGGTCGTCGACTTCGTCGCCAAGGAGGTCACACCCCACGGTGACCAGTGGGAACTGGATGGCAAGGTGCCGCGTGAGGTGCTGCGCCAGATGGGTCGAGCTCGGCATGTTCGGCCTGCGCGTGCCCGAACAACATGGCGGGCTCGGGATGGGCATGCTCGCCTCCGCCACGTTCTCCGAGGCGCTCGGCTCGTCGACGTACGCCGGTTTCGACGCGACCGTGCTGGTGCACACCGACATGGCCGGCCCGCACCTGGTCCACTCCGGTTCGCCCGCTCAGCACGAACAGTGGCTACCCGGTGTGATCTCGGGTGAGACGATCATGTCGATCGGCGTCAGCGAGCCCGATGCCGGCAGCGACGTGGCCGGTATTCGCACCGTCGCCGTCAAGGACGGCGACGGCTGGCGGCTCAACGGCACCAAGACGTTCATCACCAACGCCGTCTACGGCGACCTCACGGTCGTGGCCGCCAAGACCGACCCGGGTAACAAGTACGGGATCACGACGTTCCTCGTGCCGGCCACCACCGAGGGGTTCACCGTGGCGAACAAACTCGACAAGCACGGCTGGCGTTGCAGCGACACCGCCGAACTCGTGCTCGACGACGTGTGGATCCATGACGACCAGGTGCTCGGCACCGTGCACCGCGGCTTCTACGAGACGATGCGCAACTTCCAGAACGAGCGGATGGTGTTGATCGGCATGGGCTGCGGTGCTGCCCAGGCTGGCGATCGACCAGACCCTCGCCTACACCCAGGAGCGCAAGGCGTTCGACGGCCACCTCTACGACCTCGGTGCGATCAGGCAACGGATGGCGATGAACCAGGCCAAGCTCGACGCCGTGCGGGCCTCGATGTACCACGCCGCCTGGCTCCACGACGACGGGCGCGACAACGTGAAGGAGATGTCGGGCGTCAAGGCGTTCGGCGCCGAGGCGATCAACCAGATCATGTACGACTGTGTGCAGTTCCACGGGGGCATGGGATACATGCGCGAAACCCCGGTCGAGCGCATGTACCGCGACGCTCGCATCCTGCCGATCGGCGGCGGTGCCACCGAGGTGATGCTGGAAGAGGTCGCCAAGCGCTCGATGATCGGCGCCACGTGAACCAGGTCGGGCGATTGCGGTCGGTGCTGTTCGCACCGGCCGTGCGGCCCGACTTCGTGAGCAAGCTGGCCGAGCGCGGTGCCGACGCTGTCGTGATCGACTGCGAGGATGCCACCCCGGCCAACGCCAAAGCGGAGGGACGGGCAAACGCCCGCCAGCTCGCGCCGGCGCTCGTGGCGGCCGGTTGCCAAGTGACGGTACGGGTCAACGGCCAACCGACCGAATGGTTCCTCGACGACATCCGTGACGGGCTCACGCCTGACCTGACGGCCGTGATCGTCCCCAAGGTCGAAACGATCGACGGGCTCGACGCAGTGGCCGCCGCGCTCGACGCTGCCGGCTTGGCCGAGCTGGGCGTGCTGGCGGGGCTCGAGACGGCGCTCGGCGTCGCCGACGCCCGGTCGCTGTTGGCCCATCCCCGCGTGGTCGCCGGCTACTTCGGCGCCGAGGACTTCATCGCCGACATGGGCGGGGTGCGCACCGAATCGAACGCCGAGGTGGCGTACGCCCGCAGCGCAGTCGCAGTGGCCGCCCGGCTGGCTGGTGTGCCGGTGCTCGACCAGGTCGTCACCGACTTCCGCAACGACGATCGCTTCCGGCGCGAGGCCGCCGAGGCGAGGGCGCTCGGCTACAGCGGCAAGCTGTGCATCCACCCCGGCCAGGTGGCGATCGCCAATGCGGCGTTCGTCCCCACCGCCGACGAGGTCGATCGCGCCCAACGCCTGCTGGCCGCCTACGAGACGGCGTCAGCGGCCGGGGTGGCGGCGATCGACTTCGAGGGCCAGATGGTCGACGAACCGCTCGCCATGCAGGCCCGCCGCGTCAT
>CAVRNX010000004.1:0-72627 GCA_963722635.1 uncultured Acidimicrobiaceae bacterium
CGGGGCATCGTTCAGATTCACGACTGGACCAACGCCGGCACTGGTTGCGCTTTCCGCGGTGCCCTGAACGTCGGTGTAGCTGGCGATCACGGTAATCGTTGTGCCCACATCAGCCTGCGTCAACGTATAGGTGCTGCCGGTGGCGCCACCGATATCGACGCCACCACGTTGCCACTGATAGGTAATCGGACCGAGGCCGTCTTCGTCGGCTAACGTGTTGCTTGCCGTCAGGACTTGATCTTCCGTCGGCGTCCCACTGATGGTCACACTGCCCGTCGGGGCATCGTTCAGATTCACGACTGGACCAACGCCGGCACTGGTTGCGCTTTCCGCGGTGCCCTGAACGTCGGTGTAGCTGGCGATCACGGTAATCGTTGTGCCCACATCAGCCTGCGTCAACGTATAGGTGCTGCCGGTGGCGCCACCGATATCGACGCCACCACGTTGCCACTGATAGGTAATCGGACCGAGGCCGTCTTCGTCGGCTAACGTGTTGCTTGCCGTCAGGACTTGATCTTCCGTCGGCGTCCCACTGATGGTCACACTGCCCGTCGGGGCATCGTTCAGATTCACGACTGGACCAACGCCGGCACTGGTTGCGCTTTCCGCGGTGCCCTGAACGTCGGTGTAGCTGGCGATCACGGTAATCGTTGTGCCCACATCAGCCTGCGTCAACGTATAGGTGCTGCCGGTGGCGCCACCGATATCGACGCCACCACGTTGCCACTGATAGGTAATCGGACCGAGGCCGTCTTCGTCGGCTAACGTGTTGCTTGCCGTCAGGACTTGATCTTCCGTCGGCGTCCCACTGATGGTCACACTGCCCGTCGGGGCATCGTTCAGATTCACGACTGGACCAACGCCGGCACTGGTTGCGCTTTCCGCGGTGCCCTGAACGTCGGTGTAGCTGGCGATCACGGTAATCGTTGTGCCCACATCAGCCTGCGTCAACGTATAGGTGCTGCCGGTGGCGCCACCGATATCGACGCCACCACGTTGCCACTGATAGGTAATCGGACCGAGGCCGTCTTCGTCGGCTAACGTGTTGCTTGCCGTCAGGACTTGATCTTCCGTCGGCGTCCCACTGATGGTCACACTGCCCGTCGGGGCATCGTTCAGATTCACGACTGGACCAACGCCGGCACTGGTTGCGCTTTCCGCGGTGCCCTGAACGTCGGTGTAGCTGGCGATCACGGTAATCGTTGTGCCCACATCAGCCTGCGTCAACGTATAGGTGCTGCCGGTGGCGCCACCGATATCGACGCCACCACGTTGCCACTGATAGGTAATCGGACCGAGGCCGTCTTCGTCGGCTAACGTGTTGCTTGCCGTCAGGACTTGATCTTCCGTCGGCGTCCCACTGATGGTCACACTGCCCGTCGGGGCATCGTTCAGATTCACGACTGGACCAACGCCGGCACTGGTTGCGCTTTCCGCGGTGCCCTGAACGTCGGTGTAGCTGGCGATCACGGTAATCGTTGTGCCCACATCAGCCTGCGTCAACGTATAGGTGCTGCCGGTGGCGCCACCGATATCGACGCCACCACGTTGCCACTGATAGGTAATCGGACCGAGGCCGTCTTCGTCGGCTAACGTGTTGCTTGCCGTCAGGACTTGATCTTCCGTCGGCGTCCCACTGATGGTCACACTGCCCGTCGGGGCATCGTTCAGATTCACGACTGGACCAACGCCGGCACTGGTTGCGCTTTCCGCGGTGCCCTGAACGTCGGTGTAGCTGGCGATCACGGTAATCGTTGTGCCCACATCAGCCTGCGTCAACGTATAGGTGCTGCCGGTGGCGCCACCGATATCGACGCCACCACGTTGCCACTGATAGGTAATCGGACCGAGGCCGTCTTCGTCGGCTAACGTGTTGCTTGCCGTCAGGACTTGATCTTCCGTCGGCGTCCCACTGATGGTCACACTGCCCGTCGGGGCATCGTTCAGATTCACGACTGGACCAACGCCGGCACTGGTTGCGCTTTCCGCGGTGCCCTGAACGTCGGTGTAGCTGGCGATCACGGTAATCGTTGTGCCCACATCAGCCTGCGTCAACGTATAGGTGCTGCCGGTGGCGCCACCGATATCGACGCCACCACGTTGCCACTGATAGGTAATCGGACCGAGGCCGTCTTCGTCGGCTAACGTGTTGCTTGCCGTCAGGACTTGATCTTCCGTCGGCGTCCCACTGATGGTCACACTGCCCGTCGGGGCATCGTTCAGATTCACGACTGGACCAACGCCGGCACTGGTTGCGCTTTCCGCGGTGCCCTGAACGTCGGTGTAGCTGGCGATCACGGTAATCGTTGTGCCCACATCAGCCTGCGTCAACGTATAGGTGCTGCCGGTGGCGCCACCGATATCGACGCCACCACGTTGCCACTGATAGGTAATCGGACCGAGGCCGTCTTCGTCGGCTAACGTGTTGCTTGCCGTCAGGACTTGATCTTCCGTCGGCGTCCCACTGATGGTCACACTGCCCGTCGGGGCATCGTTCAGATTCACGACTGGACCAACGCCGGCACTGGTTGCGCTTTCCGCGGTGCCCTGAACGTCGGTGTAGCTGGCGATCACGGTAATCGTTGTGCCCACATCAGCCTGCGTCAACGTATAGGTGCTGCCGGTGGCGCCACCGATATCGACGCCACCACGTTGCCACTGATAGGTAATCGGACCGAGGCCGTCTTCGTCGGCTAACGTGTTGCTTGCCGTCAGGACTTGATCTTCCGTCGGCGTCCCACTGATGGTCACACTGCCCGTCGGGGCATCGTTCAGATTCACGACTGGACCAACGCCGGCACTGGTTGCGCTTTCCGCGGTGCCCTGAACGTCGGTGTAGCTGGCGATCACGGTAATCGTTGTGCCCACATCAGCCTGCGTCAACGTATAGGTGCTGCCGGTGGCGCCACCGATATCGACGCCACCACGTTGCCACTGATAGGTAATCGGACCGAGGCCGTCTTCGTCGGCTAACGTGTTGCTTGCCGTCAGGACTTGATCTTCCGTCGGCGTCCCACTGATGGTCACACTGCCCGTCGGGGCATCGTTGACCGGGTCGACGCGGATGGTGACTGTCGCAATATTCGAATCAGCACTGCCGTCGTTTGCATGGTAAGTAAAAGCGTCGATACCATAGAAGTTTGCAGTTGGTGTGTATGTGAAAGAGCCATCCGGGTTCAGGGTGAAGGCATCAGCATTGGCAGGACCACTGTCGAGGACTGCAGTGAGGATGTCGCCGTCCATATCGAAGTCATTTGGCAGAACACCGTCAGCGGCGTTGACAGTCAGCGTTCCGTCTTCGATGACGACATAGCCCTTCCAGACAGGCATTTCGTCCACCTCGACGCCATCAGCCAGCGTACCGTCGTGACCCAACAAAGACTGGTCGGTAACCGTTGTGCCGCTACCTTCATCAAGGCGCCAGTTACCGACGAGACCGGACTCAATCCCGGTCAAGAGGGTATTCATGGCGGTCTGGATTTCAATCTGGGTGCGAGTCGTATTCCAGATTCGCACCTCATCGATGGCGCCGTCGAAACGCTGTGTAGTTGCATTTTCGCGACCACCAATCTGGAGTTCATTCATCCCAGGATATTGGTCAGCGATCGCGCCAGAACCACTGTAGGTGTCCACCAGCACACCGTTGGCGTAGGTTTCCACCACACCATTGTTGTAGGTCACCGCAAGGTGAGTCCACTCCCCTGCGGTGGCAAAGTACCCGGTGTTATGCCAGGACCAGTCGGGATCGACATTGTCAAATGCCCACATGACCTCGCCGGTATCAGCCGTGATGCCCAATTCATATTCGCCTTCTTTGTTGATGACGAGTTGCGATCCGGCACCTAAACCTGTGGGCTTGATCCAGGCCTCCATGGTTAGATTGGTCGATACGGACAATCCTGCGTATGCACCGATAGTTACGTAATCATCGATGCCATCGAAATGCAGGCCGATCTGGTCGTCTCGTGCGGCCGGCACATCATTTACATTGACCACCGCTGCGGTCTGGACAGAGGTAAGGCTCTCCGCGGCGCCGTCGCCGTCGGAATAACTCACCTGCACACTGATCTGGGTGCCCACATCGGCATCACCCAGCGTGTAGGTGGAACCAGTCGCACCACTTATCGCTGCACCGTTACGTAACCATTGATAGCTGAAAGCGCCCAGGCCGTCTATGTCACTGATGCCTGAGGTGTCCGCACTGAGGATTTGATCTTCGGTGACGATTCCGGTAATCGTCGGCAGCCCGACCGGTAAATCGTTTACCGCCGTCACGGTAACGGTGAACGTCTCATCGGTGGTCGCTGTGCCGTCAGAGACAGTGACTGTGATCGTGGTTGGCCCACCGTTCTGATTGGTGGCCGGGGTGGCTTCGATGGTCCAGCTGCCGCTGCCCAGGTTCACTAAAGTCAGATTGCCGTCGGGGATGATCGTCGTGTTACTGCTGGTCGCGCTCACTGTCAACGATCCGACCGGGGTTTCCACGTCGCCCACGGAGAACACCAGGGCGCCCGTTGTGCCATCTTCGGAAATGGTCTGATTGGCAATGGCGCTGATCGTGGGCGTGTCGTTGACAGCCGTTATATCCACATTAGAGGTGCCAAGCGTGATCGTGCCTCCACCGCCGCTGCCCGTATTGCCGTTGTCCGTGACATCGACCCGGATGGTGTCAGCGTCATCGCCGTTGAGGTTGCCTGTGGCGTGAAGATAGGTGATGCTGCTGGCGTTGTTCAGATAACTGTTCAGGTCGGTCAGTGAACCGCTGATCGTAAGCGCCGTAGAGGTGCCGCCGATCGTGATACCCGTTCCGGCTGCAGCCGTCAGATTGCCGCCGGTGCCGGTGGTCAGCGTCAGGGTCAAGTCCCCGCCGGACGCATCCACGTCGGCCAGGTCAATGGCCGATAGATCCACGTTGCTCAGAACGTCTTCGGTGACCGCGATATCGGTGGGCAGACTGCCAGCATTGGTCGGATCGTCGTTGGTGGCCGTGATGTTGATCACGCGAGCGTAATCCATCTGTGTGACAAGAAAGTTGTCGATGAAGGCTTCAACCCATTCATCGCCTGCCGTCGCTTTGTTGTTGTAGGCGCCAATTTCGAACGTGTGATTGCCGGCGGTCAGGTGCAAATGAATTTCATCATTGAGCCAGCCGGTGTCCTCCGTGCCACCACCATTGCCATTGCCATCCATGTGCACGAGCGACGTGTTTGTGTCGTGTCCGTAGCGAACGCCGTCGATTTCGAGCACGACTTCGCCATACTCGTCCGTCTCGTATCCTTCACCCATCAACATCCGGTAGTCCAGCGCGACAGAAACGAAGGCGTCGCTGGCAAGGGTGACTGTCTTCGACCAGCCGCCTGAAACGTCCGCCGGGTTTGATCCGGGCCCGAGATACACGCGGAGTCCGCCGCCGGTCAATCCGCCGGTTGCCTCGTAGGTACCGTCGGCCTTGGCCGGGGAGGTTGTAGTCGAGGCTCGCCGGTTTCGTCGGCGTTGATGTGCCAGAACGCAGCGCCGGTCACCTTCGGTCGGTACAGGGTCGTGCTCGACATCGCATGGTCGAGATAGCCCGCCTCCGCCGAAGAACACGAACGAGTGGTCGCACACCCTGGAATAGCTGGATGAGGTCGGTGTAGCCACCGTTTTCGATCGTCACGATCGGGTCTTCCTGCGCATACGAGTTGAGGTCGCCGATGATCAGGTACTGGATTCGCCGGCGCCGGTCGGATCGGTTGCCAGCCAGTCGACCATCGCCTGAGCAGCCAGGTTCTGGTGCCGTTGCAGTTGGCCTGGCCGTCGCCGAGATCAGGATCACCGACGTCGTTGCAGTCGGAGCCCTTCGACTTCAGATGGTTGACGGCCACGGTCACGCGTCGTCGGTTGCGTTCTCCTCGAACGCTCTGGGCCACCACCGGCCGGTTCTTGTCGTCGATGAACTTCGGGTCGACCGCTCGAGTCGAGGACCGCGAAGGCCGCCGACCGGGGTCACCGATGCCGGCTTGTAGATCACCGCGACCCGGATGGCGTCGGTGCCGACGGCGCCCGGTCGCGACGTAGTCGTAGGTCCCCGGCGCCGTTGCATCGTTGAGCCCGGAAACCAGGTCGGCGTCGGCACGTCGTCGGCGGCCGTTCTCGATCTCCATCAGGCCGACGACTGTCGGCGTCGAGCTTGACGATGGCCTCGACGATCTTGTCCCGCTGCCGGCTGAACTCGACGGCGTTGTCGGCGCCACGGCACCCCTGATTGCCGAGAGGCCCGCAGATGGGCCCGCGTTGTCGATGCGTGGTGAAGTAGTTCAGCACGTTGGACGCAGCAACCTGGATCGAGCCGCCGACGTCGGAGGCGGGTCACGGTGGGTTGGCTCGGGTGAAGGTGATCAGCCCGGTCGGCTGGAGCTCGTAGACGCCAGGCGAAGCTCATCACCCCGGTCAGCCCGGGAAGGGTGTCACCCGTGCGCAGCGTGTTGTCCGACCGAGATGTAAGGCGGGAGCGGCAACGGGTTCTCGACCCGGCTGCCGTCGTCGAGCTGGATCTGGCTCCGGTCGTTCAGATCCTGCAAGGCGATCGCGGGCGCGCCCGGTGCCACGACGTTGGTCGGGTTGTCGAGCACACCGCCGACGGAGAGCGTCGACCTCGCCGAACCGGCGCTGCGGTGAAGTTGTCGGAGGCGTAGAGCGTCTGGGAGAAGTTGACGCTCATTCCCTCGGTAGTCTCGAAGACGTCCACCGACGCAACCGGCAGCGTGACCGCAGCAGCCGACGCCACGCCGGACTGATCGGTGCAGATCTCGACATCGGAGATGCCCGACAGCTGGGTGAGCGTGCCGGCCTCCGAGACGTTGCCCTTGGTTCGGACGATGTCGTCGACCTTCACGTCGACGCCGAACCCGTTGTCGGCGATGAACAGGCCCTCCGAGGTGGCCGGATCGGTGTCGGCGTCGGCGTTTTCCTCCTGGATGAAGAACCCGCCGAGCTCGGTTGTGGTGTCCTGGTAATCGCCGACGACCACACCTTCGACGACCTGAGAGGTGCCGGCCACCGGGCTCGCGAGACCGGCGCCCTGGACGTCGTGGATCCGGGTCTCGGTGTCGTCGCCACAGGCACCGAACGGCGGGCGCCGAGACTACCGCCGCCACCTTCGATGACGAGGTTCTGGAAGGCGAAGGCCTCGCTGCCGCCGTTGAGCTTCGACGGTGAGGGTGAGTGTCAGTTGGCTGCCGGTGCCCGTGAGTGGGGTGGAGATGGTCTGGAGGTCGTTGGACAGCACGGTGCCGTCGGCCACGAGCGGGTCGTCGAGGGTGATGATCGCGCCGCCTTCGAGGGTGTAGGTCTGGCTGGTCGCTTCGTCGGCGCGATCGAGAATGCCGGCGCCGGCGGGCCGCCGTCGATGGAGTACTGGAAGTCGAAGCTGTCGGCCGAACTCGAAGTCGCCCATCGCGCCCATGTCGATGGACAGTCCGAGATCGGACGCGCCTGCGATGTCGAACACCCAGTCGCAGTCACCGGCCCGGAGGTGTCGCGGGTTGACCGTGTCGGTCACGCCGAAGAACACGTCGGTGTTGCCGTCCTTGATGATGCCGAGGGTGTCGCCGGGGAAGATGGTCAGACTGTCGTCGAGCACCGCGAACGGGATGGTGGGCGACACGCCCCGCTGGAACTTCTGGAACCCGTCACCCGCGGAGGTGAACGGACCGTGCGGGTCGTCGGTGTAGCTCACCAGGTTCTGGCTCGCCGACCCCACCATGTCGAACGCCACCGTCGACGGCGGCAAAGCTCTCGATGACGAGGTTCTGGAAGGCGAAGGCCTCGCTGCCGCCGTTGGCGTCGACGGTGAGGGTGAGGGTCAGTTGGCTGCCGGTGCCCGTGAGTGGGGTGGAGATGGTCTGGAGGTCGTTGGACAGCACGGTGCCGTCGGCCACGAGCGGGTCGTCGAGGGTGATGATCGCGCCGCCTTCGAGGGTGTAGGTCTGGCTGGTCGCTTCGTCGGCTGCGATCGAGAATGCCGCGGCCGGAGGGCCGCCGTCGATGGAGTACTGGAAGTCGAAGCTGTCGGCCAACTCGAAGTCGCCCATGGCGCCCATGTCGATGGACAGTCCGAGATCGGACGCGCCTGCGATGTTGAACACCCACGTCGCAGTCACCGGGCCCGGAGGTGTCGGGGTTGACCGTGTCGGTCACGCCGAAGAACACGTCGGTGTTGCCGTCCTTGATGATGCCGAGGGTGTCGCCGGGGAAGATGGTCAGACTGTCGTCGAGCACCGCGAACGGGATGGTTGCCGACACGCCCCGCTGGAACTTCTGGAACCCGTCACCCGCCGAGGTGAACGCCCCCGCGAACGCGTTCGTGTGAGCGTCAAGTTCAGGCTCGCCGCTGCCCACCATGTCGAAGGCGACCGGCCCCGACGGCGGCACGCTCGTCGATGACGAGGTTCTGGAAGGCGACGGCCTTCGCTGCCGCTGTCGGCGATCGCGGTGAGGGTGAGGGTCAGCGCGCTGCCGGTGCCGGCCAGCGGGGCGGTGACGGTCTGCAGGTTGTTGTTCAACAACACGCCGTTGGCCAACATCGGGTCGTCCAGTGTGAACGTGGTGCCGCCGTCCATCGTGTAGTCCTGGCTGCGGCTTCGTCGACCGAGTTGGTGAACGCTGCGCAACGTCGAGACCACCGTCGATCGAGTAGTCCCAGCGTGAACGAGTCACTCAGTTCGAAGTCGCCCATCGCACCCATGTCGATCGACAGACTCGGATCGCTGGTGCCGGTGATGTTGAACTCCCAGACCGCAGTCGACCGGGCCCGCGTTCTGCGGGTTCTCGGTATCGATCACACCGAAGAACTCGTCGGTGTTGGCCTCCCCGATGATGCCCCTGCGTCGCGCGGGGAAGATGCTCAGGCTGTCGTCGACGACCGCAAACGGGATCGACGCCGACACACCACGCTGGTACTTCTCGAAGCCGTCACCACCACTCGCGAACGCACCCGCGAACGCGTTCGTGTGAGCGTTCAAGTTCTGACTCGCACTGTTCACCATGTCGAACGCCACCACTGTGGGCGCTGCCGAGACGATCGGGCTCGAGACGACCGCCGGTGCCACGAAGGCCACCAGCGGTGTGAGGAGCGTGGCCGCCAGTGCAGGTATGACGGTCTTCCGTGAGGTGCGCTTCATGCCGATCTCCTATGTTCACTATCCGCCGGATTGGTATGGAGAGATTCCAGAGGGATCGACCCGTTCGATCCCGGTCGCAATCTCTGCATAACGGTGTATCACATCGCGTGGCAGATGTCATCGGCGAGTGACGGGTTCGACGGCGAAGCCCACCGGCTGATCGGGCCAGCCCTCGAGCGGCCATGGTTTGGCGGTCGGCAGCCAAACTTCCTGCAGGCCCTCCTTGGCGAGCAGGAAGTCGTGGAACTGCCCGATCAGCGACGCGAAGACGCGGCCCGCGTGCTTCCGGACCAAGCCCTCGAAGCGTTCGCGATATCAGGTCGCTGGGCAGCTCGGCCAGCGAACGAACCTTGATCCGGCCGAACTTCGCCGTGGGGATCCCGGCTGCGATCGCCTGGGCCCGTTCGAGCGAGTCGCCGTCGATCACGTAGAAGCCGCCGAGCATCTCCTTGGTCTGAGCCAAGGGAGTACGTGACGATGCTCGCCCCGTTGCGATTGGCGACTCTGCTTGCAGTCTCGACGCCTTGTAGCGGCTCGCCCGAGATCAGCTCCCCGCTCTCGACGCTGCTGCCGGTGAATGCGTTGTAGTCCCCATCAGCTTGACTATCTCGGCGTCTTTGTCAGCAGCATGTCCTTTTCGGTTGGTTCCTCCGGGATGAGCGGTCTTCGTCATGAAGACGAACGGCCGCTCGAAATCGACCGTCTCGCGGAGGAGGCCGATCTCTCGACTCAACCGGCGGCTCGTCGGCGGCGTTCGGCCATGCCGCTGAGGGCCTCGAACACGAGCCGGTGGGCGGCGTTCACGGTGAGATCGCTGACGTCGTAGGGCGGGGCGACCTCGACCACGTCCATGCCGACCACGTCGTGCTCGATCGCCAACTGGCGCACGCATGCGGAGCAGGTCGACCGTGGTGATCCCTCCGGGCTCCGGCGTGCCGGTGCCGGGGGCGAACGCCGGGTCGAGGCAGTCGATGTCGATCGAGATGTACAGCTTGTCGGCCCGCGCCAGTGCCTCGGCAACTGCGTCGGCGATCACGGCCTTCATGCCGCGATCCCAGATCTCGTGCATGGTGTGCCACACCATGCCCTGCTCCCTCATCCACGCGAACACGTCGGCCGGCGGCCAGTAGCCGCGCAGGCCGACCTGGACGAAACGATCGCCGGGCACTGCACCGGATTCGATCAGACGACGGATCGGAGTGCCATGGCTGGCCAGATTGCCGGCGATCGAGTCGGCGGTGTCGGCGTGGGCGTCGAAGTGAACCACCCCGACGTTGCCGAACCCGTGCACGTCGGCGACGGCTGTCGCTGCGGGCCAGGTGATCGAATGGTCGCCACCGAGTGTGATCGGAACGATGCCACGGCTGGCCACCTGATGGACGCGGTTGCGGATGTTGGCGTGACTCGCCTCGGTTTGGCCGTGCGGGCAGTAGGCGTCGCCGTAGTCGACGACTTCGAGATGATCGAAGACCTCGATGTCGAGGTCGATGTTGTAGGTGCCCGTCTCGTACGCCAGCGCCCGGATCGCCTTGGGGCCGAACCGGGCACCCGGCCGGTTCGTGGTGGCGATGTCGAACGGAGCGCCGACGATGGCGACGTCGGGTTGCCACTCGTCGAGTTGCTCGGGATCGGTGAGAAATGGGCGCTGGCCGAACGTCGCCAGCCCACCGAAGGTGTAACCGAGATCGAGCTGCTCGGCCATGCCGGGCGAGAGGTGGCGGCGCGGTTCGTTCACGAGTCCGACCATAGGCGCGATCGTGGCATCGGTGCCCGAAAAGAATGAGCAACCCCGGGCAGTGCTGCCAGCTTGCGCCGACGCACCCACCCGGGGCTACCACAAAGGTGGAGCGATCCACCACTGACCGATCTACGGGCGTTAGCCTGCGTCTCGATCAATCACATCGCCCGTCGGGACCCCAAGGGGTTCGGCGGGCGATGCCCTTTTCGGCCGATCGCTCGGTTGCCCGAGCCCGCTGCCGTTCGACGACCCCCACCGGTTGCCCGGCGACAGTTGCCGCCCCGACCACGGCGACTGGTTGCCCAGCCTCCGTCACCGGAGTCGAAACCCGGTTGCTGGTTGCCCAGCCCCGTTGCCTCTCAGCGCCACATCGGTTGCCCGATGACGGTGCCGTCCGTTCGCTTCGATCGGTCACCCGACCTCCGCTCCCGGAGACGGAACCCCGGTCTGCCGGTCACCCGGCCCCGTTGGCCCCTCGACGCCGTTCACGCTGACCCGGTAAACCGTGCCATCGTCTGACGCCGCCGGACTTCCTCCGAGCTCGCAGTTGGGGTGCTCACTCGGTTTCGGCCCGGTCACCTCTCCGCCCGTGGCCTCCGGTTGCCCGGCGACTCGGTGCTTCGAAGCATGTGGCTTCTCGCTCCGACCGAAGCCGCTCTCACCTCGTGAATCGGGTCCGTTTTCCGCTCCGACAGCCCCGAAGGACTGACTTCACAGACTCGGTCTCTCGACCCCGGTTGGCGTGCGCTCTCCGGTACGGGTCATACCATCGCGCCCGGGAAATCCCAGGTCAAGGACTATTTTCGAATCCCCAGGGTTATCCACCGAACTTCTCTGGAATCCCCAGGATTTGTGGGTCATGCACAAGCGCGTACACAGGTTTGTCCCCAACTCGGCAGTCGCCGATCGGCCTCGACAGAGCGCCCCGCCGGCAGTTCTGTGTCGGTCGATCACCAGGTACATCGCCAGATACATCGCGGCGCGGATTGACGATCGGTCGATCACGGGGTTGAATGGTCGGCGATGCGCAACGAACTCGCCATCGTGATTCCCTAGAGCACGTGTGACCCACGTGCTCGTTGTGCCGCCCACCGGGCGGCTTTTTTGTTGCTCCGGCGACCTCACCATCCGAAAGACATCAACATGCCGAAAGACATCAACATGACGGCACAACCGACTGCGGTCGAGATCTTCGATACGACGTTGCGCGACGGCCTCCAGGTCGAGGGCGTTTCGGCGACGGTCGACGACAAGCTGCTCATTGCCGGGCAACTCGATTATCTCGGCGTCCAGTTCATCGAGGGCGGGTGGCCGGGCGCCAACCCGAAGGACATCGAGTTCTTCGAGCGGGCGGCGACCGAGTTGGCGTTGACGACGGCGACGTTCGTCGCATTCGGCTCGACCCGCCGACCGCGAGGCAAGGTCGACGAGGATCAGACGCTGCAGCACCTGCTCGACGCCAACACCTCGGCGGTCTGCATCGTCGCCAAGAGCTCGGACTACCACGTCACCGAAGCGCTCAAGACGTCGCTCGACGAGGGCGCCGCCATGATTGCCGACTCGGTCGAATTCCTCCACGGCCACGGCCGCCAGGTGCTGGTCGACATGGAGCACTTCTTCGACGGCTACAAGGACAATCCCGAGTTCTCGTTCAGGGCGCTCGAGGCGGCCGTGCTGAAGGGGGCATCCCACGTCGTGCTGTGCGACACCAACGGTGGCTCGCTGCCGCACGAGATCGAGGAGATCGTCACCGCCGTGAACGCCCACGTCGGCAACGACGTCACGATCGGCATCCACTGTCACGACGACACGGGCTGCGCCGTGGCCAACTCGATGGCGGCTGTGCGGGGTGGCGCCCGTCATGTGCAGGGAACGCTGAACGGCCTGGGTGAGCGCACGGGCAACGCCAACCTCACGTCGATCATCCCCAACCTGCAACTCAAGCAGAACTACCTGTGTCTGCCCGAGGGCCGCATGGAACGCCTCACCGTCGTGTCGCACCGCATCGCCGAAACACTGAACCGGGCCGTCAACCCGCAGGCTCCGTACGTCGGGTCGTCAGCGTTCGCCCACAAGGCCGGTCTGCACGTCAGCGCCATCGTGCGCGCCAAGGACGCCTACGAACACGTCAATCCCGAACTGGTCGGCAACGGCACCCGCTTCGTCGTGTCGGAGATGGCCGGCAAGGCGACGATCCAGATGAAGGCCGATGATCTCGGGCTCGATCTCGACGGTCCTGCGATCATGCAGGTGATCGACGAACTCAAGCGGCTCGAGCACGAGGGGTACCACTTCGAAGCGGCCGATGCCTCGCTCGAACTGCTGATGCGTCGGGCGGTCGGTTGGCGACAGGAGTTCTTCCGGGTCGAGTCGCTGCGAGTGATCACCGACGAGACCGCCGCCGGGGACTTCAACACCGAGGCCACGGTCAAGGTGTGGGTCGACGAGGAACGCTACGTCTTCACCGCCGAGGGCAACGGGCCGGTCAACGCCATCGACACGGCGCTGCGGCGCGCCGTTCAGAAGGCATACCCGCACCTCGCCAACATCCACCTCACCGACTACAAGGTGCGGATCCTCGACGGCGGAAAGGCGACCGGTGCCGTCACCCGCGTGCTGCTGTCGGCGACCGACGGCGAACGCGACTGGACCACCATCGGCGTCAGCCCCAACATCATCGAGGCCTCGTGGCGAGCCCTCGAGGAGAGCCTCGTCTACGGCCTCCTGCACGCCCCGGCCTGACCCAGGCACATCATCCCAACGCCCCGGGCGGTTACGATGAGCTCGCTATGGCCGCACCGAAGTCTGCCCCTGTCTCAGAGCGTGACGCCCGCTACTACTCGTCGCCGGCGGTCGTTCCCGTCGGCGTGGGATCCCGACCGTCCCGGCATCGTCGAAGGCCTCCAGCCGGTCGGCCCTCGCATGGGTGCACAAGGCCCCGACCAGGGCTTTGCGCTGACGCTCGCCCACCGTCTCTCGCCAAAGGTGCATCTGCAGGGTCGCGAGCGACTCGACGATGCGATCCGCGGATGCGTCGGTATCGCGTTGCGGCGGGCGTCGCTGTTCAGCCGGGCGCCCGTCGTTCACGACGTCACGCTGGCGTTCACGATCTGGGGGTTCTTCGACGAGAACCCGCCGGCCGAGCTCGATCGGGCGACGTCCGAGCTGTTCGAGGGCGTCGGCAACGTCAATCACCACTACGCCGAGGCCCGGGCGATCGCCGACCTCGTACCCGAGTCGACGTTGCGACTCACCCCCGAGCAGGCGGCCGACGCCTATCCGGCCCGCTGGCGGGAGTTGACCGGGGCCTGACTCCGGGTCGTCTGATCGCCGATCGACGGGATTTCTCTACGGTCGCGCCATGCAGATCGGCGCCCTCATCTTCCCGACCGACCGAACGATCCGGCCTGACGTGCTGGCCCCCGAGCTGGAGCAGCGCGGGTACGACTCGTTCTGGGTTGCCGAACACACCCACATCCCGCTCAGTCGCCGCACGCCGTACCCGGGCGGCGGTGAGCTGCCCGACATGTACTGGCGCACGATGGACCCGTTCGTGGCGCTCACCGCGGCGGCGCTCAGCACCACCACGCTCAAGGTCGGCACCGGTATCTGCCTGGTCAATCAGCATCACCCGATCAACGTCGCCAAACAGGTCGCGTCGATCGACCTGCTGTCCGGCGGGCGTTTCCTGTTCGGAGTCGGCGTGGGTTGGAACGAGGACGAGATGGAGCATCACGGCACCGACCCCTCCAAGCGCCGCAGCACGGCACGCGAGCGGATCCTCGCCGTCAGAGCGCTCTGGACCGAGGAGGCCGCTTCGTTCGACGGCGAGTACGTGCAGTTCTCGCCGAGTGCCTCGAACCCCAAGCCCGTCCAGTCGCCGCACCCGCCGGTGATCATGGGCGGTGGGGGAGGGCCGATCACGTTCCGCCACATCGTCGAGTACTGCGACGGTTGGATGCCGATCCACGGACGTACCGATCCGCTCGAACGGCTGCCGTTGCTGCGCCAGATGTGTGAGGAGGCCGGTCGCGACCCCGACTCGATCGAGATCGGCATCTACGGGTGCCCGATGCGGGCCGACATCGTCGATCGGTACCGCGAGGCCGGTGTCGACCGCCTGATCTTCTGGCTGCCCGCCGACGACCCCGACACGGTGATGTCAGCGGTCGAGCACGGCGCCACCCTGATCGCCTGAACCAGCTCTGTGCCCTGGGGGGTGAACACGCTCAGGCCGTGACGGCGTGCGCCTTGAGGTCGTCGAGATCGACGAACTCGAGGGCCGACACGTGGGTGCTCTCGAGCACCACCGGGCAGGCCTGTCCGGCTGCCAGTGCCTCGGCCCAACGTGCTGCGCACACGCACCACTGATCGCCGTCGCCGAGACCGGCGAAGCCGTACTGAGGCATCGGAGTCGACAGGTCGTTACCGGCCAGCTTCGAGAACGCCAGGAAGTCGTCGGTGACGCGACAGCACACCACGTGCAAGCCGGGGTCGTCGCCGCGGTTCTCGCAGCAGCCGGTGCGGTAGTAGCCGGTGAGTGGTTCGAACGAGCACGGCATCAGCTCGGTTCCGAGCACGTTGATCTGCTGCATCACCCTGTCCTACCACGTAGTCTCGGAACGTGCTCGATCCCCTCATCAAGAAGCTCGCATCGACCGGCAAGGTCAGGCGTGACGGCGTGGCTGAGGTCGGCGAGGTCGACGAATTCGAGCGCCGAGACGTGGGTGCCTCGAGCACGACCGGGCAGGTCGGCCGGCTGCCAGCGCCTCGGCCCAGCGGTCGGCGCACACGCACCACTGATCGCCGTCTTGGAGACCGGCGAAGCCGTACCGCGGCATCGGGGTCGACAGGTCGTTGCCGGCCGACTTCGAGAACGCCAGGAAGTCGTCGGTGACCCGGCAGCACACCACGTGCAGACCGGGTCGTCGCCGCGGTTCTCGCAGCAGCCGGTGCGGTAGTAGCCGGTGCGCGGGTCGTACGAGCACGGCATCAGCTCGGTTCCGAGCACGTTGATCTGCTGCATGCCCTCGCACACGTACCTGGGCACGTAGTCCCAATCCGATCGGATCGACGGGCGATCGTGAAGGTCGCCCCCGACCGTCAGCGGACGAACAACCTATGAGTGACACCACGAGTTCCTCGCCGGTGATCGGTGTGGTGATGGGGTCGTCGAGCGATTGGCCGACGATGTCGAAGGCGGTCGAGGTGCTCGAGCACTTCGGTGTCGCCCACGAGGCCAAGGTCGTGTCGGCCCACCGCATGCCCGACGAGATGTTCGCCTACGCCGAACAGGCGGCCGACCGGGGTCTGCGGGCGATCATCGCCGGGGCCGGCGGCGCCGCCCATCTGCCCGGCATGCTGTCGGCCAAGACGCTCGTGCCCGTGCTCGGCGTGCCGGTGGCCTCACGTCATCTGTCCGGCCAGGATTCGTTGCTGTCGATCGTGCAGATGCCCGCCGGGATCCCGACCGCCACGTTCGCGATCGGCGAGGCGGGCGCCACCAACGCGGCGTTGTTCGCCGTGGCCGTGCTGGCCGCCGACGACCCGGCGCTCGCCACGGCGCTGCAGCAGTACCGCGACGACCGCCGTGACCAGGCCGCTTCGTCGGTCCTGCCTCCGGAGTGACCAGGTGAGCGACCCCGATCGTTCCGCCGGCGACGATCGGAATGCTCGGTGGTGGCCAGCTCGGACGCTATGCGCTGATGGCTGCCCGCACGATGGGGTATCGCACGATGGTGCTCGAGCCAGACCCGCAAGCTCCGGCCGGTCTGATCGCCGACGTTCATCTGGTCGCCGCCTACGACGATCGCCGAGGCACTGCGCCGGCTCGGCGACGAGTGCGAGGTCGTCACGACCGAGTTCGAGAACCCTCCCGCAGCAGCGCTCGAAGCGTTGGCCCGGCGCACGCTGGTGGCCCCATCGGCGGCTGCCGTGGCGATCGCTCAGGACCGGATCGCCGAGAAGCAGTTCCTGGCCGACAATGGGCTGCCGATCGGGCCCTACGCCGTGGTCGACCGCCCCGACGCCGATCCCGAGATCGGTTACCCGGCGATCCTGAAGACCGCTCGCCTGGGCTACGACGGGAAGGGCCAGCGACTGGTGGCCGACGGTTCAGCGATGCGGGCGGCCTGGCGCACGATGGGTTCGGTGCCGTGCGTGCTCGAACGTGCGCTGCTGTTCGAGACCGAGTTGAGCGTCGTCGTCGCGCGTTCGTCGAGCGGCGGGTTCGCGGCCTACCCGGTCGCCGAGAATCGACACGTGACGGAATCCTCGATCTGTCGATCGTGCCGGCACACGTGTCGAGGCGGCTGTCGGATCGTGCCGTCGGCCTGGCGATGGCGATCACCGATGCCTTGTCCTACGTCGGTGTGTTGGCGATCGAGTTCTTCGTCGTCGATGGCCAACTGCTGATCAACGAGATGGCGCCGCGTCCCCACAACAGCGGGCATTGGACGCTCGATGTCGCTCAGACGGATCAGTTCGAGCAACAGATCAGGGCGATCTGCGGGCTCGGTTTGGGCGACACGTCGATGACACAACCGGGGGCGGCGATGGTCAATCTGCTGGGTGACCTGTGGGACGACGGCGACCCGGACTGGGCTCGTGCCTTCGACGATCCGCGCGCTGCTCTCCACCTGTACGGCAAGGCGGTGGCGCGGCCGGGGCGCAAGATGGGCCATCTCACGTGCTGGGCCGACTCTGCCGAGGAGGCGGAGGTGCGGGCCGAGGAGACCCGTCGCAGGTTGGTCAGCCGCCCAGATTGACGCCGACCAGTTCGCCGATCAGATAGGTCACACCGCAGGCGACCAACACGATCACGACCTGGCGCAGGACGCCCCACACGATCGTGCGTTCGGCGAATCGCGCCACCAATCCACCGACCACACCGGCTGCGACGACACCGATCACCAGCGACGCCCACGCTGCCGAGGTGCCGCCACCGATGTACCACGGCACGAGCGGGAGGAATGCGCCGAACAGGAAACACAACAGCGAAAGTCCGGAGGCCCACATGGCCGACGGCAGATCGTCGGGGTCGACGCCGAGTTCCTCGCGGGCGTGCACGGCGAGTGCGACCTCGGGATGGCGCATCACTTCCTCGGCGGCAGCGGCAGCTCGTTCGGCGCCCATTCCGTGGCTCTCGTAGCGAGCCGCCAGTTCTTCGGTCTCGTGTTCTCTGTTGTGTTTCAGCTCGCGACGTTCGATCGTCAGCTCACGCTCGATCAGATCGTTCTGCGAGGTGACCGATACCCATTCGCCGGCGGCCATCGAGATTCCGCCCGCCACGGCACCCGCCAAACCGGCCAGCCGAACGACGGTGTTGTCGACCCCCGACCCGGCGAAACCGAGGATCAGGGACACGTTCGAGACCAACCCGTCGCTGACACCGAACACAGCGGCGCGCGCCAGCCCGCCCGACACGGACCGGTGCCCGGTGTGTGGTTCGTGGATGCGAGCAGTCATCGCAGGCAACATTACCGTCGCCGGCAGGCGAGCCTGGTGAGCACCTGTGTGGGGTGCGTACGAACTGATCAGGGTGTGCGGGTCTGTCCCGGAGGCGTACTCGGCGGTCCACCCACTGCCTTCGGCGGCAAGGTGTCGACCGGCGCTCACCGGACTGGCCGGGTGCGTCGCCGGACTGGCCGGGTGCATCGTCGGACTGGCCGGGTGCGTCGCCGGACTGGCCGGGTGCATCATCACTCTGGCCGGGCGCATCGCCGGACTGGCCGGGAGCATCATCACTCTGGCCGGGCGCATCGCCGGACTGACCGGGCGCATCGCCTTCAGGTCCGTCGTCGTCACCACACTTCGTTTGGGCAGCCTCGCTGACGACCTCGCCGTGATCCGGACCGGGGTCGGTTTGCTTGGCGATGCTCGAAACCGTCTCGCCGTGGGTGTCACCCACGCATTCGACTGCGTCGTCGGTGACATCACCGTCGTCAACATCGTCCTTGCCGCAATCGGACTTGGCGGCAGCGCTGACGGCGGCGCCATGCTCAGGGCCGGGTTCGGTGGCCCGGGCGACGCTGGAAACCGTGTCACCGTGGGTGTCGCCGACACACTCGACTGCGTTATCGACGATGTCAGGGTCAGCAGGCGCCGGGATGACGGCGTCTGGTCGGCGTTGACGAGTAGGGGGTGCAGCGAGCGAATCCTCGCCCTGACCGTCGACGGTCGGGACCGTGACGACGGACGGCGCCGGATTGACGGTGGGCCGATTGGCTGCTGCTTGGAAGAATCCGGGGCCGGCGGCAACAAGGCCGCCGACCCCCAAACTGGCGACTGTGACAGCGGCGATGGCGAGGCCACGACGAGAACGAAGGCCGGACGGACGTGCGGGAACAGCCGTTGGAAGGACTTCGAGCATTGCCGATACTGCGGCAGCTTCGCCAACCTGCTCTGCAGGGAGAGCAGGCGATCGCAAGGCTGCAATCATCGAATTCGTGTTGTGATCTTCGCCGGTCACAATGCTGACATCGTTCTGGGACCTTCGGGCGTTACAGAACCGTCGGCGAGTCTCTTGAGCCCGCGGTGCACGAGCACTCGCACGTGGCCTTCGCGGCGACCCATGATCGCGGCCACCTCGGTGACGCTCAGCTCGGCGAGCACTCTCAGCAGCACCGCCTCGGCCTGATCGGGGGGCAGCGTGCGTATCAACGCCAGTGCACGCTCGAGCGAAACGGCATGTTCAGCATCGGCGGCAGCGCTGGGAGCGGAGGTGTCGAGCGTTGCGGACCGCTGGGCCTGCCACCTTTCCTGGCGCCGCTTCGACGATCGGATCTCGTCGATCCGGCGTCGGGCCGCGATCGTGAACAGCCAACGTCGGAAATCAGGCTCGTCGCCGTCGAAGCGCGGCAGGCTGGCCGACACCTCCAACCACACGTTCGAGGCCAGATCCTCCGGCTCGCTCATGCCCTTGCCGCGGAAATATCGAAGCAGCAAATGCTGATAGGTGCGCCACAGGTGACCGAGTGCGTCGGGGTCGCCCTCTTGCGCGCGCCGTATCACATCCTCCACAGTCTCTAGTATCGACGATGGAACCGCTGAGCTACAGCGGAATTCGCAAAATGCGAGTGAGCGGTTCATCTGCGGCCACAATGGTGTGGGCAGATCGGAACACTCGTAACAGGCCGGGGAGGCCACATGGGCGAGCACGAGGCGCAAGCTGGTGAGCAGTCGACAGTGATCCGACGGGTCGCTCAACTTGCCATCGACCGGCGACCTGATGACGAGGTGCTGGCTGCATTCCTGCCGGCGTATTACGGAGAGCTTCCTGAGTTCGACGTCGATGATCGCCGCGAGGACGATCTGTACGCGGTGGCGCTGACCCATCTCAGCATGGGTCGATGTCGGCAGCCTGGTCACACGTTGGTCGAGGTACTGTCGCCCGACCGCGATCGCGACGGCTGGCATTCCGACCGCTCGGTGGTTCTGCTGATCACCGACGACGCCCCATTTCTTGTCGACACAGTTCGGATCGTGCTCGAGCGCAACCACATCGCGACGCACTTGTTGGTGCACCCGATGCTGCGCGTCGACCGTGACGCCGCGGGTGATCTCGCCGGGGTCGCGATCGGGGGCAGCCGGTACGGAGAACGGGTCGAGGCCTGGACACAGGTCGAGATCGACCGCTGCGACGCCGAACGCGCCGAACGGCTGCGAGCCGACCTGGCAGAGGCGATTGCCGCGGTTCACCGAGTCGTCGTCGACTTCGAGCCGATGCGTCAACGGATGGTGGCCCATTCCCGCCTCGATCCGCTGCTCGATTGGCTGGCGCAAGGGCACTTCGTGTTCCTTGGCGCCGCAACCTACGACCTCGGGGTGGACGGCCCCGAGTGCCGGCCCGATTCGCAGCTCGGCGTGTTGTCCGGGCATTGCGAGATCGACCCCGACATCGATGCCGAAGGCCCTGCGGTAGCGGTCGCCAGATCGAGTCAGACCTCCACGATCCATCGTGCCAGCCGGCTGACCGTCGTCACGTTGTTGGTTCCCGACTCAGAGGGTCGGCCGACTGCGGAGCGCTTCGTCGGGTTGCTCGCTTCGACCGCCTATCGCCAGAGCGTGCTGGCGATCCCGTCGGTCGGGGCACGCGCTCGTTCGGTGCTGGGTCTCGCCCATGATGGGGCCGAAACGCACACCGGGCGTTCGATGCGCAACGTGCTCGAGACGCTGCCGCGCGACTTGGTGTTCGAGCTGGATGCCGACCGCCTGGCGACCTTGGTGATCGACGTCGTCAGCCTGCAGGAACGTCAGATCGTGCGCGTGTTCGACGTTCCCGAGCCGGTCGGACGCTCGTCGACGATTCTGGTGTTCCTGCCCAAGAGCCGTTTCAACGCACAGTTGTCCGAGCGCGTCGCGTCAATCGTCGGCGAGGCGTACGGTTCACCGACCCGCGACCTCGAATCGCTGATCGGGTCGGGCAACCTGGCCCGCATCACGTTCACGGTCGATCGCGGCGACACGCTTGCCCGATCTCGACGACCTGTCCGACGTCGTCGACATGTACACCACGGCGTGGCTCGATCGGGTCGCCGACGCGGCCAGCCACGAGTTCGGCGAGTCGCGCGGCGCGACACTGCTGCAACGGATTGGCTCGTCCACCCCAGATGAATACCGCAGCAGCGTCGATCCCGCAGACCGCCGTCGGTGACTTCGCCCGCCTCGAACAGCTGGTGACGGGCGAACGCGACACCCTGACGGCCCTCACCCGGACGATCGACGACCGCCGACGGTGTGTGGCGGATGCGCGTGTATCGCAAGGGCGACCCGGTTGCCCTCGCCGACCTCTTGCCACTGCTCGGCCACCTCGGTCTGCGAGCGCTCGATGAGCATCCGTATCGATTCGTGCTCGACGGTACCGAGTGCTTCTTGTACGACGTCGGCGTTCGGGTGCCCGAAGGCGTGCAGATCGGCGACTTGCGCCACACCGAAGTGCGCAGTGCACTCGAAGGTCTCCTGGCGGGCACGATCGAGCCCGACGGGTTCAACCGGCTGATCCTGTTGGCCGGATTGACGGCATCTCAGGTGAACGTGCTGCGCTGTTACGCGAAGTACGCCCACCAGACCGGATTCGCCTTCAGCCAGGGATACGTCGAGGAATCGCTGGCGCGGCTGCCGAAGCTGGCCCGCTTGATCGTCGACCTGTTCGAGTCCCGCTTCGATCCCGATACCGACGACGTCGAGCGGGCGGTGGTGATCGACGCCACCAAGTCGGCCGTGCCGCTCAGCCCTCGACGAGGTGCCGTCACTCGACGACGACCGGATCGGTCGCATGTTCCTGGCCCTGGTCGAGGCGACGGTGCGCACCAGCGCCTACCAGGGCACGCCGACGCTGGCGTTCAAGTTCGACCCGTCGCATGGTGCCCGAGTCTGCCCGATCCGCGACCGGCGCACGAGATCTTCGTCTGTTCGTCGCGGGTCGAGGGCGTGCACCTGCGGGGCGGGGCGATCGCACGCGGCGGCCTGCGTTGGAGCGACCGACCCGAGGACTATCGCACCGAGGTGCTCGGCCTGGTCAAGGCCCAAATGGTCAAGAACGCGGTGATCGTGCCGGTCGGCGCCAAGGGCGGGTTCGTCGTCAAGCGCCCCAAGCCGACACCGGCCGAGAACCGCGACGAGGTCGTCGAGTGCTATCGCATGTTCGTGCGTGGGTCTGCTCGATCTGACCGACAACGTCGTCGACGGCGAGATCGTCCACCCGGACCGTACGGTTCGCTACGACGGCGACGATCCGTACCTCGTCGTGGCCGCCGACAAGGGCACCGCCACGTTCAGCGACATCGCCAACGAGGTGGCGGCCGAGTACGGCTTCTGGCTGGGCGACGCCTTCGCGTCCGGCGGCAGCGCCGGCTACGACCACAAGGCGATGGGCATCACCGCCCGCGGCGCCTGGGAGAGCGTGCGACGACATGCCACGGTGCTCGGCAAGGACGCCGACACCGACGAACTGACGGCGGTCGGCATCGGCGACATGTCCGGCGACGTGTTCGGCAACGGCATGCTGCTGTCGCAGCCAGCTCAAGCTGGTGGCGGCCTTCGATCACCGCCACATCTTCCTCGATCCCGACCCTGACCCGGCCGCGTCGTACGACGAGCGGCAACGCCTGTTCGACACTGCCGCGCTCGTCGTGGGCCGAGTACGACACCGACGCTGATCTCGCGAGGGCGGCGGCGTGTTCCCGCGCAGCTCGCCAAGTCGATCAGATCTCACCCCGAGGTGCAGGCGGCGCTCGGACATCGACCGACGAGCCGCTCACGCCGAACGAGCTGATGCGGGCCGTGCTGCGTGCCCCGGTCGATCTGCTGTGGAACGGCGGCGTCGGCACGTACGTCAAGGCGTCGACCGAGACCAACGCCGAGGTCGGCGACCGAGCCAACGACGCGGTGCGCGTCGACGCCGACGAGTTGCGCTGCCGGATCGTCGGCGAGGGCGGCAACCTCGGGGTCACCCAGCTCGGCGCGTGTCGAGTACGCGCTCGGCGGGAGGGCTGATCTACACCGATGCGATCGACAACTCGGCCGGTGTCGACTGCAGCGACCACGAGGTCAACATCAAGATCCTGCTCGGCGCGGTGGTGGCCGACGGCGAGATGACCCTCAAGCAGCGCAACGTCCTGCTCGAGGAGATGACCGACGAGGTCGGCGAGCTGGTGCTCGACAACAACAAGGCCCAGACGCTGGCATTGCTGATCGCCCGTACGCAGGGCCTGCCGATGGTCAACGTGCACGCCCGATATCTCGACCAGCTCGAGCGTGAGGGTTGGCTCGACCGGGAGCTCGAGTTCCTGCCGACCGACAAGCAGATCGCCGAGCGTCAATCGAACGGATCGGGCCTGCGAACGCCTGAGTTCGCGGTGATGATCGCTTACACGAAGAACGCCAATGTCAGCGAGATCCTTGACACTGATCTGCCAGATGCGCCGGTGTTGCAGAAGGACCTGGTCGACTATTTCCCGACGCCGATGCGCGAGAAGTACCACGACTACATCGGTCGACATCGTCTGCGTCGAGAGATCGTTACGACACAACTCGTGAACCAGATCGTGAACCTCTCCGGTATTTCCTACGACCATCGAATGACCGAGGACACCGGAGCTTCCGTTGCCGACGTCAGCCGTGCCTGGTTGGTGGCTCGCGAGGTGCTCGGCTTCCACGAATGGTGGGATGAGATCGGCGACGTGCAGGGGCTCGAGCTCGATGATCAACTCGAGCTGTTCCTGGATTGCCGTCGCACGGCCGAGCGCTGTTCGCTGTGGTTCCTGCGGCATCGCCGCCCGCCGGTCGACATCGATGCCGAGGTGGCCCGTTTCCGCGATGCCGGTCCGTTCCCTGGCGCCCGAGCTCGGTGGTTGCCTGAAGGGCCCGATCCGTCGTGCGATGACCACGATGGTGAGGCAGCGCATCAAGCAAGGGGTACCCGAAGAGCTGGCTGAACGGTCGGCGACGTGGCGTCTTCTGCACACCACGTTCGACGTGATCGAACTGGCCGACCGGGCTGACGCCGATCCCGTGGCGGTGGCGGCCGCCTATTGGGATCTGTTCGACCGCTTCGAGTTGATGTGGTTGTGGGACGCGGTGGGTGCGTTGCCGCGCTCCGATCGTTGGCAGACGCAGGCGCGTGGTGCGCTGCGCGACGACCTGCTCACGGCACTCGCCGAGCTGACCAGCAACGTGATCGAAGCCGGCAACGGCTCGGTCGACTCGTGGCTGACCGCCAATGAACGGGCTGCCGATCGGGCGTCGTCGTTGCTGACCGAGATCCGGCGCGCCGAGGCGTTCGACATCACCAATCTCTCGGTGGCGTTGCGGCAGCTCCGCAACCTCGCTCAAACCTCGGTTCGTGGCGCCTGAGCGCCGCCATCGTGGTCGCCGCAACGGGTAGCGTCGGCCACGTCATGTCGCCCACGCCTCGCTACCGATTCGCTCCGTCTCCTACTGGCTTCTTTCATGTCGGTGGCGCACGCACCGCTCTGTTCAATTGGGCGCTGGCCCGTTCGAGTGGCGGCACGTTCGTGCTGAGAATCGAGGACACCGACGAGACCCGCAACCAGCCGGAGTGGACGCAGGGCATCATCGATTCGCTGGCGTGGATCGGCATCTCTGCGGACGACCCGCATTTCGAGGGCCCGCTGTTCCAGAGCGCGTACGCCCAGGCTCACCTGGCTGCGGCGCAGCGCCTGTTCGATGATGGCCACGCCTACTACTGCGAAATGACCCCCGACGAGATCCAGACGTTGGCGAAGGCCGAGGGTGTCACCGGGTACGCCGGGTGGTCGCGCGACCTCGGGCTCGGTCCGGGTCACGGCCGGGTGCTTGCGGTTCCGGGTGCCCGACGGCGCGACGGTGGTGAACGACCTGGTGCGCGGTGACGTCGAGTTCGACAATGCCACGATCGAGGACTTCGTCCTGGTGCGCAGCAACGGCACGCCGGTGTTCCTGCTGGCCAATGTGGTCGACGACATGTCGATGGGGATCACCAATGTGGTGCGTGCCGAGGAGCACCTGCCCAACACACCCAAGCAGCAGATGATCTGGCAGGCGCTCGGCCACGAGCCGCCGGTGTGGGCGCACGTGCCGGTGTTGGTCAACGAGCAGCGCAAGAAGTTGTCGAAGCGGCGCGACAAGGTGGCGCTCGAGCAGTACCGCGACGAGGGTTACCTTGCCGATGCCATGGTCAACTACCTGATGACGCTCGGCTGGTCGCCGGGTGAGCAGGAGGTCCAGCCGTGGTCGGTGATGGAACGAGCGTTCCGCCTCGAGGACGTGAATCTGTCGCCGGCCTTCTTCGACGTCAAGAAGCTGGGCGCATTCAACGGCGAGTACATCCGGATGATGACCACCGACGAGTTGGTCGCGGCCTGCGATCCATGGTTGCCGGGGGAGTGGGATCGGGCTCGCTTCGCCGACATCGCCCCGCACATCCAGCAGCGTCTGGTCACCCTGGCCGATGCGCCGGGTGTCGTCGACTTTCTGTTCACCGATGACCCCGAGGTCGATCAGGCATCGTGGGACAAGGCCTTCGCGCCCGACTACGCCGAGCCACTTGTTGCGACAGGTTGCCGAGGCCTACGAGACGTGTCCGTGGGAGCATGCTGCACTCAAGTCGGTGATGGAAGAACTGATGGCCGCCCATGAGATCAAGCTCGGCAAGGCGCAAGCGGCGACACGGGTCGCCGTGACGGGGCGGTCGGTCGGTCCGCCATTGTTCGAGGCGCTCGAAGTGATGGGTCGCGACGAGACGCTGCGCCGGATCCGCTCCGCTCTGGATCGACTGGACGGCTGACGGAGGCGCCGCTCCCATGAGCGATCCACCGACTATCCGACGACGAGCTGAGCTTCGAGCCGCTGTCACGACGTCGTCGATCGCTCGCACGCCGCCGCAGGTCGTTCACGCCGAGACCCCGTGGTGGAAGATCGGCCCGTCGTGGAATCGGGTGCTGATCGGCGTGTTCGTGGTGCTGTTCGTGTATTACGGCGTCACGTTGATCCAGGTGATGGCGACCGGACGATCACACGATGCGCCGCAGGTCGACGCGATCGTGGTGCTGGGCGTCGCCCAGTACGACGGGCGTCCGTCGCCGCAGCTGGCGGCCCGGCTCGATCACGTGGTCACGTTGTGGAACGACGATGTCGCCCCGATCGTGGTGGTCACCGGCGGCAAGCAGCCGGGCGACCGATTCACCGAGGCCGAGGCCTCGCAGATCTACCTGGTCGATCGCGACGTGCCCGAGGAGGCGATCGTGATCGTGAGGGTAGGGCGACGACCACGCGTACGAGTCGCTCGACGCCGTGGCGACCGTGAACTGCTCGATCGGTGATGTACGGACGTCGAGGTGGTGTTGGTGACCGACCCGTACCACGCCTTCCGATCGAAGCTGACCGCCGAGGAGGTCGGGCTTGCGAGGCCCACGTGTCGTCGACGCCGACCAGGTCGTGACCGGCTGGACATCGTTGCGTCGCCAGGTGACCGAGGCGGCCGGTGTGTCGGTCGGCCGAATCGTCGGCTTCGAACGGCTGAGCGAACTCACCGGGTGAGCCCACGGCCCGTTCGATCGCCAGGGTGGCCGGGCTGGGAGGGGCCGATACACTGCGTCGGTCGCTCCAATGGGGTGTGGTGTAATTGGCAACACGACAGTTTCTGGTTCTGTTATTCAAGGTTCGATTCCTTGCACCCCAACCACCGGCTTCGTCCGGTTGACATAGCTCGGCGGTAACGTCGGGAGTCGCAGCTTGGCCCGTTCGTCTAGTGGCCTAGGACACCACCCTCTCAAGGTGGCGGCACGGGTTCGAACCCCGTACGGGCTGCCAAGAAGTAGCAGGTCAGAGGCCCTCTCCGGAGGGCCTCTCGCCATTTCCGGGTGCGTCTGCTACCCCTTTGGCTGCTCTTCGGATATCCGGGAGGTGTCATGCGGGGGCACATCCGCAAGCGAGGCGACGCCTGGGAGCTTCGGGTGTATGTCGGCGTCGACGCCGTCACCGGGAAGAAGCGCTACGCCACCAAGAGCATTCGCGGTGGCAAGCGTGACGCTGAGCGGGCGCTTGTCGAACTCACCGCGGACGCCCAACGCGGAAAGCTGTTCTGTACGAACACACCGGTGGCCGAGCTGCTCGACGCGTGGATCGATCAGGCGTCGCAGGACTTCTCGCTGAAGACGGTGGTCGAGACTCGGGCTTCATCGATCGCAACCTGAAGAACGGTGGCCAGGCCGGCCAGCCGCCTTCTCCGGCAACGATCCGACGCATTCACTATCGAGTGAGCACTCTGTGCGGTCCGGCTCCCTGTGGCCAGACGAGCACTGTGCAGGTTCAGGGGCGTGCGGCCGTTGCCTCTTGTCCGCAGACCGATCCGGGTGTCCAATGGAATTGGGCCGGCCTTTCGTTGGTCCGCCCAGTTGAAGGGAGGTGGTGACATGACCACGCAAGAGTTCACCGAAACCCGGCAAGCCAACCGCCGCTCCCGCCGGCCAGCCGCGCTCGCTGCCTTGGCAGCCGTCGCCGTGCTCTTTGGAGCTGCCGTGTTGCCTGGATCATGAGCGATGACGACGGGCCGGTGGCTGCCGATGAGGCACGGATCGAGATCACGTACACCGAGGACGGGACATCCTTCGTCGGTGATCGCAAGGTCATCGAAGGAACCGTCACGGTCACGTTCTCGAACGAGACGGACAGCGTGGCGATCGTCGCCGTGCTGGGGTACGGGACCGGTTCCGCCGCGCTCGCCGAGGAGCTGGAGGTCCTCGAGGAGGGCAATCGCGTCGTGACGAGCGCGCCCCCCGCCGCAGGGTTCGTCGAGGTCGACTTCGAGGGTGCGGGTGAACCTGTGACGCCCGGGGGGCATACCTGGACGATGGACCTGGGGCCCGGCACCTACCTGTTCGATGTGGGCCCCGAGGACTTCCATACCGCTGGGCTGTGGCGAGCGGCCGTGATCGAGGTCGTTGCCAAGTGACTCGACCGACCCCGAAGGCGCGACCCGACGTCGTCAGAACTGTAATCGTGCAGGCAACGCCGGTTTGCGCCCACCTGAGCGAGCAGGTCACAACATGCGGCATCGGCACATGAGGGCGCGTTCCGGCGTAGCGTCCGTCCGGATCTGACCCGCTCGCAGGGACACTACGGCCTCCAACGACACCCACACATCGTGCGGAGCCGGACACCGGAGTCCGGCCATTTCGGGTGCGCCGCTCGGGCCGATCCGTGGCAACCGATCGTCGCTGGCTCGCCGTCGACGGGGGGATCAGGGCCGGGTCATGCCCCAGTCCGGTGGGCGGTACGAGCGAGGACAAGCGCACCGAGGATCGCCACGATGCAGAGGATCACCGCCACAGCCAGCCCGAGCATGTCGCCGACGAAGGTCGGCGCCCAGACGTCCTCCTCCTCGTCGGACCGCACCACCACCAGGATCGACAAGAAATGCGAGATCGGCAGCAGCGCCGGAGCGAGCAGGCCGAGCAGGCCGACGATCCGATGGGAACGCCTCCAGCAGTAGATGCCTGCCACGAATCCGCCCGCCAGCAGACCCCCGAGGATCACGATCACCGGCACGATCGCCGCTTCGAACTCGACGACCGTGGCCAGCATCCCGATCACGAACGCACTCGCACCAACCCATGCCACTACGTACCTGACCGGACGCGATGCCATCGTCATCTCCCGGTCGACGCGATGACGGTGATCCATCCGGGAGGCAGCTCGATCCTGGTGGAACTCTGCGGCGTGACCTCGTAGACGACCGTGGCGCCGTCCTCCGGTGACGCCGAGATCAACCATGCTGCTCCCCGGACGCCGAGCAGCGACTCGGTGCACGAGTCGGCAAAGTCGGGCAACCACCTGGTGACGGTGCCGTCGACCGCGATCAGCACGACGTCGTCGGAGCACCCGTCACCACCGACCCCGACGGCGAGTTCGTCACCGAGCTGCTCGGCGCTGCTGTACCCGCTCCAACAATAGACGTATCCGTTGTTGAGCGGGACCGCGAGCAGCTGAGCGGACGCCCCGTCACGGGCGACCAACCACAGGCCACTCGCCGGACACTGGTCGACGGGTACGTCCGGTGGGAGTGGGAACTCACTGGCCGACGCCGGGCAACGAGCCAGGACGTGGTCGACGTCCCAGATCCGCTGAAGCACGCAACCGGCGCGCGGCACGTCCAGCTCCCGCAATGGTGAGCCGTCGGCCCCGCGGACCCAGCTGCCGGTGGGCGTGCCGACAACGATGCGGCCGTCGTCGAGCTCGACGACGCTGATCTCCGTACTGCTGTGGGGTTCCGTCTCGTCCACCTCAACGGATTCGGCGAGCAACTCCGTCCATGCACCCGTGGCGATATCGACCCGGCTGAGGCGAACGCGGGTGGCGTGGTAGTCGCCGTTGTACCAGGTTTCGGCGACCCAGATCCCGGTGCCGTCGGTGGTGAAGCCGACCTCGCGGGAGAACGGGTTGGCCCCACACACCGAGAGCGACACGGGATCGATCACAGATCGCAGGCTGGTGGTCGGCAGATCGAGAAGTGCGTACCCGTACGCCTGCGCCTCGACCGCCATATCGGCGGGACACTCGCACCCCTCGGCGCAGGCGTCGTCGAACTGCTGGAGCAGCACCTGACGTCCATTGGACGAGACGTCGCTCGGCCAGCTCCCGTCGTTCGGGAGGGCCGAGACGCCGTGGACGGTGTCGTCCGGGGCGACGAGGTAGATCCCGCGTCGATCCAGCGTGGGCGGATCGGTGGGCACCAACCAACCCATCGGATGATCGATCAACAGCCAGCCCGGGCCGACCGCGGCCCAGTCGATCTCGCTCGGCGGAGACGCCGCGAGCAGGGCGGGATCGGGTGGCCCGAGCGTGATTGCACCCGCGAGGTTCGGCTCGACGACACCTGTGGAAGGTGGGATCGTCGGTTGGGTCGTCGAGTCCGGCGGCGTGATCGGCGCGGCAGTAGTCGGGCTCGACGGCTCGGCACGCACGGCGCCGGTCGTTGGGGGCGGTGAGACGGCGTTGGTTGCCGGAGCTGAGTCCGGACCGAGCGAGGTGTCAGGCTCCCCTGCACCTCCGCCGCATCCGACCATCGCTACAGCGAGGACCACGAGGGCAACCCGCCAGCGCATCGCGGACTCCTTTCAGCTCCATCAGATGACTCGGCGAGCACATCGACAAGAGCAATTGGGCCCGTGTCGGACGAAGACCAGAGCGCGATCAGGGCCGTAGATCTACCAGCCGGCGGTGGACGAGGCGAGTGCCGCAATCCGAACGCTGGGCGGCGGGAAGTCGAGCGCCGCGCGCTGGTCTTCGGTGATCATCCACACCCACCACGGCGACTCGATGTCGCAGGCGAGTCCGAGATCCTCGCAGAACTCGGTCCACGCTGCCTGGGTCCTCGGACCGGCCACGCCGTCCACGGCGAGATCGGCACCATGCGCGTTCAGCGACTCCTGCACTGCAGCGACGTAGTGGTTCTCGTCATGAGCCCACGCAAGCTTCGCGTAGATCGCGCTGCATCCTGGGCACTCGGGAACTCGGGTCGTCGACGGGGGGAAGCTGAAGCCGTCCCACACTCCCTCGTTGAAGTGCCACACCAGCTCGACGACGACGTCGCGAACGTCGCCGATGCTCGAGCCGGGGCGCACGCCCTCTGGCGTCGTCGGCACCGCCGCACCGGCGGCCGCTACCGCCAACCAGCCTTCGACCCGGAGCGGCACCTCGATCAGGTCCGCGCCGGTCCACTCGCCGTCGGTCAGTACCACCGCCAGACCGAGTTGATTCCACTCCAGCAGTCGGCCGCGCCGGACGAGATCGAGCGCCCGGACGCAGTCGAGCCAACTACTGCCCTCGACGCAGCCGTCTTCGCCCGGACCGATCGGCGCCAGCGGCCGATCGGCGTCGGGTTCGCCGAGCAGCGCGACCAACGCCGGGACCGCTTCTGGTTCGGGTGTGCCGATGTCGACCGATCCGATCCCGTCGATGCGCAGGATCCCCGAGAACTCGGCGATGTGAGGGGCAGAACCGATCCAGATGGCGGGGCCTCGGCCGGGAGCACCCGACCAGGTGGCGGGCCCGCGGACACCCCACCCGATGTCGACCAAGAGCGAGGAGGCCTGCCCGTCCTCGATGACCAGTAGTTCCGTCGAGCAGCTCCGATCGGGGAGCAGGCCGACCCAGGTGGCCGGCTCCATCGCTCCGGTCTGCGGCATGCGGCGGAGCTGTTGCCAGGCTCCGACGGCACGCCCGGTGGCGGGTCCGTAGTGGCCGTCGACGGCGAGCCCGGCACCGATCAACCGGTTGAGTTGGCGTTGCAGCCGCTCGACCCACGCTCCCTCGGCCCCGGGGCCGAGATCGGGCCCGATCTCGTCGGCACATGTCGACTCGCTCGCAACAATGACGAGATCGCCGTCGGTGTCGATCGTCCGGCCGCCGCTCACGTCGATGCGCCAACGCTCGTTCCAGTCGGCGGTGTCGACCAGCACCGCCTCGGCGCGGGTCGTGAGGTTGGCGTCTGCTCGGATCGTGGTAGCGCTCGAAGTACGCCAACAAATCCGGTGCCGGAGCAAGGTCGGCCACGAGGTCACAGCCCGTGCACCAGGGTGAGCTGCGGTAGCCGGGATCGACGGGTGCCCCATCGGGATCGAACACCTCGACCGCGCCCCAGGGCTCGGCGTCGCCCTCGTAGGGGTGCACGGACAACGCCACGAGATCCCGGCCCAGCCGTACGGTGTAGGCAGTCGACTCGGTGATCCCCGGCTGCCACAGCGCCTCGTGAACGATCCGCTCGGAACCACCCTCGATCGGTCGCACGACGAGCTCGACGCGCCACGAGAAGTCACCGCAGCGACCCACCTCGGCGCAGTAGTCGAAGCCCACCGCGGTCGGCTCGTCACCACCGACCAGCCGCCCGAAGGCCACCGCCGGCTCGCCGGAGACCATGCCCACGTCGAACAGCCAGAGCCGCGATCCGGCGGCCGGGACAGCGACCTCGACGACGGCACCCGGCGTCCGCTGGCGCAGGATCGGTTGAGGTTGACCGCCCGGCCACGTCGCCACCCACCGATCGGCGGAATCGTCCCAGACCCACTCGGGCTCGGCCGGGTCCACGTACTGGAACAGAACCCCACCTGCCAGGTCGGGCACCGCAGCTGCGACCGCACGATCATCCACCAGCCAATCGACACGATCGCTCTGCCAGAGCCCCAGTCCTTCCGGTGCGGGCACGAGCAGGACGAGCGCGGTTTCGCTCGGCGCGATCGCCGGCGACGTCGTCGTGGGAATCGGTTCGGCGACTGTGCTCGTCGTCGACTGCTCCGGCCCGATCGGCGGCGGTGGCGCCGAGGTGTCGGGCACCGAAACGCTCGGGACCGGCGGGGTCGTGGTCGGCTCGGGCGGACCCGTGGTGTCACCACCGCCTGCACACGCCGCTGCGACCATGGAGAAGACGAGCCAAGCACCACGACGAGCACCCATCGCACACCTCCTGCACCATCATCCTCGCGCCGCGAACCGGGTGGGAGAAGAGCGAACCGGAACGAACTCCTCCCGGTGCCAGATTCTGACGTGTGGCCACTGAACGGCACACGAGGGCTGGCAGCGACGCTCCGTTTGGTCTGAATCTGTCCCGCCCTGAAAGTCGGTGAGGTCGCCGATCGACGGCGCTCGACATCATGCGAAGCCGATCACCGCCGACCGGGATTATGTGGCGCTGTCAGTTCGTCCGTGAAGTGTGCGTTGCCGGAGGCCGCGATGCGTGGCCCCATCGAGAGCTCGAATCTGCGCGTTCGCCCAGCTGCTGTGCCAGATGAATTCCTCGACATTCGGTCGACAGTTCATAACCAGGGCAGCCGAAGCGCCGAGCGGTGAATCGGGTCAGACCGAACCGAAGAACCCACCCAGCACCCTCACCGACCAGACGGCCCGCGAGGCAGATGAGTACCCAACGACATCATCCCTGCCGGTGATGTTGTCGCGACGTGGTCGTCGACGACCGGAATATCGGGCTCGCATCATGCGCTGATCGGCGTGCCGAGTAGCGGTCACTGCCCGAGCGGTCACCGCACTCTTGGCCACAGCGACTCGGTCGTTGAGCATCTCGACAAGCTCCTCGCGGAGGTGCGACATCAGGCGTAGGCGTGGGACGTGTACATGTCCTTGTCGCGGTCGTAGTCGAAGCGCCGGGTCAGGCCCAGCGACTCGATCGTCGCAATCTGGTGATCGAGCTTCTCGTTGGTCATGATCACCGGTCGCTCGAGCGACCAGTCGTCTCGTAGCCAACCGAGAACCGCTTCGAGCAAGACACGCTCGAACCCGTCCTCCCACGTCGAGACGCGTACCCAGAACGCGACCGTGGCGTCGACGGACGACAGGTCGGTGCCGTCGTGCGACGTCACCTCGGCGGTCCGGTACATGCGGTCGTCGTTGGGCAGGAAGTAGATGCAGCCAAGGACCTGGGTCTCGTCGGCGTTCATGACGGTGTACGTGTATCGGGTTCCGTTGCGGTGCTCGCCGTCCATCTGCTCGAGATCCTCGAGGTTGTCGTCGACCGAGAAGTCCTCGGGCGGATACGGAGGCTCCTGCTCCCAGTGGTAGAGGAACTCGCGACTCGACATCACGGCTTCGTGGTCGAGCACCACATCGGACGGCACGAGCGGCCGAACGATGAACCCGTCCCCCGAGAATCCGTCCGCTGGTTCGATCCCCTGCTCCCGGAAACTCATGCCCGGCATCATCACACGTCAGGTCGACGCGAGCAGAGGCCGTTTCGCAGCGAAGCACCGACCAGACCACGCGAACTGATGGCGATCCTCGACACGGAAGGCGTCGAAGGCCGGTCGATCATGCGGGCACCAGCGCCGGGTGAGCCGGTGGTCTACGGGGTTGGCTGAACCCTGGCTCTACCGCTATACAGACTTCGATTACACAGACTTCGATTACACAGACTTCGATTACACAGACTTCGATGAAGGCCGGAGCGGGAGCCCCAACCTGTGCTTCGTGCGGTGGTCGAGGTCTCGACGCTCGGAGCACAGGCAACCTTCCAGGCGGTCGTGGATACGGGCGGCCCGATCACTGTCATCGCATCGGACCTTCTCGACGCAGCTCGGATTTGCCGACAACCGTTGCCGATCGCCCCGCTCGCCCAAGCAAGTGGCGGCGATCGTGGGGGCAATGATCAGGTCGACACGAGTTCGTCCATCGTGGCCAGAGAGGTGGTGAGGCCGGCGGCGGACTGCTCCATGAACGTCTCGGGGTCCTCGGGTTCGGGCATGTTGACCTGCATCGTCATGAGCGTGAACCCGTCGCCGGTTCGCTCGAAGGTCAGGGTCTGGGTGGTCGGAGGGCCGGTCGGATCGGCAACGCCCATCACGAACCACTCGTCGGCGCCGAGACGATCCGGTTGGTCGATGTCGGTGTATGTGCCGTGCCAGGCGATCGGGCCGTGCTCGGGGAGTACAATGACGTAGTGGTACCGGCCGCCCTCGACGGGGTTGGACTCGCACACGGTCATCTCCGACCCAGGGGGAGCGCCGGACGGGAACCAGATGCGAAGGTCGGCCGGGTCGGTGAAGGCCTGGAAGACGCGATCGGGCGGGGCGCCGAAGACCCGTACACACTGGTACGACAAGCCATCGTTGCTCAGTTCGATACGGGTCGATCCCCGCCGGGCGTCGAGGGTCGACAGGTCGGATGGGGTGGTGCGGTCGGTCATCAGAACTCCTCAGGTTGGTCGGGATCGGGGGTCGGTCGAGACGAGTTCGTCCAGGGTGTCGAAGCGGGCGTGCCAGACGTCGTCGAACGAAGCGAACCAATCGTGTGCCGCCTGTAGACCCCGACCGTCGAGGCGGTAGCGGCGGTAGCGGCCATCGGTGCGGACCGAGACGAGCTCTGCGTTGGCCAGAACCTTGAGGTGTTTGGACACCTGCGGCTGTCGAAGGCCTGAGGCGCCGACGAGTTCGGAAACGGTCGACTCACGTTGGTCATGCAGCAGTTCGAGCAACTGGCGGCGATTCGGCTCGCCCAGGGCGTCGAGGACGAGTTCGGTGTCGGTCACGTCGACAACTTACATATTCCTATAGAGGAATGCAATTCATGACGGCCGGGTCCCCGTCAAAGCAGATCATCGAAGCAGCGCGGAGATCCGTTGCCGTGTGACACCGAAGAAGTCTCCGATCGCGTCCATGGTCATTCCTTCGTCGTGCAAACTTCGAGCCTGCGCCGCTCGGAAGTCGGCGCCTCGCGTTTCGAGGGCGGCGATGTTGAGGCTGAGCATCTCGACGATTCGTGGTGTCGGCTCGGCGGCCACGGCGTCGGTGACGTGGCCGCCTGCGGCAAGGTGCGCTTCGAAGTGATCCAGACGCTCGAGGATCTCGGTGGTCCTGGCCAGATTGTCGTTCGCCGCATCGCGGAGGTTGCGCAGGGCGACGTCGAGGGCCTGACGCGAGGGTGTGTCGGTTGCCATCGACCCAGCCAACCACGTTGCGACGGTCGCTGCAATAGTTATTTCCGCAATAGCCATTGCTAAAGCGAGGGATGTCGGCACGTTGATCTCGTGCGAACAAGGACCGCGCCAATCCGAGCGGGCAGGTTGCCCGGCTCGCTCCCGTCACCGAGCAGACACGGTCGTGAACGCCTTCGCCATACCTGTCGTCACCCGGCGCGGCGCGACCGTGACGACACACCCGTGCCGCCATGACAACCGTGTTTCGCCTCGGATCGCCTTCTGGCTCGGCGGATCGCCCGTAACGGCACGGGATCGAGCCTGTCGCGCAACAGGTTTGCGCCTGGCCGGATGGAAGCAGCGGGAGTACGATCGAGACGGAGGAGTTGTTCGATCCGTGCTCCTCACTGGAGGTTGACGATGAGCGACCGTACCGGTCTGGTGCTTGCAGGAGCGGCTGCACGAGGCGCATACGAAGCAGGTGCGTTGTCGGTGTTGTTGCCGGTTCTCGAAGAGCGACAGCAACGCCCGACGGTGCTCGTGGGCACCAGTGCCGGCGCCCTCAATGCGACGTTCCTGGCCAGTCGGGCGGACGTGCCGGCTGACACTGCAACCAAGGAGCTGCTCGATCTGTGGCTGGGCATCGGGCGCAAGCAGGTGTTCGACTATGCACCGTTGGCCGGCTTTGCGTTGGTCGGCCAGGAGTTGGGTTTGCCCTTCAAGCCGCGTGGGGTGGTCGACACCAGCCCGCTGCGCGCCACCCTCGACTCGGCGATGGGCGACTGGAACCGGATCCGTCGCAACATCGATCACGGTGACCTCGATGCACTCGCCGTCGTGACGACCTCGGCGGCGAGCGGGCGCACCGTGGTATTCGTCGAGGGTGGCCGTGCCGGCCGGCGGCGCCGGTTGCCGGAGCAGGACCTGAAGAAGGGCATCCAGTATCTGAGGCCCGTCGATGGGATCCGAGCCGACCACGTGCTCGCCTCTGCCGCCATCCCGATCCTGTTTCCGCCGGTCGAGATCGCCACCGCCGCCGACACGACCGATTGGTTCGTCGACGGCGGATTGCGGCTGAACACCCCGATCAAACCTGCGATCGAGCTCGACGTCAACCGTGTCGCGATCGTCGCCGCCGATCCGGCCAGGTACGCCCCACTGAAGGGGTCGACACAGGGCGCCACCCCCGATTTCGACGACCTCGTGTTGCACTTCCTGCAAGCGGCGCTGGCCGACCCATTGATCGAGGACATGTGGCGGTTGGCCGGCGTCAACACGCTCCTCGGCAAGGGTGCCGATCCTGGTGGCAAACGCCCGATCGAGTACCTCTTCGTCGGGCCGGGCACCAGGGGGGAGCTGGGAGAGCGAGCCGGCAAGGTGGTCAAGCGGCTCGGGCTCAGCGAGTTCCGACTGTTCGACTGGATACTGGGTCGTCAGGGTGGCCAACATCAGGAGTTGCTCAGCTATCTCCTCTTCCACCCCGACTTCTTCGAAGAGGCGGCCGATCTCGGCAAGGCGGATGCGCGGACCGAGCTCGACCGGCTCCAGAGCGCCGGAGTCGACTGGAGAACCGAACCCATGCCGTGAAGCGGGCGTGCGTCTCGTGGCGGAGAATGTGGCCCCGTCGGTTGTCGACGCCTGTTCCGTCCGGATCGTCGACGCTGGCGTCGATGAGTCTGGTACCGACGTCGAGACCTACGATCGGTCAGTGGTCGAATCAGAGCTGTCTCGGCTGGTTGCCGTACTCGGAGTCGGAGTCATCGACGATCCCGATCAGGCCGTGCTGTGCGCCGACGATCTGGGTCTGACGCGAGGCGATGGCTGCTTTGACGCAACCAGGATGGTCACCGGGCCCCACGGGGCGTCGGTCATCGATCATCTCGACACTCATCTCGACCGGTTCGCCCGGTCGGCGGCAGGGCTCGACCTGCCGTATGACAACGGGTCATGGCGTGCGCTGGTCGCCGACGCCGCGGCGGCCTGGACGCATCCCGGTGAGGCCGTGCTGCGGGTGATGCTGACCCGTGGTCGCGAGTCGGCGCCGGGCGAGCCGGTGACGGGGCTGCTCACGATCGCGCCGCTCCACGAGTCGGCGCTGGCTGGACGCTCGGGCATCTCGGTGACCACACTCGACCGAGGCCATGCCGCTGACATGTTCAGCGAGGTGTCGTGGCTGCTCGGCGGCATCAAGACCTTGTCGTATGCAATCAACGTTGCGGCGGGCCGTGAGGCGAAACGGCGCGGCGCCGACGACGCGTTGTTCGTGTCGTCCGACGGCTTCGCCCTGGAAGGGCCCCGGGCGGCGTTGCTGTGGCGCATCGGGGATCGACTCGCCGCCACCCGCATCGATGGCACGGGAATCCTCGCCTCGATCACCCAAGCGGTGGTGTTCGAGCGGGCTGCTGTCGAGGGCGTGGCAGTGTCGTACGAACTGATCACCGTCGACGATCTGCTTCGTGCCGATGGCGCCTGGTTGCTGTCGGCGGGCAGGCTCGTCGCTCCGATCCTGCGCCTCGACGAAGCCCCGCTGGCCAACGACCCCGTCTGGACCGAACGGATCTGGGGTTGGGCGGCTGGTCCTAGCTGAGCTCCGAGGTGTGTCGGAGGTCCCACGGTTGGCGTGCGATTGCTGGCGTAGCATCGCAGACGGTGGCGCTACTGAACGGGGGATGCCATGGCGAACACGGTGATCGGTCACGACCTGGTCAAGGTCTACGGCGACCGTTTCGACAAGTGGGAAGACAAGGTCGACAAGGACAAGGTGATCCGCATCCTCTACTGGGGCGATGAGGTTGAGATTCCGACGCCGTCGGAGGTCACCGATGCTGCGGTGGGTCGGGTCAACGTCCGGATCTACAACTACGAGCTCGGCGAGTTCGAGGACGGATATATCAAGAAGAAGAGGAAGAGCGGGGTATTCCTGCCGCTCGCCGTACGAACCGGCGCCGACAAGTACCTGCTCGAGACAACCTTCGTCGACGTGCAACAGGGTGACGCCACCATCATCCGCACTCCCGATCGAAAACTGATCGTCGTGGACGGTGGCGAGCAGGTGTTTCTGGCGAGGCTGTTGGCATCGGTGTTTCCCGACACGACCGCCGCAGATCCGCTCGAGGTCGAAGCGCTCGTGGTCACCCACGGCGACGCGGATCACTTCAGTGGCTTGGTGAAACTCGCCGAGGCGGCCACCCACAAGACCTCGCGTAAACGGATTCACGTCGCCGTCAAGAACTACTTCCACAACGGCCTGGTGAAGCTGCCGACTTCGAAGATCGTCAACGGCAAGCGCAAGTCCCGTCCCGCCAGCGAGATGTTCGGTACCAGTAAGAAGGTCGGAACCACGCGTTACGCCACCCAGCTGTGGGACGACCCACGCCAAGCGCCGCTGATGAACGGGCCCTTCGAAGCCTGGGTCGACGCCCTGCCGACGCTGCTCGACCCGGGAGCCACGGTGAGGCGGCTGAGTACCGGCGACCACACGGCGTTCGACAGCTTCCGCCCGACGATCGACATCGAGGTGCTCGGGCCGGTCTCCGAGCAGGTCGACAACGCGCCGGCCCTCCGGTACTTCAACTCGAGTGCCAGCCATACGATCAACGGCCATTCGATCGTGCTTCGGCTGGGCTACGAAAACGTGCACTTCCTGCTCGGTGGCGACCTGAATACCCACGCCGAGGAACACCTGCGGCACCACATCGAGGGTGAACCCGACCTCAGCTTGCGCTCGGAGATCCTCAAGGTTCCTCACCACGGTTCGCACGAGTACGAGCAGGAGTTCCTCGACGCGGTCAACCCGGTCGTGTCGGTCGTCTCGAGCGGCGACGAGACGGCATCCAAGGATTACGTTCACCCGCGCGCCAACCTGATGGCGGCGCTCGGTCGAGCGTCGCGGGGGCCAGAACCACTCGTGTTCGTCACCGAGCTGGCAGCCTTCTTCGCCTATCGGAAAGGGATCCAACCCGAGTCTCATCGCAAGGCCGTCGGTGGGCTGGAGGACAAGCCGAAGGGTCAGCGGCAGCCGTTCTTCTTCGCCCACGAGCGACTGGTGTTCGGTGTTGTACGAGTTCGCACCGACGGAACACGCGTCATGGTGGTGACCGAGTCCGCCAACTCGAACGTCAAGGAGGCCTACGCCTTCCTCGTCGACAACAGCGGCAACATCACCAAGGACAGCTTGCGTTGACGGGAACTGCGGTGCGGGTGTGCGCGCCTGACTCAGGCCATGGCCTGCACCGGGAACGAAGAGTAGGTTGGGGATCACACGACTCCGCCGAAAGGGGACGACGATGCATGTACACACACGCCGCTGGATGGGCTTGATCGGGGGGCTGGCTGTGGCAGCGTTGGTCGCGTCGCCAGGGTCGGTGTCGTCCGCCGAGCAAGTCGATGAGGCACTGACCGTCGTCGACATCGAGTTCCTGGGCGAAGTCGTGGTGCCGACCGGCGCAGAGTTCGACGGCACCGAGATCGGGGGCCTGTCGAGTATCAGCTATGACAGCGGCCGCGCCGTCTACTACGCCTTGTCCGACGATCAGGGCAACCGCACAACGGGTGACCCGGTTCGGTACTACACGGTCGCCATCGATGTGAGCGACGGCTCGTTCGATGCCGGTGACCTGGAGTTCGTCGACGTCGACCAGATCTTCGACAGTAAGAAGACTCCATTCGCTCCCGGCGGACTCGACCCGGAGGGTTTCGCACTCGGTCGCAAAGGTTTTGTCTATATGTCCTCTGAGGGCAACGTGTTCGCAAATCCGATCATTCAGCCGTTCATCCGGCGCTACAACCTCAATGGTCGAGCTACTGCCGATCTGCCGCTTCCCGATCACTTCGACTCGAACGGGGTCGATCACGGTGTTCGGTTCAACCTGGCGCTCGAGAGTCTCAACCTCACACCCGACGGACACAATCTGGTGGCTGCCGGTGAGGGGGCACTGTTCCAGGACGGTCCCGCCTCGACGTTCACCAATGGCAGCCTCGCTCGAGTGATCGTCTACGACGTTCCCCATCGTGCGCCCGTCGCTGAGTACGTGTACGAGGTCGCACCGTGGGCGGAGCCGTCATCGATCTTCGGCGTCAACGGCATCGTCGAAGTACTACCGATCGACGACGTCGGCACGATGCTGGTGATGGAGCGCTCGTTCTCGGTCGGGGGAGTGCTCGGTGGTGGCACCGGCAACGTCGTCGTGATCAATGAGGTCTCGACTGTCGGCGCAACCGATGTGTTGGGCATCGACGCCTTGTACGACAGTGGTGCGCCGATCGCCTTGACACCCGTGTCGCAACGTGAGGTGTTCGCATTCGATGATCTCGGTATCCCGATCGACAATGTCGAGGGGATGACCTTCGGGCCGAAGTTGTCCGATGGGCGTCAGAGCGTCATCATCGTGAGCGACAACAACTTCAGCGCAGGACAGTTCACGCAGTTCATCGTGCTCGCCATCGACATTCAGCCCGCGAGCTGAACGCAGCTCGCCGGTCGGCAGCCGCTATCGGAGGACGAAACGGGGTGTGCCGGCGCCGGCCTGCCCGATCCGCGCTGCGGTGTGGCCGGAGGCTTCGAGCTCGGACGAGGATTGCCGACGTGTGGGCCGGGTCGACACCGAACACCAGGCCACCAGAGGTTTGCGCATCGGCGATCAGCAGCTGGTGCAGTTCGTCGTGCGAGCCGGCATCGAGCACGTCGAGACCCCACTCCAGATTGCGACGGCTGCCACCGGGCATCACACCGTCGGCGGCGAGGGTCGATGGCGCCCGGCAGAAAGGGGATGGTGTCGAACTCGACCGTCACGCTGACCTGCGACTCGATCGCCATCCGCCCGAGATGGCCGAGGAGGCCGAACCCGGTGACGTCGGTGCAACCGGTCGCCCCGGCGGCGACGGCGACCCGCGACGCCACGTCGTTGAGGCGCGTCATCGACACGACCGCTGCATCGACGACTGTCGCCGGCGACCGCGTCGGCCTTGATCGCAGTCGTGATGACGCCGATCCCGAGCGGCTTGGTGAGGATCAGATCCTGGCCGGCCACGAGACCGGTGTTGGTCAGGATCCGATCGGGGTGCACCTCGCCGGTGACGGCCATGCCGTACTTGGGTTCGGGGTCGTCGATGGTGTGTCCGCCGACGATCGCGAAGCCGGCGGCGCTGGCGATGTCCTGACCGCCGGCCAGGAGCTCGCTCGAGCAGAGACGGTCGGCAGCGCATCGGTGTTCCACCCGACGAGGTTGAGTGCGAACAGTGGGCGACCACCCATGGCATACACGTCGGAGACGCTGTTGGCGGCGGCGACACGACCCCAGGTGCGGGCGTCGTCGACCACCGGCGTGATGAAGTCGGCGGTCGACACGATCGCCCGCTCGTCGTCGAGCTTCCAGACGGCGGCGTCGTCGCCGGTGTCGGCGCCGACGAGGAGTTCGGCGGGACGATCTGACTGCATGTCGCGCACGACGTGCGCCAGCTCGCCGGGGGCGAGCTTGCAGCCTCAACCGGCGCCGTGGCTGAACTGCGTGAGTCGGTGGGTGTGGGGTGTGCTCATGTCATCTCTGATCCGTGGAGTCCCAGCCTACGACGGTCGCGGTCAACCGTTCTGGTCAGGAATTCGGCCTGCCTGATGCGCCTGCCTGATGCGGCCATTCCCAGACCAGAACGGTTGGGTGGTCAGCCGACGGGCGTCGGTCGGCGCTCGTCGTCGTCGAGCTGAACTGCGGAGGCGGGTGCGGGCGGGGGGAGTGGGGTCGTGGCGGCGGGTAGCTTCGGCGACGGCGATCCTTGCTTGCGGCGGCCCCGGATTCCGACCACGATCAGCACGATCGCTGTTGCGCTGACGATCCCGCCGATCACCAGCAGGGTGATCGCGATCGGCGTGACGGCCCCGGAGCGGGCGCCGACCTCGACGTCGGCAGCGACGACGGGCGACCCGTCGGCGTTCATCACGACGACCGACCAGCGGCCGCCACGGGCGTCCCAATCGAGCTCTTGCTCACCGGTTCCGGAGCTGCTGACCGTCCAGAAGTCCTGGTCGAGGGGAGCGGTGACGGCGTTGACCCCGCCGACCTGGAGGTAGACAGGAGTGTGCTCGTCGAGCTCGACGACCCGCGAGAACGACGCATCTGCGAGGTAGCGCTCGACATCGTCCGACCGTGCGATTCCGACGAACACGTCCTCGGTGCTGGCGGCGCCTTCGACCCGCAGGCGCAGGTCGAGATCCAGCCAATCGAGCACCCACGGCGAGGCATCGCCTTCGACGTCGTCGAGCCAGAGGTCGGTGGTGGCGACGGCCACACCGTCGCTCTCGATCCGATCCAGTGTGAAGTGGAAGTAGCCGTCTTCGTCGGTGGCCACTGCCTGCGCCAGCGCAATTGCGCCACCACCGGTGAACATGCTGATCCCGGGGAACAACATGAGGCAGCCGATCACGATCGCGACGATGTGCCAAGCCGAACGCTTGCGGCGCAGCTCGGTGGGTTCCGTCTGTTGGTCGAGTGAGGGATCCGGAGAGTTCGTCATACCTTCATCGTCCTCCTGCGGGGGCGAGAGGTCATGACGGCTGACCGGTGTCGTGGGGGTGGGGTAAACCCCACCCCCACGAACAACGTCGTCGGTCGCTCGTCACCCGGCAGTCGGCGGTGCCCGCTGGGGTTCTCGGTAGATTCGACCTGTGACCGAGCGCCGAGTCGACGACGATCGCGCCGGTTTGCGCGACCGACTGAACGAGACGACCGAGTTCTTGCGAACGATCGCAGGCGATCTCGATCTGCTGAGCGTGCTCACGCAGCAGGAGCGAGCTGAACTGGTCAACGCGGCCGGCGATCTGTTCGAACCTGATCCCACCGAGCGCCGATTGCAGCTCAAGGCCCGCTCGGTGAGGCGCCGCGCCGCCAAGCGGCAGAGCGACCAGGAGACACTGCGACGAGACCGGAATCCGGACGCTGCGGGCCAAGCCGGTGTTCACGACACCCAACCGGATCCCGCCCGCCGACTTCGAGCAGGGCGACGTCGACGATCCCGACTTCCGGGAGACGATCGAGCCGCAGCACTGCTACGTCTGCAAGCAGCGCTACACCGAGACTCCACCACTTCTACGACCAGCTGTGCCCGATCGTGCGGCGACGTTCAACTTCGCGAAGCGCAGCGAGCTGGCCGACCTGACGGGCACCGTCGCGCTGCTCACCGGCGGGCGGGTGAAGATCGGCTACCAGGCCGGGATCAAGCTGCTGCGGTGCGGCGCCGAGCTGATCGTCACCACGCGCTTCCCACGCGACGCGGCGCTCCGGTATGCGGCCGAGCCCGACTTCGCCGAGTGGGGCGATCGCCTCGAGGTCTTCGGGCTCGATCTGCGCCACACGCCGAGCGTCGAGGCGTTCTGTTCGCACCTGCTCGAGACCCGCGCGACCGGCTCGACTTCATCGTCAACAACGCCTGCCAGACCGTGCGCCGCCCGCCCGACTTCTACGAGCACATGATGGAGGCCGAGACGGCGATCCTGCACGACCTGCCGGCGCCGATCCTCGGCGTGGTCGGCGCGTACGAGGGCCTGCGCGGCTACCACCTGCTGTCGCGCCGACCCGGGTGACTCCGATCCCACCGGCGTCGCACCCGCTGCGCTCGAGACCGATGCGCCCGGGCTCACCCGGGCCGCGGAGCTGTCGCAGATGCCGCTGCTCCCCGAGGAGGTCGAGGCGCAGGCGAGCTGTTTCCGGACGGCCGGCTCGATCAGGACCTCCAGCAGGTCGATCTGCGCGACCGCAACTCGTGGCGGCTTGCTGCTGCACGAGGTGTCGTCGGTCGAGTTGCTCGAAACCCAGCTCGTCAACGCCGTCGCACCGTTCGTCCTGAACGCCCGGCTGCAAGCCGCTGATGCGACCACACCCCGGGCGCGACAAGCACATCGTCAACGTGTCGGCCGTCGAGGGCCAGTTCTACCGGCGCTTCAAGACCACCCGCCATCCGCACACCAACATGGCCAAGGCGGCGCTCAACATGATGACGCGCACGTCGGCCACCGACTATCACGCGACGGCATCCACATGAACAGCGTCGACACCGGCTGGGTCACCGACGAGGACCCGGCGGCGATCGCCGAGCAGAAGAGCGCCGAACACCGCTTCCATCCGCCGCTCGACATCGTCGACGGCGCCGCCCGCATCGTCGACCCGATCATCGACGGCGTCAACACCGGCAACCACGTGTGGGGCCAGTTCCTGAAGGACTACCGCCCCACCGACTGGTAGGTCCTCAGCGAGTACGACCAACGTGATCGATCTGCGGTTTCGTTCTGGCCTGATCCTCCGCCATGTACGGTTGCGTGATCCCCCATCTGGGGGGTTTGGGGCATCTGAACGGGGCTTGTGCATGATTTCAGCTGACATAGCGGCGACGTGGTCATCCCGGCGGCAGTGGCGCTGATTGGCGCTTTTCTCGCCGGAATCAGCGCCGGATGAAGACCTACTTCGAGAATCGCGACGCCCGCCGGGCAACCGAGCGACAACTCGATCTGGCGATGAAGCGAACCGACTTCGTCGAGAAGCGGATCGCCGTCAGCAGGAGCTTCGGGGAGCACGAAGAGGCGCGCGAAGAAGGCGATCACCGAACTCAACGAGGCGTACGACGATGCCCAGAAGGCGATCCATCGATCCCAGGGCGATCAGAACTCCGTGGTACGGCAACTTCGGTTCCTGCTGATGCTCGAGAGGCGCAACAACTTGGTGTCCTATGTCGTGAGCGGCTTGTTCCTGTTCACGACCGTTGCGGCGTGGTTCGTCCTGTGTGTCCCCGAGCCTGGATCCGAATTCTCCACAGCTGGAGCGATCGTGGGCTCGATCTTCGTCACGCTGACGCTGCGGGTGCTCGCCGACGTCATCGTGCGCGGCCTGGAAGGCTTCTCGCGTTCACGTGCACGAAAGCGCATGGACCGGCAGTCTGTCGTCTCGCTCAGCCCCGGCTCCGCAACGCCGGCATCGGACGCCCCGGCATCGACGCCCGCGTCAGGGCCGCCGTCGGATGAGGTTGCGCAGGAGTCCCTCGCTGGCACCGGATGTCGTTGCCCAGGGTGCGGTCGCCGATCAGCTCGCGCTCTGGCGATGATGCGGCAGCGCAAGAACAAGGTGTCGTATTTCGTGAGCGCGCTGTTTGTGCTCTCGCTCCCGGTGGTGTCCCTGCTGGTGGTGGACCAGAGGACATCGGGAGCTTCGTCCGATGGTTCCCCCCGATGCGTTGGCTACTACTTCGGCGGTTACTTCGGCGAAGTGGTTCCGCCCGGGTACGGCCTCTATGAGGATCGCATCACGACGGACGACTTCGAACCATACGCCGACGAAGGTCCGAAGTACTTTCGGTGGCCGCAGGATCGGAATTGGACGGAGATCCAGACCGACGAGTTCGAACAGGAGTACGTGACCGATTTCGACGGCAACAAGTACGCGATCGATACGTACGACGGCGACACCTACTACTACGACGGCACGACCCGGCTCACGACCCAACGGGGCCTGGACATCGATGACCCCTGCGACCCCGTTTCGGTCAGCGTCAAGACGATCACCCGTGACTCGGAAACTGAGTCTGCCTCTGACTCGGATGATCCTGATTTTTCGTTTCCGGCCTTCAGCTATTTCGACCAGGAGAACAACTTCAATCAGACCGATCTCTACCTGAACAGTGGAGGAACATCGATCGAGGCCTATTTCGGATCTGACGGCCGACTCATGCCGGTCTGCAGCGACGACAAGCAGTCACTCGACACGTGCATCGAGCGGAGCGATGTCTACTACGACTCGGGCGCCTACTACTTCATTCGGCGAATGGTCGTCGCGGGGTTCCTGATCATCGGGTACGCAATCGCCGCCAGGCTGGTTGCGGGCCTCGTCGTGCTCGGCCTCGAGCGGCTGTCGGTGTGGCGGTCGAAGCGTCGGGACGGAGCCCGATCGTCGACCCGGAAGGGGTCCCGGAGGGGGTCGGTCCCGGAGGGGTCTGACCCGCTCGTGACCTAGGCGGCAGTGAGCAGGCGGTTCATTTCGTCGGTGATCGCGGCCGTCAGGAGGTCGAGGTCGGGACACCGGTCGGGGTCTGCGTGCAGGCCGATCGTCAGGTTCTCGACGTACGACACGAGCGCGATTCCGAGCGCCGTATTCGGCCCGAGCGGAACGATCGGTACGAGCGCCTCGGCTTCGGAGCCGAGCAACCACAGGGGCGTGCGCGGACCCGGCACGTTGGTGACGACCAGATTCACGAATGGTTGGTGGGCGATGAACGATCGCAGGGCGGCACCGACCACTCCGGGGACGGCGGCCGGGATGTGATCGATGGCGTCGATCAGGGCCACAACTCCGGCGCCCTCCTGTCTCGCCTTGGCGTGCGAAGTCCGCTCGCGGATGATCTCGAAACGACGCACCGGGTCGGGCTCGGCGAGTGGGAGCGGGATCAGCATGGCGCCGGCTCGATTGCCCCACTCGGCGGCCGTTCCCGGCACCCTGACGTTCACCGGGCACATTGCGTGCAACTCCTCGAGCGGTTCGTGATGACCTTCGAACCACGCTCGCAGCCCTCCCGCCAACACGGCCAGGGCGACGTCGTTGGCCGTTCCACCCAACGACGCTTTGATCGTGCCGATGTCGTCGAAATGGAGATCGATCGACATCAGTTGCCGCCGTCGGCCGACCTGCTGGTTGATCGACGACTCGGGCGCACGCGCCCCTGGTCCGAGCGCATCGAGGCCGGCGCTCACCACGTCGCTCACCTGCTCGACGATCGCTGCCGGTGCGGCGACCAGGTTGCGGGCGGTCTGGCGGACCACCTCGACCGGGTCACGCAGGTTCTCGGCCCAGGCGTCGGCCACCAGCTTGGTGGGGCTCGGGGGGCGTGCGACCGGACCCCGGATCGGGATCTCGGGTCCTGGGAGCGGTTCGAGGTCGAACACGGTGTTGACGAACTCGACCGAGCTGATTCCGTCGAGCATCGCATGGTGGATCTTCTGGAGCACGCCGACCCTGCCATCGGCCAGATTGTCGATGAACCACAGCTCCCACAGGGGACGGCTGCGGTCGAGGCACTCCATGTCGAGTTCGCAACACTCGGCGAACAGTTCGGCCATTCCGCCCGGCGACGCCGCGGCAGCGAACTTGACGTGGTGGGCGATGTCGAAATCCGGGTCCTCGATCCACACCGGCCGACCCTGCCCGAACGGCACCTCGGCGAGCCGCCTCATGAATCGCGGGGCGCGTGCCAGGCGGGCCGAGATGTGGCGCCGGATGTCGGCCAGCCGCAGCTCGCCGTTCTCGTCCCGCAGGGCACCACCCTCGAGCACGAACACACCACCGATGTGCATTGGCGTCTCGGGTGTCTCGATCCGCAGGAACGTGGTGTCGAGCGAGGTCAGCCGTTCCGGTGTGTGATCGATCTCGGCTGGTACGACGGCTCGCACGGCGGGTCTGGTCTCGGCCGCCTCCAGCACCCGATCGATGCCGGCTGCGATCGCCGCGTGCAGCTGGTCGGGATCGGCGACGGCGGTCGTGTCGCTCATCATTCCGAAACACGCCGTCGACTCGTGTGACATCAGCGCCACATTGAACGCCGCTCCGGCGGTTGGGGCGAAGGGGTACAGCCGCTCGACGTGTGCGCCCGCCAGATAGCGGGGTTCGCTGAGGCCGGGCACGTTCGTGACGGTCAGGTCGACGCCACGCATCATCCCGCCGACGACGCCCGCCGAGACCGTGCTGGGCAGGATCTGGATCGCTCCCGCCAACGAGTGGCTGAACCCGAGCGCCGATTCCTTGCGGGATCGGCCCGTGATCTCGCGGATCGTGAGCATCCGTTCGATCGGGTCATCGATGTTGGCGGGGAGGCGGAAACGCACCGGTGCCCACTGGTTGCCGCCGCCGGTGTCGCCGCTGCGGCGAATGCTGACCGGCATCGTGACCCGCAGCTCGGACGGACGCGTGCCCCACTGGCGGTGGTATTCGGCGGCACCTTCCAGCACTCCGGCGATGAACAGGTGATTGATCGTGCAGCCGTGACGCGCTGCGGCGTCGTGCAGTTCGTCGAGTCCGGCTTGATGCGTCCCAAGTCGCCGTTCCGGCCCGCGTTCGGTGAAGAGCGGCGAGAGGGCAGCCCCGCTCGGGGCGAGCAGACGAACCGCCGATCTGCCGCCGGCAACCGTCTTGGTGGCGGTCCGGATCGGGTGCAGGGCGGCATCGAAGGCGCTCTTGGTGAGCTTGTCCCGGACCGATGCTGTCTTCTCGACGACGTCAGCGATCGTCGGTACGGACGAGCCGGACGACGGAGCTCGGCGTAGCTCGGGGAGCTGGTCGGGGTCGCGATGCGGAGGTCGCCGGGAGGCGTCGAGGAAGACGTCGAGTAGTCCGACGCCGCCGACGCCGTCGGTGAACGAATGGTGGACCTTGATGATCAGCGCCGAACGGCCCTCGTCGAGCCCTTCCACATAGGTGCATTCCCACAGTGGCCGCTCACGGTCGAACGGCTCGGTGGCGCAACTCGCCGCCAGATCCAGCACGGCGCTGAACGGCACGGGTTGCTCGAGCTCGGCGAAGCGCACGTGGTCGTTGACATCGACGTCTTCGTCGATCTCCCAGTGCGGTGGCCCGACACCCATCGGTGCCTCGACGACGCGCTGGCGCATCCGCGGCATCAGCCGTGACGACTCGTCGATCGATCGCAGCAGGCGATCGGGCGTGACCTTGCGGTCGAGTTGCAGGATCGAGACCACCGTCGTGCGCAGCGCCGGGTCTCGCTCGATGTCCCACAGTGTGGCGTCGGTGCCGTTCATCGGCTCCGCCGCGATCATCTTCACGTTCATGTTGTCCTCACCAGATAGCTCGGCAGACTCCGCTCCGGTATCGCCAGCTCCAGTGTCGCTGGCCGTTCTGTCGCAAGCATGAGGCCAAGGTCCTTTCGTTCGTGTCAGGTCGCTCAGCCGGGCCGATACGCACGCGTCGGACCCTCTCACAGGTCATCCAGAATCTGCCGGCGAGCGTGATCGATCTCCCGGTCGGCGTCGGCGCGAGCTCGATGGGTGTGCTGCGGATCGGACGTCGTGTCGCTCGAATCCGACCCGTGCCCGTCGGCGCCGGTCATCGCCGCCGTGCCGAGCGCGGCGCGTGCGATGATGATCGCTTCGTCGTACATGCCGTGATCGGCCAGCGTCTCCGCACGCAGCAGCAGGCGTTCGGGGAGGGGGATCGCGGCGACCGGGCGTAGGACGTGCAGACCGCTGCGGCGCCGAAGGTGCATGATCGTGACAAGCGCGAGGAATGCCGCAAGGGTCAGCACACCGATCCACGAGGCGATCCGCGTGGCGACGGCGAGCACTGCGGCCAGCACCCAGGCCAGTTCGAGCCGGGTCTCGAGGCTGGCATACACCTGCCCCCTGCGGGCGTGTGGTGCGTGGGTCTGGATGGTCGCGTCGAGCGCACGGCGTCCGATGCTGACGGCCAATCCGAGCACGAAGATCGCCATCACCAATGTGACGCGATTGAAGACCAGTCCGCACAGGGCCGTGGCGAGCGCCGAACCCACCAACGCGGCGGTGAACATCGAACGTTCGGAGAGGCGCCGGCGCAACGGCGTCGCGATCACTGTTCCGGTGAATCCTCCGACGCCACTGGCCAGGATCACCAGGCCGAACACCCAGGCCGGTTCGCCGTCGGACCGCAGCGAGAAGCCGAACTGGAACATTGCGAACCCGATCGCCGCACGCAACGCCATCATGTCCCACACGGCGCTCTCGACATCGGGACGAACGAGTTCGATCAGGGCCTCGTGATCGATCGGTTCGATCGGTTTGGCCACCGACCGAACCCGAAATGCGGCGTAGGCCCCGACCACGTACACCAGCGCGCCGACCCGGAGGGTCCACGCCCCTGACGTGGCGGCGAACAGCGGCACGGCAACAGCCGCCGCCATGCCGCCGGCGATCGTGGCACTGCGCGACAGGCGGGCGTTGGCGGACACGAGGTCGCCCTGATCGTCGACCAGTGCGGGCAGCATCGCGTTGCGGGACACGCTGTAGGTCTTGGCGACGATCAGCACGCCGAACGCGAGCGGAAACAGCAACAGGGTTCTCAGGTTCTGTGCGAGTAACAACGCCAGCACGGCGCGGGTCACGAATGTGGCGATCATGGTCGTCGCCAGCCCACCCCGCACGCGGTCGACGATCGGTCCGACGAGCGGCGCCATGACCAGGAACGGCGCCAATGTCAGCACCAGGTACAACAGGACTCGAGGGCGCGCTGCGTCGGCCGACACGTTGAAGAAGATCGACCCGGCCATCGAGATCACGAAGAACGACTCGGCTGCGCTGTGGACGCAGTGGGTGATCGTCAGCCGCGACTGCCGGTCGGGCCCGAGGAACCAGAATCGAACCGAACGAGCGATGCGCGATCGCTTCGAGCTCGGCGGCTGCGAGTTGTCGGGACTCGTCGATGAATCGGGCATGAGGCGCTCCTGCGACTCATTCATCTCCGACGAGTGCCTCGGGCTCGACCGGCTCGACCGACTCGACGACCCAATCGCCCTGCTGCCGAACGACGGTGACCAGTTGCGCATCGACCCGATCGACGTCGTTGTACACCTCGACGCGCATCGTGTATGGCGGTTCACTCGAGATCTTGCCGATGCCGATCAGCACGCCGTCGTCACGCGGCGGCGAGCCGGGCAGGTCGTCGTCGATCGCGGCTGCGGCGTCGTCGACGAACCGAACCTCGTGAGTGGCGGCGAACCCATCGATCACCGAGACCTGCTCCTCGAGCGACATCTCCGTCGCTCCGACGCCGGCCACGTAGACGACGCGGACCTCGTCGGGGTCGATCGGAGGCGGCACGAACCGGCTGATCACCGCCGTGTAGGTGGTGGCATCGATCTGGTCGGTGACTGGCGGTGGAGATGACGAGCCGCATCCCGCCGCCACTGTCACGGCCAGGAACCCCAGCGATACGAGCCACGAGGCCCGGCCCGTGCCGAAACGATCCACTCCCTGCACAGTAGCCGCGACCCGAGCGAGCCGCGATCCGAGCAGCCGTGGCCGGATCGTGCTGAGGCCAGAACATGTCGTAGATAGGGTGCCCGACCATGAGGCATGCTCTGCTGTTACCACCCGTGGGACGCCTGTCCGATCCTGCCACGGTGGCCGAGATCGCAGCCACGGCCGAACACGCGGGCTGGGACGGGGTCTTCGTGTGGGACCACGTGCTGCGTCCGGCGCACGAGCTGCAGCCGATCGCTGACCCGTGGATCACGCTGGCAGCGATCGCGATCGCCACGACGCGGGTCCGGATCGGCCCGATGGTCACGCCGATCACGCGCCGCCGACCAATCAAACTCGCCCGCGAGACGATCTCGCTCGACCACCTCAGCGATGGACGTTTGACGCTCGGACTCGGTCTGGGTGTCGACACGTCGCGCGAGCTGAGCGGATTCGGTGAGGTGGTGGAAGCCCGGATTCGTGGACGACGTCTCGACGAGGGTGCCGATCTGTTGGTGCAGCTGTGGACCGGTGAGCAGGTCGACTTCCACGGTGAGCACTTCGTCGCCGACGCCGTAACGGTGTTGCCGAGGCCCGTACAGCGGCCGCGGATACCGGTCTGGTTGGCGGCCCGTGGCTCGGCTCGCAAGCCCGTTCGGCGCGCTGCCAGATTCGACGGGTTGGTGCCGATCGAGGTCGACGAACGGGGCCTCGCCGAGATGCTGGCCGTCGTCGTCGAGGAACGTGGGACGCTCGACGGCTTCGACGTCGCCGTACGGCCTGACGGACGCAGCGAATACGACGCGTTCGCCGAACTCGGCGCGACCTGGGCCTTTCTCGAGCCGACGGCCGGTGACCCGGACGTCGCAGCGATCGCCTCGGCACACCCCGGCGACGTGTTCTGATTCCCGACGTGTTCTGATCACCGACGTGCGACGCAGTTCTCCGTGACGCCTCGGGCGATGGCAGGATTCGTGGATGCCCGCCGTCGATCCGAAGTACCTCAGCCAACTCCGCTATCGCTGCATCGGCCCGACTCGCGGTGGGCGGGTGGTCGCCGTCGCCGCCGACCCGAAGCGACCGTCGGTGTTCTACTTCGGTGCCTGCGCCGGAGGCGTCTGGAAGTCGGACGATGCCGGGCAGTACTGGGAGAACGTCTCTGACGGCTTCTTCGACACGGCATCCGTCGGCGCCCTGGCGGTGGCACCCTCCGACGGCAACGTGATCTACGCCGGGATGGGTGAATCGACGATCCGGATCGACGTCACCCACGGCGATGGTGTCTACAAGTCGACGGATGCAGGCGCCACCTGGCGCCATATGGGCCTGCCCGAGTCGCGCCACATCGGGGAGATCCGCGTCCACCCCGACGACCCGGACCTGGTCTATGTCGCGGCGCTCGGGCACATGTCGAAGGACAACCCCGAGCGCGGGTCTGTACCGGTCGAGGGACGGCGGCGAGACGTGGGAGCTCGTGCTGCACGTGAGCGAGCCGTGCCGGTGCGGTCGATGTCTCGCTCGACCCCGACAACCCGCGCATCGTGTTCGCCACGATCTGGCAGGCGCGCCGCACGTTCTGGTCGATCGACAGCGGTGGGCCCGACTGCGGCCTGTGGCGTTCACGCGACGGCGGCGACACGTGGGAGAACATCAGCCGGAGGCCCGGGCTGCCCGACGGCACACTCGGCAAGATCGGGGTGTCGGTCTCTCCGGCCCGATCAGGCCGAGTGTTCGCGATCGTCGAGGCCGAGTTCCGCAAGCGTGGTCTGTATCGGTCGGATGACCACGGTGAGACGTGGGAAAAGGTCTCCTCGAACCCGGACCTGTGCTGGCGGCCCTGGTACTACATGCACGTCATCGCCCACCCGACCGACCCCGACACGGTGTTCGTGATGAACATGAAGGCGTGGAAGTCGATCGATGGCGGCACGACGTTCACCGAGTTCCATTCCCCGCACGGCGACAATCATGACCTCTGGATCGACCCCGCCGATCCGGATCGCATGATCGGTGCGACGATGGTGGGGCCTGGGTCTCGCTGAACGCCGGCAACTCGTGGTCGACCATCTACAACCAGCCGACGGCGCAGTTCTACCACGTCGCCACCGACGACCAGTTTCCGTACCGTGGTCTACGGATCGCAGCAGGACAACTCGAGCATCGCCGTGCCGAGTCGCACCGGCAAAGGGGCGATCACCTGGGCAGATTGTTACCCGCCGGGCACCGCCGAGAGCGGCTACGTCGCGCCCAAGCCCGACGATCCGAACATCGTCTACGTCGGGGCGATCGGAAGCTCGCCCGGCAGCGGTGACGCGCTCCAGCGCTACGACCACACCACCAAACAGATCCAGCTGGTGAGCGTGTGGCCCGAGGCCTACCACGACGGCAACACTGCCGAGATCCGGTTCCAGTGGACCTACCCGATCGTGTTCTCGCCGCAGGACAACAACGTGCTGTATGCGGCGGGCAACAAGGTGTTCCGCTCGACCGATGAGGGTCACAGTTGGGAGGCGATCAGTCCCGACCTGACCTACGCCGACCCCGACACGATGGGCGTGTCAGGTCCGCTCACGATGGACACCGCCGGGGCGGAAATGTACGCCACGATCTTCTCGTTGATGGTGTCGGCCCACCAGCAAGGTGTGCTGATGGCCGGTTCCGACGACGGCAGGGTGCACCTGTCGCTCGACGACGGCGGCGACTGGGCCGAGGTCACCCCGCCCGACCTCCCGAAGTTCTCACAGGTCACGATGATCGCCGAGTCGCCGCACACGGCGGGCACGGTCTACATGACCGTCGCTCGTCACAAGATGGGCGACGACGCCCCCTACGTGTACCGGACGTCCGACCTCGGCACGAGCTGGACCCGCATCGATGCCGGCCTGCCCGACGGCGAATTCTGTCGCGTCGTCCGTGAAGACCCGAATCGCCAGGGTCTCCTGTACGTCGGCACCGAGCTCGGCCTTCACGTCTCGTTCGACGATGGAGCCGGCTGGCAGTCGCTGCAGAGCAATCTGCCCGTCTCGCCCGTCTACGACCTGGTCGTCAAGGACACCGATTTGGTCGTCGCCACCCACGGGCGCTCGTTCTGGATCCTCGATGATCTGACGCAGCTGCACCAGATCCACGATGATCTGCTCGGCGCCGCCCGATACCTGCTCGAACCGCGCAATGCCGTGCGTACACCGCCCGATCTGTTCGCGGGTTTCTGGGGCTCGCCGGGCGGCAAGAACTACCACGTCACGATCGGCCACAACGCGACGTTCTACGTGGAGGAGCACGAGACCGGACACAAGACGAAACGGCTGCTCGACGCCGGGGCGGACCTCGAACGAGGTGTGCGCATCAACTATTTCCTCGATGAGCCGGCAGTCGGCGAGGCGAGCCTGCGCATCAGCGATGCCGACGGCAACGAGATCGAGACGTTCCCGAGCACGATTCCGGCCGAGAAGAAGGAGCGTGCCGGGCTGTACATCACCGCCCACGCGGGCATGAACAGCTTCCAATGGCCGATGACGTATCCCGACGGGGTCAAGATGGTCGACACCGAGTATCACCAGCGCCCGAGTGGCCCGCTCGCCAAACCGGGCAACTATCGGGCCACACTGACGGTCGGCGATTGGTCGATGACCCAGAACTTCGAACTCCTGAGAGATCCGCGGGTGTCGACCAGCGACGATGACCTGGCCGAGCAGTTCGACCTGCTGATCGAGATCCGCGACAAGTTGTCCGAGATCGCCACCGGGGTCAACGACATCCGGTCGCTGAAGCGCCAGCTCGACGACTGGTCGAAACGACTGGCCGACAACGAATCGGCATCAGCTGCGGTCACCGCAGCCGCAGTGGTCAGGGAGCAGCTCGAGGTTGTCGAGCGCCGGCTCGTGCAACCCGAACTCACCAGCGACGGCGACTCGTTGAACTACCGCGAGATGCTGTTCGAGAAACTGAACGGCCTCCCGCCCGTCGTCAGCAGCGCCGATCGCGCGGCCGACCACCCAGTCGTACGCCGTGTACACCAAGCTGGCCGGCCAAGCCGACGAGCAGCTGGCAGCGTTGGACGCTCTCCTGACCGGTGACTTGGCCAGCCTCAACGGCAAGCTCTCCGACCTCGGTGTCGGCATCATCGGCGTGTGACGCAACCACCACCGAGACCCTGCGCCTGAATCGTCGTTGATGTGGACATCCTGACCGCGAGCGTGGCGTTGGCGCTCGTGTACGCCGCGTTCGTCATCTCGGCCTCCGCCGGGCTCGGCGGTTCGCTGCTGATGGTGCCCACGTTGGCGTTGTTCCTCGGCTCCAAGGAGGGTGTCGCGCTGGCGGCGTTGTTGCTGGCCGGCAACAACGTGATGAAGATCATCGTTTATCGGCGAACACTCCCGTTCCGGCCAGCAGCGTTGATCGTCGTGCTGATCGTGTCGGGGGCGGCGCTCGGTTCGACCCTGCTGGTGAAGGCGCCTGAGTTGGTGGTGACGATCGCGGTGGTGGTGATGTTCGTCGCCTCGGTCGTTGCCGAGCGGTTCGAGGTCAGCCGCGTGCGGGCTGGGTTCGCTCCGTTCTTGGCGTTCGTCTCGGGTGCGTCGAGCGGGTTCTCGGGCACATCAGGGCCGCTCAAGGGTGTCGCAATCCGCAACCTCGACCTCGACCGCCGTCACTTCGTCGGGGCTGCCTCGCTGGCATCGTTCGCCGGTGATGCGACCAAGGCGGCGATCTTCGCCGACGCCGAGCTGCTCGGCCGAACCTCGGTCCTGGTGGCGGTCGCAGCGGTCCCGCTGATGGCCTTCGGCACGTGGACCGGATCCACCATCAATCATCGAGCCGGTGAGCGCACGTTCGCGATCCTGTTCTGGACCGTGATGGCCGGCTACAGCGTGCGCTTGTTCATCCTGTTGTTCTGACGTTCGACTCGAATGTCGTCGGTCGGGTTCAGGCGCAGGACACGCAGGTGGCTGCCCAGGGGATCACGTCGAGGCGGTCGATCGCAATCTGCTGGTTGCAGACCGGGCAGATCCCGTAGGTGCCTTCGGCCGAGGTGGTCGATCGCGCGGCCGACAGCTGTCAGTTGATGCACGACCTGACCGTGGATGGTGACGTCCTCGAACCGCTGGATGGCGATGTTGGTGCCCTCACCGACGCGCTTGCCGAACGAGATCCCACCACTCGGAATGTCGGCCCCTTCGCGCATCAGCGCCGCTCGGTGCTCGAGCTCGACACGGAGCTCGTCGAGCACCGAACCGTAGGCAACGAGGTCTTCGTCGCTGAGAGTTACGGATGACTGCAGGTTCGACATGCTGAGTCGACGCTACCCCTCGCCCGGTCCAAAGCGTTCTGGCACGATGTGATGGTGGGCATCTTCGAACACGAGACAGCGGTGGAACCGATCCGGTCGGGCGAGTGGCGGGCCATGATCGGTGATCGGTGGAACATCGGCAGCAGCGCCAACGGTGGTTACGCCCTGACGCCCGTGTTGCGGGCGCTCCACGAGATGGGTGGGCACACCGACCCGATCTCCGTCACGACCCATTTCCTTCGCCCGGTGCAGGTCGGCACCGGCGCGACCGAGACGGCCGCGGTGTTCGCCGAACTGATCCGCACCGGTCGCACGACCTCTGTGACGCGTGGCTCGCTCGTGCTCGGTGGCCGCCGGCGCCTGACGGTGATGGCGGTGTTCGGCGAGCTCGTAGCGTCGCCCGACCCGCAGCCGGCGATCACGCTGTCGGCTCCGCCCTTGCCGCCGCCCGGCGAGTGCATCGACCGACGGGCGCTCGATCAGGGCGTCGAGCTACCGATCCTCGATCGGCTCGACGTGCGGATCGACCCCGATCGTGTTGCCGCCGGTGGTTCCTCCGAGGCGGTCATGGAGGGTTGGATCCGATTCAGCGATGGCAGCGATCCGACGACGATCGCGCTGCCGTTGTTCTCGGATGCCTTTCCGCCGTCGCTGTACTCGAGGTTCGGCACGATCGGCTGGGTGCCCAGCGTCGAGCTGACCGTGCATGTCCGTCGACGGCCGGTGCCGGGCTGGGTGCAGGCTCGGTTCGAATGCGACGATCTGGTCGACGGCCGCATGATCGAGACCGGCGCCCTGTGGGATGCCGACGGCCACCTGATCGCCCGATCGCGTCAACTCGGACTGCTGCTCACACGCTGATCCGCTCGATGATCGTGAGCAGGTCGGCCCGGCTCGCCGCCGCAGTCGAAGCTGACCCACGATGGATTCATCGTGAAGAGCGCTCGTTGCCCCGCCGGTAGTTGCCGGTGGCGCGAGCCATCAGGTGTTGAGCGGCGAGGTCGTCAGCGGCCTCGATGCGGGCGCTCAGTCGCTCAGCCACGTGGCCGCGCAACACCGTGGCAACCTTGCCATGGTGGGAGATGACGACCTGGCCGTTCTTGCGTCGCTCGAGCTCGAACCCGGTCGGCGCCGACATCTCAGCCCTTGCGCTTCTGCAGGTTCGCCCATTCGTCGCGCAGCCCGACCGTGCGATGGAACAGCATCGGCTGGCGCGAATCGTGGGCGAAGTAGCCCAGCCGCTCGAACTGGACGACATCGCCGGGAGGCGTATCGGCCAGCGCTGCCTCGACCTGGCAGTCGGTGAGCAGCTCGCGCGAGTTCGGATCGACGTCGTCGAGCGGATCGCCCGTCGCCTCGCCGGGCACCTCGGTGCTGAACAGCCGGTCGTAGAGCGCCACGTCGGCCGACACCGAGTGCGCCGCCGACACCCAGTGCATCGTCGACTTGACCTTGCGGCCATCGGGCGCCGAGCCGCCATGCGTGTCGGGGTCGTAGGTGGCGAGCACGGTCGTGACGTTGCCGTCGTCGTCGGTCTCGAATCCGGTACACGTGACGAAGTAGGCGCCGCGCAAGCGCACCTCGCGGCCGGGCGTGAGGCGGAAGTACTTCGGTGGTGGATCGGCCCGGAAGTCGTCCTGCTCGATGAACAACTCGCCCGAGAACGCAACCGAACGTGTGCCGTCGGCTTCGTTCTCGGGATTGTTGGCGATCTCGAAGTGCTCGACCACCGGAGTGCCGTCGGCGTCGGTCGGCCAGTTCGTGATCTGCAGCCGCAACGGTCGCAACACCGCCATCCGCCGCTGGGCGGTGCGGTTGAGTTCGGTCCGCACGAACGATTCGAGCAGTTCGATCTGATGGCGGCTGTTGGTGCGGGCGACCCCGATGAATCCGCAGAACTCGCGGATCGCCGACGCCGGGTAACCGCGCCGGCGCAGCCCCCGCAGGGTCGGCATCCGCGGGTCGTCCCAACCGTCGACGCACGCCGTCCTCGACGAGTTTGGCGAGCTTGCGCTTGGAGGTGATCGTATGCGTCAACTCGAGCCGGGCGAACTCGGTCTGGCGGGGCTGGTCGCCGGACAGCGGTAGTTGATCGAGGAACCAGTCGTAGAGCGGCCGGTGGCTGTCGAACTCGAGTGTGCACAGCGAGTGGGTGGTGCCCTCGATGGCGTCGCTCTGGCCGTGCGCCCAGTCGTAGGTGGGGTAGATCACCCACGCATCGTGGGTGCGGTGATGATGGCCGCGCCGGATGCGGTACATCACCGGGTCGCGCAACTGCATGTTCTCGTGCTGCATGTCGATCTTGGCCCGCAGCACGTGCGAGCCGTCGGCGAACTCGCCGGCCCGCATCAGGCTGGAACAGGTCGAGGTTCTCGTCGACCGATCGGTCGCGGCACGGCGACTCGATGCCGGGCTTGCCGTAGCCGCCACGTTGGGCGCGAATCGTCGCCGCGTCCTGGTCGTCGACATAGGCCTTGCCGTCGGTGATCATCAACTCGGCCCACTCGTACAACTGCTCGAAGTAGTCGCTGGCATACAGCGGTTCGCCGGGGTCGAAGCCCAGCCACCGCACGTCGGCCAGGATGCCCTCGACGAACGACACGTCCTCGGTGTCGGGGTTGGTGTCGTCGAAACGCAGTTTGCAGACGCCACCGAACTCGGCGGCGAGCTCGAAGTCGAGCGTGATCGCCTTGGCATGCCCGATGTGCAGGTATCCGTTGGGCTCGGGTGGGAATCTGGTTTGGACACGGCCGGCGAACGTGCCCTCGTCGATATCGCGCTGTACGAGCTCGCGTACGAAATCGGTGCTGGTCGAACGGTCGTCGTCAGGCGTGGCCATAGCGCCCACCAGTATGGAGGGTCCGGCCGTCGGCGCCGCGTCCCGATTCGATTCGGTCCGTCGCGACGTCGTTCGGGAATGGACGCCATCGAGCGCGGTTGTGGTTGCGGGCCGAGTTGTTCGCGGCCGGTCACGCCGCTCGGCTGCGTGAGTGGCTCGCCGTCGAAACTGCGTGATCGCCGCAGACCAACGCAGCAGCGACGGTTAGCACTCGGTATCCTCGATTGCCAACATGTTGGACGAGCGCAAGACCGCCATTCTCAGTGCCGTCGTGCAGGAATACATCACGACGGCGCAACCCGTGGGTTCGTCCCACATCGTCGGCGCGCCCGGCGTCGGAGTGTCGTCGGCGACGGTCCGCAACGAGATGGCGGTGCTCGAACAAGAGGGCTACCTCGTTCAACCGCACACATCGGCCGGTCGCATCCCCACCGATCAGGGCTATCGCTTCTTCGTCGATCATCTGGCGGCCCCCGGCGGCGTCGACGAGACGATGAGCCGGCGGGTGGGCGAGTTCTTCGAGGCCGCCCACGGCCGTTTGGAGGAGATGCTGCACCAGACCTCCGACCTGCTCACCAACCTCACTCACAACGCCGCCGTGGTGCTCGGCCCCAAGCCTGAGGCAGCGACGATTCGCAGTGCGCAGATCGTGCGGCTCACGTCCAACGCGGCGACGGTGGTGTTGGTCTTCAGCAACGGAAATGTCGAGAACGAGGTGATCGGTGTCGATGAGGACACGTCCGATGCGGTGCTGGCAGCCGCCTCGGCGCACCTCGCTCGCAGTCTGGTCGGCGAGTCGCTGGCATCGATCGGCGACGTGGCCCGCACCGGCGACGATGCCACCGACGGCGTCTGCACGTCGGCGGTCGACGCCATGCGATCGGTCTCGACGGACGCCCACGTGTATGTCGGCGGGGCGTCGACCGTTGCCGAGTCGTTCGACGCCGTCGACGTGGTGCGTCAGGTGCTGCACACGCTCGAGCAACAGTTCGTCGTCGTCTCGCTCGTGCGTGACATCGTCGACCGCGGCATGTCGGTGGCGATCGGCGTCGAACACGGTGTCGAGCCGCTCTCGGCCTGCTCGGTGGTGGTGGCGCCGGTGCTCGTCGACGGTGAGCATCTCGGATCGGTCGGTGTGCTCGGCCCGACACGAATGAACTACCCGCAAGCGCTGGCAACGGTCGATATCGTGAGCAACCGGCTTGGGCGACGATTGGGAGAGAGCTGAATGGCGGCTGATTTCTACGAACTGCTCGGTGTGTCGCGTGTCGGCGAGTACCGACGACATCAAGAAGGCATATCGCAAGCGGGCCCGCCAGCTGCACCCTGACGCCAACCCCGACAATCCCGAGGCGGCCGAGCAGTTCAAAGAGCTGTCCAGGGCGTACACCGTGCTGTCCGATGACCAACAGCGTGCGCGCTACGACCAGTTCGGCGAGGCCGGTGTCGGCGGCGCCGGCGGTGGCCCGTCGATGGACGACCTGTTCGGCGGTGGGGGGCTGGGTGACATCTTCGACGCCTTCTTCGGTGGGGGCGGCGGCGGCGGTGGTGGCCCCTTCGGTGGTGGCCGGCGCGGGCCGTCCGGCCCACCGCGCGGCCAAGACATGGAGGTTGCGGTCGCGATCACGTTCGAGCAGTCGGTGTTCGGCGATCAGATCCCGGTCGACATCAAGATCCCGCAGGGCTGCGACGACTGTGACGGCACCGGCGCCGGCGACGGCACCAAGCCCGTCACATGCTCGGAATGCAGCGGCAGTGGTCAGGTGCGTCGTGTGCGCCAGAGCGTTCTCGGCCAGATGGTCACCACCACGCCATGTCCGCGTTGCGGCGGCATCGGCGAGATCATCACCACGCCGTGCGGGTCGTGCCGAGGTGAGGGGCGGGTCACCGTCGACAAGACGTATCACGTCGACGTTCCTGCGGGCGTCGTCGACGGCAGCACCCTGCGTCTCACCCGTCGCGGCGCCGCTGGGCCACGTGGGGGATCGCCTGGTGACCTCTACGTGCACCTGCGTGTCCGCCCCCACGACCGGTACAGCCGAGAGGACGACGACCTGGTCACCGAGGTACCGGTCTCGATCGCTCAGGCCACATTGGGCACCAAGGTCGTGCTCACGACACTCGACGGCGACGAGGATCTCGTTGTACCGGCCGGCACCCAGCCCGGACATCAATTCGTGCTACGCGGGCGCGGCGTGCCGCGCCTGCACGGGCGAGGTCGAGGCGATCTGCGCGTGATCGTTCGGGTCGAGGTGCCGACCAAGCTGTCGCACGACGAAACCGAGCTGCTGCGATCCTTCGCCGAACAGCGCGGCGAAGAGGTCGGCGAACACGGCACCAGCCTGTTCTCCAAGATCAAGTCCGCGTTCTCGTGACGCCGGCGGCCGCCGAGTCGCTGCGCGCGCGCCGCCGCACACGTCCTGGTCGACGATGTCGCCACGCCCGTGCTCGACGATCCGTCGCATCATCACGTGTTCCGCGTGCTGCGGGTGCGAGACGGTGAGACGATCACGGTCACCGACGGTGCCGGTGGCTGGCGGGTGTGTCGCACCACCGGGAGTGTGATCGAGCCCGATGGAGCGACTCAGTTCGAACCGGCCCCGGTCCACCCGACGACCATTGCGTTTGCGATTCCGAAACAGGATCGGCCCGAGTGGATCGTGCAGAAGCTGACCGAGCTCGGTGTCGATCGGATCGTGGTGTTGCACGCCGACCGCTCGGTCGTGCGGTGGGACGCCGAACGAGCCGAGAAGCACCTTGCCAAGCTGCGCCGCGTGGCCGGCGAGGCTGTCCAACAATCGCGTCGTGTCCGGGTGCCCGTGGTCGATGGGCCGTTGGCGGCGATCGAGGTGCTGCCCGACGCGGTGGCGGCCGAGCCGGGAGGGCGACCACTCACGGCCCTCGATCGCACCATTGCGATCGGTCCCGAGGGTGGTTGGTCGCAGGCCGAGCTCGAGATCGCCACCGGGCGCGTGTCGCTGGGGTCCACCGTGTTGCGAGTGGAAACGGCAGCACTGGCGGCGGCGGTGCTGGCCATCGACTACTCAACGTGAGATTTTGAGAAATCTGTGGTCATTATGCCACGGAGTGTGCGATTCGTGGCAGACTGTACCGACCACGCGCAGAATGAGGATGACGAGTCAGCATGGATTTTCCCGAAGAACAGGACGACGCGGGCTACAGCGTCCAGGTTGGTGAGCGGCTGCGGGCGATCCGAAGCAGAAACGCCTCTCGTTGCACGACGTCGAAGCCCAGTCCGAGCAAGAATTCAAGGCGTCCGTGCTCGGGGCCTACGAGCGCGGTGAGCGGGCTCTGTCGCTGCCGCGCCTCGATCGCCTCGCACAGTTCTACCGGGTCCCCGTCGACCAGTTGCTGCCGCGCCGTGCCGACGATCCGGGTGTCGCCGAGGACACCACCGGCATCCGCCCCAAGTTGGCGATCGACATCTTGAAGCTGACCCAGCTCTCCGGAGCACCGTTCGAGATGCTGACCCGGTTCCTGCGAATGATCCAGGTCCAGCGCCAGGACTTCAACGGCCGGGTGCTCACGATTCGCGCCGACGACAAGCGTGCGATCGCTGCGATGCTCGACATCCCCGTCGATCAGGTTGCATTGCGGCTCGAGGCGCTCGACCTCGTGTTCCGCCCGGCCTGAGCTGATTCACTGGCCGAATGGCCAACCGTGTCGACGAGCCCTTCGGGGTCTATGTCCACATTCCGTTCTGTGCGTCGAAGTGTGACTACTGCACGTTCGCCACGTGGACCGACCGCCACCATCTGACGGACGCGTACCTGGGCGCCCTTCACAGCGACATCGCACAGGCGATCCACGACGGGATGCCGATCGCCGGCAGCGTCTTCGTCGGCGGTGGCACGCCGTCGATGATCGACGGAGCGCAACTCGGTGCCGTGATCGCCGCCATCCCGGTCACGCCCGATGCGGAGATCACCGTCGAGTGCAACCCCGACAACGTCGATGTCGAGTTGCTCGGTCACTATGTCGACGCCGGAGTGAATCGAGTCAGCGTTGGTGTCCAGTCGATGGCGACTCATGTGCTCGGCACCCTCGGACGCCAACATGACCAGCGCAACGTGGAGCGAGCGGTCGATGCGATTCGTACTGTTCGCGCTGCCGACCTTCAACCTCGATGTGATCTACGGCGCCGCGGGTGAGTCCTTGGCTGATTGGGAGCACACGGTTCGCTCGATCATCGCCCTCGAACCGCCCCATGTGTCTGCGTACGGGCTCACGGTCGAAGCCGGCACACCACTTGCGGCGCAGCCGGACCGGCACCCCGATGACGACGATCAGGCCGAGAAATACGAACTGGCCGACGATCTGCTCGGCGCCGAGGGTCTCGAGAATTCCGAGATCTCGAACTGGGCCCGACTGGGCCACGAGTGCCGCCACAACGTGCTGTATTGGCGTCAGCAGAACTACCGTGGGTTCGGTTGCGCCGCTCACTCGCACCATGCGGGGCGCCGCTGGTGGAACGTGCGCACGCCCGACCGCTACATCGATCTGGTGGCGTCGGGTGAATCGACCGAGGCGGCGGGCGAAGTCCTCGACGAGGCGACGCGCCGGTTCGAGCGACTGGAACTGCTGTTGCGGATGCGTGATGGTGTACCGGTCGATGCACTCGACGGCGACCAATTGCCGGGATTGGTCGAGCGTCTTGGCGACCGATGGGTGCTGACCGCGTCCCGGCCGTCTGATGGCCAACGAGATCAGCACCCGCCTCACCTGACCGACCACGTTGTGTCAGGCACAACCTGGTCGTTCCCTGGTCCACGTCGATCACGACGAGTTCGTCGGCGAGCTCGGTTTCGAGGGTGTGAGGGCGGGGCCACGGCTGGTAGCGTACGCACCCGCTACGGGCGTATGGCTCAGTTGGTTAGAGCGCCACCATGACACGGTGGAGGTCCGGTGTTCGATTCACCGTACGCCCACGAAACCCCAGGTCACAGATCTGGGGTTTTCTCGACTCCAGGCCGACAGCGTGCAGGTCGGCTGGACGCCGGTAGTGGTCCAAAGCCTCTTTCTGTCGGTGCCGGATGCTCGTAGCTTCTGAGGCTGAATGAGAGGTAGGGCATGCGAGCTGTAGCTGTCGTCGGATTGTTGGTGATCACAGGAGCTTGTGGCGCGTCCGATGTGACCGAGTCCAGCGAGTACCTGACGCTGATCGAAGAGCGCGATTCGCTGGCGATCGATCTCGAGACGCTTCAGTCGGACGCGACCGAGCTCGAGATCGAGCTGGATGACGTCCGCCGGGAACTCCTCGAAGTCAACGACGACTCGCTACGGCTGACGACGAGGTCGCCGAAAGCCTCGACGATCAAGTCTGACTTCATCGACGACCTGGCCCTGCGGCTCCACCGAGAGCGGATCGAACGAGGAGCAAGTCCGAGTGTGTCGGCGACGCATCGTCAACGACTCCGAGGCACGGCAGGCGTTCCTGACGTTGCTGTCATCCCCGACCCGTCATCGGCCGAGGTCGTCGCAGTGGATCTCACTCTGACGACCGCTGTCTCGGAGTGTGATCTCGACGACCCCACTGACCAGCCGAGCGCACCGGCCACGCCGGGCCCGCCCGACGCAGGCTTCTCGGCGTGATTCGTCCCGTCACTGTCGTCGGTGATGCCCTGCCAAGGCTCGAGACCCCCGACGTCAACACCGATCCGGCCGTCGGGTACCCGGCCGCCGGTGCTCGTCGGCGAAGGATACGACGGTGAGCAGATCCGTATCGATGCCGCCGACGACGGGCCGACGATGGTGGTGTTCCTGGCGCACTGGTGTCCGCACTGCAACGCCGAGATGCCGCGCTGACCGAGCTTCGCGACGAGGGGCTGATTCCGGAGGGGATCAATGTGGTCGCCATCAGCAGCGCCGTGAATCCTCGACGCCGAACTTCCCACCCGATCAGTGGCTCGAGCAGATGGCATGGACGTTCCCGACGCTCGTCGATGGCATCGACATCGAACGTGACGCCTACATCGGCACGACGCCTTCGGTGTCAGCGGCTTCCCGTTCGTCACGCTGATCGATGGCGACGGCAATGTCGCCGCTCGATGGGCCGGCGAGCGTGATCCGAGCGAGGTCGTCAGGGCGTTGACCGACTACCTGGTCGATGGCGGCTGACGAACCGATCTCCGTACGCCGCCGCGGTCGGGCTCAGCGGTCGTGGTCGCCCTGGCGGTACACGGCGGTGAGCTCGTCGAGGCGGGCCTTCACGTCGACGTCGATCGGCGAGTCGACGGCAGCCGACCGACGCCGCCAGCTGCTCGGGGCGGCTGGCGCCGATGATCGGTGACGTGATCGCCGGGTTGGCCAGCACCCACTGCACGGCCAGCGTGGTCATCGGTACGCCGGCGTCCTCGGCGATCGCCCGGATCTGCTCGACCGAATCGAACATGGCGTCGTGCCAGTAGCGCTCGGTGTAGGTGCCCTGGGCTCGTCCGAGCGTGAAGCGAGTGCCCTCCGTCGGCGCGCCCGGCCGGTGCTTGCCGGTCAGCATGCCACCCGCCAGCGGGTTGTACGGGATCACGGCGACGTTCTCCTCGGCGCACAGCGGCAGCAGTTCGCGCTCGATCTCACGGAACAGCATGTTGTAGCGGGGCTGCACGCTCTCGAAGCGGCTGATGCCGTGCAGTTCGCTGCGGCCGATCGAGCGGGCGAGTTGGTAGGCGAGCGTGTTCGAGCAGCCGATGTATCGGACCTTGCCCGATCGCACGAGGTCGTGCATCGCCTGCAGCGTCTCGTCGATGTGGACGTTCGGGTCGTAGAAGTGGATCTGATACAGATCGACGTAGTCGGTGCCCAGTCGCTTCAGCGAGGCATCGATCGCGCGCATGATGTTCTTGCGGTTGTTGCCCTGATCCCACGTGTGCTGGCCCGGTGCGGGCAAAACACTTGGTGGCGAGCACGATGTCCTCGCGGGTGCGGCCACCCTGGTTCATCCACTGGCCGACCAGTTCCTCGGTGCGCCCGATCGTCTCGACCGGACCGCCGAACGGGTAGATGTCGGCGGTGTCGAAGAAGGTGATGCCGGCGTCGAAGGCAGCGTCCATGATGGCGAACGACGTGTCGTCGTCGCACTGGAACCCGAAGGTCATGGTGCCCAGGCACAGACGCGAAACCCGGAGGCCCGTGCGGCCGAATCGAATGTGATCCATGCCGCACGGTACCCCCGGGCTCGCCCCCGATGTTCAGTCGAACGTCAGCTCAGGTCTGCCGCCCGTTCGATCATGTCGACCAGCTCGTCGACGTCTGCGGTCGTTCAGCTCGTCGGCGATCCGCTCGGTCTCCTCGAGCAGATCGTCGAGGACCTCGAAACCGAGGCCGGCGTGCGGGATTCTCGCGGAGGACCTCTGCGAAGACGGCGACCACGATGGCGAGCTGGAAGTCGTCGGCCGTGTCGTCCCAGTCGGCCTCGACGTCGCGCAGGTCGATGTCCTCGTCGATCTCGATCACCTCGCCGTCGTCGGGGTCCTCCCAGCGCAGGAACACCTCGCCGATGTCGCCACGATCGTCGAGGTCGACGCCGCGCTGCAGCTCGACCTCGTAGATCGCCGTGACCTGGTGCCCGGCGCCGAGCTCGCCGGCGTCGACTGTCGTCGTTGCGGAAGTCGCGGTCGAGCACGCCGCGATTCTCGAAGCCGATCAGTCGGTACGCCTCGACGATCTCCGCGATCGAACTCGACCTGGATCTTGGCGTCCTTGGCGATCGTCAGCAGGGTCGAGGTCAGTTCGTCCTCGAACAGGCGCTCGGCCTCGTCCTCGGTGTCGACGTAGGCGTAGAAGCCGTCGCCCTGATCGGCGAGCTGCTCCATCGTGACGTCGTTGAAGTTGCCCATCCCGAACCCGATCGTGACCAGGTTGATGCCCCGGTCGGCGTCGTCGCGAATCATGCGTGCCAGCTGGTCCGGGTCGGTGACGCCGACGTTGGCGACACCGTCCGAGGCCAGGATGACACGGTTGATGCCGCCGTCGTCGAACGACTCGTTCGGCCAGCCGGTACCCCTCGCGGAGGCCGGCTTCGAGGTTGGTCGAGCCACCCGGGCGGAGCCGGTCGATCGCATCGAGGATCTCGTCGCGATCGCGGACTCGCGTCGGCTCGAGCACGACGCCTGATCGATCGTCGTAGGTGACGATCGCGACGGTGTCGTCGTCGTCGAGCTCGTCGACCAGGATCGACAGCGACTCCTTGACGAGGCCGAGTCGATCGTCGCGGTCCATCGAACCCGACGTGTCGATCACGAACGTCAGCGCGGCCGGGCCGCGGTCGCGGTCGTCGACGATCTCGCCCTGGACACCGATCCGCACCAGGTAGTTGTCGTCGTCGAACGGTGACGGGCCACCGTCGATCGACAGCTCGAGACCGTTGCGGGGCGCGTCGTAGTCGTACTCGAAGGCGTTGATGTACTCCTCGGGGCGCACCGATTCGCGCGGCGGGAGCATGCCCTCGTCGAGCCAGCGCCGAGCGACCGAGTACGAGCCGGTGTCGACGTCGAGCGCGAACGTCGAGAGCGGATCGTCGTCGGTGTCGACGAAGTCGCGGTATCCGTAGTCCTCGAACGTGTTGTCGTCGAGCCGGTCTTGCTCGGCCGGGCGTTCGGGATCGGCACCGAACAGGCCACCTTCGGCGTCGGCGCCAGTCTCGAGCGAGGTGGCGCGATCGGCGTCACTCCGCTGCACGTTGCCCCCGAGCGAGGCGTCATCGGAGTCCGACAGGCCAGCGGCTGGCTCAGCTGCGGGTTCGTCGGCCGGTTCGTCGGCCGGTTCATCGGCGAACCGATCGTCGGCATCGGGCTCGGCGTCGTCGCCGTTGGCGGGTCGTCGAAGATGCCTCCCGAATCTCCGGCGTCCTGCTCGGCCGGCTCGTTCGCCGAGGAGTCGTCGTCGCCGCCCGAGCATCCCGCAAGGATCATCCCCACGACGGCGAAGCTGGCCACTGTCCTGTTCACGTTGCTGCGCTTCATGTGGATGTGACGTTCCTCGGCCTGCTGTCGGTTCCCCGGTCGATGTGACGATCTGTTGTCGGCGTCGCCAGTGGACGCGGCGCTGGTACACCTGCGCGGTGGCAATCGTCCTGGCGTTGATGTCGGCAGTCGTGTACGGCGTGTCCGACTATGTCGGTGGCCGAAGCAGCCGACGGGTTCGCGCCGGTCTCGATCACGTGGTTCAGCGAACTGATGATGCTCGTCGTGTTCGGACTGTCGATCCCGCTTGCTGTCGGATGACGGGCCGACCGGTTCGGCGGTGTGGTGGGGGATCGTCGGCGGTGCTTCAGGAAGCCTGGCGGTGCTCGGTCTGTATGTGGCTCTGTCGCGCGGCAACATGACGGTGGTGGCGCCGTTGACCGGTGTCGTGGCGGCGGCGTTGCCGGTGGTGGTCGGGCTGCTGCTCGGCGAGCGCCCCGCGGCGTGGACGGTGGTCGGCATCGTGCTCGCGGTCGTTGCGGTCGCTCTGATCGGAGGGGCGGTCGGGGCGACCTGCCGCCACATCGATTTGTCGACAATCGGTCTTGCCGTGCTCGTCGGATCCGGATTCGGGCTGCTGTTCATCGCCTATTCGCAGGCTGGTGACGACGCAGGCCTCTGGCCGCTGCTGACGTCGCGGCTCGGTGGGATACCGCTCTTGGGAGTCGCCTACGTGATTGCCCGCCGTCGACGGCTGACCGGTCCGTTCAACAGCCACGTAGTCCGGCCGGCGCTGGCGATCGGGCTCATGATCGGATTGGCGAACGGGCTCTACCTCGTGTCCACGCGAGAGGGCCTGTTGTCGGTCGTGGCCGTGATCGTGTCGCTCTACCCGGCCAGCACGATCGTGCTGGCGATCGTGCTCGACCACGAGCGCGCCAGCCGTTCGCAGCTGGTCGGGATGCTGCTTGCGGTCGTGGCCGTGACGGCGATCACGATCGGGAGTTGAGGGTGTCGATCAGCGCGTTCGCAACCGTGGCGGCACCCTCGTCGCCGAGCAGCACCGTGTAGTGGTTGCTGCGGCCACCGTGCGCCAGTCGTGCTGCGGATAACGATCCATCAATTCGGTCGCCATCATCGGCGGCGGAACGGCCATGATGCCGGTCTCGGCTCGCACGATCGTGACCGGTTGTCGACGGCGGTCGAGCAGCGTCCGCATCTCGTGGTCGGTCAGGAGTTGTTCACCGTCGAAACGCACTGCCGCCTCGTCGACGGTGCAGCGAAATCCGCCCTCGTGCTCGGCCAGGTCGGAGCAGCGCATACCGCTCGATCTCGGGGGTCAACCCGCCCGCGAACGCAGGATGCTCGCTCCACATCGTCCGATACGAGACTCGGTCCGGCCACACCATCCGGAGTCGCTCGAGAGCTGGGCCGATCGTCGCCTCGAGCGCTGTCCTGTGGCGCCATACCGTCAGGAATCGGCAAGGGTGCTCCGGCATCGACCAAGACCAGGTCATCGACGGTTGCCGGGTGCCGCTCGGCCGACGCCATCGCCACGAACGCTCCCATCGAGTGCCCGGCGACCACTGCGGGAGCTGCGCTGAGGCGTTCGATCACGGCGGCGAGGTCGTCGGCGTGCCGGCGAATTCCGTACGGCCCGGGAGCCGAGCCGCTGATGCCGCGGCCACGCAGATCGATCGCGACCAAGCCGACTCGTCCGTCCAAGTGGTGGGCGACGGATGACCAGCTCCAGGCGTTGGCAGTGATGCCGTGCACGGCGAACACGACCGGTGCTCCGGGTTCGCCACTCCACCGGACGACGCCGAGCTCGGCATCGCCGACATCGATCCGGAGCACTTCTGGGGCGCTGATCGGAGGTGTCATTGCTGATCGCCCACCGCAACGGCCGGCTCCGTCAGGGTCGCCATTCGGGAAGAGTCGCCCCTCAACGCGGTTCGCGCGGGAGGCCGAGCACGCGTTCGCCCAAGATGTTGCGCATGATGTCGGATGTGCCACCCATGATGGTGTAGCCGGGTGCGTACAGCAGACCGTGTACGACGTCGCTCCACACGGTCGCATCGGCCCCGAACGTGCTGGCGACGAATTCGGAGACCCTCCACTCGTGCTCGGTGCAGAAGCACTTCGTTGCGGCCGAGAAGCCCTTGGGTGCCTGGCGCAGCACTTCACGAGTGACCAGGATGCGCCCGATCCGATAGTTGGACTCGAGAGCGGCGATCTCTTGGCGTACGCGAGGATCGGAACGATCCGCCCGCTCGACGGCGAGTGCGAAGAGGGCATGATTCGACACCAGCCGGTCGATGCCGCCGCGTTCGTGTTCGAGCTGGCTCATCGTCTGCTTGAAAGCGTTGCCTTCGATGCCGACGAGATTGGTGACCGGCACCTTGACATCGGTGAAGAACACTTCGCAGAAGTGCTGGTTGGTGGTCATGTCCTTGATCGGGCGGACTTCGACGCCAGGCGTGTCCATCGGAACGATGATCTCGCTGATGCCCCGATGGGGTGGCCCTTCGGTGGAGGTGCGACAGATCACGTAGCAGTAGTCGGCGACTGCCCCGAAGCTGGTCCAGATCTTCTGGCCGTTGATGACGAACTCGTCGCCGTCACGCATCGCCTGCGTGGACAGGTTGGCGAGGTCGCTGCCGGCGTCGGGTTCGGACATGCCGATGCACCAGGTGTCGTCGCCCGACAACATGCCGGGCAGGAACGCCTCTTGCTGGTCGGGCCGCCCGTAGGCGATCAACGATGGGCCCATCTGGCGATCGGCAAACCACATCGCGGCAATCGGTGCACCGGCGGCGATCAGCTCTTCGCCGATGATCAGCCGATCGACGGGGGGGCGCCCGGCGCCACCGAACTCGATCGGCCACGTCAACCCGATCCAGCCCAAGTCGGCCAGCTCCTTGGCGAACTCTTTGGAGAATCCGTTGATCCAGGAGTCGTTGTGGCGGCCGTATCGGGCGACGGCCGAATGGGCGACCGAGCGTGCCTGTTCACGAAGTTCGAGCTGTTCTGCAGTCCAAGCGAAGTCCATCGATCGCGATCGTATGAGAAGTTGGGAGGCAGCACCGCATTCGACCCATACCACTCAACGTGGTCGACCGACGCTATTTCGTGGTATCTGGGTGGTCAACCCAGGTGAGTCTTGACAAGAAAGTTCTGGTTTTCTTGAAATTTCCCGGTGACGTGGAGGCCGTGCGTTTCTTACGCTGGTGTACATGAACAGGCGCAACGCCTCACGATCTCGGCGCACGGCGCTCGCTGCCGGAGCGGTCGTTGTCAGCCTGTGGGCATCGTTCGGGGCCTCGGTCCATGCCGACGACGATCCTGTTGCCGATCCCCCGCCCGAGACCGGTGACGTCGGTGGCGCAACCGTCGCCGTCGGCCCGCCCCCTGTTCCGCCCACCAGCGTGGTCGTCGCTGTCGGCCCGCCCCCTGTTCCGCCGACCAGCGTGGTCGTCGCCGTCGGCCCGCCGCCGGTTCCGCCGAAGCAGGCACCGGTCGCAGCTGCCGATCGTCCGGCCCCGGCCAAGCCCCGGGTGCATCCTCAGGCCGATCGTGTCGGTCCGCCCGCCGTTGCAGCGCTTCGTACCCCCGAGGCGGGCGCAGACGGTCTCACCGCGGATCATCTCGCGGACGTGATCGCCGACGTGATCGCCAGTGTCGATGCGGCGCTGGCGATGATCGACAGTCGACTCTGACGAGTAGTCCGGCTTCGTTGACTGCTGTGCTCGTCGCCGGTTGCGGCGCTCGACCTCAGCGATCGGCGATGGC
>CAVRNX010000005.1:0-32723 GCA_963722635.1 uncultured Acidimicrobiaceae bacterium
CAGGGTGTCGGCAGCCTCGGGGGTTTCGCCGATCTCGTCGAGACGAAAGTCGGTGCGATTGATCATGAACCAAATCACGGGAAAGATGGGCGAACCCGACATAGGTGTACAAGCTGTGTTCGAAAAAGATCTCACCGATATGAGGAATATCCGAGAGCAAACGCAGTCTCGATCGGCTCAATCCGCGGAATCGGAATCGGTGTACCGACCTGCTTCTGAAAGAACAGGTCGGTGAACCCCAGCCCGAACAGGAAATTGCCCATCCCGCGATGCCCTGTTCGGCATGCAACACGACCGTGATCAGTGCATAGGCCAAACCCATATGGCGCCCGCTGGGCACGCCATGCACGATACCTGAGTGAGGCGCTGCCCGATTCGGGCGGTGTAGTAGGCGGCGAAGGCGCCGATCAGCATGACACCCTCGACACCGAGGTTCAGCACGCCACTTCGCTGGAATTTCCGATCGTCTCACCGAGAGCGGCCAACAGGTCGCGCGGCCGAGCCGAATCCCAGAGGCGAGCGTGGCGACGAGCACCGACATGGTGAAGAAGTCGCTCACGACGATGCCCCCGATCGGCGAACCGTCGGCCCAGGTGTGCAGCTTCGAACGCAGCTTCAGGCTGCCGACCACGAAACGACGATCGTCGAGAGCGACGATCAGCGTGGCGGGCACCTGCAGTTCACGTTGCAGCGAGACACCCTCCCGTCAACATCCCGCCGAAAAAGTACGCTGCCGGGATGGTGTACAGGGGGTGCAGCGCACCGAACAGGCGACGATGCCGTTGAAGCCGGACTTCCTGGGTGAACGCCGCGGCACCTCCCTCACCGATCAAGTGGTGCCATGCTGCCGAACACGAGGATCGCTCCGCCGATACCAAGCACGCTCCGCTCAACGCAAGCGCCTGGACGACGCTGCGCTTGCACCGGCATGCCGGCGTAGCGCGGCTATGCCGGTTGTGGCCCACGGCCCGCAGACGCACACCGAGCGCGCTTGCGGCAACAGCAGCACGTAGCCGAGCACGGCGACCAGAAATCGATGACCACGCCCAGGTGCAGCCTGGTACCGCCGGATCTGGCGGAAGGTCGGCATTGAACGTGGAGCCGCTTGGTCTTGTACCCCTCTTCGGAGGTCCCTGAAGAAGGAAGCTCAGGAACTGAGCGGCGACGATGTTCATCATGATCGCGCCGAGGATTTCGCTGACCCGGCATAGGCCGCTGAGGGCACCCGGGATGGCACCCCAGATGGCGCCACCGATCGCGCCTCTGATCAGCACCAACGGCACCAGCAACACCCGTGCACGCTCGGCAGAACGAGGGCGACCACCGTCGCCAGGTCGCGCCGGCGATGATCTGACCCTCACCGCCGATGTTGATCACACCGGCACGGAAGGCTATGCAGATGGCCACACCGACGAGCAGTAATGGCATCGACTTGAGAGCGGTGTCGGCGAGCGCGTCCCATCCCCCGAACGCGCCGTCGAGCAGCGCTGCGTAGCCCCGCAGAGGATTTGCGCCAGGCCCAGCAGCATGATCGCCCCGACCGTGAAGGCTGCTCAGCACCGCAAGCAACGGAACCACCCCGACGAAGGGCTTCAGGACAGCAGCCGCACCGGCCCGACGGCATCGCCGTCGGGTGAGCCATCAGGGCGAGCGGTGGGCTCGGCGAGGGTCTCGCTCACAGACGTGGCCAAGCCCTCGCTCGACCGGCGTGCGGTGATCGGCCGCACGGGCGGTGTCCGGCATCGGGCTGAGCGTCGTGGTCGTAGTGGGCGCAAGTCTTCCCTCGCATGACGGCGGCAGCGTTGCGACGTTAACAGGGCGTCATCCCCGGAGTGAACAATGTGTCATCCCTCGGCGCGACCGATTCCAGCATCGACCGATCGACCGATCCACCGATCGTTACGACGCTGTCGACGAAGTCGTGGACCGTGATCCGGCTGATGCCGACCGCCGTCGAGATGCGCCCGATCGCCCGGCCCAGCGGGAAGCAGTGCTCGCCGCGGAAACATGGCGGGCTGGGCAACGGGTTCGATGCAGCACTCGACCAGGCAGCAGGTTCGCTACGCCGCCCTGCGTCCGAACTCACAGAAGCTGTTCGAGCGCGCCCTTGGCGGCGATGCCGGAGGCTCGACCCGATGGGTGCTCGACTTCCAACGCTTCCCGTTTCGCGTGGCCTCGGCGACCGAATCCGCATCACCGATGCGACGGGCACGAGTACATCGACTTCCTCGGCGACTACTCCGCAGGTCTCCTCGGGCAGACCCGGGGGGCCGGTCGAGGCGGCCGTGGTGGCAACCCTCGATAGCGGCTGGAGTTACGGCGGTGTGCACACCGACGAGGTGCGGTTGCGGAGGCGGTCGTCGATTGCTTCCCATTCGACGAGGTGCGCTTCACCAACTCCGGGACCGAAGCGACGATGGCGATCCAGCTGGGCCGCCATCACCACCGCCGTGACCAGGTGGTGGTGTGCGACCTCGCGTATCACGGCGGGCTGCTGTACTTCGGCCACGGTGGCGAGCCGCTGCGGGCGCCGTTCATCGTGCCCGCCTGCGGTTCAACGATCTCGCCGAATACATGAGTGATCGACGACTCGACGGCGGTCGTGCTGGTCTCGAGCCGATGTGCTGCCGTATCCCTGCGACGTCTTTGAGTTCCTGCAGGCAATGCCCCGCCGACGAGAACCGGGCGCGCTGCTGATCTTCGACGAGGTGATGACGTCGCGCACGGGAGCGTCGGAGGAGTGCAGGCCCGGCTGGGGGTCACACCCGACGTGACGACACTCGGGGACCTCGCCGGGGCGGGATGACGTTCGGAGCATTTGGCGGGCGGGCCGACGTGATGGGTGCGTTCGACCCGGCCCGCGGCGGCTTGTTGACCCATGGGCGGCACCTTCAACAACAACGTCGTAACGACGGCCGCCGGCGCCACCTGCCCTCGGAGAACTGCTGACCGCCGATGTGCTCGACGCCCTGTTCACGAGGGGCGAGTCGTGGCCCGGCTAACCGCAGTGTTCGAGGCGTCACCGCTCCCGTTGTGCGTCAGCGGACTGGGGTCGTTGATGACGATCCACACGGTGAACGGTCCTTTTCGAGCACCGACGCTGTGTTGAAGGCACTGCTCTTTCACGAGCTGCTCGACGGTGGATCTACCTCGCACCACGCGGCTACGTCGCCCTGTCGACGGCGATCACCGACGACGACGCCCTGGTCATGGCCATCGCCGAGGGCGGGTCGCGGAATTGCCACGTACCTCACCCACATCGCCCCGGTACGCAACAAGGTCGTGCGTTCAGGCCGCCCGCTCCTGGCACAAGTCCCGACTGGGCGATAGAACTGATGGTGTGCTGATCGTCGTCTCGCCCGCCAAGACCCGTTGAGCTCGGCGGGCGAGACGACGATCAGCACACCATCAGTTCTATCGCCCAGTCGGGACTTGTGCCAGGAGCGTGCGGACCGAGCGCACGACCTTGTTGCGTACCGGGGCGATGTGGGGCAACGCCGGTGTGTCAGTCGGCGATTGCCGCAACCGACTCGGCGATGGCCGTGACCAGGGCGTCACAGTCGTCGTCGGTGATCGCCGTCGACAGGGCGACGTAGCCGCGTGGTGCGAGGTAGATCCCGCGGTCGAGCAGCTCGTGAAAGAGCAGTGCCTTCAACACGGCGTCGGTGTCCGAGAGGTCGTCGGGCGAGGTGACCGGACCGTTCACCGTGTGGATCGTCATCAACGACCCCAGTCCGCTGACGCACAACGGGAGCGGTGACGCCTCGAACACTGCGGTCAGCCGGGCCATCAGCGACTCGCCCCTCGTGAACAGGGCGTCGAGCACATCGGCGGTCAGCAGTTCTCCGAGGGCTGCGGCGCCGGCGGCCATCGTGACGACGTTGTTGTTGAAGGTGCCGCCGTGGGTCAGCGAGCCGCCGCGGGCCGGGTCGAACGCACCCATCACGTCGGCCCGCCCGCCAAATGCTCCGAACGTCATCCCGCCGGCGAGGTACTTGCCGAGTGTCGTCATGTCGGGCGTGACCCCCAGCCGGGCCTGCACTCCTCCGACGCTCATGCGCGACGTCATCACCTCGTCGAAGATCAGCAGCGCGCCGGTCTCGTCGCAGCCGGCACGCAGTGCCTGCAGGAACTCGAGCGTCGCAGGGATACAGCCGGCGGCGCCCATCATCGGCTCGACCAGCACGACCGCCGTCGAGTCGTCGATCACTCGTGTGACATCGGCGAGATCGTTGAACCGCAGGCGGGCGAAGTCGAACGGCGCCAGCAGCGGCTCGCCACCGTGGCCGAAGTACAGCAGCCCGCCGTGATACGCGAGGTCGCACACCACCACCCGGTCGCGGCCGGTGTGATGGCGGCCCAGCTGGATCGCCATCAGATTGGCTTCGGTCCCGGAGTTGGTGAAGCGCACCTGGTCGATCGACGGGAAGCGATCGACGACCGCCTCCGCAAACCGCACCTCGTCGGTGTGCACACCGCCGTAACTCCAGCCGCGATCGAGGGTTGCCACCACGGCCGCCTCGACCGGCCCCGGGTCGTGCCCGAGGAGACCTGCGGAGTAGTCGCCGAGGAAGTCGATGTACTCGTGCCCGTCGACATCGGTGATGCGGGCACCGGTCGCCGAGGCCACGCGAAACGGGAACGGTTGGAAGTCGAGCACCGATCGGGTCGAGCCTCCCGGCATCACCGCCGAGGCGCGCTCGAACAGCTTCTGTGAGTTCGGACGCAGGGCGGCGTAGCGAACCTGTGCCTGGTCGAGTGCTGCATCGAACCCGTTGCCCACCTCGCCATGTTCGCGCGGCGAGCACTGCTCACGCTGGGCCGGGCGGTCGAGCGCATCTCGAAGGCGGTCGGCATCAGCCGGATCACGGTCCACGACTTCGTCGACGCGTCGTAACGATCGATGGATCGGTCGATCGGTCGATCGATCGATCGGTCGCACCGAGGGATGACACATTGTTCACTCCTGGGATGACACCTTGTTAACGTCGGGCAACGCTGCCGCCGTCATGCGAGGGAAGACTTGCGCCCATGACCACAACGCTGAGACCGATGCCGTCCGCCCCTGCGGGCCGATCACGGCGCGCCGGTCGAGCGAGGGCTTGGCCACGTCTGTGAGCGAGACCCTCGCCGAGCCCACCGCTCGCCCTGATGGTTCGCCCGACGGCGATCGTCGTCGGGCTGGTGCGGCTGCTGTCCTGAAGCCCTTCGTCGGGCTGGTGGTTCCGTTGCTTGCGGTGCTGGCGGCCTTGACGGTCGGGGCGATCATGCTGCTGGCCCTCGGCGCAAATCCTCTGCGGGGTTACGCAGCGCTGCTCGACGGCGCGTTCGGGGGATGGGACGCGCTCGCCGACACCGCGCTCAAGTCGATGCCATTACTGCTCGTCGGTGTGGGCATCTGCATCGCCTTCCGTGCCGGCGTCATCAACATCGGCGGTGAGGGTCAGATCATCGCCGGCGCGATCCTGGCGACGGTGGTCGCCCTCGTTCTGCCGAGCGTGCCGCGGGTGCTGCTGGTGCCGTTGGTGCTGATCGGAGGCGCGATCGGTGGCGCCATCTGGGGTGCCATCCCGGGTGCCCTCAAGGCGTATGCCGGGGTCAGCGAGATCCTCAGCACGATCATGATGAACATCGTCGCCGCTCAGTTCCTGAGCTTCCTTCTCCAGGACCTGTTGATCGAAGAGGGTGCGATCCGGATCCAGCAGACCAAGCGGCTCAGCGAGAATGCCGACCTTCCGCTGATGCCCGGCGGTACCAGGCTGCACCTGGGCGTGGTCATCGCCGTTCTGGTCGCCGTGCTCGGCTACGTGCTGCTGTTCCGCAGCGCGCTCGGTGTGCGTCTGCGGGCCGTCGGCCACAACCCGCATGCCTCGCGCTACGCCGGCATGCCGGTCAAGCGCAGCGTCGTCCAGGCGCTTGCGTTGAGCGGAGCGTGCTCAGGTATCGGCGGAGCGATCCTCGTGTTCGGCAGCGAGTCGCACCGCTTGATCGGTGAGGGAGGTGCCGCGGCGTTCACCCAGAATGCCGGCTTCAACGGCATCGTCGCCGCCCTGTTCGGTGCGCTGCACCCGCTGTACACCATCCCGGCAGCGTACTTCTTCGGCGGGATGTTGACGGGAGGTATCTCGCTGCAACGTGAACTGCAGGTGCCGGCCGCGCTGATCGTCGCTCTCAACGGGGTCGTCGTCGTTTTCGTGGTCGGCAGCCTGAAGCTGCGTTCGAAGCTGCACACCTGGGCCGACGAGGCTCGCCGATCGGGGGCATCGTCGTGAGCGACTTCTTCACCGTGTCGGTGCTCGTCGCCACGCTCGCTTCTGGCATTCGGCTCGCCACGCCGTTCCTGTTGGCCGCTCTCGGCGAGACGATCGGTCAGCGAAGTGGCGTGCTGAACCTCGGTGTCGAGGGTGTCATGCTGATCGGCGCCTTCGCCGCCTACTACACCGCCCTCGAAACGGGCAGCGCCTCGCTCGGTATCGTCGTGGCACTTGCAGCGGGCGCCGTGATGGGTTTGGCCTATGCACTGATCACGGTCGTGTTGCATGCCGAACAGGGCATCAGCGGGATCGGCATCTTCCTGTTCGGGCTGGGGTTCACCGACCTGTTGTTCCAGAAGCAGGTCGGTACACCGATTCCGATTCGCGGATTGCAGCCGATCGAGATTCCGTTGCTCTCGGATATTCCGCATATCGGTGAGATCTTCTTCGAACACAGCTTGCTGACCTATGTCGGGTTCGCCCTCGTTCCCGTGATTTGGTTCATGATCAATCGCACGACTTTCGGTCTCAACATCAGAGCAGTCGGCGAAACCCCCGAGGCTGCCGACACCCTGGGCGTCAGCGTCAACCGCACCCGCACAGCGACGATCGTGCTGGCGAACACGCTCGCTGGTCTGGCCGGTGGCGCTCTGGCGCTCGAGGTCGGTATCTTCCAGCAGAACCTCACCGCTGGTCAGGGCTTCATCGCAATCGCCCTCGTGTACTTCGGGGCGTGGCGCTCGGTCGGCGTGATGGCCGGTGCCCTGCTGTTCGGTATCGTCTCGGCCACCGTGCTGCAATGGAAGACGCTCGGCATCGTGTCCGGTTCCGCCTCCAGCCTCACCGCTATGGCACCAGCCTTGCTCACGATCGTCGTTCTGGTGCTCGTGAGCCGCCGGATCGACGCCCCTGCGGCCCTGACCCGACACTTCGACCGGGCCGCCTGACCGCCAGCAACCAACCAACGAACTCGAACCAGATCCATCAAGGGGAGGACCCAACATGACACAACCAACAGGAACCCGAAGGACTCGACGTGTCGGCCTCGCGCTGCTCGCGTCGGCGGCATTGATTGCAGCCGGCTGTGGCGGTGACGACGACGCCGATCCGCCGGCGGCGACCGATGCGCCTGACGATGCGCCGGCGGCGACCGATGCGCCTGACGATGCGCCGGCGGCGACCGATGCGCCTGACGAGCCCGCTGCTCCGTTCCGGATCGCGATCGTGGCGCCGAGCGCCAGCAACGACCTGGCCTTCACGCAGAGCATCGTCGACAGCGTCAACCGGGTCGGCGAGACCCGCGACATCGAGGTCGACATCACCGATGGCACCTTCATCGTCGAAGACGCCGCAGCTGCCATGCGTGGCTACGCCGAAGACGGCTTCGATCTGGTGATCGCCCACGGTTCGCAGTACGGCGCACCACTCCAGGAGATCGCACCCGATTTCCCCGACGTCGCCTTCGCATGGGGTACTGCGGCCGACACCTTCGGGATCCCGAACGTGTCCGCCTACACGGTGCGCGCCGATGAGGGTGGCTATGTCAACGGCACGATCGCCGCCCAGCTGTCCGAGTCGAACATCCTCGGCGTGGTCGGCCCGATCGAGGTCGGTGACGCCAAGCTGTATGTCGACGGGTTCGTCGCCGGCGTCATGGCGCAGAATCCGGATGCGACGGTGAACGTCAACTACATCGAGTCGTTCAGCGACGTGAACCTGGCCAACGAGGCCGCCAAGGCGCACGTCACCAACGGCGCCGACGTGTTGACCGGAACGGCGCAGATGGTGGTCGGTGCCACGGGCGTTGCGCTCGAAGAGGAGATTCCGTGGTTCGGTACGCAGTCGAACCAGGACGACCTCGGTGCTTCGATCGTGGTCGCCTCGCAGGTGTACCACTGGGAGGTCATCCTCGAGGAGATCATCGCCGCCATCGAGGGCGGAACGCTGGGCGGTGGGGTCTACACCCTGACCCTCGAGAACGGTGGCCTGATCATGGAATTCAACCCCGGCTACGGCCTCGACGCGGGTATCCAGGCCGCAGCAGAACAGACCGTTGCCGACCTGGCCTCCGGTGAGATCAGCACCGGCGTCGAGTGATCGGCAGCTCCTGACGTGACGCAACCTGACCCGGCGCCACCGATGCTCGAGATGCGCGGGATCACCAAGCGCTTTCCGGGTGTCCTCGCCAACGACAGCGTGGACCTCACGGTGCTGTCGGGCCAGGTGCACACACTGCTCGGAGAGAACGGTGCCGGCAAGAGCACCCTCATGAAGGTTCTGTACGGCCTGTACCAGCCCGATGAGGGGTCGATCCGGCTCGACGGCGAGCCGGTCGCGATCCACTCGCCCAACGATGCCATCAGCCGTGGGATCGGCATGATCCACCAGCACTTCATGCTGGTTCCCACCCTGACCGTCGCCGAGAACGTGGCGCTCGGCCTCGGCGGGCGTCGTGGGCTGGCCGACATGCGGCCGGTTCGCAAGCGACTGCTCGAGGTATCCGAGCAGTACGGACTACGGGTCGATCCCGACGCTCAGATCTGGCAGCTCGCCGTCGGTGAGCGGCAGCGAGCCGAGATCCTCAAAGCGCTGTATCGCGATGCACGGCTGCTCGTGCTCGACGAACCGACCGCCGTGCTCACGCCGCCCGAGGTCGATGAGCTGTTCGTCACACTGCGCCAGCTCACCGGTGATGGCAAGGGCCTGATCTTCATCTCGCACAAGCTGCACGAGGTGATGGCGCTCTCCGACGAGATCACGGTGCTTCGAGATGGCCGGGTGTCGGGCCACACCCGACCGAGCGAGGCGACCCGTGAATCGCTGGCCGAGCTGATGGTGGGACGTCCGGTGATCTTGTCGCGCTCGGTGCCTGCAAGAGAGCCGGGTTCGGCCCAACTCGTGCTCGATCAACTCGGTGTGATGGGTGATCGAGGCACCCGTGCCGTCGACGGGGTGTCGCTCGAAGTGCGTTCTGGTGAGATCGTCGGCGTCGCCGGCGTGTCCGGTAACGGGCAGCGTGAGTTGGCCGAGGCCATTTTCCGGGCTTCGACCGATCGCGTCGGGAACGATCGAGATCGCCGGGTCGCCGGTTGCGGCGCCGTCCCCGAAGGCCGTCCGCGAGATGGGTCTTTCCTACGTTCCCGAAGAGCGAATGCGAGACGGCACCGTCGGCGACTTCACCGTTGCCGAGAATTTGATGCTCGTCGACTATCTCCATGAGCCGTTCACTCGTCGCGGTCTGTTGAACGGCAAGGCGATCACGGATCGCTGCCGTGGATTGGTCGATGGCTACAACGTGAAGACGCCGACGCTCGACACGCCGACCCGCAATCTGTCCGGCGGCAATATTCAAAAGGTCGTCATCGCTCGCGAGTTCAGCTGTGATGCGCGGGTGCTGGTGGTGGCCCAGCCGACGCGCGGTGTCGATATCGGCGCTGCCGAGTACATCCACGAGCGACTGCTCGAGCAACGTGCGAACGGTGCGGCGATCCTGCTGATCTCCGAGGACCTCGACGAGGTGATGCAGCTGTCCGATCGCATCATCGTGTTGCTCGAGGGCCAAGTCATGGGCGAGGTCACGCGGGCCGAGGCGACCGTCACCGAGGTCGGCCTCTTGATGTCGGGTGTCACGTCAGGTGGCTGACCTCGATCGGCGTGCGGGCAGGAATCGGCGACCGGTTGTTGCCGACGCACGCCGCACTTGACGATCAGCGGGGCGGGTGTCATTAAGGTGGAAACACTGGACAAGTGATCCGTCCAGACCCACAATCGAAAACGAGCCCATTGGGGGAACGATGGCGAACACAGTTCGAGCAGCCCTGTTGCAGACCGATTGGACCGGCGACAAGGAGTCGATGATCGACAAGCACGAGGAGCAGGCCCGCGAGGCCGCCGCTCAGGGTGCCCAGGTGATGTGCTTCCAGGAGCTCTTCTACGGGCCCTACTTCTGTCAGGTCCAGGACTCGAAGTACTACGAGTACACCGAGGAGATCCCGAACGGGCCGACCACACAGCGCTTCCAGAGCGTGGCGAAAGAGCTCGGCATGGTGATGGTGTTGCCGATGTACGAGATCGTGCAGGCCGGTCTGTACTACAACACCGCCGCGGTGATCGACGCCGATGGCACGTATCTCGGCAAGTACCGCAAGCAGCACATCCCACAGGTCAAGGGCTTCTGGGAGAAGTTCTACTTCACGCCCGGCAGCGACGGGTATCCGGTGTTCGACACGGCCGTCGGCAAGGTCGGCGTGTACATCTGCTACGACCGCCACTTCCCCGAGGGCTGGCGCTGCCTGGGCCTCAACGGCGCCGAGATCGTGTTCAACCCGTCGGCGACGCACCGCGGCCTGTCAGCGAGTACCTGTGGAGCATCGAGCAGCCCGCCGCGGCGTGCGCCAACATGTACTACGTCGGGGCGATCAACCGGGTCGGCATCGAGCCGCTCGGCGAGAACGACTTCTACGGGCAGAGCTACTTCGTCAACCCGCGCGGCCAGTACGTCGGCGACAAGGGTGACCCGAACAACCCCGAACTGATCGTGCGCGACCTCGACCTCGGCCTGATCCGCGAGGTCCGCGACGGCTGGCAGTTCTACCGCGACCGCCGCCCCGACGCCTACGACGAACTCACCGCCCGCTGACCCAACCCCCGCTTTGTGTCAACAACGACCCGCCAGGACCGTGCTGACACTTCCGAACTGGAGGAACCGAACATGAGCACCACGCTGATCACCAACGGCACCATCGTCTCGGCCACCGGACGCAGTTCCGGCGACGTCCTGATCGACGGGGAGACGATCGCCGCGATCTTGGCGCCGGGGCAGGCCGCCGGACTCGGCATCACCGCCGACCGCACGATCGACGCCACCGGCAAGTACGTCGTGCCCGGCGGGATCGACGCCCACACCCACATGTCGCTGCCGTTCGGCGGCACCGTGGCGTCCGACGACTTCGAGACCGGCACGATCGCCGCCGCCTGGGGTGGCGTCACCACGATCGTCGACTTCGCCGTGCAGAACACCAACACCAGCGTCCACGAGCGGCTGGCCGAGTGGCACGAGAAGGCCGCCGAGCAGTGCTCGATCGACTACGGCTTCCACCAGATCATCGGCGGCGTCGACGAAGAGTCGTTGAAGGCGATGACCTACCTCGTCGACAACGAGGGGATCACCAGCTTCAAGCTGTTCATGGCCTACCCCGGTGTGCTCTACAGCGACGACGGGCAGATCCTGCGGGCGATGCAGAACGCCTCCGAGTCGGGGGCGATGATCATGATGCACGCCGAGAACGGGATCGCGATCGACGTGCTCGTCGCCCAGTCGCTGGCCCGCGGCGACACCGACCCCAAGTTCCACTCGCTGACGCGGCCGGCCGAACTCGAGAGCGAGGCGACGCACCGGGCGATCCAGCTCGCCAAGGTGGCCGGCAACGTGCCGCTCTACATCGTGCACATGTCTGCCTCGGAGGCGTTGGAGGAGGTCGCCGCCGCACAACACGCCGGCTACAACGTGTTCGCCGAGACCTGTCCGCAGTACCTCTACCTGTCGATCGAGGATCACCTCGCCCAGCCCGGCTTCGAGGGCTCGAAGTGGGTCTGCTCGACGCCGATCCGCACCAAGCACGAGCACCATCACCAGGACCTGTGGAAGGGCCTGCGGATGAACGAACTGGCGGTCGTGTCGACCGACCACTGCCCGTTCTGCTTCAAGGACCAGAAGGAGCTCGGGCTCGGCAACTTCTCCAAGATCCCGAACGGGATCGGTGGTGTCGAGCACCGGATGGAGCTGATCTATCAAGGCGTCGTCATGGGAGAGATCAGCCTCGAACGTTGGGTCGAGACCTGCTCGACCACACCGGCTCGGATGTTCGGGCTCGACCGCAAGGGCGAGCTGGCCCCCGGGTTCGACGCCGACGTGCTGATCTGGGACCCCAACAAGAAGACCAAGATCGGGATCAACGACAAGCACCACATGAACATGGACCACTCGGCCTACGAAGGGTTCGAGATCGACGGCAAGGTCGACACCGTCATCAGCCGCGGCCGCGTGATCGTCGAGAACGACACGTTCAGCGGCCAGAAGGGCTGGGGCAAGTACGTCAAGCGCGGCCTGTCTCGGTACCTGCACTGATTCTGATGGTCGGGACTCGGTCTCCGCGGGGTCAGGTCGACTGCTCCGCTCAACGATCGTGACTCGTCGCTGGCGCTTCACGCGACACCCGGTGATTCGGAGTGTGCCTGACCCGTCTCCGATCACAGCGCTCAGCCTCTCGAAGAAGGACAACTCACATGAACAATATTCAGCATTGGATCGACGGGAAGGTCGTCGAGTCGACCTCGGGTCGCACGGCGCCCGTGTTCAACCCGGCGCTCGGTGAGCAGACCGGCGCCGTCGCGCTCGCGTCGGTCGACGAGGTCGACGCCGCAGTCGCCTCCGCGGCCGCGGCGCTGCCCGGCGTGGCGGGCGACCAGCCTGTCGAAGCGGGCCGAGATCTTGTTCCGGATGCGCGAGCTGGTCGACGCCAACCGCAAGGAGATCGCGACGTTGCTGACCGCCGAGCACGGCAAGGTGTTGTCCGACGCGATGGGTGAGGTCGCCCGCGGCCTCGAGAACATCGAGTTCGCGTGCGGGATCCCGCACCTGATGAAGGGCGGCTTCAGCGAGCAGGCCGCCACGGGTGTCGACGTCTATTCGATCCGCCAGCCGCTCGGCGTCGTGGCCGGCATCACGCCGTTCAACTTCCCGGCGATGGTGCCGATGTGGATGTTCGCCAACGCCCTGGCGTGCGGCAACACGTTCGTGCTCAAGCCCAGCGAGAAGGACCCGTCGGTGGCGCTGTACATGGCCGAGCTGTTCGCCCAGGCGGGCCTCCCGGCGGGGTGTCTCAACGTGGTCAACGGCGACAAGGTCGCCGTCGACCGGCTGCTCGAGCACCCCGACCGTTCAGGCCGTCAGCTTCGTCGGCTCGACACCGATCGCCAAGTACATCTACGAGACCGGCACCGCCAACGGCAAGCGGGTCCAGGCGCTCGGCGGCGCCAAGAACCACATGCTCGTGCTGGCCGACGCCGATCTCGACATGGCCGCCGACGCTGCGATCGGCGCCGCCTACGGCTCGGCCGGCGAACGCTGTATGGCGATCAGCGTCGTGCTCGCCGCCGAGGCGATCGCCGACCAGCTGGTCGCCAAGATCGCCGAGCGGATCCCGGCCGTCAAGGTCGGCGCCGGCAACGAGCCCGACAGCGAGATGGGCCCGCTGATCACGGGTGAACATCGCGACAAGGTCGCCGGCTACATCGACGGCGCCTCCGCCGAGGGTGCCACCGTCGTCGTCGACGGTCGGCCCGAACAGCCGACCGACGGCTTCTTCATCAACCCGACCCTGCTCGACAACGTGCAGCCCGGGATGGCCTGTTACGACGACGAGATCTTCGGCCCGGTGCTGTCGGTGATGCGGGTCCACGGCTACGAGGACGGTGTCGCCACGATCAACGCCAACCCGTGGGCCAACGGCACGGCGATCTTCACCCGCGACGGCGGTGCGGCGCGCCAGTTCCAGTTCGACATCGAGGTCGGGATGGTCGGCATCAACGTGCCGATCCCGGTGCCGGTCAGCTACTACAGCTTCGGCGGCTGGAAGGCGAGCCTGTTCGGCGACACCCACATGTACGGCCCCGAGGGCATCAACTTCTACACCCGCGGCAAGGTCGTCACCAGCCGCTGGCCCGACCCCGCCAAGTCGACGGTCGACCTCGGCTTCCCCGAAACGCGATGATGGTGGCGGGGAATCATGACCACGTTCGTGTCGGACACGACGTGGTCACGCTGACACGGAGGAACTGACACATGGACATCGGCATTGTTTTGCAGACCACACCACCTGCTCTGCGGGTGATCGAGCTCGCCAAGCGCGCCGAGTCGTTGGGCTTCTCGCACGTGTGGACGTTCGACTCGCACATCTTGTGGGAGGAGCCGTACGTCATCTACAGCCAGATCCTGGCGGAGACCCGCAACGTGATGGTCGGCCCGATGGTCACCAACCCGGCGACCCGCGACTGGACCGTCACCGCCAGCACGTACGCCACGCTCAACGAGATGTACGGCAATCGCACGATCTGCTCGATGGGGCGCGGCGACTCGGCGGTGCGGGTCACCAACGGCAAGCCGACCACGCTCGCCACGATGGGCGAGTCGGTGAACGTCATCCGCGAGCTCGCCAACGGTCGCAGCGTCGACTACAAGGGTTCGACGATCACGTTGCCCTGGGCCTCGAAGTCGCGGCTCGAAGTGCTCGGCGCCGGCTACGGGCCGAAGGCGCTCAAGTTGATCGGCGAGACCTGCGACGGGTTCGTGCTGCAGTTGGCCGACCCACAGATCGCCGAGTGGACGATCACCAGTGTGCGCACGGCTGCCGAGCAGGCCGGCCGCAACCCCGACGACCTGACGATCGTCGTCGCCGCGCCGGCGTACGTCGGCGACGACGTGCCCTACATGCGCGACCAGTGCCGCTGGTTCGGTGGCATGGTCGGCAACCACGTCGCCGACATCGTGACGCGCTACGGCGAGGACGCCCCGGTGCCGCAGGCGCTCACCGACTACATCAAGAACCGTGAGGGCTACGACTACAACCAGCACGGTCAGGCCGGCAACACGCACGCCGCCTTCGTGCCCGACGAGATCGTCGATCGGTTCTGCATCCTCGGCCCGGTCGAGGCGCACATGCAGCGGCTCGACGAGCTGCGCCAGCTCGGCGTCGACCAGTTCGCGATCTACCTCCAGCACGACGGCAAGGACCACACGCTGCTGCAGTACGGCGAGCACATCATCCCGAACCTCAACGAGCAGACGCTCGCCAAGTCGTGATCTCTCCCGTGATGCGATCGTGATCCGCCGCGCTCTCCGCCGCACTGCGCTGTTCTGCCTCGCGTTGTTCCTGGTCGCCTGTGCCTGGGAGCTGTACAAGCTGATCGGTCCCGAACGACGGGGGATCGCTGCTCGGGTGGCGGATAATTCCCAAGACCTCCGACCGGGCGATGCCGCACACCTGGGACATGCTGCAGCGGCTCGGCGAGCCCGAAAACCGGGGTGGCGGCGATCCGATCTGGATCACGGTCGCCGGCTACGCCTGGTACACGTTCCGTCTGTCGCTCGTCGGCTGGGCGCTCGGGGTCGTGGTCGGGATCGGGCTGGCCGTGCTGATGACGCGCTTCAAGTTCGCCGAGCGTGGCCTGTTGCCCTGGGTCATCATGTCGCAGACGGTGCCGCTGATCGCTCTCGCCCCGCAGGTCGTCAGCTGGAGCGGTCGAATCGACATCTTCGGATGGGAGTGGCCGCGCTGGGCATCGGTGTGCGTGCTGGCTGCGTTCCTGGCGTTCTTCCCGGTCGCCGTCGGCACCCTGCGGGGTCTCAAGTCGGCGCCGGCCGCGTCGCTCGAGTTGATGGACAGCTACGCCGCGTCGTGGACCAAGACGCTCTTCAAACTTCGCTTTCCGGCCGCCGTGCCCCACATCGTGCCATCCCTCAAGCTGGCCGCGACGCTGTCGGTGGTCGGCGTGATCGTGGCCGAGATCTCGACCGGGATCCGGGGTGGCATCGGGCGTGCCGTGTTGTCGTATCAGCAGGCCTCGACCGGTGACCCGACCAAGGTCTACGCCGCCGTGCTCGGCGCCGCCGCTCTCGGTCTGGTGTTGTTCGGGCTGGTGGTGCTGATCGACGTGGTGTTGATGCGCAACCGTCCACAGGAGGTTTCTGCATGATCGAGGAGCAGCCATGAACGCCGTCGTCGTCAACAGGGTCTCGAAGGTCTTCAACGCCGGCAAATCGAATCAGGTCGACGCCCTGATCGACATCGATCTCACGATCGCGCCAGGCGAGTTCGTGTCGCTGATCGGACCCTCGGGTTGCGGCAAGTCGACCCTGTTGCGGTTGATCGCCAACCTGCTCGAGCCGACGTTCGGTGATGTGCTCGTCAACGGCAAGTCGGCCGCTCAGGCCCGCCTCGATCATGACTACGGGATGGCCTTCCAGCAGGCCGGACTGTTCGAATGGCGTTCGGTCGAGAAGAACATCGAGCTGCCGCTCGAACTGAAGGGGTGGGACAAGGCCAAACGGCGTGAACGCGCGCACGAGATGCTCGAACTCGTCAAGCTCCCCGAGTTCGCCAGCCACATGCCGTGGCAGCTGTCCGGCGGCATGCAGCAACGTGTGGCGATCGCCCGAGCACTCGCCTCGCACCCGCCGCTGCTGCTGATGGACGAGCCGTTCGGCGCGCTCGACGAGATGACCCGCGAGCACATGCAGGCCGAACTGCTCCAGATCTGTGCCGCTACCGGAACGACGGTCGTCTTCGTCACGCACTCGATCCCCGAGGCCGCCTACCTCTCCGATCGAGTGGTCGTCATGTCGCCGCGGCCGGGCGAGATCACCGAGGTCATCGATGTCGACCTCGGCCCGGGTCGCGACGAGGACACCCGTGAGGCCGACGCCTTCTATGGATCGGTCAACGCCATTCGCGAGGCGCTGCGTGGCATCGAGCGCGCCGAGATCCGGGGCGGGGTCGACGACCGGTGAAGGTTCGGCGCGTTCTGAGTGTGGCGCTGCCTCCGGCGCTGTTCGGCGTCGTGTTCCTGGTCGCCTGGGAGTCGATCGTCCAGGGCTTCGATCTCAAGCCGTACTTCCTGCCGGCGCCGAGTGCGATCTGGGAGGCCTTCATCGACAACACCGAGCTGGTTCGCAAGGCGGCGTTCGCGTCGGGCACCAACGCCTTGGTCGGACTGCTGGCCGGTACCTTGCTCGGCATCGCAGCCAGCTTCCTGCTGATGCGGTTCAACATCCTCAACGAGCTGGTGTCACCGCTGGCGGTCGCCCTCAACGCCGTGCCGATCATCGTGCTGGTGGCCGTGTTCCAGAACATGTTCGCAAGCACCAGCGAGATCCCGCGGCGCCTGATGGTGATGTTGATCGTGTTCTTCATCGTGCTCGTCAACGTCGCCAAAGGGCTGCGACAAGTGCACCCGACGCATCTCGAGCTGATGCGGTCGTATGCTGCGTCTCCGGTCGCGATCCTGACCAAGACCCGAATCCCGAACGCCTTGCCCTACCTGTTCACCGCCCTCAAGATCGCCGCGCCGACCGCCGTCATCACGGCCTTCGTCAGCGAGTACTTTGGGGGACGACAGAACGGCCTCGGCTATTTCATACCGTCCAACTTCGCCACCTCGAAGACTGCCGTGGCCTGGGCGTATGTCATCGGGGCGTGCCTGTTGGGGCTGACCTTCTACCTGGTCTCCGTCATCTTGGAGAGCATCATCAAACAACGTCGGGGCGCTGCCCCGGGGGGAGAAACAACATGAGAACACGCAAGATCACCAAGGTGATCGGAGCACTCGCCGCCTTGTCGCTGGTTGCCGCAGCCTGCGGTGGCGACGACGATGACGGCCGAACCGGTCGCCGAACCTGCTGCTGAAGAGCCGGCAGAGGAGCCGGCCGAGAGGAGCCTGCCGACGACGACATGGCCGATGACGACATGGCCGATGACGACATGGCCGATGACGACATGGCCGATGACGACATGGCCGATGACGACATGGCCGATGACGACATGGCGATGGAATGTGACACACCGCGCGAGATGAGTGTTCAGCTGCAGTGGTTCACGCAGGCCCAGTTCGCCGGCTACTACGCCGCTGATGACCAGGGCTTCTTCGAAGCTCACTGCCTCGATGTGACGATCCTCGAGGGCGGCGTCGACATCGTGCCGCAGACCCAGCTCGCCAACGGCGATGCAGACTTCGCGATCTCCTGGGTCTCGAAGGCGCTGGCCAGCCGCGAGGCCGGTGCCGACATCACCAACATCGCTCAGATCTTCCAGCGTTCGGGCACGCTCCAGGTGTCGTTCGTCGACGCCGGCATCACGTCGCCGGCCGATTTCGCCGGCAAGAAGATCGGCAACTGGGGCTTCGGCAACGAGTTCGAGATTTTCGCGGCGCTCGGCCAGGCCGGCCTCGATCCGGCCACCGACGTCGAACTCGTCGGACAGGGCTTCGACATGGTCGCCCTGCTCGATGGTGACATCGACGCCGCCGAGGCGATGACCTACAACGAGTACGCCCAGGTGTTGGAGACGGTGAACCCCGACACCGGCGAGCTGTACCAGCCGTCGGACTTCAACGTCGTCAACTACACCGACGAGCGGCGTCGGCATGCTGCAGGACGCGATCTGGGCCGACGCCGACAAGCTCGCCAACGACGAGGAGTACCGCGACCTGGCGGTCTCGTTCGTGGCCGCCTCGATGGAGGGCTGGATCTACTGCCGCGACAACGTCGAGGAGTGCGCTGACATCGTGCTCGGCAGCGGGCCCGACGCTCGGTGCCAGCCACCAGCTGTGGCAGATGAACGAGGTCAACAAGCTGATCTGGCCGTCCCCGGCCGGGATCGGTTTCATCGACCAGGCCGACTGGAACAACACCGTCGAGCTCAGCCAGAACACGCCCAACCTCGAGGGCACCACCGTGCTGACCGCGCCGCCGACCGATGGTGCGTTCACCAACGAGATCGTCGAGGAGGCCTGGACCCACATCCAGACCGGCGGCGATCCGTTCGGCGACGACTACGCGCCGATCGAGGTCACACTCAACGAGGGTGGCAACTGATCGGTTGATCCGATGAACGTGGAGTGATCCACGCCAGTACTGCGCAGTGGGGCCGGCGATCGTCCGGCCCCACTGTCGCGTTGGCGACCGGAGCGTGCCCAGCGTGCCCTCCGTATCCTGTCCGGATGCGAATCGTCCCCGTGCTGGTCGCCGTGTCCGTGGTCGTCTCGGCGTGTGGCGGTGGCGACGACGCCAGTACGTCCACCACGACCGAGGTGCGAGGTGTTCGGAGAGATCGACATCAGCCTCGATCCGGTCGAGTTGTCCGACGACTACCCGGCCGAGGTGCCGATCCCGGCTGATCTCCTGATTCTCGGGTCCGAGGTGCTGCCCGGTGAGACGACGACGCTGTACGAGGTGACCGGTTGGCACGCCGGCGAGTCGATTCGGGTCGCCCGCGACTACCTCGCCGTGCTCGACGAGCTCGGCTATGAGGTCACCGGCCGCGACGAGACGGCCGACAAGTTGTTCTTCAATGCCGAGAATGATGACTGGTTCGTGAGCGCCGGCTTCTTCCCCGACCCGGTTCGCCTCGAGGGCACGTCGGTCGGGATCACGGTCGTACCGATTGCGGCAGCGCCCTCGAGCTGACGTGCCGGGCGACCGGCGGACCGGTCGGCGTCGGTCGTCGGGCCTCAGTCGGCCAGCGCTGACCGCAGGTTCACCGGGCGGCGCGGCACGGGTGAGCTGGTGACGATGTTGGTCACCGAGTCGCCGAATTCCCACAGGGCGTCGAGCATCTCCTCCAGATGAGTGGTGCTCTTCAGTCGTGCCCGGATCACGTGTGACTCGGAACCGGTGACGCGGTTGGCCTCGATCACCTCGGGAAGACCCCGCAGGATCTCGTCGACACCCTGGGCGCCGCGTGGCGAGTTGAGCCGAATGATGCACAACAACGGGAAGCCGAGCGCCTCGTAGTCGACGACGGCCCGGTAGCCCTTGATCACACCGAGTTCCTCCAGCTTGCGGACCCGCTCGGTCACGGCCGGGGCGGTGAGACCGACCCGTTCGCCGAGCTCGCGGTACGAGATTCGGCCGTCTGTCGAGCAGCAGGTCGAGGATGTCGCGGTTGATGTCATCCAGGTCGATCATGGCCGTCAAGCCTTACTTTCAAAAGTCAGATCACATTCGGCCTACGAAACAACGGCATAAAGTTCGATAATCGCCATGAGAACCGTTGTTTCGAAATTGGCGATACGTGTGACGTGCCCGTAACGTTTTCTGACATGAACGCATTGCAGAATCACGCCTTCGGACAACTCCTCGCAGCGTGGATCCGCCGGGAGGAAGCCCGCCACGCTCGCAACTTCCGTCAGCTCGCCGACGCTCGTATCGAGCTCGACGACGCTCGCAACCACATGCGGTCGAGCATGGCCGCTCCTCGCTGACACGCCGCAAGCTGCCAGGGTTCTCAGCGGAGTAATCAGTTCGCTTCGTTGACGTCGCACCGGTCCCCGGTGACGATTGCCCGCGGCGAGCCTGTCGACTCGCGCGCCAGGCACGCTTCTGTGTCGCGCTCAGCCGGCGAGCCCGTCAGCACGTCTTGGAGCGACTCGAGGCCGGCCGCCAGCGAGTCGGTCAGCGTTCGCCAGCTCGGTCTCGCTGACGTCGATCTCGATCGGCACGTCGAGCTGCACAGCGAACTCCTCGCTGATCGGAACCGTCTCGTCGATCGGGATGTCGACGACCAGGTCGATCGGCACGTCGAGATCGACCGGCACGGTGACGTCGATCGGCACGGTGAACCCGAGCCGCGTGTCGACCTCGATCGTCGTCTCGATCGTCTCCCGGATCGGGATCGACGTCTTGATCGGCACGGCGACGGTGCGTTTGATCACGACCTCGGTCTCGATCGGGATCACCTCGTCGATGGTGACGTCGAACGACAACGTCGACTCAGCCGAACGAACGCAGTCCGGTGATCGCCTCGTCGACGCCCGCCGAGACCTGAGGTTCGAGGGCGACGAGCTGTTCCTGGAATCCGGTGATCTGCGAGGCGTACAGCTCCGCACCGGCTTCGACACGGTTCAGGTCGTCGCGGGTGGTCACCAGATCGGCGCGGGTGATGTCGAGTTCGGTGCGCGCCGTTGCGGCGTCATCCTCGGCCTCGGCCACCCGCGATGACAAGAGCGCGATCGTGACGAGCGCCCCGACCAACAGCAGCGCCAGCAGACCGATCATGACGTTCAGACGCCTGGCGAGCGATGCGACCGCGTCGGTGCCGACCGCGCCGGCCATCGCCGGCACCGGCTCGGGTGCGGGCGGCGGCAGCGGCTCCGCCTCGCTGATCACGATCGGCTCGATCGGGTCGATCGGCTCGGTCGGGTCGGTCGGTGGTGTGTCGGTCATGGCGGTGTCTCCGTCGCTGGTGATGCGTCGCATCGCGAATGTGGTGAGCAGCCCGGCACCGAGCACGACCGCCGCAGCGGTGAACGTCTCGGCGATCGCCTGGGCGGTCAAGGTCTCCTGGGCGTCGAGCAGGGCAGCCTCGAAACCGGGGTCGGTGAGCGGGGGCAGATCGATCGTGCTGCGCAGGTTGTTGAACCGGCGTCAGCCCCCAGGCGGTCAGCGCCGACAACCCGACGCTGAGGCCGAGCAGGCGCACGACCATCACGATCGAGGCAGCGGCGCCGCGCTGATCGGCGGGGGCGGCATCGACGACGGCGCTCGTGGTGGGGGCGACCGTCAGCCCGAACCCGGCACCCAGCAACGCCAGTTGCAGGGCGAAGACGGGGTAGCTCGTGTCGGATGACCATGTGGCACCCATCCAGGTGTAGGCCAACGTCGACATGGCGAGGCCGGTCAGCACCGGGGGCCGGTACCACCAGCGCTCGGTGGCCCTGCCGCCGATGTACGAGGCGATCGCCATCGCCGCCGTCAGCGACGACAAGGTCCAGCCGGCGTACACGGCGGCGCGTTCGAGATCGACCTCGACCGAGTTGATGAACAACGGCACGTCGACCATCGCGATCACCAGGCCGGCACCGACCACGAAGTTCACGAACAGCGCCGCTCGCAGGTTGCGGCCCTGGAACAGGCGCGGATCGAAGAGTGGGTTCGCTCGACGCGGCGTTCCTGCCACACGAAGCCGATCGAGGCGCGCCAGCGCGACCAGATACAGCCAGCGCAGATCGGTCGTACCACCGGTCAGCTCGTCGAGCCCGTTGACGCTCTGGATCTCGGCCGAACCGAGCAGCGCCACGTTGAGGGTCACCAGGGCGACCGTGAGCAGTGTTGCGCCGAACCAGTTGACCGCTGCGGCGCTGTTCGGGCCGGTCGTGACCCTCGAGTGCCCACCACGACGCGGCGAGGCCGGCGATCGCCAGCGGGATGTTGAGCCAGAACTGCCACTGCCACGACAGGAACCGCACCAACATCGCGCCGTACAGCGGGCCCCACACCCACCCCATCGTCTCGATCGCTCCGAGCGTGCCGAGCGCCCTGGCGCGCTTGCCCTCGGGATACACGTCGCCGACGACGGCGAGTGCGACGGGCACCATCGCCCCGCCGCCGATCGCGGTCAGCACGCGACCGGTCAGGAACCAGCCGAACGCCGAGTCGAACGAGGTCGACAGCGGGATCAGGATCGTGCCGATCAGGAACAGCAGGTAGGCGGCGACGAAGGTGCGTCGGCGGCCGAGCACGTCGCTGAGCCGTCCGGCGATCGGCATCACCGCCACGAACGCGATCAGGTAGGCGTTGACGACCCACGCTGCGTCGTCGAGCCCGTCGGGCAGCACCAACCCGAGGTCGCCGATGATCGGGCGCAGCATCGTGGAGACGACCGTGAGGTCGTCTGCCGCGACGAACACGCTGAACCCGACGACCGCCAGGATCGCGGCCGGTGAGGGCCGACGCGTACCGGCCCGGTTGGCGCTGTCGATGGAATTCGGGCTGTTCGAGTGCTCGGCCATGTCAGTTGGTCACGTTCTCCGGTGGCCTGATCGTGAACGACGTCGCCGTAGTTGTCGAGCGCGAGCACCCAGTGCGAGTCGGCACCGTCGATCACCGTGGTCAGCTCGGCCGCGGTGACGAGGCTGGTGTCGGGGTGGACCCACAGGTCGATCGGCACGTCCTGGTCGCGAACCAGCCCGACGGTGATCTCTCGTACCTGAGCGGCGGGGGCGATGCCGCGCACGTGGTAGCGCTCGCCGCCGCGATCGTCGATCCCGACCAGTTCGACGTCGCGGAGTTCGGTCAGCAGCGGCCGCCATCCGTTCTCGGGGTCGAAGAACTTCGACGGGTCGATGTCGTAGCCGGTCGGGAGCGTCTCGAAGTCACCGGTGACAGGGTTCGAGATCCAGACCTCGGCGTCGATCGCGACGGCGCCGAGCTGGGTGTTGAGGTTGTCGTTGATGCGAACCGTCAGCTCGGCCTGCGCCTTGTTCGGCACGGTGAACTGTCCGTGCAGCTCGTTGAGGGCGATCGATTCGAACTGATCGATGTAGACGGGCGCGCCGCGTGCGTTCCAGCTCGAACTCGACGCTGGTCACGGCCCGCATCGCCTCGGCCGCAGCCAGCACGATCTCGGACCGGATCGGCCGCCGGGTCGGCGACCGCCCCGTCAGAGTCGGGAGTGGTGCCTGGCACGACTCCCAACTCGGCGGTCGGCGGCGGTGGTCGAGCCGCCGACCCAGCCGAGGGCGAACGCCAACGTGACCGACCAGCGCGATACCTGCCAGGCCAACTGCGGCGCTGGCGAACATGGCGGTCCCGTCGGATCGGCGTCGGTCGGTCATGGATGTTCCTCCTGCTACACCGTCCGGCGGACCCGGTTTCAGGCGCAACAGTCATTCAACCGGCCGATGCTGCGCGCTATTCCGCAGTCCGCACCGCGCGGGCGACTTCGCCCCACTTGCCGGTCGCTGTCGGATCGCGGCGGATCGACTCCTCGGCGAGGTACATGACCAGGCGCGTTGCCGTGCCCGAGTAGCGCTCGATCAGTCGATCGGCGAGTTCGTCCCAGGGGCACACGACGGCGTAGTGCTCGAGCATCTCGTCGGTGATCAGCGCCGCCATCTCCTCGAACTTGCCCTGTCGGATCAGCGCCGCCGAGTTGGGGCGTGGTGCCCTCGAAGCCGAGGTCGTCGAACTGGAAGGCGTAGTTCGGGGTCGAGCCGTAGAAGGCGATCTGGCTGCGGGCCCGGTCGACGAGGGCGGCATCGTTCCTCAGGCGTGTCACCGGGAGCGGCGAACACGGGGATCATCAGTTCGATCTGGTCGGCGGTGCGTCCGGCGATCTGCGGCGCCGGCCGCGACGCCAGGCAGCAGCCGGTGCTCGATGTAGTGCATCGAGTGCAGCGGATGGACGTGTACGCCGTCGGCGACCTGACCGGCGACCTTGGTCATCAGCGGGCCGACGGCGCTGATGTCGACCTTCACGTCGCCGAACTCGTGACGCGGCGGCGACCAGGCCGCCGGCAGGTAGTTGAGCTGGTAGAACGGCCCGTCGTGGGCGAGCTTCTCGTCGCCCCGAAACGCCCGGATGCAGGCCTTGACGGCTGCGACGTAGTCCGCCAGGCGGGCGGCCGCCGGCTTGAACTCCGCCGAGTAGCGACGCACCACGTGGCCCTTGACCTGGCTGCCGAGACCCAAGCCGGAAGCGACCCTGCGTGTTCTGGGCCATCTCCCACGCCACCGACGGCGGCGATCATCGGGCTGCGCGGGAAGGCCACGGCGATGCCGGTGCTGAAGTGCAGGTCGGGCGCTGCCATCGCTGCGGCAGCGATCTTCATCCACGGCACCTCGGAGGTTTCCGTGAACAGCATCCCCGAGAAGTGGTTGGCCTCGAGCAGTTGAGCGAACTCGGCAGTCTCGGCCCAGCTGCCTGCACCGGTCATCAGATCGAATTCCACGGGTACCCCTTCCGTCGTTCCGCGTGTCCCGCCAGGGACGTTACGACGATGGCGGTGGTCATCCGATCAGCGGGCCATGCCGTAGAACTCGTCGTTCGGACGCATCCCGGTGAAGTTGGCGTAGCGGTTCGAGAGTGCGAACAGGGCGGTGATCGCCCCGATGTCCCAGATCTCGTCGTCGGTGAAGCCGTTGGTGCGCATCGCCTGCAGATCGGCGTCGCCGACGTTGGCCGAGTCGCCGGCGACCTTGAGGGCGAACTCGACGATGTGACGTTGGCGCTCGGTCAGATCGGCCTTGGCGGGGTTGGTGGCGACCTGGTCGGCGATCAGCGGGTTCTTCATGCGGATCCGCAGGATCGCCCCGTGGGCGACGACGCAGTACAGGCAGCCGTTGCGGGCCGACGTCGCCACCACGATCAGCTCGCGCTCGGCCTTCGAGAGCCCCTCGTTCGAGAGCATCAGGGCGTCGTGAAAGGCGAAGAACGCCCGGAACTCGGCAGGTCGCCGGGCGAACGCCAGGAACACGTTGGGCACGAATCCCGATTTCTCCTGCACCGCCAGGATCTGTTCGCGGATGTCGTCGGGCAGCTCGTCGAGGTCGGGAACGTCGAAGCGGGAGATCGGGTGCTCACTCATCCCCCGAGCTTCGCGCAGTGATGCGTCCGCGCTCACACCCGCCGCAGCACGGCCCACAAGCCGGTGCCGGCGCTGGCGGTGACACCGGCCCACTGGCCCGGTAGCGCCGCAGCGACATCGGCGGGCGGGAGATGAATCGGGGTTTGATCGCCCAACGTGTTGACCCACACCACGCATCCGCCGGGTCGCAGGATCCGATCGACCTCGTCCGGGAACAACAACATGTTGATCAGCAGCACCACGTCGGCGGTGTCGTCGGCGAACGGCAGCTGTGACGAGTCGGCGCGGACCTTCGGCGTCAGGCTCGATGGAGCGTGTGCCAGCATCTGTTCCGAGAGATCGACCGAGATGTGTTGGCGGGCCAACTCGTGCAGCAGGCGCGCTCCGGCGCCCGTGCCCGATCCGAGTTCGATCCAGCGGGCGTCGAGCGGCGCCTCGCCGCGCTCGATCGCGTCGAGCACGGGGGCGGCCTTGGTCGGATCGACATGGCGTTCGCTCCAGTCGGCAGCCAGCCCGTCGAACACCGCCGCCACCCGGTCGGCATCCTCGCTCGTCCACGGCTCGCCGAATGCCGTCGCCCGCGTCAGCTTGCGCATCGGGTGATCCGGCCCGGCGAAATTGGCGGGCGGCAGGTACTCGGGGTGGGCGGGCAGATCGACGATCACGACGGTCGAGTCTGGCGCGCCACGACGGCGAACGCTACGGCGGCGGCGGCTCCGACGTTGAGCGAGTCGACGTCGGGGTCGATCGGCAGCCGAACACGATCGGTCGGCGGCGGCGATCGCCGCGGCCGACAGGCCGGGGCCCTCGGCGCCCAGCATCACGGCCAGTCGTTCGGGCACGTCGAGCTCCCAGATGTCGTGGCTGTCGGCGGCCGGGGTCATCGCCCAGATGTCGAACCCGGCGTCGCGCAGGTGGTCGAGGGCCTGCGGCCACGCCGTCGGAGGCGACCCGGCAGGTCGGCAGGAACAGGATCTCGCCCATGCTGACCCGCACCGTGCGACGCGTGTACGGATCGATGCAGGTCGGATCGAGTACGAGCGCCTCGATCCCGAAGGCGCGTGCCGACCGGGCGATCGCCCCGAGGTTCTCCGGGTCGTTGAGGCCCTCCAGCACCGCCACCCGGTGATGGTCGTCGATGATGTCGTCGAGCGTCGGGTGAGGCAGCCGATCGGCGGCGGCGATCGCCCCTCGGTGCAGGTCGAAGCCGACGATGTCGTGCAGGAGCGCCTTGTCGACGGTGTAGACCGGGGCGTCGACCGGGTCGAGCAGCTCGGCCATCCGGTCGTACTTCTGGCGGGACACCAGCACCGACCGGACACGGTGCGGCGATGCGATCAGCCGCTCGATCGCCACCGGCCCCTCGGCGATGAACAGCTCGTCACCTTCGATCCGGCGCCGGGCGGCGGTGTCCTTGAGTTGTCGGTAGTCGCCGAGCCGCTCGTCGTCGGCGTCGTCGATGTGCTCCATTGGGACCAGTCTGCCGGTTCTGGCGGTGGGCCGTGGCGGCTCGGTACGGTCGCGGCGATGGAGCTCGAACGAGCGCTCGCCGTGACCGTGATGCTGATGGTCGGGATCGGCACGTTCCTGGTCGGGTACCTGGGGCGCAGCGGCCGACTCGACTATGTGCTCGGCGGTTGGACGAAGCAGACTTCCACCCCGCGAGAGCTGGGCCGATGCCCACGTGACGATCGGTACGTCGTTCATGGTGGCGGGGGCGGTCTCCGGCCTCACGGGTCTCGTGGCCCTGGTGGTCCCGCTCGGGGCGATCGGCCCGGTCGTCGTCGCCGGGTCGGTCGTGCTGCTGGTGCCGGTGGTGGTGGGCGTGGTGATCGGCACCGGCCGTTTGCGTCGCCGATGAGCGTGCACCGCCCAGATCTAGACGAGCGACTTGCCGAGCCGACGTCGAACCATGTTGCGCAGCGGCGTGCGCACCTTCTCGACGGCGAGGTAGTAGACCGGGAAGGCGATCAACACCATGATCGTCGAGCTGATCAGGCCGCCGATCAGGGTGAAGCTGAGCGCCTCCCAGAACGGATTCGTCAGCGCCAGCGGCAGCAGTCCGACGACCGTGGTGAACGTGGTCGCCACCAGCGGACGGAAGCGGCGCTCGACCGCTTCGGCGATCGCAGCGCCCGGTCGGAGGCCGCGGCGGCGAGCCTGGTTGGCGGCATCGACGAGCAGGATCGTGTTGTTGACCACGACGCCGATCAGGGCGATGAAGCCGACCGCCACGAAGAAGCTGATCGGGTTGCCGGTGAAGCTGAGCGCCGTGAACACACCGAAGAAGCTGAACGGGATCGCCACGAAGATCAGCAGCGGCTGCACGAGCGACCGGAACTGGAACACGAGCAACAGCAGCATCAGTCCGAGGGCGATCATCAGCGCCCGCCCGAGCGAGGCGAAGTCGTCCTGGTTGTCGGACTCCTGCCCGAAATCGAACTGGATCGCATCGGGAGCGAGCCCGAGCGCCGTCAGATCGGCACCGTCGTAGAGGTCGTTGACCAACGCCTCGGTGGCGTCGAGGTTGTTCGTCAGGTCGTCGGTGCTGAAGCCGGCGCGGACCTCGATCTGGCGCTCACCGTCGATCCGATAGACCTGGCCCTCGGTCGACACGATCGCGTCCTCGATCGTCGTCGCCTCGCCGCTCGGCTTGTCGAGCTGGACACCGATCAGCTGGTCTCGCAACTCTGCAGCGAGTGTTTCGCCGGCCTCGAGCGACTGGGCGTCGACCGTGATCTGGGCGGCGAACGGGAAGTCCTCGACCGGCGGCCCGTTCTCGAGCTGGGCGACGGTCACGCGCATGCCCGGCAGCAGATTCAGCTCTTGCTCGATCGCATCGACGTACGTGGGCGCCTTCGTGTCGCGGTCGTCGAACGGGGTGAGCGTGATCAGCGAGAGCAGCTGCCGTTCGTTGGCGTTGATGTACTGCGACCGGACGAGGTCGTCGCCGAGCGCCGAGATCACGATCTGATCGATCTGCGTCGAGATCTCCTGGGCCTCCTCGATCGTGGTCCCAGGGTCGAAATCGGCGGTGATGAACAGCTCGTTGGCGTCGTCGCCCGGGGGGAAGATGTTGAACCCGAACGTGCCGGCGATCTGGAACGAGCCCATGATCACGGCGATCGATCCGACGAACACGCCGACACCGACCATGACACCCTTGGCACCGTTGCTCGACGGGTACTCGGCGAGTCGACTCAAGGCGTGGGCGGTGCGGCGTTCGGCCCGCGTCACGGGGTTGTGCGGCGACACGCCCTTGAGCACGAACGGCTTGGCGACCGCCGGGATGAACACGATCGAGAACAGGAATGACAGCAGCAGCGTGAGGATCACCGTGGCCGGGATCGCCCGGATGAACTCACCGAGCACGCCACCCACGAACAACAAGGGGGCGAACACGAGCACGGTGGTGAGCGTGCCCGACAGCGACGCCGTACCGACGCGGTTGATCGCCGAGCGCACGACGCCGATCGGTTCGTCAGCTTCGCCCCGGTTGGCATCGATCGACTCGGAGATCACGATCGCGTCGTCGACCAGCAGACCGAGCGTCAGGATCAGCCCGAACAGCGTGATCGTGTTGAGTGAATAGCCGAGCGCCCAGAGCCCCCCGAGGGCGGCCATCATCACCGTTGCCATGAACCCGGCGGTGACGATCGAGACCCGCCATCCGATCAACAGCAGGCTCACGATCGCGACCGCGATCAGACCCTGCAGGAGATTGCCCGTCAGCGAGCTGATCTGATTGCGGATGTCTCCGGCGAAGTCGGCCGTGACCGCCGCGCTGTAGCCGTCGCTCAGCACGCTCTCGTCGTCGAGCAGCCCGTTGATCTCGTCGCTGAACTCGAGCAGATCGAGGTCTGAGTCGGCCGACCGCACGAGACCGATCGCGATCGCCTCGTCGTACCGGCCGGTCTCCGCGAACGCGACCCGCACGAACCGGGTGCGGCGGATCTCCTCGTCGCCGGTTGCCGGATTGACGCCCTCGGTCAGCAGGTTGCGCACGTCGGCACGTTCGATTCCGTCGCCGGTCTCGAGGTACGTGTCGAGTTTGGCCGCCTCCAGCTCGAGGTCCTCGGGGGTCGCGCCGTCGGGTCCGCTGATCGTCACCAGCAGGTCGTACACCTCGAGGAACTTGGTGGCGTCGATCGGTCGCACCGTGATCTCCGCCTCGGCCGGTAGCCCGATCGAGGGGATGGCCGTCTCCAGCACCGCCGCCCCCTCCGGCGAACTGAACGTGTCCTCGAACTCGACGATCACGGCAAACGCGTTGCCCCGGGAGAAGCTCTGGACTTCCTTGACGCCCTCGAGCTCGCCGTAGGCGGTCTGGAGCGGGAGCGCCACATCGCGATCGACGGCATCGGCGTCGTCGACGAAGTAGGTACCGTCGACCACGACGATCGGCAGGTTGACCGGGGGGAAGCCTTCGCGGGCCAGCCCGCCGCCATAGGCAACCAGCCCGACCAGGATCACGACGCCCCAGATCGCCATCGTGGCTTTCCAGTTCTTGGCCGCCGTGGTGGCGAGCGTGGTGATCACCGAGCGATGGTGCGACGCGTCGGCACCCTTCGCATTCGACGGCGCGTCGGGGCTGACGTCGGTGGACGTCTCGGGGTCGGCGTCGTCGGTAGGCGAGCCGATCGGGGTATCGAGGTCGGTATTGATTTAGCGAACTTTAGCGCGAAATAGGTGATGCACAACCGTCGACGTCGAATCGGCGCCTCGTTCCCGCCTGCCTCGGTGGACAGGTCGAACGAGAATCGGACGGTGAGCACCCCTTCTGGCCCTCGCTGAACGAACGCCAACGAGCGGCGCAGCCGACGGACAGGGCGCGAAACGACCAGTGAGTCACCACGACCAGCTCGCTCGATGGGGTCGACCACAGCGCGGGGATTCTGGTTGTTTCAAACGTTCGGACAGGTCGATGACGAGCTCGTGTGCACGGTCGGGATCGGTTCGGGGCAAGGTGACGTTCGTCTTGACCATCGTGCCACCCGTACCTCCACAGACCGCATCTGTAGATATCGGTTGTGAGCGATGCCGCTCGTGGAGTCGCGGTGTGGGCACCGCCCGCCAGTCGGCCGCCGGTCAGGCGGCTCGCCGGTTGGGTGGGCCGGTGTTGTGGATGGTGCCGTCGGGGAACGTGATCTCGAGTTCCCGGTGGGGCCCGAGCTGGAGGTTCCAGCCGTGGTCGTGGACTTTGCTGTGGTGGTGGGCGCAGATCGGCAGCAGGTTGTCGAGGTCGGTGCGGCCTCCGTTGCGCCACCAGATGATGTGATGCAACTTGCAGCGGCTGTAACGCACCGAGCAGCCCGGGATCGCACACGTCGAATACAGCGCCCGCAACGCCCGGCGTTGAGCCCTGTTCGCCAACCGGGTCGTGCGCCCCAGATCGAGCTCGCCCGGAGCGTGCAGGATCACACCGTTGCGGACCACGACAGCGTGCACGTCGGCATCGACACTGATCTCGGCCAGCACCCGACCCGGGACCTCGACCGGGATCCCCCAGTCGACGGTCGGCCCGCCGGCACCGTCGGGTGTGTCGGGGTCGACGACGACGATCAACTCGGCCCGTCCCGGCCGCCCGACACCAGCCCCGCCGTCCAGCACGAGGCGTTGGAACGCCAACGCCCGCAGATGCTGCTGCTTCAACACAGGATCGGTCGGACACGTCTCGGGCACGGCTTCGGCGAACAGTGCTTGCACGGCGGTTTCCAAGCGGGCGTCGAGCTTGGCACCCGACAACGGGTCGAAGCGGCCGTCGAAACGCCACATGCCCTCGTTGTCGGTCCACACCCGCAGGGCGGTCTTGCGGCGCTGCCGCTCGAGACGGTCCAGGCCGTCGTCGCGTTCGGTCGCTCTGGCTTCGATCGCCAACCGCCGCCGGAACTCGTCGACCGTGGCTGCCGAGGCGACATCGACCAGCCCGGCGACCCGCTCGAAGTACTCGGTGCGCTGTGAGTCGGTGAGCGGCTTGGCCTTCGATGTGATCGCATCGACATGGCCCGGTGTCAACGAGGCGGCATCCAATGCGTCGGCGAAGTCGGGCACCTTGCCCAACGTGTCAGCACGCTCCTTCGCCTTGGCCGCATCACGCAACGACTCACGTGTGCAATCGGCAATCGTCTTCTCAGGAAACGACACCTGAGTCGCCAAAGCCGACGCCAACCGGGCATCAGCCGCAGCCAGCCACGACTTGACCTGAGCCGATGCCGTGATCGCTGCCTCGATCGCCGAGCGCTCGGCGGCCTGGTCGCCGCTGACCGACGACACCTCCCGCACCCGCTCGACCACCGACACAACATCCACACCCCCATCATGAACAAGGGGTGTCACAGAGTTCTGAACTGCGGCCCGCTGGTGGGGTCCGGGCGTTGGTGGTGGTCTGACTCAGAGTGCTATCGACCTTCGATGTTCCGCTTTGATCGTCGGACATCGGACCATTGACGGACACTTGCGTTGCGATGATGTGGCTCGCGGCTGACCCTCCTGGTTGCGGATCGGCGCCAAACCGACCACGCGCCGATTTCGGCAGCATCACCATCGGGACATGACCGGCCGAACGGATCGACTTGGGTGTCATGCTGAAGGAGTGCTCGCATCGTTCCGACGCCTCTCGATCCCAGAAGACCTGGATGACGTCGTCCAGCTGCTGTGCGAGAGCGAGTGGCCATTCCACGGAAACCCTCGGCTCGTGCCGAGCGATGTTCGCGGCTTCGACTTGCTGACACCGGATGTGGACTCGTATTGGATCATCGACGGGAACTCGTGGGTCGGCATCGTCCGACTGCTCGATCTCGGTGACGTGGACCAGGGCAGCCCATTGTTCGACATCAGAATCGCCGCATCACACCGTGGGCGAGGCCTAGGGTACGGTGGCGGTGCGCTGGCTGACGGCTCATCTGTTCGGCCGATTCGCTGTGTTGCACCGGATCGAGGCGACTCACGCGCGTCGACAACGTGGCGATGCGGCGCGTTCTTCGAGCGGTGCGGCTACCGGCTCGAGGGACAACTCCGGGAGGCATGGCTCAATGGCGACGGTTCGAGGACCGACACCATGATCTACGGCATCGTTCGCCCCGAGTGGACCGAGTCGACCGAACTTTGACGCACTGGGCGCTCAGTCTGGCACGTCGCCACGTTCCGACGATCTCGCCGTTGGCAAGGATGGCGCCCGGCCAGACCCGGGACGTCCAGAGCATCTGGCGCTGTTCGCCAACGGTTCGAGGGCCGGTTCTCGGAAGGCGGTGCGATTCGTGAGCGAAGGTTGCCGGGGATTGTTACTATGGCGGTAGTGGAAATCCACCCGACCCCGCAACGAGCACTCAC
>CAVRNX010000006.1:0-24285 GCA_963722635.1 uncultured Acidimicrobiaceae bacterium
CTTCACGTGCGAATCCACCAACACCGAGCGCCCGAAACGCTGTCCGACAGGGGAACGGCATGTGCACACGACCGGTCGAGCTCGACTGCCGGATGCCACGATCGTGCGCGACGAACGCGCCGCGCTCTCCCTCGACATCACGCTGCCGGTCCCTCAGGTCGATTCCCTGTCGCTGGTCAACATGGTGACGTGGTGGCTGATGGTGCTCAGCGCGGCCGGCGGGCTGCTGACGCTCGTCGTCGGATTCGTCACCCGGCCCGAACGCGGCGAGTTCACGTTCGTGATCGCCGTCGGGATGGGCGCACTGGCGCTGCTGCTCGTGGTGTTCGGCTATCTCGTGCCGGTCGGCCCGCTGACCGCGGACACGACGTGGATGGGTGTCTTCCCGCAATTGGCAAACCGGTCCCGCAACACGACGCTGTTCGTCGCCGTGCTCTGTGCCGTGATCGCCGCAGCCGTGCTGCTCGGCACGTCGGGGCTGCGCCAACGACGCCAACGTTCGACCCCGTTGTCGGTCGGCCGGTACCGCGAACAACACAGCTGGAGCCGGTGAACAGGCGCCTGACGCGTTCGAGGAGCTGATCGGCGCATTCGCAGCGGTCGTCGTCATCCACCTGAGAGGTCGACCGCCTCGCAGGGGTCGATGCCGAAGCCGTCGGGGACGAGTCGACGGCGCTCGTCCCCGGTGAGTGTTCGGCCTGCCGCGTCGCACACGATCCGGACCCATGAGTCGGGGTCGAGATCCCACAGGGTCAGTCCACCGCCGACCGTGGCCTCGACGAGCAACTTACCTTCCGGCAGGAACAGCAACGACCTCGCGGTGGCGTCGCCGTCACCGTCGAGCACGGTGACGATGCCGAGATCGGCCGAGTTGCGGATCTCGATGCCACCGCCAGGCAGGTCGAGGGCGAGCAGGCGCCCGTCGGGGCTGAAGGCGATGGACTGAATCCTCCCCCGTGGCTGGGACAGCAGCAGCGACCCGCCGTCGACGCGCCAGAACGAGTAATCGCCCCCTTGCCAAGATGCGGCGACGAGCAGGGCCCCGTCCGGGCTGAGCTCGAGCACCGGTCGGTCAGTACCCCCTACGTCAACGGCGACGAGAAGTGCCGGATCTGTGGAGAGATCGATCACGACAGGGGACGCGTCGGCGGTGTAGATCGTGGCCTCGCGGCGCCCCGGGTCGAACGCGGCGAGATGGGAGCCGTCGTCGCTCACGACGGCGCCGGTGAGATCGACGTCGGCGGTGACGCCGTCAAACGCGCTCGGGTCGACCGTGACCAGCAGCCCACCCTCACAACGGGCGAGTCCGCCGGCGCCGGTCGACACGGTTGCGCCGAACTCGAAGCACTCGACCGTTGCGTCGGCGATCTCGCTCCCGTCCGCGACGTCGAGCACGACGCCGGTATCGGTCACGATCCGGTCCTCACCCTGGAACGTGAAGAGATTCGTGGCGTCGTTGAGTGCGAAGTTGTCGCCTTCGGGCGCGAGCGTCGTGATGGCGCCGGTCTCCGTTTCGAGGACGGCGATCGACTCCCCCTCCTGACCGACCGCGTTCTCGGCGGTCCGGCCGCCAACGCCCGGCAGATCGATCAGCCATGCCACCCGCCCACCGCTAGGGCTGGCGGCAACCGTGACGACGATTTCGACCGCGGACGGGAAGTAGACCTTCTCGACCGGCAGCGTCTTCCCGATGCGACTCTGACGGTCACGCTCCCACAGCTGAACCTTGCCACCCGCCAGCGTCGCGACCTGCGAGCCGTCGGCGGCGAGGAACGCGATCTCGGTGTTGATGCCCGGTTCCAAACCCGGCAGCCCGGCACCGACCGGGTCGGCCGTCGTCGCGTCCCAGAACGTGAGTGTCGACTCGTGGATCGCAGCGAGCACGGTGCCATCCGGGCTGAAGGCGAGGCCCTCGATGAAGCCCGGGCCCAGTTCGACCGATCGATTTGCAAAGGCGTCGAACTCACCGAAGTTGATCGTGCCGCCGGTCAGCTGCGAAGTGGCGGCGAGGTTGGCGGCGATCTCGAAGGCCGACGGCCCAGGTTCGCGGTAACGGGTAGTACTCCACGTTGAGTTCCGTCGAGAAGCACTCGCTGCCGACCTGACATGAGTACTGGTCGGTCCAGCCGATGACGGTCAGGGTCGACCCGACGAAGCCCATCCCCCGAACGGCGGTCAGAATCGTCGATCCGACCGGTTCGCCGGTGAACCTGTCATGGATCGTGACCTGTCCGCTCCTGTCAACCGCAACGTGAACGGCGCCGTCGTCGAAGCTCAGACCGGTGATCGGTGAGCCGTCTCCGGGCAGTTCGACCCGGAAGCCGGAGCCGGGCTCCCAGAGCGTGAGATCGCCGCCCTCGGTCCCCGCCGCAACCACCGCTCCGTCAGCGCTGAGTTCGAGCGTGGAAACGGCGCCGCGGGGGAGTTCGATGCTGTCGACGGGTCGCCGAGTGTCCGCATCCCACAGCGTGACGACCCCCGACGCGTCACCCGTCGCGAGCACCGGAGATCCCGGTGCGGCTGCGATCGCCGTCGCAGGGTCGACGACCGGCAGGTACCCGACGAGCCCTGGCGTCGCCTCCAGCGTGGCGAGCAGCGCCGCCGCGGGCTCGATCAAGGGCACATCGATGTCGCCGTCGGCGACGAGTTCATCGTCCAGGCCCTTCGCGCCGACCGCGAGCAACCAGGAGAGGTCAGGCTGTTCGGGCGATTCGACCTGCGCCTGGGCCGCGATCTGACCAGTCGTCGCGATCTTCGCCTCCTTGACGGCCTCCGCCTCCGCCTTGACCGCTCGATCGCGGGCGATCAACGCGATGATCGACGCAGAGACAGCGGCGATCGTGAGCACAACGAGGCCGATGATCGCGATCCTCCGCAGCCGCTTTGATTTCCGGTACTGGACCAGGTCCTCGCCGACCAAGTCCTCCTTGGACACACCGTGGAGCGGCGCCGCCAGCGTCGCGAGATCGTCTCTGAACGCCGGGTTGGTGCGGATGTCGAGGTCGGCATCGTCGTGGTACTTGCGCAGGTCGAGCCACAGCGGCTCCTCGTCGTACACGCCAGAAAGGCCTCGCGGGGCGGCGGTCGAACGCTCCCAGTCCCAGTCGCCGTCGCCCCACAGCAGTTCGCCGTCGGTGTGCACGAGGGCGACCCGATTCTTCGGTTTCGTGACCAGCCAGTTCTCGATCTCGGCGGCCACCCATTGCGACTGGGCGCAGTCCTCGGACAAGAGGAGGACGAGCCAATCGGTACCGTCCAGCTTTGCGTGCAGCGACTCCTTCAGCCCGGACGACACTTCGAGAGAGGCCTGGTCGAGGAAGATGTTCAGCGCCCGCCGCTTGTTCCACGGTTTGGCCAGCTTCTGCAGCCCGTCGCGGATCTTGGGCGCCAGCACACCATCGGCGGAGTGGCTGTAGGAAATGAAAGCGTCGTAATTGGCCACGGCAATCGCTCCGATCTGCGCGGCCCGGCCCCGTCTGAACCGGTCCCGACGAACGCCAGATGGTACCACTCGTCTCCTGAACACGAGAGCACCAGCAGAGCTGAAATGAAGCGCTCGAGTTCGACTGCCAACGATCTGCGTTCACGGACTGCGTCACAGTTCGGCCACGATCATTGATCTCGTCGAATCGGTCGCCGAACGTGGTCAGCCAACGCCTCGAACACAGCATCGTCGCGATCGACCTGTGCCTACTTCGACACCGGCCCCGAATTCGTCCCCGTCCTCCTCCGCCGACGAGACCACGCCGACACCCACCAACAACCCGACAGCGCCACCCTCTACGACACCCTCATCCAAAATCGGAACACCCTCCTGACAACGATCACACGCACAACGCCGGGGCAGGGACACCCTGTCCGGTGAACCGCCCCCTATCGGGCGCGTGTATCGAGTGCGTGAGGCCCTCGTGATCGCACGGTGTTCGCGGTAACCCGATGCACGGTTCCCTCGGATGCCGAGCAGGTGTTTCTGTTGGGCTAGTCATCGCGTGCGGCCTTGCGCATCCCGTCCAGGTTGGCGGTCAGTTGACGGGTGACTTCGTGGCTGGGGCTCAGTGTGCGCGTGACGGTCATGACGGACTGCTCCATGGCGGCGAAGACCAGCACCCTTGCGAAGATGTTGATCTGGAAGATGTGGATCTAGTGGAAGCGGAACGCCGACTTCTTGGGCCTGGGATGCGTCGGCAGTGGGGTGAGGTGCACTGAGGAGACGGCGGTTGGCTGGGGCAACCGTGGATGAGACGTCTGAACTCCACGATGTTGCACTCGGGCCGGCAATTCTGAGATGAGACCCTCGTAGTGGTCCAACCTCACCTCTACGGCGTCCCCAAACACCGGGTCGTCGACGGCCGTGTGCGTGTCTCCTACGGCTGCCTACCTGGGCCCGAGTGGCGACGCTCCCCTCAGGGCTGGCGCGGACACAGCCGCCAACGGGTTTGCCGGCCCTTCCGATTTTGCAGCGGCGCCAACCTCTCGATCCAACGGCTTGACCTGTCGATTGACGTTCGAGACGGTCGTCGCTGGCGAACTCGAGTCCCCGGATTCGGTGCAGCGTCGACCTTCGCCGGGAGCCCGACGGCGAAACGTTCCGGGCTGTGACAGCCATGGTGGACGAGTCGGGTCTGGCCGCGCTTCGACCTCATGACGGTGGTTCGAGCCGTCGGACGTGTGACAGGATCGCTCATGAAGATCTTCCTCTCGTCGGACCGGACGGTGGCGATCAGGCGTCGTCGATGAAAAGGAGTGCCGGTGTTTCGAGCAGTGATTTGATCCGCTGGACGAACTTCGCCGCGTCCCACCCGTCCACGATGCGATGATCGAAGCTCGACGACAGGTTCAACATCTGGCGCGGTTCGAAGACACCGTTGCGCCAGACCGGTCGGATCTCCATCTTGTTGACGCCGACGATGGCGACCTCGGGTGGGTTCAGGATCGGTGTCGTCACCAGTCCTCCGAGTGCTCCGAGCGAGGTGATCGTGATCGTGGAACCGAACAACTGCTCTCGCGTCGCCGAACCATCGCGGGCAGCAGCCGCGACGCGTGCGATTTCGGCGGCGAGATCCCAGATACCGCGTGTCTCGACCCGACGTACGACCGGGACGAGCAGTCCTTCATCGGTCTGGGTGGCGATCCCGATGTGGACCGCCTCGAACGTGGTGAGCGTCAGCTCGGAGTGGTGGTAGTGGGCGTTCAGGCGCGGCTGTTCGACACATGCGATCGCCGCCGCCCGCGTCACGAAGGCGAGGATCGTGAGCCGGACATCGCCGTGTGCCTCGCTGGGTGTTCAGTTCACCGCGCAGGCGTTCGAGTTCTGTGACGTCGACGGCTTCGACGTAGGTGATGTGAGGAATCTCGGTCCATGCCGCCGTCAGCCGGTCGGCGATGCGGCGGCGCACGCCGCGCACGGGCTCGGCGCGTCCCTCGTCGGCTTCGTCCGTGTGTGTCCTCGTCGTCGATCGGCCGCTGTTCGATCGTTGGGTGATCGCGCGATCCAGATCGGCGTGCACGACGCGACCGTCCGGGCCCGATCCTGACACCGTGCCGAGTTCGATCCCGAGTGCCCGCGCCCGCGCTCGAACCGCAGGCGCTGCGGTCGGACGGTCACGTCCGGCGGCCGGCATGGTCGTGAGATCGGGTTCAGTCATCGGAACCCGGCGCTTCGCCGGTTCCGCGTTGCGTGAGCGATGCGGAGGGTTCTCCGCTCGGTGCGGGCGGCACCTCCTCTGTATTCGGCGCCGGTGCCGGCGGTTCGCTCGCGTCGTCGTCGGGCGCGGTCGACGTGCTGGCTCCACCCGTCTCGATCTCGACCAGGTCGCTGCCGATCGCCAGCACGTCGCCCGGTTCTCCGTGGAGCACGGTCACGACGCCGGTCGTCGGCGAGGACACCTCGACCGTGGCCTTGTCGGTGAGCACCTCGGCGAGCACCGAGTCGGGCGTCACCTCGTCGCCGACAGCGACGAGCCACGACACCAGTTCGGCCTCGGCGACACCTTCGCCGACGTCGGGCAGCTTCATCCGGAAGACGCTCACGACGAGAGCAGCTCCCGCATCGCTCTGCCGACGCGATCGGGTCCGGGGAAGTACGACCATTCGAGAGCGTGCGGGTACGGGGTGTCCCACCCGCACACTCGTGTGACCTTCGCTTCGAGTTGGTAGAAGCAACGCTCTTGGACGATCGCGCTCAGCTCGGCGCCGAACCCCGAGGTCAGCGTGGCTTCGTGCACGATGAGGCAACGCCCGGTCTTGCCCACCGAGGCAACGATCGTGTCGACGTCGAGCGGCACGAGTGTGCGCAGGTCGATCACCTCGGCGTCGATGCCGAACTCGCTCGCCGCAGCCTCGGCGACGTGCACGAGCGTGCCGTACGTGAGCACGGTCAGATCGCCGCCCTCCCGGTGAACGCGCGCGGCGCCGAGATCGATCGTGTAGTGGCCGTCCGGCACCTCGCCGAGCGGGTGCTGCGACCAGGGCACGATCGGACGATCGTGATGCCCGTCGAACGGGCCGTTGTAGACGCGTTTGGGTTCGAGGAAGATCACGGGATCGTCGTCTTCGATGGCGGCGATCAGCAGGCCCTTGGCATCGAAGGGGTTCGAGACCACGACGGTCTTCAGTCCGGCGACGTGGGTGAACAGCGCCTCGGGGCTCTGCGAATGGGTCTGGCCGCCATAGATGCCACCGCCGGTCGGCATGCGGATCACGAGCGGGGCCGTGAAGTCGCCGGCCGACCGGTGCCGGAGGCGGGCCGCCTCCGACACGATCTGGTCGTATGCCGGGTACATGTAGTCGGCGAACTGGATTTCGACGCATGGCCGCATTCCGTACGCCGCCATCCCGACCGCAGCGCCGACGATCCCTGATTCGTTGATCGGAGCATCGAAGCAGCGATGGTTGCCGAACCGTTCCTGCAGCCCCTGGGTGCACCGGAAGACCCCGCCGAAGTACCCGACGTCCTCGCCGAACACGACCACCCGATCGTCGCGCTCCATCGCGATCGTATGGGCGTCCCGGATCGCTTCGATCATGGTCATCGCCGGCATGTCAGCGGTCATCCCTGGCGTCGACGCTGCCCGCGCTGCCCGCCGTTCACTCGTCCACCTGCTGGCGCTGTTCTCGGAGCTGTCGCGGCAACTCGCGGTACACGTCGTCGAACATCGTGTGCGGGTTCGGGATGACACCGCTCTTCATCGACCCGTGCGAGTCGGCCTCGGCGAACGCGGCGTCGACTTCGGCCCCGACCGCCCGCTGCAGCTCCTCGTGTCGGTCGGCGTCCCATTCGCCCGAGATGGTCAGGTGCTGGCGGAGGCGATCGATCGGGTCGCCGAGTGGAAACGAGTCGACTTCGTCGTCGGGACGGTAGACCGACGGATCGTCTGACGTGGAGTGCGCACCGCGCCGCAGCGTGATCCACTCCAACAGCGTCGGGCCGAGGTTGGAGCGAGCTCGTTCGGCCGCCCATTGCGAGGCTGCGTACGCCGCCAGGTAGTCGTTGCCGTCGACCCGTAACGCCGGGATGCTGAACCCGTATCCGCGATCGGCAAACGTTGCCGACGCACCGCGGGCGAAGTCCTCCGGTGTCGAGATCGCCCAGTGGTTGTTCACGATGTTGAGGATCACCGGCGCCTGGTAGGTGGACGCAAACACCAGCGCGGCATGGAAATCGGATTCGGCCGACGCGCCCTCACCGATCCACGCCGACGCGATCTCGGATCCGCCGCACAGCGCCGACGCCATCGCCCAGCCGACCGCCTGGATGTACTGGGTCGCAAGGTTGCCCGAGATCGAGAAGAATCCGTGCGCCTTGGACGAGTACAGGACCGGGAGTTGCCGCCCCTTCAGAGGGTCGTGCTCGTTTGAGAGGATCTGGTTCATCATGTCGACGATCGGATAGCCCGACGCGATCAACAGCCCCTGCTGGCGATACGTCGGGAAGTGCATGTCGCCGGCTCGAAGCGCCCGCTGCTGGGCACAAGCCACAGCCTCCTCACCGAGCGATTGCATGTAGAACGACACCTTGCCCTGCCGGTGGGCGCGCAGCATGAGGGCATCGAAGGTGCGCACGAGCATCATGTGGCGAAGCCCGGCGAGCTTCTCGTCGAGCGAGAGGTCGGGAACCCATTCACCTACTGCCTGGCCGTCATCGTCGAGCACCCGCACGAGCTGCTTGCGCATCAGGGCCACACGCTCGACCTTCTCGTCGAGCGCCGGCTTTTTCATCTCCCCGGCCTTGCTGACGAACCGAACCCTGTCCGCGTGGCGATGCCCTCGCGCCGGTTCGGGAATTTGCAGCCGAAGCACTTCGCCTGTGCCCTCGGAATCATTCACCACGTCCCCTACCATCTCACTTCGCCGTCACGCACACCAGGGCGCGTCGTGTTCGCAGGGGCCGTGAGCCGTTCGTCGGCGTGCTCATCACGCCTACTTGGTCGCGATGTCCAGGTTCACGTCGGTGTGGACCGCAGCGCAGTGCCATCGCCCAGCGTGGTCCCGGGAGTTGTTCGAGATGCGGGCGCCGAGGAGCTCGACCAGGCTGGCGGCACGCTTCGATCTCCTCGAGATCTTCGTCGCGTCGAGTTCTGCAGCCGTCGCGAAGGATTCTGCGGCTGTGAGACGTTGAACAGGTAGAGGGTCAGGATCACCTCGCTGGGTGAATCGGCACCACCAGCAACGAGACGACCGTGGAGGTAGGGATCATGATGTCCCGTCGAATCCTCGCAATCGGAACGGTTCTGGTGCTCGGCCGTGGCGGCGTGTTCGTCAGATGAGGCGACGCCGATCTCGAGCGACCGCTCCGGGACAGAACCCGTTCCCACCGGCAGTTCGCTACCGACGCCGTCGACGGTGGCGTCGTGAACCGTCGACGATCCCGGAGACGCCGGTCGTCCCGGAGACGTCGGTGACCGACGCTGAGAGCGATCACGAAGGATTCTGCGGCGGTGAGACGTTGAACAGGTAGAGGGCCAGGATCCCCGCTGGGTGATTGGCCCCACCAGCAACAGACGACCGTGGAGGTAGGGATCATGATGTCCCGTCGAACCCTCGCAATCGGGACGGTTCTGGCGCTCGCCGTTGCGGCGTGTTCGTCGGATGAGGCGACGCCGATCTCGGGCGACCGCTCCGGGACAGAACCCGTTCCCACCGGCAGTTCGCTACCGACGCCGTCGACGGTGGCGCCGGAACCGTCGACGATCCCGGAGACGTCGGTCGTCCCGGAGACGCCGGTGACCGAGCCGACGATCGCTGCGCCCGAGCCGACGTTGGCTCCGGAGCCGCCCGTGGTGCCGCCCACCGAGGTGTGGTCGGTGACACAGGTGGATGCCGAGCTGCCGAATGCCGACGCTTTCTACGCAAGAGCTGAACGTGATGGTGTTGCCCGATGGGCGCCCGCGTGTGATCTATGGGTCGGGCACGTCGCTCAGAATGGCGACCTGCGTCGATCTGGCCTGCACCGAGGTGGAGGTCGTCGAGGTGCTCGATACAGCCCCGGCCGTGGCGATCGCTGGGTGTCGGCGGCGTTGCGCGGTGACGGGTCACCGGTGATCGTGACGACAAGCGGTGGTGGATCGGACCGCGGAACAGCTGCTGGTGTGGTGCGAGGACCCCGATTGTGGCTCGGTGACGACCTCGGTGTTACCGGAGATGCGCTATACTCGATCCGTGGTTGGTGACGAGTCCTGATGGTCGGGTCGGCGTGTTCGACGTCGTTTCGACCGAGCCGACCGGCATCGGGCCTCCGGGCGACCGGTTCGTGGCGTTCACGTACTGCGACGATCCGGGATGTCTGGACGACCCGGACGGGCTGACAGAGCTGCGGTTTGTATCCGCTGACGAGTTCTCGTGCTTCGGGCGGGCGGTCGGGGGATTCGACTCCGAAGGGTTGCCGGTGGCGTTGCACTGGGCGACCCCGCGGTCGGACGATCCGTCCGCGTTGGCGGTCGTGGCGTGTGAAGACACGGACTGTGTGACGGTGGGTGAACCACGAACCGTTGCCGAGGGATCGAGCTTCTCGTTGCGTTCACCGATGGCGGTCCCGGGCGGTGGCCTGGTGTTGCTGTATCAAACGTTCGTGGGAGGGCCTGACGTCGAATGGCAGGGCGTCACGACGTCGATCACCGTCTGCGAACACACCACCTGCTCGGAGGTGGGAGCGACGGTGGAGTTGAATCCCGTCGAGGCCGGCGAGTTCGGGACGCCATTCAGTGGGGCGCTGGGACCTGACGGGTTGGTGCGGCTGGTGTGGACGACGGTCGAGGGTTTCGAACTCACGACCTGTGACGATGCCGCCTGCACGGCGTTCGACACGTCGGATCTGGTGCCGCATCGGGCGCACCAGATCGGGCTGGTCGTCGCCGGCGACGGTGCGACGGTCGTGGCGACCGCAGACTCCCGTCCACCGGACGAACCGAACATCGTTCCCGGGGTGTGGTTGTTGAGGTGCGATGACCGGCAATGTGTGCCGCCGGAGCCGGCATCATGACCACCGCCCCGACCCGCCTCACGGTCGGTCGCCGCGTCGCCCCGATCGTGCTCGTCGCACTCGTGCTGGCTGCCGGCTGCGCGAGCGACGAAACCGCCACGAGAACGTCGACGCCGAACCCGACCGACCGAGCGACCACCACCACTCCGACCACGACAGCCGCAACGACGGGCCCGCCGCCGACTGCGACGACACCGGTTCCGTCGACGGTGCCGTCCTCCACCGTCGGCACGACGGTGGCCCCGATGCAGCCGAACGGGCTGCCCGTGGACGGTTGGCAGCAATCCGACGTGTCGATCCTCCCGTGGGTCAACGAGGTCATCAGGTTCGCCGACCAGTTCGTCGCTGTCGGATCGGCGACCGGTTCGGCCGGGGACCGCTCGGGCGTCTGGCAGTCGAGCGACGGTGTGAACTGGGACGAGCGTCTCATGTTCACCCGCCGCCTCCCCGACGACCCACGCGTCTGGGCGACCGACGTGGCCGTCGCCGGCGACGCGATCACGATGATCGCCGGACGCGGCACCGGCGACGTCAAAGAGGTCGTCGCGTTCCGAAGCCCCGACGGCGGCACCACCTGGTCCGAGACCATCGTGCAACGATGGGACCAACCCAACTCCCAGGACCTGCCTGCACCGTCGTTCGCGTACGGCGACGCCGATGTCGTCTACACCGCCGACAGAGGACGTCGTCGTCGCGACCGAGGCGACCGAGGGCAGTGAGATCACAGGTCCGATGGTGTGGATCTCCGACGGTGATGGTGGCTGGGACTACGTCGATCCCGCCGATTCAGGGCTGGTCGGATGGGTGAACGCGATCGCCGCGACCGCCGACGGGTACGTCGCCGTCGGCACCGCAGAGGAGTCGGGTGGACTGCGTCACGCAGGCGTTGTGGCGATCACCCGATGCGGTCACGTGGACCAAGGTCTGGCACGACGACGAGCCGTGCCGATGGTACGAGAGCGGCGAACTGTTCGAGTTCGGTAGTGAGTTGTTCTTCGCCGGCGCCTCGAACACCGTGTGCGTGCACCGTGCTCGATGACGGCAGCTGGGACTGTCCACCGTTCGAGCCGGAGTTCAATCTGTTGCGGATCATCGGCGACACGATCGAGGACGTCGTGATCGAACCGTTCGAAGCGTCCCAGATGCTGCTCTCGGACGTCACCGTGCACGACGGCATCCTGATCGTCGTCGGTTCCGTCGGCGACGACATCGTACGGCGGCTCGGAGCTCGGCATCTGGTTGTCCGACGACGCGCGCAACTGGTATCCCGCCGAGATCCCCGCCGACCAACAGATCGTCCCGATGCGCGCCCAGGTTGCCGCCAACGACGATCGCATCATCGTGTCCGCCATCGAGTTCACCCAGCATGGCTGGGGATACACGCACATCTGGGTGCGGGAATCCGACGAGGGTTGACGAGGAGCGGGTGACGTGGTTTCGATGGCATCAGGAGCCGTGCGAACGGAATCCTGGAAACCTGTCCGGACGGACCCCGTGGCCGCACGACGTTGTCGGATGATGGAGCGAGCAACTGCGCCGGGGGTCGACCGTGACGAGTTGGCCCGCGACCGGTTCCTGGCCTTCTACGACGTTGCGGTGGGGCCGCTGTTCGGTTACCTGTACCGGGCGAGCGGGGGGCAACGCGAGTTGGCCGAGGACCTGTGTCAGGACGTGTTCGCCACGGCGCTCGAGCGGGCGCGCGACGGCGACACGTCGGTGATGACGGTCCCCTGGGCGATCACCGTGGGCCGCAACCGGTTGATCGATCAGTGGCGTCGTTCGGCTCGGGACGAGCGCCGATTCCGCCAGTTGGCCGCTGTTCGACCGGCGACAGCGGCCGTCGACGACGACCTGCTGGGATGGATCAGGCAGCTTCCCGCCAACCAGCGTGCGGCGGTGGTGTTGCACTACCTCGACGATCTGCCTGTTCACGAGGTGGCCGAACGGCTCGGCAAGAGCGACAAGGCCACCGAATCACTGCTGTCACGAGCTCGGCGCACGCTGCGCACGATGGGAGGTGGCGATCATGTCTGACGACCGCGAATTGGTGGAGCGGCTGGCCGCAACCGAGGCCACGCCCCATGCCGGCTGGGTCGCTGAGCTCCGCGCCGATCTCGACGCGGCCTGGGAGACCGGGGAGCTTCCGGTTCGACCCGACGCGCCACAGCCTCGGCCGCCGAGTCGGCCGACGCGATGGTTGCCGGCGCGAACCTGGTTGGTCCCATCGATCAGTGGCGCCGCGATCGCACTGCTGATCCTGGCCCTGGTGTTCATCCCGGGCGACGGCCCGGACGTCCAAACACCGTCGAACACAGCGCCACCGATCGCCACACCGGCGCCACCGGTCGCCACGACCACGCCGTCGGTCGACACGACCGCGCCGTCGGTCGACATGCTACGACGGTCGACACCACGGCGCCGGCCCCGACGGTCGACACGACGGTGCTACCGGTCACGCCGGTGGTGTCGAGCGGGTTGCCCGTGGACGGGTGGCAGCAGGTCGAACTGCCGAACCAGCTGACCGATGTCAAGGAGATCGTCACGGTTGCCGATCAGTTCGTGGCGGTCGGCTCGGCCGGGGAACGATCGCGTGTCTGGGTGTCGGGCGATGGGGTCAACTGGGACGAGCGTCTCGTGTTCGACGCGCACGTGAGGGTGGAAGATATGGTCGCAGTCGGTGACGAGGTGACGATCGTTGCCGAACGAACCATCGGTGTCCGAGAAGTGGTCGCCGTGCGCAGTCCCGACCTCGGTGTCACCTGGTCCGAGACCGTCGTGTACCGGTGGGAGCAGCCGACCTCGCGTGAGCTGCCAGAGGGAGTGTTCTTGGCGTCTGGCGGTGCCGGTGTCGTGTTCGCCGCCGAGATCGGCGCTTTCGGCGAGGAGTTGCCCGGTGGCAGTGACATCACCGGGACGCTGGTGTGGGTCGCCGACGGCGACGGTGGCTGGCGATATGTCGATCCTGTCGACTCGGGGCTGGCCCAGGTGTGGGTGTGGGCGATCGCGGCCACCGACGACGGGTACGTGGCGGTCGGCGACACCCGCGAGGATCGAGACGGCTGGGAGGGCTGTCAGACCCAGGCGTTGTGGCGGTCTCCTGATGCGGTCACGTGGACCAAGGTGTGGGAGCTCGACGAGCCGTGCCGCTGGTACGTCATCAGCGATCTGTTCGAGTTCGGCGGCGAGTGGTTCGTCGCCCGCACCGCAAACCCCCTGACCGCAAACCCCCTGAGCGAACCAGAGCTTGATCTGTGGCGGATCACCGGCGACTCGATGGTCGATGTCGCGATCGAACCGTTCGAAGCGACCCAGATGCTGTTCTCGGACGTCACGGTGCACGACGGCGTCCTGATCGCGGTCGGCTCCGGTCCCGCCGACCCACAGGGAGGCGGGGAGATCCGGCTCTGGTTGTCCGACGACGCACACACCTGGTCTCCCGCCGACATCCCCGCTGAACAACTGATCGGTCCAGAGGTCGCTCACGTCGCCGCCAACGAGGACCGCATCATCGTGCTCGGGCGGGACTGGAGCCCGAGCGGACCGAACGACATCTTGGCCTGGGTGCGGGAATCCCGCGAGGGCTGACTCGTCGTGTGGCGCGCTCACGAAAAGGTGGGGATCGAGCCGGCCGATACAACCCCGTCTCGCTCCGAGTTCTGCAGATTCGGCGCGCGTGAAGCGACACCTTGCCAGGTGTGTGGCGCGATGGTAGAGCGGTCTACGAACTGCACGGACGCGGCGGACGAACGGCCGGACTGCACGGACGGAGTCGCACGTCAGCGCACTACAGGTCACCCCCGGACGGGGCTCTGAACGTTGCCAAGGTGAGGGTCGCGAGTTCGAATCTCGTCGTCCGCTCCACGCGAAACCCCTGCTGTGCAGGGGTTTCGTCGCGTTCGAGGGTCGATGACTCGGGTGTGAGTGTCTGGATGTGGCAACGACCGACGACGCACTCCGGGCGATGGTCGAGCCTGACAGCGGAGTGCTGTGACGCGGTCGCGGGCGAGCCCGGCCGTGTTGGAGGGTGGGTAGATTTGGCGGATGGAACGCGTGGTCGCAGTCAAGCGGGTTGTGCTCGTCGCGACCGGCAACTCCGGTAGGAACCCTCGCCCGCGTCGCTGCTGTTGATCATCTCGGCGGTCGGGTGTTGCGAGTCTTCGGGTTATCCAGAGGCACGGGCGGGCCCTGGGCGGCGGCTCATGAGCGGGGATGGTGCAGCGCTGCTCCTGTCACGGCGTCGAAGAGATGTACGCGGTCGCTGCGGAAGCCGACGTCCATCACGGTTCCGATCCGCGGCGGTGGCCCGGCGACGGTGCAGGCCAGATCATCGGCGGCGATCGTGCGCATCATGACCGACGTCGTGTGACCGACGAGTTCGGTCGTTACGACCTCGGCCGCGAAGCCGTCTTCCTGAGGCACCCCGAGTTCGATGTGCTCGGGTCGCACGCCGACAACGATCGGCAGGTCGCGGAGCTGATCGAGCAGCGGCGGCCACATCCTGATCGTTCGTCCGGACAGCTCGAGCGCTCGTCCACCGGCGTCGACCCGAACGATCGCTCGGAGCAGATTCATCGCTGGCTCGCCGAAGAAGGATGCAACATCGGCCGTCGCCGGGCGCTCGTAGACGTCGATCGGCGCACCGACCTGCTGGACCTCGCCGTCGATCATCACGGCGATCCGGTCGCTCATGACCATGGCGTCCTGCTGGCTGGCCGTGGACATCACGCTGGTGAGGCGGCGTTCGCCGTGGACCCGCAGGATCTCGCTGCGGAGCTTGATGCGGACCTGATCCTCCAGGTAACCGAGCGGTTCGTCCATCAGCAGTGTCGACGGTGACGCAACGACGGCGCGGGCGAGCTGCACCAGGCGGCGTTGGCCCTCGGAGAGCTTCCTCGGGTGCCGGTCGAGGAGATCCGTGATGCCGAACCGGCCCGCCTCCTCGGCGACGCGTGCCCGCAGCCAGTCGGGTTGGTGACGGTCCTCCGGGAGCGCCCGTCCGAGCGGGCCGGGAGACGGCCGGAGCTCGAGCGGGAACTGGATGTTGCCGCCGGCGGTCAGGTGGTTGAGCAGCTGGTTCTCCTGGGTGATCAGGCCGACATGTCGTTGTCGGGTCTCGAGGTCGGTGATATCGAGCCCGGCGAGGTGCACCGTTCCGAACGTTGGCCGTTCCAGTCCTGCGAGGATCCGTAACGCAGTGGACTTGCCGCACCCCGACGGGCCGACGATCGACACGAACTGCTCGGCATCGATCGTGAGGTGAAGGTTGCTCGAGCACGTCGCGATCAGCGCCCGGGAATCGCTTCGTCACCCCCTCGAACCGCAACGAGTACACGCATTCCGAGCGTAGTCCGGCAGGCCGCCGGCGTTGCTCGCCGGTCGGGCCGAGGCGTGTCGGCCGAGGCGATCCCGAACGTCTCGAGAACTGGGCGAGAGTCCAATGAGGGCCTGGCCGCCCGGTCCGCACGGCGCCCAGCGGTTCTGACAGTATCGGCGTGGGCCGCTCGGGCTCGGCGCTAGGAGGCACAGGTGAGCATTCTCGGTACACGGGTGACGCGGGTCGAGGACCCTGCACTGCTCACGATCGGCGGCATGTACGTCGACGACCTCGCGCCGGCCGACGCCGTGCACGCAGTGTTCGTGCGTTCGGAGATGGCGCACGCCGAGGTCGGCGGGATCGACGTGTCGGAAGCGCTCACTGCGGCGGGCGTCGTCGCCGTGCTGACCGCAGCCGACCTCGAGCTACCGGCCAACCCGGCGGCGATGGGGATGCTCAACCAGCAGATGTTGCGCACGCGGCTGGCATCCGATCGGGTGCGCTATGTCGGCGAGCCGATCGCCGTGGTGATCGCCAATTCGCTGACCGAGGGCATCGACGCGGCCGGGATGGTGCTGGTCGACTACGAACCGCTGCCCGCCGTCGTCTCGCCGGCCGACTCGCTGTCGGGTGCGACGCTGCTGTTCCCCGATGCCGGCACGAACATCGCCTTCCAGGTGCCCGTCGCCTCGGGGGACGACTTCTTCGATGGCTGCGACGTCACCGTCGATCTGGCGTTTCGCAATCACCGTCTTGCGCCGTGCCCGCTCGAACCTCGTGCCACGGTCGCCCGCTGGGACGACGATGACGCCGGCAATCTGTGCCTGACCCAGTGGTCGACCACCCAGGGCGCCCACGACACGCGCAACAACTTGGCGGCAGCGACCGGCGTCGAGCCCGACCACGTGCGCGTGATCTGCCCCGACGTCGGCGGCGGGTTCGGCGCCAAGAACGGGGGCTATCCCGAGGACATCGTCGTCGCGCTGGTGGCCCGCCGTCTCGGGCGGCCGATCCGATGGGCCGAGACGCGCACCGAGAGCATGCTCGGTCTGGTGCACGGCCGCGGGTGCGATTTCACCGCCACGATCGGTGGCAGCCGCGACGGCCGCGTCAGCCACTACAAGGTCCACAGCCTTCAAGACGGCGGGGCATACCCCGAGGTCGGGTCGGTGCTGCCGTTCATCACCCGCATCATGGCGACCGGCGTGTACGACATCCCCAACGTCGATTTCGCGGCGACCTCGGTGGTGACCAACACCGTGCCGGTCGGCGCCTACCGCGGTGCCGGGCGTCCCGAGGCGGCAGCCGCGATCGAGCGCATGATCGACGCCTTCGCCGCCGAGATCGGACTCGACCCGGTCGAGGTACGCCGGCGCAACTTCATCCGTCCCGAGGCGTTCCCGTTCGACACACCGACGGGTGCCCAGATGGACACCGGCGAGTACGACCGAGCGATCACCGCCGTGGCCGAGGCTGCCGATTACGTCGCACTGCGGGCCGAACAACAACGCCGCCGGGCGACCGCCGACGAGCCCTGGCTCGGGCTCGGCTGGTCGACCTACGTCGAGATCGCCAACCCATTGGCGAACCCCGAGTTCGGCAGCATCGAGGTCCGCCCCGACGGGTCGGCGTTGGTGCTGACGGGGTCGTCGTCGCACGGGCAGGGCCATCACACCGCATTCGCCCAGGTCGCCGCCGACATCACCGGCATCCCGTTCGACCGCATCGAGGTCCGCCATGGCGACACGGCCGAGGTCGCCCGCGGCGGTGGCACGGGCGGCTCGAAATCGCTCCAGGTCGGCGGCAGCGCAGTGTTCGAAGCGAGTGAGAACGTTGTCGAACGGGCCAAGCAGATCGCCGCCGAGCTGCTCGAGGCGAGCCCCGACGACATCGTGCTCGACACCGAGACGGGCCAGTTCTCCGTCGCCGGGACGCCGGTCGTGTCCACCGATTGGTCGGCGATCGCCTCGCGTCTCCATGACGAGAGCGGCCAGCCATTGCGGGCCGAGGCCGATTTCCAGCCACCCGGAGCGACGTTCCCGTTCGGGGCCCACCTGTCGGTCGTCGAGATCGACCGCGACACGGGGGCCGTCACGATCCTGCGCCACATCGCCTGCGACGACGCCGGCACGATGGTCAACCCGCTACTGGTCGAGGGCCAGGTGCACGGCGGCGTCGCCTCGGGTATCGCCCAGGCGTTGATGGAGGAGTTCATCTACGACGCCGACGGCAACCCGCTGACCGCCACGTTCATGGACTACGGGCTGGTCTCCGCCGCCGAGTTGCCCAGTTTCGAGCGGATCCCACAGGAGACCCCGACGCCGCGCAACCCGCTCGGTGCCAAGGGGATCGGCGAGTCCGGAACGATCGGGGCGACCCCTGCGGTGCAGAACGCCGTGATCGATGCGCTCGCTCATCTCGGTGTTCGCCACGTCGACATGCCGGCCACCTCCGAGCGGGTCTGGCAGGCGATCAACGAACACAGCGGCTGAGAAACGGCGGCGTCGAGCGAACGTCCGCGATCTGGCCTCCCGAACCGGACAGGATCTTCACCATGGAGATCCGCGCCCTGCGTTCGAACGGTACCGACCATCCCGAGCTGATCGAGCCCGCCCAGGCGGCGACGATCACCGACGGGTGGGCATGGATCGACGTCAGGGTCGATCCTGGCGACGACGAACGCGGACTCGAATCGATCGGCCTCCGGCTCGACCCGATCGCGGTCCACGATGCGATCCACGATGCCGACCTCCCCAAGGTCGACGACTTCGTCGACCAGCTGCTGATCGTGTTGCACGGCCTGCGGGACGATCGCGTCGAGACCTACGAGGTCGATTGTTTCATGACCCCCAACCTGTTCGTGACGTTCCACGCCCCCGGCGCCCCGGCGGTCGACAGCTTGTTCGCCGGCGTGCAACAGCATGCCGAGCTGGCAGTCGGTGGCTGCAGCGATCTGGCGGCACGCCTGGCCGATGGTCTGACGCGCCGGCTGCTGGTGGTGATCGACGCTTTCGACGATCGCACCGATGACCTGATCGCGCAGGCGCTGATCGCCGATTCGAAGCTGCTCGCCGATGTGACAGCGGTGCGCGCCGATCTCTCGAAGATTCGTCGTTCCGTCACGCCGCAGCGCGAAGCGCTCGACCTGCTGCGAACCTCCGATTCACGCTTGATCACCGATTCGGCGCAGCGCCGGTTCTCGGACGTGTTCGACGTCGCTTCGCGGGCGGCGGCGGGGCTCGACGCAGCCCGAACGGCGCTGGCCGAAACGCTCGACGCCTATCGCGGCGCCGAAGCACGCCAGGCAACTGAGGTCACGAAGGTGCTCACGGTCTACGCCGCGGTCGTATTGCCCCTGTCGCTGATCGCCGGATTCTTCGGCATGAACCACTCGAACATCCCGACCCTCGAGTCGAGATGGGGCTGGGTGGTCGTGTCCGGCATCATGATCCTGGTGGCGGCGGTCTCGATCGGCGTGTTCGTCTCCGAGGGTTGGGTCCGACGACCGTCGGGGCGGCGCGCCGGGGCGACCCTCGGCCGCGGTCTGCTCGAAGCGGCGCGCACCCCGGCCCAGGTCGCCGGCGCCGTGTTCGAGATCTCGTCGATGCCGCTGCGCACGGCGATCGTGCGGCGAACCCGATCGTTCGGCGAACCAGGCGACGGACGCCCGGCGTGAGACGGCGGGCGGTCGATCCATCTGCTGGCGAGGTTCAGATTCGTTCGGTCTGGCGGAGGTAGGTGAGGGCCGCCCAACCCGGGAGAATCGGCAGCCAGAACGTCACGAATCGGAACAGGAACACGGCCGGGATCACGATCGCCGTGTCCTCCACCGTGCTCAACGCGGCGATCAGCGCTGCTTCGGCGGCGCCGAGCCCGCCGGGTGTCGGCGCCGCGTTGGCGACGGCACTCCCGGTGAGGAACAGCAGTGCAACGAGCGGGAACGAGGCGTTCGAGCCGAATGCCTCGAGGCTGGCGACCATCGCCCCGAGATAGGCCAGCGTGATCGCCGCTGAACCACCGAGCAACAGGGCGAGTCGGCTGGGGCTGTGGCCGATCGTGCGGATCGCGTCCCACCCGGAACGGAGTTGGGGCAACACACTCGTCACGAGCAACCGACGGATGAACGGGAGTGCGATCGATACAGCGGCGATGCCCAGCAGCACGGCCAGAGCGAACACGATGACCCCTGTCGAGGGAAGCGCGAGGCCGCCGGCGGTGTCGCTACCGCTCGCCAACAACAAGAAACCGAGCGTCAACAAGACGTGGATCATCACGCCCGCCACGGCGTTGAGGCCGACCGCGGTGACACTGACGGCAGTTGGGACACCCTGGCGTTGGAAGTACCGGATGTTGGTCGCAATCCCGCCGACCTTGGCTGGTGTGATCCGGTTGGCGAACGACGAGGCGATCTGAGCGGCGAGTGCCGGGGCGAAGCGGAGACGGATCGGGATCGCACCGAGCAGGCTCGCCGTGGCCGCGAGATAGGTGAGCAGAGAGAACGCCACTGCGATCGCAACCCACCGGCCGGAGGCACTTTGCGTCTGTTGCCAGATGTTGTCGATGTCGGCCAGTTGCGGGATCAGGAACCAGGCGCTCAACCCGATGGTGGCGATCACGAACAGTGACTTGCCGCTGACTCGTTCGAGTCGGACCGGGTCCTCGGCGGGTACTCCGCACCGTTCGATCAGCATCGTACGGATCGGTGCCAGGCCCTTGTCTCCACCGATCGCCTGACGGGTGGCGGTGCTGAGGGCGAGTGGTTGCAGCCACGGCATCGCCCATTCGAGCTCGTCGAGATCGGTCGTCCGGTGGGCGGCAGCGACGGCGCGGTCGGTTCCCACGACGGCAGCCGTCGATGCCAGCAGTTCGGCGACGTCGGTGCCGAGCAGCTGGTCGGATGCTGCGAGCTCGGAGAAGCCGAAATCGATCAGCCAGGGTCGGTTGTCCGTATCGAGCAAGATGTTGGCCAATCGCAGGTCGCGGTGGGCGATCCGCTTGGCGTGCAACTGGTGCACCATCGTCCACACGGCGTCGAGTGCTGCATCGTCGATGTCGGGGGCGAGATCGGCAGACACGCCATCGATCGCTTCGTACGCCAGCACCATGCCGTCGAGACCGGCGTCGGCCACGCCGAGGATGCGTGGTGTGCGGATACCGAGCGCTGCCGCTTGGAGGGAGACCAGCGCCTCGTGTTCGACCGCTCGGCGGAGACTGACGAACGGGCGGTGGTCGCCCGTCTTGCGCAGCCGGATCCAGCGGTATGCCCGAAACAAGAGGTCGGCGCTGCGTTCGTCGCGCCCGAGCGCCTTCACGAAAACCCGGTCACCGTTCGCTGCGGTGGCGATCCAGGGTGCGGACCCACGTGCGTCGACACTGAGATGGCCGACGTCGACCAACTCGAGGCCGACCGAATCGAGCGCCGTGATGATCTCGCCGGAGTCGGGCGCCAGATCGTGGCGTCCCAACAGCAGAAGCAGCAGCGATGCCACCACCATTGCTGCTCCGATGTCTGCGACGATTCCCAGCGCCGGCACGCCAGACGTGACGATCGAGATCGCTGCGTACAGCGCCAGCAGCACCGCCAGTCTGCGGGTGACCGACCGGGCAAGATACGACCCCGAGATACCCAACATGGCGACCGCCCCCGCAAGCAGCGGGTCGCCCGGGTCGAGTCGACCGTCTACGCCTCGGTAGCGGAACGTTGCAGTCGCCTCTTCGAACGCTTGCCGAACAGGTCCATCGACGACCGAGTAGATGATCTCACCGATCGCCACGCTGAGGGCGGCCGCCCCGGCGAACGCGACGGCCAACATCGCCAGCCGACGGAAACGGGTCGTGACCAACGCATGCGCCAGTGCGCCGGCGGCGGCAGCGATGATCGCGACGGCCAACACCGCGCCGGGAACATCATGCGTCCAGGTCGGCAGGTCATCGATAGCGGCCGTGCCGTCCTCGCTCAACCCGAGCAAGGTCGAATCGAGCACGTTGGCGGTCGCCACCCCGCCCAACGTCAGCACGATGCCGACGATCAGTCGCAGCACATCGACGGGGGAGCGCACGTGCGCTCGATGGGTCGGTGACTCGACTGGGGAGGCGACGGACTCCATCAGGCCGGACTCTCGTGGTCGGTGTGAACGAAGCGGTTCAGGGTGGTGAACCACAAGATTGTGGCGAAGATCGTGCCCACGGCGGCTCCGGCGACCACATCGAGCACGTTGTGTTCGCCGAAGTAGAGCCGGGAGATCCCTACGACCACGGCCCAGATCAGCGGGACCGGGCGCCACCGGCGAGGGAGCAACGCCGCGACGAGGATCGCGAACGCGAAGGCGGTGGTGGCGTGCCCCGACGGGAAGCTCAGGCCCTCGAACGCCGGCCCCCGCACGTTGATGTCGGGGCCAACCGTGACGAACGGTCGTTGGCGTTCGATCAACTGCTTCAGGAACGCCTTCTCGATGATCAGTTTGAGCGGCATCAGCAATACGAACGGAATCAGGTAGTCCCAGCGACGGGTGAACCACACGATGACCAGCCCGCCGATCACGGGGCCGGCCAGCACGCCGACCTGCTGCAGTGCCCACATGATCGGTTCGAGCCAGTCCGGCCAATCATTGAAGAATCGCAGCAGATCTGCCTCCCAGGCGGGGACCTCGCCGTTCCAGGCGACCGCCGAGCTGGCGACCACGACGGCCAGCGCCACGCCGACGGTGACCACCAGCTGCTGCATCGAGATCGCATCGCGCACCTCGAACGGCTGCCGACGGCTCGGCGGCTGCTCGATCGACGTCGGTGTGGTCATGACGGGACACTCCGGGTCGGCATGCCGAAGTGAACCCGCTCCGACGTTGCGACGGTACCGCTGATCGAGCTGGCGCCGGTGCTCATGTCGGCACCACGAAGGTGGTCTGCAAACTGGAGAGAACCGTGCCGTCCCAGTCGAGCCCGATCAGCTCGACGTCGATTTCGTCGCCACCCGTGTCGGTGACCTCGACGACTCCGAAATGGCCGCCGCCCGGAAACTGTCCCTCAGAGTGTGGGCCGCCCTTGATGCTGCCGGTGCGATCGAGGGCGGCGACCTGGAGGACCGGGAACCCCTGATGGCCCCCGTATCCGCTATTGGTGCCGTCATCGATGGCCACCATGTGGGCGTCGCCGCCGACCAGGACGACGTTGTCGATCCGGTACTCGTCGAGGAACTCGCCGATCCGATCTCGTTCGCCGGCATATCCGCCCCAATGATCCGCACCCTGCTCGGCTGCTCCGATCCAGGCGGTGGGACTGACCAGCACGGTCAGCGCATGCGATTCGCGAGCCGCCAACAGCTCTCGAACAACCACCTGAGCTGTTGCTCGCCGAGCAACACGCCGTCGTCGGTGGTGCGGTGCGACCGTGTGTCGATCATGATGACCCGCACCCTCCCGATGCTGAACGCCTGGTTGATCGACCCGGTGACCGGCTCGGCGAGTGCGTAGTGCGGCACGAAGTCCCGGTAGCTCCGCCATGCGGCCGGTCGGCTCGGCGACCCCGAGTCGGAGTTGGTCGGGCCGAAGTCGTGGTCGTCCCAGACGTAGGCGATCGGCACGGTTCGGTACAACAATGACTGAGCGGGCGAATCATGCACCTCGGCGTACGCCGAAGCGAACCGTGACGGATCGTCATCGGCGATGTTCCGGTAGTGGAGGTCGCCGGTGATCACGTAGAGATCTGGATCGACCGCTCGGATGGCGTCGAAGACGACTCCGCGTCGAGTCGGTTCTGGCGCAACCTCCGAACGCCAGCGTGAGTGTGGCGGGTCGATTCGGGAACGTGGTGACCCGCCCTGTGTGGAGATCGTCGGCGTCACCGCGCGATTCGAGCACGTACTCGTAGCCGGTGTCGGTCGAGCCCGTCGACGGCGAACCGAACGGGGACGTTGGCGTCGTCGACCACTACAGGTTCCGAGCGCCAGACGGCGGTACCAGTGGCATCAGCACCACCGAGGCTGACACCAGACGAGGGTTGGCGGAGTGCAGCGGTCACGGTGAAGCCGTCGGTGTCGACGGCTCCGGACCAGACCCATCGCAGCAGCGAGTCGGGGAGCTCGATCGCGTTCCGACTCGGGATGGGTGGGTCCGGAAGTAGTGGTCGTACACCGCATTCGAGCCGAACCAGGTGACGGCGAACAGCGTCGCCGTGGTGACGGCGAGCACGGCGATCTTCCCGAGCGTCTCGCGGCATTGCCAGTCGAGCCACATCATCACCGCCGGGACCAAGAACGCCACCGACACGAGGATCGGCGTCGGCGACTCGTACTGGAGGGCCGAGATGATCGCGATCCCGGTGCCGGCGAATGCCACGGTTCCGGCGGCAACCGCCATCCAGCGGAAGCTCAACGCCAATCCGACACACGTGGCCACCAGCAGTGCGATCTGGAGCGGAACGAGGATGTCGTTCGTGAGCGCGCCGCCCTCCGGATTCGTGGGCAGGTTGCCGCCCAGCAGGGCCGCCGTGAAGACGA
>CAVRNX010000007.1:0-14682 GCA_963722635.1 uncultured Acidimicrobiaceae bacterium
CCACGACCACGCCGTCACCCACCACGACCGCGCCGTCGGTCGACACGACGGCGCCAGCTTCGACGGTCGACACCACGGCGCCGGCTTCGACGGTCGACACGACGGTCACGCCGGTGGCGTCGGCCCGGTTGCCCGTGGACGGGTGGCAGCAGGTCGAACTACCGAACCAGCTGACCGATGTCAAGGAGATCATCACGGTTGACGGTCAGTTCGTGGCGGTCGGCTCGGTCGGCTCGGGCGGCGACCGCACCGGTATCTGGCAGTCCAGTGACGGCGTGAACTGGGACGAGCGTCTGGTGTTCACCCGTCGCACTCTCGACGACCCGCGCATCTGGGCGACCGACGTCGCCGTCACCGGCGACGAAGTCACGATGATCGCCGAACGCAACACCAGCGATGTCAGAGAAGTGGTCGCGTTCCATAGCGGTGACGGCGGCACCAATTGGTCGGAAATGGTCCTGCACCGGTGGGAGCAGCCGACCTCGCGCGAGCTGCCAGAGGGAGTGTTCTTGCGTCCGGCGGTGCCGGTGTCGTGTTCGTCGTCGAGGTCGCGCCACTAGGACGAGGGGTTGCCCGGTGGCAGTGAGATCACGGGGACGCTGGTGTGGGTCGCTGACGGCGACGGTGGCTGGCGATATGTCGATCCTGTCGACTCGGGCTGGCCCAGGTGTGGGTGTACACGATTGCGGCCACCGCCGACGGGTACGTGGCGGTCGGCGACACCCGCGGGGGTCGAGACGGCTGGGAGGGCTGTCAGACCCAGGGGTTGTGGCGGTCTCCTGACGCGGTCACGTGGACCAAGGTGTGGGAGCTCGACGAGCCGTGCCGCTGGTACGTCATCGGCGATCTGTTCGAGTTCGGCGGCGAGTGGTTCGTCGCCCGCACCACAAACCCCCTGACCGCAAACCCCCTGAGCGAACCAGAGCTTGATCTGTGGCGGATCACCGGCGACTCGATGGTCGAGGTCGCGATCGAACCGTTCGAAGCGACCCAGATGCTGTTCTCGGACGTCACGGTGCACGACGGCGTCCTGATCGCGGTCGGCTCCGGTCCCGCCGACGCATGGGGAGGCGGCGAGATCCGACTCTGGTTGTCCGACGACGCAGACACCTGGTCTCCCGCCTACGTCCCCGCTGAACAACTGATCGGTCCACAGGTCGCTCACGTCGCCGCCAACGACGACCGCATCATCGTGCTCGGGCGGGAGTGGAGCTCGAGCGGGCCGAACGACGTCTTGGCGTGGGTGCGGGAATCCCCCGAGGGCTGACTCGTCGGGTGGCGTGCTCACGGCCAGGGTGGGCGGACGAATGAGTTCGCGCAGCACAGCGAGCCGGCGCACCCGAGCCGTCTGCTTGGGCCGCTGAGTCGCGTTCGGGATGGTTCGACTCGCTTGACCATCGGCACCGGCAGATGGCGCGGAGTCGAGGCGACGGTTCCCGAGGAGTGTCGCGACGCGGCGCGTCGAGACCTTGGCCTCCGGCTCTTGATCGGACGGCGCCAGGGACGAGGCGCCGACCCCGTGCCGATAGCGTCGTCAACGATGACGCGAGATCAGAGGGCGAAGACGATTCGATTCGCCACCGCGGTGGCGATGATCCTCCTCGTCGCGGCCTGCGGTGCATCGGACAACGACGCCACTCCGCCAGCGTCGACATCGAGTGGGTCTGCCACACCGTCCTCGCAGGTTTTCGGATCTGAACTGTCCGGCGTTCGGTTCGAGGTTCGACGCGACCCCGGTTGAGGCTGCTGCTCGGGGTGGGTCGTGTACCTGCAAGAGCACGGCGCCGAGGTCGAGATGACCGACGACGTCGACCGAGCGGCGTTTCGCGCCGATCAAGGGGTTCCTGACAACCTCGGCTCGTGTCACACCGCCATCGTCGAGGGCTACGTCGTCGAGGGCCACGTTCCCGTCGGTGCGATCGAACGCCTCCTGCAAGATCGTCCTGACGCGGTCGGGCTGGCCCTGCCTGGCATGCCCGCCGATTCGCCCGGCATGGGCGGCGACGTCAGCACCTGGGAACGACAACCCGTCGTCCTCGTCGGCCGGGACGCGGCGCTCACTCCGTTCGACTACTGACAACGCGACCGCTCGTGGTGGGCTGGTGGTGGTGATCGCGATGTGCTCGACGGCGTCGTGTCAGCCGAGCCTTGGCGACAAGTGTGACGAAACAGCTTGTTGCGCAGTATCGAGGTGGGAGTCGGCACGGCATCGGCAGGGGATTCGGACCCTGGCGGTGACCGGAATCTCGGCAGTAGATTTCTGCTGCAAGGTCGAACTTGCGGTCGGTGACCGAGGACATGTTGGGCTGACGTGCCGACTTCCCTGGAGAGGTGTGGATCAGTGCGTCGCTTCACCAACATCTTGTTCAGCCCACTCGGCGAGGACGACAACCCGGCCGCGATCGATCGGGTCGCCGACCTCGCCCAGCGCAACGGGGCCCGCCTGAGGCTGGTGGGCGTTGTTTCCGAGCCCTCACGTCTGCACCGGCTGTTGCACCGGGCAGAGGTCGACGCGGCGATCGAGAGCGCTGATCGGCACCGGATGATGGAGCGCTTGGAGCGCTGGAGTGACAGCACCGACGGGGTCGACATCGACGTCGACGTGTTGGCCGGCAATTCCGCCTTGGCGATTCTCGGGGAGGTGCTTTCCGAGGGCTACGACCTGGTTGTCGTCACCACCGACGAGGATCGGGAGGACCGCGCCAGCATCAAGCGGCTGCTCCGCAAGTGCCCGTGTCCGGTGTGGGTCATTCGACCGAGCCGAGCACCGGTGCAGCGCATACTGGTTGCGGTCGACCCTGAACCCGCAGAGGCCGAACTGAACGACACGCTGCTGCATCTCGCTGCCGGGATGCACGACCTGTACGGCGGTGAACTGCACCTCGTGCACGCGTGGGAGCTGTTCGGCGAAGCCACCATGCGCGACCCGACGTTTCCGTCGGTCACCAGGGACCGTGTCGACGAGCTGTTGGAGAACGAACGCGCCGGGCGATCGCGGGCACTCGACGACCTGGTGGCGGGTTCCGGGGTCTCCGACAGGCCGTGGCGGATCCACCTGGTGAAGGGGCCGGCCACGGTTGTCGTGCCGGCATTCGTCGAGAAGTACGAGGTCAACCTGCTCGTGATGGGCACCCTCGCCCGCACGGGGCTGGCCGGGGTGGTCATGGGCAACACCGCCGAGCAGGTGCTCGACGCTGTCGCCTGTTCGGTGATCGCGATCAAGCCGTTCGGCTTCGTGTCGCCACTGGCGGTGACGGGGGACGATCGGTAGGTTCGCAACTGCCTGCCGAGCGGATCATTCGTTCGGTCCCGAGCGGCGCTCGGGTTTCTGCCAGTATCGGCGCGGGCCGGCGAGGTCCGACGTCAGGAGGCGAACGTGAGCATTCTCGGAACTCGGGTGACGCGTGTGGAAGACCCGGCGCTGCTCACGGTCGGTGGCAGGTACGTCGACGATCTGGCACCTGCTGACGCTGTGCACGCCGTGTTCGTACGCTCCGAGATGGCGCACGCCGAGATCGGCGGGATCGACGTGTCCGAGGCGCGCCACGCGGAAGGTGTCGTGGCTGTGTTCACGGCGGCCGATCTCGAGTTGCCGGCCGATCCACCGGGCATGGGCATGCTCAACCAGCAGATGCTCAGGACGCGGCTCGCCACCGATCGTGTCCGCTACGTCGGCGAACCGGTCGCCGTCGTCGTCGCCACATCGCTGACCGCCGGCATCGACGCAGCGGGGATGGTGCTGGTCGACTACGAACCGCTGCCGGCTGTCATCTCGCCGACCGAGTCGCTGGCCGACGAGACCCTGCTGTTCCCCGACGCCGGCACGAACGTCGCCTTCGCCGTGCCGAAGGCGACCGGCGACGACTTCTTCGACGACTGCGAGGTCACCGTCGACCTGGTGTTTCGTAACCACCGACTGGCACCTTGCCCGCTCGAAACCCGCGCCACCGTGGCCCGCTGGGACAACGACGACAGCGGCACGCTGCGGCTCACGCAGTGGTCGACCACACAGGGTGCACACGACACCCGCAACACGCTGGCGGCGGCCACGCGGTGTCGAGGCCGCTCACGTCCGCGTGATCTGCCCCGACGTGGGAGGCGGCTTCGGCGCCAAGAGCGGTGGCTACCCGGAGGACATCGTGGTGGCATTGATCGCACGCCGTCTGGAGCGGCCGGTGCGCTGGGCGGAAACCCGAACCGAGAGCATGCTCGGGCTCGTGCACGGCCGGGGGTGCGACTTCACGGCCACGATCGGCGGCAGTCGTGACGGCCGGGTCAGCCATTACCGCGTCCACAGCATCCAAGACGGTGGCGCCTACCCGGAGGTCGGATCGGTACTGCCGTTCATCACCCGCATCATGGCGACCGGCGTGTACGACATCCCCAACGTCGACTTCTCGTCGACGTCGGTCGTCACCAACACCGTGCCGGTCGGCGCCTACCGCGGCGCCGGTCGACCGGAGGCCGCTGCGGCGATCGAGCGCATGATGGACCTCTTCGCTGCCGAGATCGGCATGGACCCGGTCGAGGTACGCCGCTCCAACTTCATCAGGCCCGAGGCGTTCCCGTTCGACACGCCGACCGGTGCCGCAATGGACTCGGGCGAGTACGACAAGGCGATCACCGCCGTGGTCGACGCGGTCGACTATGCCGGCCTGCGGGTCGAACAGGAACGACGCCGGGCGACCACCGACGAGGCGTGGCTCGGGCTCGGTTGGTCGACCTACGTCGAGATCGCCAACCCGATGGCCAACCCCGAGTTCGGCAGTATCGAGGTACGCCCGGACGGATCGGCGCTGGTGTTGACGGGGTCGTCGTCGCATGGCCAGGGACACCACACGGCATTTGCGCAGGTCGCCAGCGACATCACCGGCATCCCGTTCGACCGGATCGAGGTGCGCCACGGCGACACCGACGAGGTGGCGCGCGGCGGCGGCACGGGCGGTTCCAAGTCGCTCCAGGTGGGCGGTAGCGCGGTGTGGGAGGCCAGCGATAATGTCGTCGAGCGGGCCAAGCAGATCGCCGCCGAGATCCTGGAGGCGAGCACCGAGGACATCGTGCTCGACACCGACAGTGGCAGCTTCTCCGTGGTCGGAACACCCGTCGTGTCGACCGACTGGGGGGCGATCGCGTCACGCCTGCACGACCAGCGCGGCGAAGCGTTGCTCGGCGAAGCCGACTTCCAGCCGCCAGGCGCGACGTTCCCGTTCGGCGCCCACTTGTCGGTCGTCGAAGTCGACCGAGACACCGGTGCCGTGACGATCCTGCGCCACATCGCCTGCGACGACGCCGGCACGATGGTCAATCCGCTGCTGGTCGAGGGCCAGGTCCACGGTGGCGTCGCTTCGGGTATCGCCCAGGCGCTGATGGAGGAGTTCATCTACGACCCCGACGGCAACCCGCTGACGGCCACGTTCATGGATTACGCCCTCATCTCGGCCGCCGAGTTGCCGAGTTTCGAACGGATCCCGCAGGAGACTCCGACGCCGCGCAACCCGCTCGGTGCCAAGGGGATCGGCGAGTCCGGAACGATCGGTGCCACCCCCGCAGTGCAGAACGCTGTGATCGATGCCCTCGCCCACCTCGGGGTTCGTCATGTCGACATGCCGACCACGCCCGAGCGCGTCTGGCAGTCGATCACCGAACATCGACGGTGATCGCGTCCCGTCTTCGGCGGGCAATTCGAACCACCTTCGGCCATGGCAGGTCGGATCGTCCGCGATCCGGCCTTCCAGACCAGCCAGGATCTGCTTCATGGAGATACGGGCACTGCTCTGGAATGGTACGGATCAACCACGAGTCGTCGAGCCGGCTGACCTTGCTGTGGTCAACGGCGGGTGGGGGTGGATCGACGTCACGGTCGTGCAGGGCGAGCAGGCGGGCGAGCTCGACCTGGTCGGCCTTCGGCTCGATCCGATCGCCCTCCACGATGCTCTTCACGACACGGATCTTCCGAAGGTCGATGACTTCGCCGACCAACTCGTGATCGTGCTGCACGGGCTGCGCGACGACCGGGTCGAGACATATGAGGTCGACTGCTTCATCACCGAGAACATCCTGGTCACGATCCACGGCCCCGGTGCCCCGGCCGTCGACAGCCTGTTCGAGGGTGTTCAACACCATTCAGAGCTGGCGGCCGGAGGATGTAGCGACCTGGCTGCGCGGCTGGCGGATGGCCTGACCCGCCGATTGTCGGCGGTCGTCGAAGCCTTCGACGACCGCACGGATGGGCTGATCGCCCAGGCATTGGTCGCCGATCAGGGTCTGCTGGCCGACGTGATGGCGGTCCGGTCCGACCTGTCGAAGGTGCGGCGCGTCGTCATCCCGCAGCGAGAAGCGCTCGACCTGTTGCGCGTGTCCGACTCGCCGCTGATCACGGATACCGCACGTCGGCGATTCTCCGACGTGTTCGACGTGGCGTCACGCGCGACCGCCGGCCTCGATGCGGCCAGGGCGGCGCTGGCGGAGACGCTGGACGCGTATCGCGGAGCCGAGGCCCGCCAGGCGACCGAGGTCACCAAAGTGCTGACGGTGTACGCCGCCGTGATGCTGCCGCTGTCGTTGATCGCGGGGTTCTTCGGCATGAACCACTCGAACATCCCGACGCTCGACTCTCGCTGGGGCTGGGTGATCGTCACCGGGATCATGGTGGCGGTGGCGGCTGTCTCGATCGGTGTGTTCGTCTCGGAGGGATGGGTTCGTCGACCATCAGGGCGGCGCGCCGGGGCCACGCTCGGTCGGGGCCTGCTGGAAGCCGCCCGAACACCGGCGCAGGTGGCCGGCGCCGTGTACGAGATCTCATCGATGCCGCTGCGGACCGCAATCGTGCGGCGAACCCGCAGCAACTCAGGTTCTGGACTCGATTGACCGACCATCCGAGCTGACGCGCGAGTTGCCGCCGAGGTTCAGATTCGTTCGGTCTGGCGGAGGTAGGTGAGCGCTGCCCAGCCCGGGAGAATCGGCAGCCAGAACGTGACGAACCGGAACAGGAACACGGCCGGGATCACGATCGCTGTGTCTTCCACTGCGCTGAGTGCGGCGATCAGCGCCGCTTCGGCGGCCCCGAGCCCGCCGGGTGTCGGCGCCGCGTTGGCGACCGCACTCCCCGTGAGGAACAGTAGGGCGACGAGCGGAAACGAGGCGTTCGAGCCGAATGCCTCGAGGCTGGCGACCATCGCCCCGAGGTAGGCCAGCGTGATCGCCGCCGAGCCACCGAGCAGGAGGGCGACGCGGCCGGGGCTGTGGCCGATGGTGCGGATCGCGTCCCACCCGGAGCGCAGCTGGGGCAGCACGTTCGTCACGAGCAACCGACGGATGAACGGGAGCGCGATCGATACAGCGGCGATACCCAGCAGGACAGCCAGAGCGAACACGATGACGCCCGTCGACGGAAGTGCAAGACCACCGGCGGTGTCGCTACCGCTCGCCAAGAGCAGGAAACCGAGGGTCAGCAGGACGTGGATCATCACCCCGGCGACCGCGTTGAGACCGACCGCTGTGACGCTGACCGCAGTTGGCACACCCTGGCGTTGGAAGTACCGGATGTTGGTCGCAATTCCGCCGACCTTGGCCGGTGTGATGCGGTTGGCGAACGACGAGGCGATCTGAGCGGCGAGTGCCGGCGCGAAGCGGAGACGGATCGGGATCGCGCCGAGCAGGCTCGCTGTGGCGGCGATGTAGGTGAGCAGCGAGAACGCCACTGCGATCGCTACCCACTGGCCGGAGGCGCTTCGCGTCTGTTGCCAGATGTTGTCGATGTCGGCCAGTTGCGGGATCAGGAACCAGGCGCTCAAACCGATGGTTGCGATCACGAACAGCGTCTTGCCACTGACGCGTTGCAGCCGGACCGGGTCCTCGGCGGGTACCCCGCACCGTTCGATCAACATCTCGCGAATCGGCGCCAGGCCCTTGTCTCCACCGATCGCCTGACGGGTGGCGGTGCTGAGGGCGAGCGGTTGCAGCCACGGCATCGCCCATTCGAGCTCGTCGAGATCGGTCGCCCGATGGGCAGCTGCGACAGCGCGGTCGGTGCCCACGTGGGCGGCCGTCGACGCCAGCAGTTCAGCGACGTCGGTACCGAGCAGTTGGTCGGACGCCGCCAGCTCGGAGAACCCGAAGTCGATCAGCCAGGGTCGGTTGTCGGTATCGAGGAAGATGTTGGCCAATCGCAGGTCGCGGTGGGCGATCCGCTTGGCGTGCAGTTGGTGCACCATCGTCCACACGGCGTCGAGTGCGTCGTCGTCGATGTCGGCGGCGAGATCGGCGGACACGCCGTCGATCGCTTCGTACGCCAGCACCATGCCGTCGAGACCGGCGTCGGCCACGCCGAGGATGCGTGGGGTGCGGATGCCGAGTGCCGCCGCTTGGAGCGAGACCAGCGCCTCGTGTTCGACCGCTCTGCGGAGACTGACGAACGGGCGGTGATCGCCCGTCTTGCGCAGCCGAATCCAGCGGTAGGCACGAAACAACAGATCGGCGCTGCGTTCGTCGCGACCGAGCGCTTTCACGAAGACCCGGTCACCGGTCGCGGTGGTGCCGACCCAGGGTGCGGACCCGCGTGCGTCGACGCTGAGATGGTCGACCTCGACCAGCTCGAGGCCGACCGAATCGAGCGCCGTGATGATCTCACCAGCGTCTGGAGCGAGATCGTGGCGTCCCAGCAGCAAGAGCAGCAGTGACGCCACCACCATTCCTGCTCCGATGTCTGCGACGAGCCCCAGTGCCGGAACGCCGGACGTGACGATCGAGATCGCCGCGTACAGCGCCAGCAGTACCGCCAGTCTGCGGGTGACCGACCGGGCCAGATACGACCCCGAGATCCCCAACATGGCGACTGCCCCGGCAAGCAGCGGGTCGCCCGGATCGAGTCGACCGTCTACGCCTCGGTAGCGGAATGCTGCGGCCGCCTCGTCGAACGCCTGTCGAACCGGCCCATCGACGACCGAGTAGATGATCTCGCCCATCGCCACGCTGAGGGCGGCTGCTCCAGCGAAGGCGGCGGCCAACATCGCCAGCCGACGGAAGCGGGTCGTGACCAACGCATGCACCAGCGCGCCGGTGCCGGCGATGACCCCGACGGCCAACACCGCAACGGGAACATCGTGCATCCAGGCCGGCAGGTCGTCGATCGCTGCCGTGCCGTCGTCGCTCAACCCGAGCAGGGTCGAATCGAGCACGTTCGCCATGGCCACTCCGCCGACCGTCAGCATGATGCCGACGATCAGGCGCAGGACGTCCACGGGGGAGCGGACGTGGGCGCGGTGAGGCGGCACCTCGGGCGAGGCGGAAGGCGGCCCCATCACGATCGACGCTCGTCGTGGGTCGGAGCGAACCTGTTCAATGTGACGAACCACAGGACGGTGCCGAAAATGGTGCCCACCGCTGCGCCGGCGACCACGTCGAGCACGTTGTGCTCACCGAAGTAGAGCCGGGAGATCCCGACGACCGCCGCCCAGATCAACGGGACCGGTCGCCAACGGCGGGGGAGGAACGCTGCGACGAGGATCGCGAACGCTGAACGCTGCCGGTGGCGTGCCCCGATCGGGAAACTCAGGCCTTCGAAAGCGGGACCGCGCACGTTGATGTCAGGGCCGACGCTCACGAACGGTCGTTGGCGCTCGATGATCTGCTTCAGCAAGGCCTTCTCGATGAACAGCTTGAGCGGCATCAGCAACACGAACGGCAGCAGGTACTCCCAGCGACGTGTGAACCACACGATCACGAGCCCTCCGATCAGCGGGCCGGCCAGCACCCCGACCTGTTGCAGCACCCACAGGACCGGCTCCAACCAGTCCGGCCAATCGTTGAAGAACCGCAACAGATCGGCCTCCCAACCGGGAACCTCGCCGCTCCAGGCGACTGCCGAGCTTGCGACCACGACGGTGATCGCCACGCCGACGATGACCGCCAGCCGACTCGCCGAGATGGCATCGCGGACCTCGAACGGCTGCCGACGGCTCGGCGGATGTCCGATCGAAGTCGGTGTCGTCATGACGGAACACCCCGGGTCGACATGTGGGAGGGAACCCGGGCGGACCCTCCGACGGTACCGGCGGTCGCGACAGCGCTGCGCGATGTCATCCCGGCACCGCAAACGTGGTGCGCAGATTCGTCAGGACCGTACCCTCCCAGTCGAGCCCGATCAGCTCGACGTCGATCGTGTCGCCACCGAAGTCGGTCACCTCGACGACGCCGAAATGCCCGCCGCCCGGGAACTCTCCGCCCGAATACGGGCCACCCTTGATGCTGCCAGGCCGATCGAGGGCGGCGACCTGGAGCACGGGGAACCCGTCATGGCCCCCGTACCCGCTGTTCGTGCCGTCGTCGATGGCAACCATGTGAGCATCTCCGCCGACCAGAACGAGATTGTCGATCTGATTGGCGGCGAGGAACTCACCGATCCGCTCGCGTTCATCGGCATACCCTCCCCAGTGATCGGCGCCCTGCTCGGCCGGTCCGATCCAGGCTGTGGGGCTGACCAGTACGGTCAGCGCATGTGAATCGCGGGCGGCCAGCAATTCGGCCAGCAGCCAGCTGAGCTGCTGCTCGCCGAGCAACACACCCTCGGCGGCCAGTCGGTACGACCGCGTGTCGATCATCACCACCCGCACCCTCCCGATCGTGAACGCCTGGTTGATCGATCCGGTGATGGGCTCGGCGAGCTGATAGTGCGGCACCAGGTCGCGATAGCTCTGCCAGGCGGCCGGTCGGCTGGCCGATGTCGACTCCGAGTTGTTCGGGCCGAAGTCGTGGTCGTCCCAGACATAGGCGATCGGCACCGTGCGGTACAGCAGGGACTGAGCGGGCGAGTCGTGCACCTCGGCGTATGCCGATGCGAACAGCGCCGGGTCGTCGTCGGCGATGTTGCGGTAGTGGAGATCGCCCGTGATCACGTAGAGGTCGGGATCGACCGCTCGGATGGCGTCGAAGACGGCGCCGTTCGAGTTGGTCCGGGCGCAGCCTCCGAACGCCAGCGTCAGTGTGGCGGGCCCCTCCGGGAACGTGGTGACCGACCCGGCGTGGAGATCGTCGGCATCACCGACCGACTCGAGGACGTACGTGAAGTCCGTGTGCCGGTTCGAGCCCGTCGACGACGAACCGAACCGGGGACGCCGGCGGCGGCGACCGCGATCGGTTCCGATCGCCACACGGTGGCGCCCGTCGGAATCGGCAACCACCAGGCTGACGCCGGAGGAGGGCTGGCGCAACACGGCGTTCACGGTGAAGCCGTCGGTGTCGACAGCGCCGGACCAGACCCACTGCACGAGCGAGTCGGGCAGCTCGATCGCGTCCGACTCGGGGTGGGTCGGGCCGAAGTAGTGGTCGTAGACGGCATCGACCCGAACCAGGTGGCGGCGAACAGTATGGCCGTGGTGACCGCCAGCACGACGATCTTCCCGAGCGTTTCGCGACACTGCCAGTCGAGCCACATCATCAGCGCCGGAACCAAGAAGGCCACGGACACGAGGATCGGCGTCGGTGACTCGTATTGGAGGGCCGAGATGATCGCGATACCGGTTCCGGCGAAGGCGACCGTGCCGGCGGCGATCGCCATCCAGCGAAAGCTCAACGCCAGGCCGACAGCGGTGGCGAGCAGCAAGACGAACTGGAGCGGCACCAGGATGTCGTCGGTGAGCGCGCCGCCCTCCGGGTCGTTGGGCAGGTTGCCGCCGAGCAGGGCGATCAGGAAGACGAGTGATCGCGCCGCCCAGGATCGTTCGAGCACCGATCCGCAGGAACACGTCGACCGGGTGCGACAGCTCGATCACGCCACGGCGAGTGTCGATGTCGGTCATCGGGGCTGCTCGGGGACGATCACGGACATACCGCCAGTACCGACCGGGTGGCTCGCCCAGCGAGCACGCCGACCGCCAGCCCACCTGCCACGTCCAACGGAAGGTGGGCTCCGACGTACATCCGAGTGGCACCGATGACGCCGGCGAACGCGATCGCCGGCCGCGCTCGAGCACAGGGTTGCCCTTCGGGGTGCGATCAGCCCCAGCGTCGAGCGACCGCAGCGTGTCCGGATGGGTATCCCAGGCCCGCTCTGTGGCTGACCTCGCACAGCGACATCTTCGAGATGATCCTGCAGGGCGTCCACGTCCGATCAGCGGCTTGATCAGTTTGACGGCAGCCCACACGGCCGTTCCGTGACTGCGCAGCGGCCGTTGCCGTGCGGGGCCGGCGACGACTCGGCGAGCTCACCGGCCGCCGAGGAACACCCCGCCAACGAGCCCGATTGCATGACCACCCACGCCGGACGCGTGCAGCCGATCGGCGCATCGTTGAACCATCGAAAGACACGCTGCTTCGGCACTCTCGACCGTCTTGGTCCGGGCCAGTCGTGCCGCTCTGCAGCAGGACCAGTCCGGCAACGGCTGGGCCGACAGCCGACGAGATCGCGGAGCGTCCCAGGCGGACCATCACAGCCGCTCGTCGATGAAGCTCTCGCGCATCATCTCGTTGAGTGCATCACGGGTGATCGTCGTCAGGTGTTCGCCGAGCTCGATCGCCAACGCCGCTGTGGCGTCCTCGTCGAAATCGAATTCCCACCACATGCAGCCGCCCTCGAACACGTAATAGCGCTGGGCCCTGAACCCGGGATCGACGCGTTCGATGTGATCGAAGCGGTCGGCACCGTCGTGTTCGCTCGGGGCGCTGACTGCGTCGCCGATGTCGCAGGTGGCCGTGTAGTGGAAGACGGCGGCGTCATCGCCCGCCCGGTCGGAGTCGAACCGGACCTCCGTGCCGTCTTGGTCGATCCGGACGTTGTCGACGTCCCATCCAGCGGGCAGCGGGTCGAAGCACAGAACGAGTTGGGCGCTCGGCACCGACTGTGCCGCGAGGTTGACGGTGCCGCCTTCGATGCAGTCGGGCAGCGGGTTGCGCATCTTCGATCGAGCAGGCTGCCACCGACAGACCGCATGAGGACGACGAGAACGGCCACCGGCGCGAGGCGGATCGTGCTGGCTGGGTCGTGGCGTGCTGTCGTCCCATCACAGCAGTCCGATGTCGCCGAGATTGTCGACGAAGATCGAGATCAGAGCCATCGCGACGGCGACGACCCAGATCATCAAACCGATCCGCCGGATGGACCAACGCTGGATTGCAACCGGCTTGCGCTCGGGAGCGAGTTGGCGGAATCGTTCCATCAACTTGCGACCGTCACGCTTCACCCCGGAACGAAGCGCGGAGGGCAGTGTGACGCCTCGTGATGCGGCGAACGCCTCGGCGATGTCGTCCTCGCTGAACTGCAGCAGGGCTCGTTCGTAGACCAGCTCCGGGCTGCTGCCGAGCGCCAACACCAGCATCATGTTGGCGAGGTCGACGGCCTGGCGCCACGGCGATGGTCGCACCTCGGCGAACGACACGTCGATCAGCCGCAGGCGATCCCCCTGCACCATGACGTTTGCCGGTTTGATGTCGCGATGCGCCAGCCCGGCGTTCCAGAGACACGAAACCCTCGATAGCCCGGCGTCGATGAGGTCGGTGGTGATCTCGGCCTCGCTGATCTCGACGGCACCGTCGAGGAACTCGCTGACCAACAAGTACTCGCGGTCGGGTGTGATCTCGACGATCCCCATCGGCTCCATGCAGTCGATGTCGGCTCGGTGCATGACGTGCAGCATGTGGTCCTCGTGCTGGATCAGTCTCCGGACAGATGTGAAGTGTTGTTCGTCCTCGAGCCGGCCGTAGAGCAGCGTTCGGCCGAGCTTGTACGAGCGATCCGAACGGAGATGGTTGCTGGCGTACAGCTTTGCGAAGAGATCGGGCCCGTCCTTCTGCTGGATTCGCAGCGGGGTCGAGCCGGCCGAACCGGCCAGCCCGATCGGCCGGAGATCGGTCAGTTCGATGCCGAGTTGACGTTCGAGCGCCACGCGGATCGCCTCACCGCGGGCGCCCGTGACATCGAGGTGAGCCGTTTTGCCCGTGCGGTAGGCGATCGGGAAGACGGCCTCGGGTGCGGCCAGTCGGTACAACACGAGCGGAATCGCGACACCGACGGTTGCCGAGGCGAGCACGTCCGACGGATGATCGACCCCGACATAGATCTGTGCCAATCCGAACAGGCTGATGGCCGCAACCGTGATCTGAATCCATGTCCGCCGCCAGACGCCGGCGGGCATCAGGGTCCAGCCGGCGCACATCATCGCCGTCGTGAGCAGTGCGACGGGACGGGATGGTTGGGCGGCGCCCGCCCAGTCTCCGATCAGCGTGACGCCGAGCGGGCGAGGGCGGAGGATTCGCAGGGAGATGACGGTGTGGATGAGAGCAACGGTCGAGAGTGATGCGATCAGCAACAGGACGTGACGGATACGGCGGCGCCGCGAGACCTCCGGCGATGGTGACCCAGCCGATCACCGGCGTCGCCCAGTGGGTACCGATCTCGTTGATCCGCTGCATCGTGGGTGTCAGCCAGCTCTGGCGGTTGTCGACGATCGGGCCCATCAGCTCGAGGTCGATCTGCGTGATCCACCTGGCGGGATGATCCGACAGGAACACCCACACCCACACGATCGCCCAGAAGACGAATGCGATCAGCCAGCCGACTGCGATCCTGTTGAACTCGACGGGGGAGGGGCGGTGGTTCACCTGGACGGGCGACGCTGTCGGCCGTGCGTGAGCCGGCTGTCGGGGACGTTCGGATTCACATTCCGCTTCGCTCGATCCATGAGACACTGG
>CAVRNX010000008.1:0-80552 GCA_963722635.1 uncultured Acidimicrobiaceae bacterium
TGTGCCTCGGTGTGCGGGGAGTGGCCGACTTCTTCCAGCACCACGCGTTCGAACTCGCCGACAACGCCAGATTCGATCGCGTCGAGTTGGGCCAGGGTGCCGTACTGATCGTCGACACCCTGGATCGCCAGCACGGGGGCGCTGATCCCAGCCAGGCGGTCCTCGATGTTCCAGGCCCGAAACTCGTCGCTGAGCCAGACATCGTTCCATCCCCGGAACGTCGCTACGGGATCGTCGTGGTATCGGCCGACCGCTCTGCCATCTCGGTCGATTCGAACAAGCTGCGGGCCCGCTCGATACCTGCGATCGACTCGGGCTCGACGAACACATGCGGCGCCAAGCACACCACGCCCGCAACCGGATGACCGGCACCGGCGTACAACACAGCGATCGACGCACCATCGCTGTGACCGATCAGGATCGGACGTGCGATACCGAACGCGGGCCAGCACCGATGGCAGCACGACGTCGGCCTCGTGATGCATATACGTGACCGGGCGCGGCATCGGCCGAAGCACTTGCGCCGTACCCGTGGCGGGCATAGGTCAATGTCGACGGCCCACCGGTAGCCGCCGCGACCCTCTATGTGGGACGCCCCGCCACAGATCGATCGAGCCGAGCCCTTCGTGCAGGAAGACCAACGTGGGCAGCATCGCATCCCCGGGAACGAATTCGCATCGAGCGGGCCACCGGGGACCTCGATCATCGAGCGCTCGGCCATCGAGGCATGTTGTCACTTCGCGGACGTCGGCATGCGGCTCCCAACGCATCGGCCCAGGCCGCTCTGTCGGCGACACCGGTGGGTTGAGGATCGTGCTCGACGTCGACGACTTGGCACCAGCCCCGGACGGGTACTTCTACGAAGCGTGGGTCAGCAACGAAACTATCCGCGTCAGCGCCGGAACGTTTCATCTCCGCGAGGGCGACAAGCCGATCGAGTTGTGGGCAGGCGCCGTCGATCCGAGCTTCTCGCGGTTGGCGATCACGCTCGAGCCGCTGGACGGCAACACCGAATCGTCGGGCGATGTACAGCTGCTCGGCAACTACGACGTCGGCAACGACTGACGCTCGGAGGCCCGGCCGCGATCGATGGCAGCGGCCGCCACGAATCGGGATCGGAGTCGCTTGCGACCACGTCGGCCGCACACCCCTATGATCGAGAACGAAACGATGGATGGAGCCATGGCCGCGCAACGATCTGAGTTGGAGCACGAGGTACGCCAACTCGTCGCGGAGGTGCTCAATGGCGTGCTCGACGGCCAGTCGACCGTCGCCGGCGCCCACGATCAGTCAGCCGCCGACCGCCCGGCCGATGCAGCCGACGCAGACGGCTGCATCGCAATCGGATCCGACCACGGCGGTTTCGAGCTGAAGCAGGCCATCAAGGCCAAGCTGATCGACGCCGGTTGGACGGTCGACGATTGCGGCACCGACAACACCGAAGCATGCGACTACCCGGTCTTCGCCCATGCGGTCGCACGCCGGGGTTGGCACCGGGCGGTGTACAGCGGGTGTCGTGGTCGACGGCGCAGGGATCGGCTTCGCCATGGTGGCCAACAAGATTCCGCACGTCCGTGCCGCCGCTTGTTACGACCTCTCGACGGCCCGCAATGCGCCGGGAGCACAACCGGGCCAACGTGCTCACGCTCGGTGCCGGTCTCACCGGGCCGGCGCTGGCCTGGCAGATCGTGCACGAGTTCCTCAACACGCCGTGGGGTGGCGACCGCCACATGCGTCGCGTCGCCCTCATCAGCGAGATCGAAGATCTGTACGTCAGGACCGATGCATGACTGATCAACCACTCGACCGCCAGCTGCTGATCGACCTCATCACCAAGGAGGTGCTGAGCACGCTCACGGGTCAGCTCGATCGCTGCGATACGGCCGAGGGCGTGCGCCACGTTGTCGTCAACGGGGCGGATCGGGTTGCCTTCCACGGCGAGGCCTCACACGTGCCGGTCGACCTGGCGAAGTACATCGACCACACGGCACTCAAGCCGGATACCACCGCCGACGACATCGACAAGCTGTGCCGAGAGGCCGCCCAATACAAGTTCGCTTCCGTCTGCATCAACCCCGCCTGGGTCAAGCGATCGGCATCGAATCTGCGCGGCACCGACGTCAAGGTGTGCACGGTGATCGGATTTCCTCTCGGTGCCAACACGGCGGAGATCAAGGCGATGGAAGCCCGCCGAGCGATCCGCGACGGAGCCGCGAGGTCGACATGGTCGTCAACGTCGGAGCGCTCAAGTCGGGCGACCACGCCACGGTGCTGACCGATATCGAAAAGGTCGTCGATTCCGCACACGAGGCCGGAGTGATCGTCAAGGTGATCCTCGAAACCTCCCTGCTGACCGACGAAGAGAAGGTGATCGCCTCCTCGCTGGCGAAGCAGGCCAAGGCCGATTTCGTCAAGACGTCGACCGGCTTCGGCGGGGGTGGCGCCACGGTGTACGACGTGGCCCTGATGCGCGAGACCGTCGGACCCGACATGGGCGTCAAGGCCTCGGGTGGCGTGCGTACGAAGTCAGACGTCGAGGACATGATCGCTGCCGGTGCCACCCGCATCGGCGCGTCGGCCGGCGTGCAGATCGTCAGTGGAGATCAAGGAGACAGTGGTGGCGACAAATATTGAGATCCGAACGTACGCGTTCCTCGACAACCTGCAACCCCAGTACGCCGCCTTTCTCGGCACCGTTGCGGCCGGGTTCCTGCCGCTGGCCGGTGACGCCTCGTTGTACGTCGAGGTCTCCCCCGGCATCGAGATCAACCGGCTCACCGACGTGGCCCTCAAGGCCACCAACGTCAAGCCCGGCATGCAGATCATCGAGCGCTACTTCGGCCTGCTCGAGATCCACTCCCCCGATCAGTCGGAGACGAGGGCGGCCGGTGAGGCGATCCTCGATTCACTCGGCCTGACCGAGTCCGATCGCATCGAACCGAAGATCCTGTCGAGCCAGATCATCCGGCGCATCGACGACCACCACGCCCAGTTGATCAACCGCATGCGTCACGGCCAGATGATCGTTCCGGGCGAAACCCTGTACGTGCTCGAGTGCGAGCCGCCGGATATGCACCACTCGCCGCCAATGAAGCCGAGAAGGCCGCCGACATCAACGTGCTCGAGGTGCGAGCCGCAGGGGCGATGGGCGCGTTTTCCTCGGTGGTGCGGAAGAAGACATCGACGTCGGGTGGCGGGCAGCCGTGGCCGCCCTCGAAGGACTCGACGGCCGCGAGTAGGCCCGACCGTCCCCAACCAATCACAATCAACAGCAATGAAGGGAGCCAGAAATGGCTGATGCACTCGGCATGATCGAATGCAGGAGTTTCGCAGCGATGGTCGAGGCCGCCGATGCGATGGTCAAGGCGGCCAAGGTCGACCTGGTGTCGTACCAGTCGACGGGTGGCGGCTACGTCACCGCCGTCGTACGCGGCGACGTCGCAGCGGTCAAGGCGGCCGTCGATTCGGGCGTCCGCGGGGCAGAGAAGGTCGGAGAGGTCATCTCCAGCCACGTCATCGCCCGCCCGCACGTCAACATCGACGTCGTGCTTCCCCTCGGGCGTTCCGAGGAAGCCGCCGCCGAGTCGAGTTGATCCGGTGCCGACTCGATCCGTTCGGCGCCGCGTGGCGCCCCAGGAGGTGAGAGCCCGATGCTGTTGGGTCGCGTGACCGGCACGGTCGTCGCGAGTCAAAAAGAGCCGCTGATGAACGGGCTCACGATGCTCGTCGTCCGCCAGCTCGGTGTCGACAACACCGAGTCGGGCGGCTACGTGGTGGCCGTCGACGCCGTCGGTGCCGGCGTCGGCGAGGTCGTCATGTACGCCTCGGGCAGTTCGGCTCGCCAGACGGCCGTCACCCAGAACCGACCGTGCGACGCCGTCATCATGGCGATCGTCGACACCTGGGAGATCGACGGCGAGACCGTCTACACGAAGTGAACAGTCCGAGGTGAGTAGTCCGTGTTGAACGACGCCGAGATCCAATCGATCATCGCTCGCGTGCGACTCGCGTCTCCGCCGCCGAAGGTGCCGGCAGCCGTGGCACGGGTGCTTGCGGCGCGGAAGCCGACCTCGGCGCCGAGCAGAGTCTGCTCGGCGACGGCATCTACCCATCGATCGACGCTGCCGTCGGCGGCAGCGCGCAAGGCATTCGAGGCATACCGCCGACATGGTCTCGACTCTCGTCGGGTGATCGTCGAGGCGATGCGCGCGGCGATGCTGCGCGAGGGCGAGCGGCTGGCCTACATGGCGCACGCCGAGACCGGGCTCGGCCGCGCCGACGACAAGGTCCAGAAGAACCTGATCGTCACCACCAAGACACCGGGGCCCGAAGACCTCGAGCCACAAGCGGTCACCGGCGACGGCGGCATGATGGTCACCGAGTACGCCCCGTACGGCGTGATCGGGTCGATCTCCCCGACCACCAACCCCACGTCGACGATCATCAACAACAGCATCGCCATCGTCGCCGCCGGCAACGCGGTGACGTTCAACGTCCACCCCAGCGCCCGATTGGTCTCGGTCGAGAACATCCAGCTCCTCAACCGGGCGATCGTCGGCGCCGGCGGCCCGCCCGACCTGATCACAGCGGTGCCTCATCCGACGCTCGAATCGGCGCGCGAACTGATGGCCCATCCCGACGTGCGGGTGTTGCTGGTGACCGGTGGGCCTGCGGTCGTGCGCGAGGCGCTGCGGACCCCCAAGAAGGCGATCACGGCGGGCCCGGGCAACCCACCCGCCGTCGTCGATCAGACCGCCGACATCGAGCAGGCCGCTCGCGACATCGTCCGCGGCGCATCGTTCGACAACAACATCATCTGCGTCGACGAGAAGACCACGATCGTCGTCGATACCGTCGCCGACGCGCTCGTGCGGGCGATGCAGCAGGCCGGGGCGTATCGCCTCAAGGAACACGAGCTGAAGCGCCTCGAGCGCGTGATCTTCAACGAGATGGGCGCACCCAACAAGGCGGGGGCGATCAATCCGGCGTGGATCGGCAAGAACGCCGACGCCCTGCTGGCGGAAATCGGCGTCGCCGTCGACGGCGATGTTCGGTTGCTGATCGCCGAGGTGCCGTCCGAGCACAGCCTGGTGTGGACCGAGCAGATGATGCCGGTGATGCCGGTCGTGAGGGTTCGCGACGTCGCCGCTGCGATCGACCTGGCCGTGCGCTCCGAGCACGGTTTCCGGCACACGGCGTCGATCCATTCCACCAACGTCGACACGATCACCACGATGGCGCGCGCGATGAACTGTTCGATCCTGGTGGCGAACGGCCCGAATTTCGCCGGTCTCGGCCAGGGTGGCGAGGGCTTCACGTCGTTCTCGATCGCCAGCCCGACCGGCGAAGGCCTCACCCGGCCACGCACGTTCTCGCGCATCCGCCGTGTCACCGTCGTCGGAGCGCTGCGAATTGTCTGACATGACCCATCTTCCCGACGGCCATTTCGACCCCGCCATCGGCCTGCTCGAGTTCGAGTCGATCGTGGCCGGCATGGTCGCCGGCGATGCGATGGCGAAGTCGTCACCTGTGGCCTCGCTGTATGCCGGCACGATCCACCCCGGCCGCTACCTGGTGCTGGTCGGTGGCGACACTGCGGCAGTCGAGATCGCGCTCGAGAACGGCGGCACCGACACCGTGGTCGACTCGCTGTTCCTGGCCGATGTGCACCCCGCCGTGATCGCTGCCATCACCACCACCGACCCGACCGGCACGGTGATCGGCGACGCGGTCGGCATCGTCGAAACGTCGACCACGGCCACAGCGATCATCGCCGCTGACGCAGGCGTCAAGAACGCCACCGTGTCGCTGTTGGCGCTGCGACTCGGTGACGAACTCGGCGGCAAGGCGTACTGCCTGTTCGGTGGCACGGTGGCGAATGTCGAGGCTGCCATCGAGGGCGCGATCCTGAGCACCGGGCACCGCGAGCAGTCGGCACGCACCGCGGTCATCGCCCAGCTCCACCCCGACATGCGCGCCAACCTCGACGCCGAACTGCGTTTCAACCACCGGCTCCGGCGGGGCGAGGGATCGAGCTGATGCATCTCGGCCGCGTGATCGGCACCGTCGTCGCAACGACTCGAAGCCCCGGCCTCGACGGCGTCAAGTTCCTGGTCGTGCAACCACTCGACAAACACCAGGGCGACAGCGGTGCTCCCGTCGTCGCCGCCGATGCGGTCGCCATGGCCGGCCCGGGCGAACTCGTGTACTTCGTGGCGTCGCGTGAGGCGGCAGAGGCGATGCCGGAACGATGGGTGCCCGTCGACCACGCCATCGTCGGCCTGGTCGACCATGTCACGCTGGCGGAGGACAGGGCGTGAAGCTCGCCCGGGTTGCCGGCACGGTCGTCTCCCCGATCAGCCATCCGTTCTACGACGGGCAGCGCCTGCTGTTGTGCGATCTGATCGATCCCGACGGTTCGGCGAACGGCTACCTGATCGCCGTCGATGTCGTCGACGCCGGCGTCGGTGACCGTGTGCTGATCTGCGACGAGGGCACCTCGGCACGCCAGATCTACGGCATCTCGACCGGCCCTGTTCGTTCGGTGATCGTCGGCATCGTCGACGAAGTCACCTGAACCGAAGGCCCTGCGGAGGAGCCTTCATGGCCCGGCGGTAGCGTCGGACGACGTGAATCAGGTGAAGTCCCGCCTCCAGAACCTCGGTCTCCTCGATCGTGCGTTCGCCAACGTGTCCGATGACGATCTCACCAAGGTGCTCGGCGCCTTGGGCGAGGATCACCGAGAGGCGATCGACGAGCTCGTCGGGGCGGAAGCCGACGCCGACGGCATCCGGGCGGCACTTCCCAAGGGCCGACTCGACGGCACGATGGAGAGCATCGCGTTGGTCTTGACCGACGCTTGTCTGGCCGATTGCATCGAGGCGCTCGGCGACGATGCCGATCGGCCGACCACCGACCAGCTGCGCGAGGTCACGCCCGACTTGATCAAGAATCATGGGCTCGCCATCACCCAGCTGATGCTGGCGTCGACGGTCGCCGGCGAGGCACCTGCCTCGGCCATCATCCGCGATCTGCTCAAGAACGACGACACGCTCAAGCTGCCACCCGCTGCGGACAGGCCGATCAGCCCGATCGTGCAGGGCCCGAAGGTCAGCGACAAGGAGCGGGCCGCGATCAAGGCCAAGCGCCAGGAACTCAAGCAGAAGAAGCAGGAAGCCGCCCGCAAGAGCCGCGAGCAGGCCGCCAAGGCCAAGCACCGGTAACCCCGAACTGTCATGGTCGAACTCGTCGACCTGATACCCGAGTTGCGGCAGCAGCTGGAAGCGGTTGCACAGCCCGACAAGGCACCGCACATGAAGGCGTACATGAAGGATCATTTCGCCTATCTCGGGCGTTCGTCGACGCCCGAGCGCGAGCGTGCAGCCAAGTCGTTCGTCGCCGCCGGACGTGACGCCACCGCCGCCAGCTGCTCGCCGCAGCTGATGCGTGTTGGGCCGAGCCCGAGCGTGAGTTCCAGTACGTGGCCGCCAGACCTACTGCAGCCGCTGGAACGCGCCAGCTCGAGTCCGACTCGTTGCCACGTGTCGAGCGGCTGATCCGCACGAAGTCGTGGTGGGACACGGTCGACGTACTCGCCGGCCACGTGGTCGGACCGCTCGTGGCCCGCAACCCGGGCTTGACGGCGACGATCGACGCTTGGATCGACGATGCCGACTTCTGGATCGTCCGCACGGCGATACTGCACCAACTCGGCTACGGCGCCGACACCGATGCCGATCGGCTGTTCGGCTACGTCGATCGCAGGTGTTCCGATACCGAGTTCTTCATCCGCAAGGCGTGCGGCTGGGCGCTGCGCCAGTACGCCAGGACCGATCCGGAGGCGGTGCGGGCGTTCGTGCTCGATCGCGGCGACCGGCTGAGCGGCCTGACCCGCCGCGAGGCGCTCAAGCACCTCTGACGCGTGGGAGGGGGTCAGGCACACTCCGATCAGAGCTCATGGTGGTGGCCCATGAGCTCGGAGTGTGCCTGACCCCCTCCGTTCGCTACGTTGAGTTCGCGTGTGGTCGAATTGGTCGGGTCGCGAGACGTGCGAGCCGGCGGAACTGAGATTCGTGCGTTCGGTCGATGATCTTCGGGCGATCGTCTGGCAGGCCGCCCAGGACGGACGCCATGTGCGTGTCGCCGGATCGGGCCACAGTCACTACCGGTTGGTGCCGACCGATGATGTGATCGTCGACCTGGCAGGGCTGGCGGGCGTGATCGGCGTCGACGCCTCGGCGGGCACGGCGCGGGTGTGGGCGGGCACCACGATCAACGCCCTCGGTCGACCGTTGCACGACGCGGGCGTGGCGTTGGCGAACCAAGGCGACATCGACCGCCAGGCGATCGCCGGCGCGGTCGCGACCGGCACGCACGGCACGGGCCGCACACTTCGCAATCTGTCGGCATCGGTGCGCGGTCTGCGGATCGTCACCGCCGACGGCAATCAGATCGTGTGCGACGCGCACAACGATCCGGCGACGTTCGAGGCGGCTCGGCTCGGACTCGGCGCGTTCGGGGTGGTCACCCAGATCGAACTCGCCGTCGTGCCCGCTTACCGACTCGCCGAGACCGGCTGGCGAGCCGGCTACGACGAACTGCGACCGTCGATCGAGTCGCTGTGCGAGCAGCACCGCCACTTCGAGTTGTTCTGGTATCCCGGCCGCGACTTCGCCGTCGCCAAGGCGATCGACGAGACGGACGAACCGGCCGTCTACCCGGTCGGCGACGAAGGCAGCCGCACGGCGTGGAACTACGAGGTGTTGCCGAACCACCGCCCGCACCTGCACACCGAGATGGAGTTCGGCGTGCCACTCGACCGGTCGCTCGACTGCCTCGACGAGATCCGCGATCTGCTCACTACGCAGTTCCCCGAACTGGTGTGGCCGGTCGAGTACCGCACGCTCGCCGCCGACGACGTCTGGCTGTCACAGGCCTACGAGCGTGACACGGCGACGATCTCCGTGCACCAGGGCATCGACGTGTCGGACGATGCCGCTGTTCGAAGCCTGCGAAGCCGTGTTCCGCCGCTACGACGGGCGCCCGCACTGGGGCAAGGTCCACTTCTTCGACGCCGACGACCTGGCGGCGGCGCACCCCCGCTGGTCGGACTGGTGGGAACGTCGCGATGCCGTCGATCCGGCCGGCGTGTTCCTGAACGACGTGCTCCAGACCTGGCGCCCGTAGCGTTACACCAGGTGCAGGCACCTGGTGGAACGCTCGGCGCGGACGCTGAACTCGTGGTCGAGCAGCCAGGCCTTGACGTTCAGGCCGCCGGCGAAGCCGGTCAGATGACCGTTGCTGCCGACGACACGGTGACACGGCACGACGATCGGGATCGGGTTCTTGCCGTTGGCGGCGCCGACGGCGCGTGACTTGTTCTTGTCGCCCAGCATCACGGCCTGTTCGCCGTAGCTGATCGTCTCGCCGAACGGGATCTTCACGAGCGCATCCCACGCCTGCTTCTGAAACTCGGTGCCGTCGGGGTCGAGCGGGAGTTCGAAGTCGACCCGTTTCCCCTCGAAGTACTCAGCCGAGCTGCTCGACGGCCAGGTCGAGAGCGGCGTGTTCGCCGCGACCGGCCGTGACGTCGACGAACTCGTCACCGAGCTTGGCGGTCGACCGGGTTGTGAGCAGTCGGGTCGTCGTCTTCGTCCCAGCGGATCGCGACGATCGCGTGCTCGTTGGCGACGAGCGTCAGCAGTCCGATCGGCGACGACATCGTCGTGCGGAACAGCGGTGGATGGGTGGTGCTCATGGTGTTCTCCTTCACAGTGTGGCCCACAGGTGGTGCATCGCGTACGTGCGCCATGGTCGCCATCGTTCGGCGGCGTCGGGGGTGAGTTCGAGGGCGGTCAGGGCGTGGCGTACGCCGAGGTCGGTATCGAGGAAGACGTCCGGGTCGCCGAGCCCGCGCATCACGACGTACTGGGCCGTCCACGGCCCGATCCCCTTCAGGGCGACGAGACGCTCGATCACGTCGGCGCGGTCGACGCCGGTGTCGAGCACGAGTTGGCCGCTGACGACTGCCTCGCCGACCCGCTGCAACGTGGCGGCACGCGCCGTCGGCATCGGAAACACGGATGGATCGGCGGCGGCGAGTCGCTGCATCGAAGGGAACACGTGGGTCAGGCCGGGGTGCTCGATCGTCAGCGGATCGGCGATCGCCTCGGCGACACGACCGGTGACGGTGCGAGCGCCGGCGACCGACACCTGCTGGCCGACGATCGCCCGCACGAGGGTTTCGTACGGGTCGACGGAGCCCGCTGCCCGCAGCCCCGGCGTGGCCGCCACCAGCGGGCCGAGCTGTGGGTCGGCGCCGAGCTGATCGTCGATCGCCACCGGGTCGGCATCGAGGTCGAGCACACGACGCATCCGCCCCACGGCGGGTGCCAGGTCGCGCCAGTCGGTCAGGCGGAACGTTGCCTGGACATGGTCGTCGGCCGGGCGGGCGACGACGGTGCCGTGGCCGTTCGGCAGGTCGAGTGCCCGCTGGTAGGTCTCACCGTCCCACAGCTCGACGCCGGGGACCGCCCGAGCGCCGAGGTGCTCGAATAGTTGGCGGCCGGCAAACGGCCCACGCACGGCCAGGCGAACCGAGACGGCACCCGAATCTGTGGTCGTTCGGCCCCGGTTCGACCTCCGCTGCCTGAGGTCGCTCGGCGCCGTCGCGTACACCTCGCGCACCGTATCGTTGAACTGGCGCACGCTGCCGAACCCGGCCGCGAAGGCAATGTCGTTCATCGACAGCTCTGTCGTCTCGATCAGGATCCTTGCCGTCTGGGCACGCTGCGCCCTGGCGAGCGCAAGCGGCCCGGCACCGAGCTCGTCGGTCAGCAGCCGGTTGAGGTGGCGGCTGCTGTAGCCGAGGTGTTCGGACAGCCCGGCCACACCCTCACGGTCGACCAGTCCGTCTGCGATCAGGCGCATCGCCCGAGCGACGAGGTCGCCGCGCAGATCCCACTCAGGCGAGCCGGGTGAAGCATCCGGACGGCATCGCTTGCAGGCCCGGAAGCCGAGCTGTTGAGCAGCAGCCGCCGAACGGTGGAACTCGACGTTGGACCGCTTCGGGGTGACCGCCGGGCAGCTCGGCCGACAGTAGATGCCGGTCGTTCGCACGGCGATGTAGAACCAGCCGTCGAATCGGGCGTCACGGCTCTGGGCCGCCCGGTAACACCGGTCCGGGTCGAGAGCGAGGGCGGCTGTTTCGTTCACGGTCCCCATCATGCCTGATCGAGTCCGGATCGATGAGCGGAAATCAGACATGACGGTTCGACGTCCGATTTCCGCTACGTCATCGTGAGAATTTCGGCATCGCTGAACGTGGGTCACACATCGAGCACACGTCGAGCGAGAGCCGTCGACGATCGAGCCATCGATCAATCTGGTGTGTGAATCTCGATCAGTTCGAACAAATGGCGGAATCGAGATCAACCCTGTCGGCGCCATGGACCGCCGTAGCGAAACCACCTACGGCGATCATCTCCAACCGCAGGGCGGTCGCTACGGTGCAGACGATGACGACCGTGGAAATCGCAGGCGCCGAGGACCTGGAAACGCTCGTCGCACTCGAAGCTTTGCTGTTCGCCGAGGATGCCGGCGTGCACGATCCCCACGCCGACGTGACATGGCCGCTCCGCGAGGGGCTCAACGATTTTGCACGACTTCTCGCCGACGAGGACTCGATCGTGATGGTTGCCCGACGTGACGACACGATTGCAGGAATGGTCGTTGGGTACACCGCCCGCTCCAGCCCAACCCGCCAGCCGGTGAGCTTCGGCGTCTTGCGAAGCATGTACGTGCGCAGCGATGCTCGCCGAGAGGGTGTCGGACAACGACTCACCGACGCTTTCATCGACTGGGCACGACGACAGGGTTGCGTAGAAGTGCACGTCGACAGCTACTTCCGCAACACATCCGCCCGACAGCTGTACGAACGCTGCGGGTTCACGCCACGGAGCGTCTCCCAGGTGCTCCAGCTCTGACCAACCGACGCAGTGGTCGATTCGGCCGATACGCCCACCGACTTGCCCGACACGAGGCCGATCTGGGACGTCACGAACGTGGCAGACCGTTCCGCGGCGTGACACGCACTACGTCTGTGGATTCAGATACTCGGGGTGTTCGCACAGCGACTCGGCGATCGTCGACATGGCGTCGGCGAGGGCAGCCGTCTGCGCATCGGTGAGCGGATCGAAGATCAGGCGCTGAACGTCTTCGACGTGGTGTGGGGCGATTGCCGACGAGCCGCTCATAGCCCGCATCGGTGAGCGTTGCGTTCTTGGCGCGGCGATCGTCTGGGTCCTCCGACACCTCGATCTCACCACGCTCGACCAGCAGCCGCAGACGGTGGGTCAGGCGGCTCTGCGACAGGTTGGCCGAATCGGCGAGCTGGCTGAGCCGCAGCGTGCGGCCGGGCGCGGCCGACAGCTCGACGAAGATGTGATAGTGCACGCCGAGCAGATCGTGAGCCCTTCAACGACCGCTCGATCTCCGGGATCGCCCGATTCACGATCGCCATCAGCCCGCGCCACGCCACGCTCTTGCGTGTCGTCGAGCCATCTCGGATCGGTCATGTTTCCAGACTACAGGTTGACGCTTCAAACATTTCCCGGTAGCTTGACGCTTCAATCAGTTAGTTGCGATCTCAACTAATAAGACACCGGGCGGATGGGCTCGATCCCGACCACCGGCACCGCCTGACCCCTACCTCGACACCCCCCACCCAGAAAGTGAACCCACGAATCATGAAGATCCTCGCCTTTGCTGCCACCAGCAGCAAGCACTCGATCAACAAGCAACTGATCGGCTACGCCACCCAGATCCTCGAAAACGGATCCGACCACGACGTGACGGTCGAGACGATCGACCTCAACGACTACGAGATGCCGATCTACAGTATCGACCGTCAGAACGAAGGTGGGATTCCGCAGGCCGCCCACGACTTCTTCGACAAGATCGGAGAGGCCGACGCCGTGCTGATCTCGTTCGCAGAGCACAACGGCTTCTACACCGCCGCCTACAAGAACCTGTTCGACTGGACCTCACGGATCGACATGCGCGTCTACCAGGACAAGCCGACTGTGATGCTGTCGACATCGCCCGGTCCGTCCGGAGCAGCGAATGCACTTCGAACCGCTGTGGAGTCAGCAGTGTTCTTCGGGAACGATGTCGTCGCCAGCCTGTCGATCCCGAGCTTCTACGACAACTTCGATTCGGACGCCGGTTCGGTCACCAATGCCGAGATCGACACCGAACTGCGAACAGCGCTCGCCACATTCACCAAGAACCGCGAGACGGCGAACGTCTGACCGCACCCAGCCAGGCGGCCGGCCCACGGGCCGGCGGCCTGTCACTTGCGGCCGAAGCCGAACAGGTGCTGACCGACCTTGCGCATCTGGATCTCTTCGGCGCCCTCGGTGATGCGGTAGCGGCGGTGGTGGCGATAGATGTGCTCGAACGGCATGTGGCGTGAGTAGCCGACACCACCGCACGTCTGCATCGCCCGGTCGGCGGCGTCGCACGCCAGGCGGTTGGCGCGGTAGTTGCACATCGCGACCTGGTGGGTGACCTCCATGTGGTGCTGCTGATCGAGCCGCCACGCGGTCTCACGGATCAGCTGGCGCAGCATCGCCGCCTCGGTGTGCAGCTCGACGAGCGGGAATTGGATGCCCTGGTTGACCGACAGCTTCTTGCCCCACGTGATCCGCTGGTTGGCGTAGGCGACGGCCTCGTCGATGCAGTGTTGGGCAGCACCGAGCGACGACGCCGCCTGCCGGATCCGGTTCTCGTGCACGAAGTGCTGGGCAAGTTCGAGGCCGTGTTCGAGCCTGCCGAACAGGGCATCGTTGCCGACCCGCACGTCGGTCAGGCTGACCTCGGCGTGATCGCTCGGCATGTTGAGCGTCCACCAGTAGAAGTCGACTTCGAACCCTGGGCTGTCGCACGGCACCAGGAAGGCGCTGATCCCGACCGGGCTGCCCGGCTCGCCCGACGTGCGGGCGAAGATGATGTCGTGGGTGGCGTGGTGGACGCCCGTGTTGAATCGCTTCATGCCGTTGATCACCCACTCGTCGCCATCGCGGACGGCCGTCGTTTCGAGATACGTGGCGTCGCTGCCATGGCTCGGCTCGGTCAGGCCGAACGCCAGGCGGCGTGATCCATCGAGAAAGCCGGGCATCCATTCGGCGATCTGTTCGGGCGTGCCGAAGTCGCGCATCATCAACACGGTCGGAAAGTTGCCGACGATCGACGACTCGTTCTGGAGGTCGTTGTGGAGCCCCAGCCCGCGGTGCGCCAGGTGCTCGCGGATGATCGCCATCTCGAGATTGCTGGCCTCGTGCCCGCCGAACTCGGCCGGCAGTGCCCACCGCAGCCAGCCGGCCGCATCGGCGAGGCGACGCATCTCACGCAGCAGGTCTTCCCATTCCTGACGCGGCACGCCGTCGTGCTCAAAATCGGTGCGCGCCCACTCGCGACGATGGTCGAAGAAGCGCATGTTGTCGTCCCGCTCCTGGAGCGGAACGATCTCGGACTCGATGAACTCATCGAGCGAATCGAGCGTTGCCTGGATGTCCGCCGGGATCGAAAAGTCCATGTCCGCACGGTACGTGTTTATGATTCCGCGATGCCGACCGGACGATCGCTCGTGAGCACCTGCGCGGCGCGGGCTGCTCTGGCCGGCAATCCATCCGACGGGTACGGCGGCGCCGTCGTTGCCGTGCCCGTACACGACCTCACGGCGATGGCGTCGGCGACCGAGGCGGACAAGTTCGCGATCCGTGCCGGCAATCGGGATCTCGCGCAGCTGCTGAAGGCATCGGCCGACACGTTCTCGGAGGCACATGGAACGCTCCCGGACGTCACACTGTCGGCCTCGACATCGATCCCACGTTCGGTCGGCCTGGCCGGGTCGAGCACGCTCGTGATCGCTGCGCTCCGGGCGTTGGCTGCGTGGGTCAACCATCGTTGGGATCAGATCGAACTCGCCGAACTGGCCTTGTCGGTCGAGCGCGATCGTCTCGGGATCACTGCCGGCCTGCAGGATCGCCTGGTGCAAGCGGTGAATCGACCGGTCTCGATGACGTTCGACCCGGTCGGGTACCACGAGCTGGTGCTCCCGGAGACGATGACGCTGTTCGTCGCCTGGGACCCGCACGGCTCGCAATCCAGCGACACGCTGCATCGTTCGGTGCAGACGCCGCTTCGACGGCGGCGACCCGCAAGTCGAATCGGTGATGCGCGAACTCGCTGCCCAGGCAACCCGCGCCCACAAAGCGATCGAGCGTGGCGACATGTTGGTGCTCGGCGACGCGATGGACCGTTCGTTCGACCTGCGAGCCTCGATCTCCGACATCGACGCGGCGCAACAGATGCTGGTCGACCTCGGGCGATCCGCCCGTGCGGCGATCAATTCAGCGGGCTCGGGTGGCTCGGTGGTCGGGCTCACCAGCCAAGTCGACGACGTCGCCGCGCTCCAGTCGAGCTACGAACAACACGGATTCGAGTTCCTCGTCCTCGAGTAGCAGCCACGTTGTGTCTGGAGCGTGAGCCGATAGGCGAACTGCGACCAATCGTCACGGGGGATTCATGCGGAATGAAAGGAGCGAAGCGACCGATCCGCTGAATCCCCTGGCCCAACGAGGCTACTTGCGGGCGTTGAGGATCTGGGTCACCAGCTTGCCGTCGGCCTGACCGCGACTCGCTTTCATGATGTGGCCGACCAGGGCACCGATCGCCTTGCCCTCGCCGGCGCGGAACTTCTGCCACGCCTCGGGTTGGGCGGCGATCGCATCATCGACCATCGCCTCGAGCTCGGACGTGTCCATCGCCTCGAACCCCTTCTCGGCGGCGATCGCTGCGGCGTCCCCTCCACCACGTTCGATCATCTCGGCCACGACGGTCTTGGCCTGCGTCGCGGTCAGCTTGCCGTCGAGCTCGAGCTTCGTCAGGCCTGCCAGGTCGGCAGCCGGCAATTCGGGCTGCGGCACCCATTTCGGCGAACGCTTCCTTGAGGTGGACGACAGCGCGGCCGAGGTCTCCGCCGGCGGCCTGCACGGCGAACGCGTAGTCGTCCTGGCCACGGTCGACGATCGATCCGATCGCCTCGCTGTCGGTCGTCGAGACCGGTCGCTTCCGCAAGGCGGGCACGACGGGCGGCGGGCAGCATCGGCAGACCGGCGCGGATCGCTTCGATCCACTCGGGGGCGGGCACGAGCGGAACCAGGTCGGGTTCGAGGAAGTACCGATAGTCGTCGGCATCTTCCTTGTCGCGCAGCGTGTGGGTGCGACCGTCTGCTTCGTCCCAGTGACGGGTCTGCTGGCGTACGGTCTCACCGCCGTCGATCATCAGGATCTGGCGTTTCGCTTCGTACTCGATGGCGCGACCGACCGAGCGCACCGAGTTGACGTTCTTGATCTCGCAGCGCGTGCCGAGCTCGGCACCGGGGCGACGCACGCTGACGTTGGCGTCGACGCGCATCGAGCCTTCTTCCATCTTGGCGTCGGAGGCACCGATCGCCAGCAGGATCGCCCGCAGCTCGTTCACGTACTGGCGGGCCTGCTCGGGGGAACGGATATCGGGCCGACTGACGATTTCGACCAGCGGCACGCCCGCCCGGTTGAGATCGATCAGCGAGTGGGCGGCGCCGTGCACACGACCTTCCCCGCCACCGACGTGGGTCGACTTGCCGGCATCTTGTTCCATGTGTGCCCGCTCGATGCCGACGCGACTGCCATCGGGCAGATCGAGCCAGCCATCGATGTTGAGCGGGTCCTCGAACTGGCTGATCTGATACGACGTCGGCATGTCGGGATAGAAGTAGTTCTTGCGAGCGAACGTGCACGCCTGCACGGTGCAGTTGAGCGCCAGCCCGACCCGCATCGCCAACTCGACGGCGTGCCGGTTGAGCACCGGCAATGCGCCAGGCAGACCGAGCGTGACGGGATCGATGTTGGTGTTCGGCTCGTCGCCGAACCGGTTCGGCGATGCCGAGAACAGCTTCGTCTTCGTCGCCAGTTCGACGTGCACCTCGAGACCGACCACCATCTCGTACCCGTCGTGCGTCCAACGTGAATCGCTCATGACCGGGCTCCCCCGGCGAGTTCGGCGGCGGCTCGTTCGAGCTCCGCGGCGACCTGCAGCATCACCGGTTCGCCCAATGCCGGGGCGAGCACCTGCACGCCGACCGGCAGGCCATGTTGGCCGGTGCCGAACGGCACGCTCATGCCTGGCTCTCCGGTCAGGTTGGCAGGGATCGTGTAGGTATCACACAGGTACATCGCGAACGGGTCGGCGGTCTTCGAGCCGAACGGGAACGCGACGCTGGGCGACGACGGGGTGAGCAGCACATCGGCCTGCTGGTAGGCCTTGGCGAAGTCCTGCGCCATGAGGCGACGGATCTTCAACGCCTTGCCGTAGTACGGCGTCGTAATAGCCGGCCGACAGCGCGTAGGTACCGAGCAGCACGCGGCGCTTGACTTCGTCGCCGAAGCCGGCAGCACGCGTGGCGCCGTACATCGCGTTCGTATCGGCGGCATCGACTCGCAGGCCGTATCGAACGCCGTCGTAGCGGGCCAAGTTCGACGATGCCTCTGCGGGGGCGATGATGTAGTACGCCGTGAGGCCGTAGGTGAACGCCGGCACCTCGACGTCGACGATCTCGGCGCCGTTGGCAGCGAGCACGTCGAACGCCTGCTCGGTACGTTCGGCGACATCGGGATCGGCGCCTTTCGGGAGGTCGGTGATGCGACCGACCCGCAGGCCCTCGACCCCACGGTCGAGCAACGCCGAGTAGTCCGGCAATGGATCGGGGATCGAGGTCGAGTCCATCGGATCGTGGCCGCACACGACCTGCAAGGCGAGCGCCGCATCGGCGACGGTGTGGGTGAACGGGCCGATCTGGTCGAGACTGCTGGCGAATGCGACCAACCCGTATCGACTGGTCCGTCCGTAGGTGGGCTTGACACCGACGACCCCGCACAGGGCGGCCGGCTGGCGGATCGAACCGCCCGTATCCGAGCCGAACGACAGCGGAGCGAAACCGGCAGCGACCGCAGCAGCCGATCCCCCGGACGAGCCACCGGGCACCAAGTTCGTGTCGAGCGGGTTGCGGGTCGGGCCGAACGCCGAGTTCTCTGTGGAGGAACCCATCGCGAACTCGTCGAGGTTCGTCTTGCCGATCGCCACCGCGCCGGCCTGCCGAAGCAGCGAGACGACCGTGCCGTCGTAGGGCGGCCTCCAGCCGTCGAGGATCTTCGACGAACAGGTCGTGGGAACGCCCCTGGTGCACATGTTGTCTTTCAGGGCGACCGGGACGCCGGCCAACGGGCCCGGGTCGTCGCCGGCGGCGACCATCGCGTCGACGGCGACCGCCTGCTGCCGCGCCTCGTCGGCCAACACCAGGTTGAAGGCGTGGATCTCCGGTTCGCGGGCATCGATCACGGCGAGGTGCTGTTCGAGCACATCGACCGCCTTCAGCGTGCCCGAGCGAACGCCTGCTGAGATCTGAGAGGCGGTGTCGAACTGGGCCATCGTCAGCCCTCCGTCCCGATGATCGGCGGAACCCAGAACCGGCCGTCCTCGGTGAGCGGTGCTGCCGCCAGCGCCTCGTCGCGGTCGAGACACGGACGGACGACGTCGTCACGCATCACATTGACGAGCGGCAGCGGCTGGTTCATCGGCTCGACCGACGACAGATCGAGGGCGTCGATGTCGGCGAAGTGCTCGAGCATGTCGCCGAGTTGCTCGGTGGCACGCTCGATTTCGGCAGCGGTCAGGTCGAGTCGAGCCAGGTGAGCCACCTTGACCACGACATCGTTGGTGAGACGGTCGGACACGACTGGCGAGGCTAATCGGGCGAAGCTCCAGCGCCCACCTGGTTCTGTCGACGGTGGTCTCAGTCGACCGATTCGGCACCGTCGTCGGGGCGCTCCCGACGCCGGGACACCTCGGCATCACCGTCGGCATCACGGTCGACATCATCGTCGGCATCACGGTCGACATCATCGTCGGCATCACGGTCGGCACCATCGTCGGCATCACGGTGGGCAGCGTCGTCGGCCGTGTCGCTGTCTTCGATCTCGTCGTCGTTGGCGCGCTCGGCGGTCATCGTGTCCTCGGTCATGTCACCATCTGGCCACCGTCGGCCTCGGGTGACCACCAGATAGAGCGCCCCGCCGACGATCGCCGCCAGCGCCACCCATTGGTTCCACCGCAGGCCGCCGACGTCACGCGACGGGTCGATCCGCAGGCCCTCGACCCAGAATCTGCCGGCCCCGTATCCCATCACGTAGATGGCCATCAGGCGACCAGGGCCGAGCCTCAGCTTGCGGTCGATCCAGAGCAGGACGCCGACGAGGCCGAAGTTCCACAGTGATTCGTAGAGGAACGTCGGATGGAACGTGGTGCCCGAGGCGTAGCCGGCCGGGAGATGCTGGTCGTCGATCTCGAGTGCCCATGGCAGGTCGGTGGCCTTGCCGAACAGCTCTTGGTTGAACCAGTTGCCCCAACGACCGATCGCTTGCGCCAACGGAATCGCCGGGGCCGCACATGTCAGCAGCATCGCCGGCGGAATATCGCGCCGCTTGGCCTGCCAGGCGCCGACGATGATCCCGGCCAGCAGACCGCCGGGGATGCCCAGCCCGCCTTCCCAGATCTTCGGGATCGCCGTCAGGTTGTCGGAGAAACGGTCCCAATCGGTGGCGACGTGATAGAGCCGGGCGCCGACGATGCCGGCGGCGACACCCCAGATGCCGATCGAACTGGCGTCGTCTGCTGTGCCGAGCCGCTTGCGTTCGAGCTGACGACCGAGCAACCACACGCCTGCGATGACGCCGAGTGCGATCATCAGGCCATATGCACGGAGGTTGAGCGGCCCGATCTTGAATCCATTTCCGGAGGGGCTCGGCAACGAGGCCACGACGGTGGACAGGACGGCGATCATCGGGCGACCCGCTGCACGAAGGCGACCGATTCATCGATCACGAAGCGTTGGTCGAAGTCGCGAGTCGCAACGTGATAGCTGCGCTCGAGCCACGAGTGCTCGACGGGGCCGCCGTAGGCCGCCGCCAGGTGCTTGCTGTCAGCCGGGTCGACGACGTGGTCCTGTCGCGAGGTGAACAACCTCAGGGGCATGGTCAGTTCGCCGAATCGATCGGTGATCTTGGCGATGCCATCGTGCACCAGCGACATCAGCGGTGTCAGCGGTGTGCCGTCGTAGGAGATGTCGTACGCGTCAGGATCGGCAATGTCGCTGCCGTCACCCGGAACCACGATGATCCCGTCTTCGATCAAGCCGTCGATCATCTCCATCGTCTCGGCGTCGCGCGTCCGGGTTGCCGGATTGATGCACACCAACCCGGCGATGTCGTGGCGCTCGAGGGCGATCGCCAGGCCCAGCGTGGCGCCCATGCTCTGGCCCACCACGACCACTCGCTCGGCAGCGTTCGACGAGCACGTCGTGGGCTCGCTCGACCTCGGCCACCCAGTCGGCCCAGCCGGTGGTGAGCATGTCGTCGATCGTGGTGCCGTGACCGGGCAGCCTCGGCAATTCGACATGGAAGCCGGCGTCGATCATCGCGTCGGCAACCCCGCCCATCGAGGCGGGAGTCCCGGTGAAGCCGTGCAGCACCAGAACGCCGGTCGACGACTCGGCGACATGGGAGCGGGCGCGGCACCCTGGCAATACGGTTGGACTCGCCTGATCTGTCACAGCGCACTGTTCTACCAGGGATCGGCTTGACCCGTGGGTCAAGTCGCGAGTCAACTAGTGGCGTGGCCACCGCCGACATCACCGACGACACCGCCGACACCGCCGACACCGCCGAGAACAGCTCAGAGATCGCGCAGGGTGACCGGCGCCGGCTCACCGAGCAGGGGCGCGAGCGCAAGCAGCAGTTGATCGACGCGGCGATGGTGTTGTTCGCCGAGCGGGGCTACGCAGCGACCCGGATCAGCGACATCTGCGAGCGCGCAGGCGTCGCCAAAGGACTGTTCTACTGGTACTTCCCGACCAAGCTCGATCTGTTCAGCGAGCTCGTCCGATCGATGCGGCACCGTCTGCGACGAGCCCAGGCCGAATCCATGAACCTCGACGCAGATCCGATCGAGCGTGTCAGGCAGGGCACCGCGGCGAGCGTGCGCTTCATGGCGGCGAATGCCAGCTATTTCACGTTCGTCGACGTCGAACGGTCCGACCCGGCGATCGACGACGCGTTGCGAATTGGCAGCGAGGTGTACCTCGATGACGTCATCGCACTCGTCAGCGCTGCGCAACGATCGGGACAGATCCCGGACACCGATCCCCGCCTGTTGGCGCTCGGCGTGCTCGGGGCCGTGTCGTCATTCAGCAATGCATGGCGCAACGGTCACATCAAGATGTCAGCCGACGACCTCGCCGTGTTCGTCGCCGATTGGGTCGTCAGAGCGCTCGGTTGAGTGCGACCGCGTCGATCAATGCAGCTCGTCGCCGAGTTCCGGGTCTCGGGCGGCCATCACGGCGATGAACGCGTCGACGACATCGGGATCGAACTGACCGCCACGACCCGAGACGACGAAACGGGCTGCCTCGTCCTTGTCCCATGCCCGCTTGTAGGGGCGCTTGCTGCAGAGTGAGTCGTACACGTCGGCGATCGCGACGATTCGACCGGTGAGGGCGATCGAGTTGTGGCTGATACCGAGCGGATAGCCGCTGCCGTCCCACCATTCGTGATGGGTCTGGGCGACCTCGGCAGCCATCTGGAACAACGGTGCCGAGTTGCCGGACAGGATCCGGTGCCCCATGCTCGTGTGCGACTTCATCATCTCGTACTCTTCGACCGTCAGTGGACCCGACTTGCGGAGCACCGAGTCGGGAACGACGACCCGGCCGATGTCGTGCAGGCGAGCAGCCAGGCGGAGCTGCTCGCACCACTCGGGCGACTTGCCCATGGCGTGCGCGATCTCAGCGGTCATGTCACCGACTCGATGGGTGTGTTCGCCGGTCTCCGCATCGCGGAACTCGGTCAGGATCGCCAGCTGTTCGAACGCCTCCAGGTGATGGGTGGCGGTGACCGTGGCGTTCTCAGTCGGTGTGGCGCCCTCTGGGTCGACCATGGTCTCGAGTTCATCCGCGCGGAGCCGGAAGATCTCGGCCTCCTGACGGGCGGCGGCGGTCTCGTGGGCCACCTGCAACGTGCGCAACCTGAGATCGGCGGCGTGGGTGAACATCTGGCGGTATTGATCGTCGTGCGTCTCACGCCGCTCGAGTGCCTCTTCGAATCTGCCACTGCGCTTGAACGCCGTCGCCAGCAGGTCGTTGATCTCCAACTCGTATTCCTTCGAGTCGGTGCGCTCCGACATGTCGAGCCGCGGCCTGCAACACCCCGATCGCGTCGTCGAGGGCACCACGACGAAGGGCGACACGGCCTTCTGCCACCATCACACCCAACTGGGCGGCGTACGACGGCTCGGCACCGTCGTCGGACAGCTGGGCGAGTACGCGGCGGGCCTCGCCGAAGCATTCGGCAGCCTTCTGGTGGTCGGCCAGGCCCATGTATGACTCGGCCAGATCGGCGAGCAGGTTGGTCACGATCGACGGGCTGTGTTCTCGGGCGATCTCGACCGCTCGACGACCGAGCGAGACGGCCGGCAGATACTCGGACCGCGACGACCTGATGCGAGCGATGTTGCCGAGGATCAGCGCCACCATCTCCGGACGGCCGAACGGTTCGGAGGCTGCCAGCGCCTTCTCGTAGGTGATGATCGCCCGGTCGTTGTCGCCCATCGAGTGGTAGACGGCGGCGATCGTGTTGAGGATGTTGCCGGCGTCGATGCCGTCGACGGTGGATTGGTAGGTGTCGAGCGCCTTCAGGCAGTGCTCGAGCGCCTCCGAGAAGTTCGACGCCTGGTAGTGGATGATGCCGAGCAGATGGACGGCCCAGGCGTTGACCACGTTGGCACCGCAGGCACCGGCAACCTCGCTGGCCTCCATCGCCAACCCGAATGCGTCCTCCGGGTCACCACCGAAGTGGGCCAGGCTCGCCATCCGATACAGCGATTCGGCCTCGCCGACCTTGTCGCCGTCGGCGCGGGCCACCACACGCGCCTGCAATGCCAGCTTGCGGGCCACCCCCGGATCCTGTTCCTGAGCATCGGCAGCGCGACGGAGCAGATCCTGTACAGGCGGGGAGGCGGTCGGCTCTGTGGCCGCGATGGCATTCGAATCCACGCTTCTCCTTCGGCACTCGGGTGGAACGACTTGAAGGCTTCTTGACGACCAATTCGGCTGCTGACCAGGTCGGTAATGGCAACAGTCAATCATCTCGAGCCGCACACACGGTGATTGCACCGGCAAGATCCGTATCCTCCCGACATGACTTTGCCGGCTGCGGGAGCGAGCCGCCAGATCGAACGATCGGCGCTCACGGCACTCGTTCCCGTCGTCGCGCTCGTGCCGTTCTGGCTGTTGGCGATGGCCGTGGTGTGGCTTCCCCTACGCCTCGTCTTCGGTGTGCCCTATTGGATCGTTCCCGTCGCCTGGCTGACGCTCGGGGTGTCGTTGTTCGTGCCGTCGGTGCAGGTGGCAGTGCTGAGCCCGTTCTTCGGTGCCAGGCGTACATCACCCGAGGAGCTCGACGTCATCGCGCCGATCTGGAGGGATCTCGCTGCGCGTGCCAACCTGCCTCAGTACCGGTACATCATCCGCGTCATCGACTCCGACGACCTGAACGCCTACGCCTGCGGAGGGCACCTGCTGATCGTCACCTCGTTTGCGATCGAGGAGCTGACACCACGCGAGCTGTCGGGCGTGCTGGCCCATGAACTCAGCCACCACATCGGCCTGCACACCGCGGCTTTGACGATCGGTCACTGGTTGTCGTTGCCGGTGGTGATGCTGGCACGGGTCGGGTTCTACCTCCAGAACGTGGCGAGGGCCGGCACGGACTCATTCGTGTCGCACTCTGCTGCGCTCACGGCGCTCGGTCGTATCGCTGCAGGCATCTTGACGGCCGTGTCGTGGGTGTTCCTGGCGGCTCTACACGCCTCCGACGCGCTCGCCAATCTCGTCGGCCACAGCTCGGAGTTCGAGGCGGACCGCCGCGCCGTACGTCTCGGCTACGGGCGTCAACTGGTCGATGCCCTGCGGGCCGTGATCCGCTTGGGTGGCGGCGCCCGGGCAGTCGGTTGGAGGGCCAGGCTCGCCTCCACCCATCCCCCCGCTCGCACCCGCGTCGCCCGCATCGAAGCGATGATGCACCACCCCAGCCATTGACCGATCAGCCGGCGGCGATGTCGGCGATCGTGGCGTCGAGCACCCGCACCAGGTCGGTCGGGGCGACGCTGATGTCGAGGCCTCGTCTGCCGCCACTGACGTAGATCGTGTCGAACAGGATCGCCATCTCGTCGAGCACGGTCGGCAACCGTTTCCTCTGTCCGAACGGGCTGATCCCACCCCGCACGTACCCGGTCGAGCGCTCGGCGATCGCAGGGTCGCACATCTCGACCCGCTTCGCCCCGAGCGCCTTGCCGACCGCTTTGAGCGCCAGCTTGCCGCTGACCGGCACGATCGCGACGGCCTGGCCGCCGTCGGCGGTGACCAGCAGCGTCTTGAACACCTGATCGGGGTTCAGACCGAGTTTGGCGGCCGCCTCGACGCCGAAGTCGTGAAGTGCCTCGCCGCGCTCGTACTCGTGCAGGCTGAACGGCACATCATTGCGTTCCAGCTCCTTGATCGCCGGTGTCACCTCGCGAGTATGCATCGGGCATCTGACGACGAACGACCTAGGGTCGCGACGTGCGAATCACTGCTGATCCCTCGACCGATGTCGCCGACTACGAGTTCGCCCATCAACTCCGGGTGCGCTTCGCCGAGACCGACGCGATGGGAATCGTGCATCACAGTCGGTATCTCCCGATGATGGAGGAAGCGCGGGTGGCCTATCTCCGTCACATCGGGCACCCGTATCAGTCGATCCGTGACGAGGGCATCGAGATGAACGTGCTCGAGGCGTGGGTCCAGTATCGGATGCCCTTGGTGTTCGACGATGTGGTCGACGTGCACGTCAACTTGGCGGCGGTCGAGCGGGCATCGTTCCAGATGGGGTACCTGCTGACCGTCGACGGTGCGATCAAGGTCCGCGGTGTGACCGCCCACGGTTGTGTCACACCCGAGGGCCGCCCGACCCGGCTGCCGGTCTGGTTCCGCCGGCTGGGAGATGCGCCCAGAGCCTGAGCCGGCAGTCGGACGCCGACTCAGCCCGAGACGACGACGCAGTCTTCGCGTTCGGTCAGGGTGAGTCCGAACGGTTCGATCTCCGAGCGGATGTCGTCGATCGCGAAACAGCGATAGCGACTGCGCACCGTGTACTCGGCGACCGGCGTGTCGCCGTGCAGCACCTTGTACGTCATCGTCCAGGCCATGTCGTGCTGGCCGGCGGGTTCGCCCTCCTGCCAACCCTCGTACACGTAGTCGCCGACAGAAAGCCGGCGGTAGCGGCTGAGCGGGACGCTCACGGGGCGACCGGGCGGAAGCACCTCGATCACCGCCGGGGCGCCGGGTGGCATCCGTTCGGCGACGAATCGCCACAGGCGAGCACGTTCGGTGTCGTCGAGGTGGCCGAGAGCGGCGGAGGCGACGAGCGCGCAGGCCCGGTCGGGCAGCACGGCTTCGGCGAACCGCCTCGGATCGACCGTGGTGAGCCGACACAGCTCGGGGTCCATCATCAAGCGCGTGTGCAGCCCGGTGCGCATCGCCCGGGAAGGTTCGATGGCGTGGATCCGGGCGTCCGGCACGGCGAGGTGCAGGTACGGCAGGCCGACACCGGTTCCGGCGCCGAGGTCGACGATCGGTCCCACCGATGGGTCCGCATCCGACAGCAACACCAGTAGCTGCATTCCGAACGTGTCCCAATGCCCCGTCGCCAACAGATCGTAGAACTCGGCCGTTGCGACGCCGTACGGGTCGCCGACGGCAGGGCCATCGGCGGTTGGCGACACGCCGGCCGTCGCCACTCGGTCGTGCGCGTCGTCCTCGCCTGGTCATCGCTCGACAGCCGATGCACCCAACGGGCGTCTTTCTGGCCGGGCCGCCGTTCGAGCCGGGCCGTCAGCGGCTGATCGCGGGCGGCGAGCCGCTCCAGCACCGATCCGACTGCGTCGGTCGACTCGAAGTGGCGCTGGCGCTCGCTGCGACCCTTCAGCTCACCCACCGTCTGGGGGCCGCGCAACATCAGCACCGACATCAGTGCCAGCTCGTCGTCATCGAGTTGCAGTTCCTCGGGCAGGACATGTCGGTATTTGAGCGCCCGATTCGACGTGCTGTGAACGGTGCGCGTCAGGCCGCGCCCGCGCAACGACGCCAGCGCCCGCTCGACATCGTGGTCGGAGTACGCGACCACCGGTTCCCGGCTGGTCGACTGATTGCAGGCGTTTCGCAAGGCGTTCAGGGTCAGCGGATAGCTGTCCGGTGTGGTCGACTGCTTTTCGACCAGGCAGCCCAGGACGCGGATCTCTTCCACGGTGAGATCGTCGTGGCGGCGCGATTCATCCATGGCCCCAGTATCGGCCATGCTCACGCTTTCCTGGAGTCCCTGCCCCTGGATAGGGTCGCGTACGTGCGCTCCCCCAAGGATTTCTTCAAGCCGCTCGCCGTCGGGGCTCCCGAGCCGTTGCGCGAGATTCCGTTCCGCCCGAGCCGGATGATCCACTTCTTCCCGTCGTCGAACGAGAAGATGCGCGGCAAGGTGCCCGACATGGTCAGCAAGGTCGATGTGCTGCTCGCCAACCTCGAAGACGGTGTTCCGGCCACCGACAAGGAGGCTGCCAGGGCGGGCTTGGTCGAGGTCGCCCGCTCGGTCGATTTCGGCGAGACCCAGTTCTGGACCCGCGTCAACAGCCTCGACTCGCCGTGGGGTCTCGACGATCTCACGGCTGCCGTGCTCGAGGCCGGCCAGGCGCTCGACGTGATCATGATCCCCAAGGTCGAGGGTCCGGAGGACATCCACTACGTCGATCGTCTCCTCGCTCAGCTCGAGGCCAAGGCCGGCCTCCAGCAGCCGCTGATGGTGCACGCCATCCTCGAGACCGCCCGCGGCGTCGCCAACGTCGAGGAGATCTGTCTCGCCTCGCCGCGCATGCAGGGCCTGTCGCTCGGCCCGGCCGACCTCGCCGCCAGCCGGCGCATGAAGACCACCCGGGTCGGCGGCGGGCACCCCGACTACGTCGTGCGTCAGGACCCGAACCCCGACGATGCCGACGCACCACGCGGCACGTACCAACAGGATCTGTGGCACTACACGATCGCCCGCATGGTCGACGCCTGCGGCACGGCCGGCATCCTGCCGTTCTACGGCCCGTTCGGTGACATCGCCGACGGCCTCGCCTGCGAGGACCAGTTCCGCAACGCCTACCTGCTCGGGCTGCGTCGGCGCCTGGTCGCTGCATCCCAGCCAGATCGAGATCGCCAAGCGTGTCTTCTCGCCCCGACCTGAAGACGTCGCCCACGCCCTGCGCGTGATCGAGGCGATGGGCGACGGCACCGGGGCGATCATGCTCGACGGCAAGATGGAAGACGACGCCTCGTGCAAGCAGTGCCAGGTCGTGGTGCAGCTCGCCCGCGACCTGTCGGCACGCGACCCCGAGCTCGCTGCGGCATACGGGTTCTGAGATGGACGATTCATCACTGCGGCCGCGCCGCTCCGTGCTGTACATGCCCTCGTCCAACGAGCGTGCACTCGAGAAGGCCAAGTCGATCCCGTGCGACGCCTTGATCCTCGACCTCGAAGATGCCGTGGCGCCCGACGCCAAGCAGGCAGCCCGCGCCAATGCCGTCGCCGCCGCCCGATCGGGCGAGTACGGCCACCGCGAGGTCACGATCCGCTGCAACGGGCTCGACACCCCGTGGGGCGCCGACGACATCGCTGCCGCTGCGACTTCGGGTGCCGCTGCGGTCGTGATCCCGAAGGTCGGCTCGCACGCCTACCTCGACGAGGTCGAGCGCCGACTCGATGCCGCAGGGGCTCCGGCCGAGATGACGATCTGGGCGATGATCGAGACGCCGACGGCGATCCTCGACATCCGCTCGATCGCCCAACACGCACGCGTCAACGTGCTCGTGATGGGCACCAACGATCTCATCAAGGAACTCCGTACGGCGATGCTGCCCGACCGCTCGCCGCTGATCCCCCACCTCGCCACCGCCTTGTTGGGTGCTCGCGAGGCCGGCAAGGTGATCCTCGATGGCGTCTACAACGACGTTCGCGACCCCGACGGGTTCCTGGTCGAGGCCGAGCAGGGCAAGGCGCTCGGTTTCGACGGCAAGACGCTCGTGCACCCCAGCCAGGTCGAGCCGGCAAACGCGGTGTGGGCCCCGAGCGACGACGAAACCGACTTCTCGCGTCGGGTGATCGAGGCCTTCGAGCAAGCTGAGGCGGAGGGACAGGGCGTCATCACGGTCGATGGAAGAATGATCGAGAATCTGCACGTCGACAACGCCCGCCGTGTGCTGGCCGTCGCCGACGCCATCGCCGCCCTCGGCTGAACGCCGTCAGCAGCCGAGCACCCGCAGCCCGAGCTGTCTGGCGGTCTCCGCTTGGCGAAGGTCGAATGTGATGAATGCCAGATCATCGATCATGAGGCGCTTGGCACTCGCCAGGTGAACGGCGTCGAGCGATCTCACGCCGTACCGCTCTGCGATGTCGCACGCCAGTGTCGCGACCGAGCCGTCGAAGGTGATCAGGGCCATGTGATCAAGATCGCGTTCCGCCCGGCGTCGGACAGTGGCGAGTGTGCCGTCGCCAAGCAGGCGAGCAAGGTTGCGGCGTACCTCGACGGCCGTGATCCAACTCGAGGCCAGCACCGGATCGCTGCCGAGCAAGCGTTCCGCGATTCGAGAATCCGGTTCGGTGACATAGCGCTTCAAGAGTGCACTGGTATCGACGTAGGCCACCATCTCGATCAGCCGTTGCGGTCGTCGGACAAGACGTCGAGCGTGCGCCGTTCGGCGCCGACGCCTTCGAATGGTTCGAGCACCCCGTCGGTGAGCGGTGGACGGATCCAACCCTCGTCGACGCCGCGCTGCAGTGGATCGCCACCCGGCACCGGCATCAGCAGCGCCTTCGGCCGCCCGCGATCGGTGACCCGGATCACCTCGCCACGCTCGGCTCGAGCCAGATACTCGGACAGGTGTTGCTTGAGTTCTCGCACACCCGACGTCCATGTGTCCACATTATCATTCGATGTGTCCACATTGCGAGCCGGCAGCGAGCCCCGGGCACTCCTCCCCATGGCTGACGTTGGGTGGCTTCGATACTCTCGATGCCGGTATGAACGGGTCGCGAGTGAATCGGAGGTACCGGGAGCCAGCATTCGGTGGCGAGCCGTTCAGCTGGCGGTTCTGGTTCGGTCTCGCCATGCTCCTTCTGCCGGCTGCGGTCCTGGCCCTGTTGATGTTCGACGCGTTGACCGCGACCGATACCGAATGGATCGTGATGACCGCGTCGGAACGTGTCGAAGCAATCGAGTCGAATCCACCTGGCACCGTGATCCCCGACACGCGGCCGGTCGAGTTCGAGCGCATCGACTGGGGTGTGTTCGCGCTCGGCATGTTGTTCTTGACGCTCCTGGTCGTATTGGTCGTGCGCGTGATCGTGCGTGAGCAACGGGTAGCACGCCAGCGACGAGAACGGCCGGAGCTGTTCTCGGGCGACGCCGGCAACCTGATCGTCCCAGCCGGTCATGTCGTGGCGGCCTATGCCGAGCAACTCGACCGCGAACAGATCGGCCACGATCTGGCCGATTGACCCGCTCCGGACACGAACGTTCAGTCGATCGACGGCGAAGCACTGGACGTTCGTCCGCCTCGCGCTAGTCGGCGGTTCAAAGCCGGCGGACCTCGGGGTCCCGGCCGGTGTTGCCGTAGGCGATGCCCGTCATGCGTTGCAGATGGGAGAGGTCGTGGTCCATCAAGCGTGGTGTCGCCGCCATCAGCCCACCGTCTGCAATCACCGCTTGGCCGGTGACAAAACGTGACTGGTCGCTCGCCAGCCACACTGCGACCTCAGCGATCATCTCGGGCTGTCCGCGCTCGGGCCACGGCTGGATCTCTCGACGCCACTCATCGGTGACGTCGGGTCGCCCCCGGTGCAACAGGTCGGTGTACACCGCCCCGGGGCAGACGGCGTTGACGCGAACGTGATGCTGCGCCAACTCGACCGCCGTCGATTGCGTGAGGCTGATCACCGCCGACTTGGTCGCCGAGTAGGCCTGCGGCCCGCCTCCCCCACTCAAGCCGGCGACCGACGCGGTGTTGACGATCGCTCCGCCGCTGCCTCGTCGGATCATCGCCCGCGCGGCGTGCTTGATTCCCAGGAACACCGATCTCACGTTCACGGCAAACGTGGTGTCCCACGCTTCGACGGTCTGTTCCGTGATCGGTCCGAACGCTCCACCGATGCCGGCGTTGTTGAACATCGCGTCGAGGTGGCCGAACGAATCGAGGGTCGTGGCGACGAGTGCCTCGAGATCGGCCTCATCGGAAACATCTGTGCGCACGAACCTGGCCCGCCCGGATGCCGCCAGCGAGGCCACGGCGGCCTGCCCACGTTCGGAGTTGATGTCGGCGATGACGATCGACCCTCCGGTCTCGACGATCTTGGTGGCCATTGCCAAACCGATCCCACCGCCACCGCCCGTGACGATCGCAACCTGGTGCGGAGCTGCTTCCATCGACGAGATGGTACGACGTCGCCTAAGTTGACAGCCGTGCCCGACGATGTCGACGACACCGACTTCATCTCCGATGAAGAACTCACCGCGCTGGCACTCGCCGCCGACCCCGAGGCTCCGATCCCCGACGATGCAGTGCCGTTCGGCACCGATCACGGCCTGGCCGTCGATCTGCTGCCATCGTGGTACATGCCGGCCCCGAGCCTGCGACGGTCGCGCGGGCGCACGGTCGTGTTCGCCGGGATCGTGTTCTCGTTGCTGATCATCGACGTGATGGGTCTGTGCGTCACATACGGCTTCCCCGACCCGGTCTGGAAATAGCACCCGCGACTGGCAAAATGTCACGATGACGACCGACGCTCCCCATTTCGGAACCAGGCACGACGGCGACCACCCCGAGCGGGGTGACGAGTGGACCCGGCTGCGCGCCGAACATCTCCGAGACGCCACTGATCGACCGGTTTCGTCAGCGACCGGCGTCCACCACCAGGCGCTGATCTCGTCCGACGTCGAGCGAACGATCGACTTCTACCAAGGGCTGCTCGAGTTCCCGTTGACCGAGCTGTTCGAGAACCGCGACTACGAGGGTTCGACCCACTTCTTCTTCGACATCGGCAACGGCAATGCGCTGGCGTTCTTCGACTTCCCGGGACTCGGCCTGGATTCGTACCAGGAGGTGCTCGGCGGACACCACCACCTGGCGATTTCGATGCCACACGACAACTGGCTCCGGATCAAGCAGAAGCTCGACGATGCCGGTGTCGACACGTGGGTCCACCAGACATCGATCTACTTCACCGGCCCCGACGGCGAACGGCTCGAGCTGCTCGGTGAGCCACTCGGCCAGATGTACGGCAACCAGGTGCTCTGACAGTGGGGAGTTGAGTTGGTCGCCCTGCCAACTCTGGTCAGGTGTCGTGGGCCTCGTGGGAGGCGGCCCAGCGCCACGAACTGGAGGCAACCAGCGACGACACGGCGAATCCGATTGCCAGCGGCGTCACGGTGCCGTCGAACTGGCGGTCGATGAAACTGCCGATCAGCGCGCCGAACACGCCCGCAACCATCCCGAGGATCGCTGCGCCGGTGCCGGCGACATGGGCGAGCGGACGCATCGCCATCGCGTTCAGGTTCGGGATCAGCATCTGCTGCGTGAACAGCACTGCGGTCAACAGCGCCGCATACAACGCGAAGGCCGGACGACCCGAGGTGGACAACGCCAACACCAGCAGTGCGACCACCATCGCCGAGTTGGCCCAGAAACCCCAGGCAACCATGCGGCGCAGCCCGACACGCTCGACGAACCGACCGTTGATGTACATCGATGATCCCATCGCAACGGCGATTCCGCCGAAGAACACGGGGAACCACTGGCCGAGACCGAAGACCTGATCGAGCACGATCTCCGAGCTCGCCAGGTACGACATGAAGACGCCGAACAGCGCAGTGAGCGACAACAGGTAGCCCACGGTGCCGGGGGTCGACACGACATCACGGCAGCTCCGCCAGGCGGCACCGAGCGAGAGGTGCCGCCCGCCTGATCCCGAAGACACATGGGGCGACCCGCTGTGCAGCGTCTCCGGCAGGCGCGTGACGGCCATGGCAACCAGAACGGCTCCGCCGGCACAGGTCCAGAAGATCGCCTGCCACGGGCCGACCGCCAAGATGCCGACCGCCAGCGCCGGGGCGAACGTCGGCACCAGGATGAAGACCGCCATGATCAATGACATCTGGCGTGCCATCTGGGCGCCCTCGTAGGCGTCGCGCACCATCGCCATGGCAGCGACCCGCGGGCCGGCCGAGCCGAGACCCCAGATGAAACGGGCAGCGAACATCGCGCCCAGTGTCGGCGCCATGATCGAGCCGATGGCGCCCAGGATGTAGAGCGCCAGGCCACCCCACATCACCGGGCGGCGCCCGAACCGGTCAGCCAACAACCCGGCCGGCAGGAGACCCAGTGACGAACCCATGAAGAAGAACGTGATCAGCCCTGTGACCGAGGTGGCATCGGCGTCGAGATCGAACGCGGCGCGGATCTCCGGGAAGGCAGGCAACACAGTGTCGATGCCGAACGCGGTGACGGCCATGCACATCGACAACACGATGATGAACGCGCGTGAACCCGGTACCAATCGCGTCCCGGTCGGGCGCGAGGGACGAATGGCTACCTCGGTCACCGGGACAGGCTAAGGGCGCCCTACCCGGTTGGCCTCACTGCAGAGTCGGAGGGCGGTGCAGCACCACGGGGCATTCGGCGTGGCGCACGATCTCTGCCGCGACGCTGCCGAGCCGCAAACGTTCGAGCCCGGTGCGGCCGTGTGTGCTGGCAAAGATCAGGGTCGCCTTCATCCGCTCGGCGAACTCGACGATCGAGCGCGACGGCCGATCGCCGTGGAGCATGTCGTACTCCACCTCATGGCCGGTTTGACCCTGGATCTGGTGGGCGATGCGGGCCGGGTACGCCGATTCGGAGACGTCACCGCTGAGGCGCAGGTCGGGATCGATCACTTCGACCAGCCACGGTACGGCGCCGAACTCGATCGCCCACGCAGCGGCAATCGGGACGATCTTCTCGCCCGACTCGGAACCGTCGATCGGCACCACGTAGGCCCCATCGAGCGCGCCGGCGCTGTCGAGGACGTGCGGCCCGATCACGACGAGTGGACCAAAAACAAGACGCAACAGTTCGTCGGCGGTGCTGCCGAGTACGGCTGCCGACCGTCCGTGTCCGTGTGAACTCATCACCACGGTCGCGCCGGAGAGCGACTCGACGTGCGACGCCACGGCACGCGCGACAGAATCGCTGGCGAGCACGCTCGGCGTTGCCTCGAGCTCCAGCTCACCGAGCCGTTGCAGCCCGTCTTGCAGGTCGTTTTGTGCCGGACCGACGTCGGCCAAGCGGTCGACGACGGTGACCACGTCGAGCTTCCCATCCACCGTCGCCGCCATACACGCTGCGATCGGGACGGTCGCCCAGGATGCTGCCGAGCCGTCGACCGGCACAACGAGATGTTGGAACATGGCAACCTCCTTGGACATACGCCACGTATCTGATTCGATCGTCGCGGGCACGCCGACATGGAGACAGAGGCTTTCGACCCCGCAGGATCGGACGATTGGCCGATCAATGCGAAGCGTGGGCGCGAGCGATTCGCCTCAGAGGCGGCTCGGTCTTCGGAACAGCTTTGCGGGCCGGCAGCTCACGCAGCAGTTCCGAGGTTGCCGCAGTCACCAGCTCGACGGCCCGTTCGAAAGCTGCCTCGGTCGCTGCCGAGGTCTTCTGGACACCGCTGATCTTGCGAACGTACTGACGCGCTGCTGCCTCGATCTCGTCGGGTGTCGCGGACGGCTCGAGCCCGCGCAGGGTGGTGATGTTGCGGCACATCCCACAACCGTAGATCGGAAGTCGTCAGCCTGCGGCCGGAATCACTGCGAACACTCCGGAGGCAGCCGTGTACTCCTTGCCCGCCTCGTCGGTGACCACCCCGTCGAGGTGGACCACGCGTCGGCCCGACCGTCGGACGGTTGCGGAGGCGGTCAGGGTGCCGGAGAAGCACGGTGCCAGGAATCGCGTGTGGATGTCGACCGTGGCGCACCAGCTGCCCTCGTCGAGCACGCTCATCGTGGCCCCTCCCATCGCTGTGTCGACGAGCGCGAACATCACCGCGCCGTGCACCGATCCGTGCGGATTGAGGTGCCGTTCGTCGACCTCGAGCGTGACCCGTGATTGGCCCGTGCCAGAGTCGATCGTGAACCCGAGCATCTCGCGCAGAGGAAACCCAGGGCCGTCGATCGTCTCATCAGTCACAACGGGCGACCGTAGCGTCGCCGCCCGACGAACCCATGGCCGTGAGCGCAGGCGCGGGCCATTGTGCCCTGGCTGGCGTTCGAGTGACTTCGGCACGATGCAGGGTGTGAGCGATGCAGCGAGCACCCCCTCCTGCAACCCGTTCCGATCGGTGGCGGGCTGATGGGCCGATTCGAGCGCTTCCTGACCATCTGGGTGGCGGCTGCGATCCTGGCGGGCGTCGGGCTCGGACTCGTCGTGCCTGGCGTGTTCGAGGCGGTCGCCGATCTCGAAGTCGGCCAGTGTCAACCTCGTCGTCGCGGTGCTGATCTGGCTGATGATCTACCCGATGATGCTCAAGGTCGAACCCGACTGTCTGAGCGACGTCCGCCACCGCCCCAAGGGTCTGATCCTGACGCTCTCGGTGAACTGGCTGGTCAAGCCGTTCACGATGGCCGGCCTGGCGTAGCTGTTCTTCCGGTTCGTGTTCGCCGACTTGGGTGCCGGCAGCCGAGGCCGACGAGTACATCGCCGGCATGATCCTGCTCGGTGTCGCGCCATGCACGGCGATGGTGTTCGTCTGGAGCCAGCTCACCAACGGCGACCCCAACTACACGCTCGCCCAGGTGTCGATCAACGACCTGATTCTGGTGTTCGCGTTCGCTCCGATCGCCGGGCTCCTGCTCGGCGTGACCGACCTCACCGTGCCGTGGGACACGCTGATCGCTTCGGTCGTGATCTTCGTCGTGATCCCGCTCGACAGCAGGCGTCGCCACCCGGTCGACACTGCTGCGACGTCAGGGGCGCCGGGCCGTCGACCGGCTTGCGGCGCAAGCTCAAGCCGACGTCGATCATCGGGCTGCTGCTCACGGTCGTGCTGCTGTTCGGGTTCCAGGCCGAGACGATCGTCGATCAGCCCTGCCCGCGTGGCGATGATCGCTGTGCCGCTCCTGATCCAGAGCTACGGCATCTTCGCGATCGCCTACGGGGTCGCACGCCTGCTGCGCCTGCCGTTCGACGTCGCTGCGCCGGCGGCGATGATCGGTACCTCGAACTTCTTCGAGCTCGCCGTCGCCGTGGCGATCAGCCTGTTCGGGCTCGGGTCTGGGGCCGCCCTTGCGACGGTGGTCGGTGTGCTGATCGAGGTGCCGGTGATGCTGTCGCTCGTGTCGTTCGCCAACCGCACCCAGGGGTGGTTTCCCACCTCGTCCAGTGCGGTAGCCACCGCCGCTGGTGGGGCAGCTGTCCCCAATGGAAGGTTGCTGCAATGAGTGACTCATCACGCGGTCCGGGCTGGTGGCAAGCGTCGGACGGCAAATGGTACGCGCCCGAGCAGCATCCGGGGTCGGCACCGCAGCTACCACCTCCCACGCCGGCGGTCACGCCACAACCGCCTGCACCTCCGATCGTGTCGGCCACCCCGTTCGGCGCTCCCGGAGGCGCGACGAAGAAGCCGTGGTGGCGGCGTTGGTGGGCGATCGCCATCGCTGCGGTCGTCGGCTTGGCTGTCGTGGTCGGCATCTTCGGAGCTGACGAGCAGAAGGCGGGTGCACCGGCCGATCCGACCGTCGCCTCGGCGATCGACGGCACGATCCCACAAGATGGCCCGGCCGCCTCCGATCCAACGACGTGGACCGAGGACGACGCCGGTGCGGGTGTCGGCGAAGCGGACCAGCCCGACACGACGGTCTCGCCTCCCACCACGGCTCCCTCGCCGGAATCGGGTTCGCGGGCGAATCCGTTCCCGATCGGCCGGCCCGTGTCGATCACCATCGATTCGTTCGGTGATGGCGATGGCTCGATCTGGACGCTCGTCGTCGACGGACCCGGCACCGACCTGACCCGAGCGGTCGCCGCCGAGAACCAGTTCAACGATCCACCGCCCGACGGCTCGATCTTCTACGGCGTGCCCGTCACCGTCACCCTCGACGCCGCCGAGAAAGAACCGCTCTCGACCCTGTTCAACCTCGAATTCGAGTTCTTCGGCCCCGCCACCCTGTCGATCATCGACCAAGGCTTCGACGAAGGGTGCGGCGTCACACCCGACCAGTTCGACCCGTTCACAGAGGTCTTCATCGGCGGCTCACTGTCGGGCATCATCTGCCTCACCGTCACCAACGACGACCTCACCGGCGGCGTCCTGCTGACCACCGACTCGATCGAAGGCGACCGGATCTACTTCGCCACCTCCGGTGATCGTGCCGACATCGATTCCGACGACGAGGGCGGCGAGTCGGGCACCTCCGGAACGGTTGACGATCCACCCCGACCTGACAACAGCAGCGACGAGCCGGGTTCGCGGGCGAATCCGTTCCCGATCGGCCGGCCCGTGTCGATCACGATCGATTCGTTCGGTGATGGCGATGGCTCGATCTGGACGCTCGTCGTCGACGGACCCGGCACCGACCTGACCCGAGCGGTCGCCGCCGAGAACCAGTTCAACGATCCACCGCCCGACGGCTCGATCTTCTACGGCGTGCCCGTCACCGTCACCCTCGACGCCGCCGAGAAAGAACCGCTCTCGACCCTGTTCAACCTCGAATTCGAGTTCTTCGGCCCCGCCACCCTGTCGATCATCGACCAAGGCTTCGACGAAGGGTGCGGCGTCACACCCGACGGGTTCGACCCGTTCACAGAGGTCTTCGTCGGCGGCTCACTGTCGGGCATCATCTGCCTCACCGTCACCAACGACGACCTCACCGGCGGCGTCCTGCTGACCACCGACTCGATCGAAGGCGACCGGATCTACTTCGCCACCTCCTGACCGTCGCAACTCGCCCCGACGCAACCTCGAGGTCTCGAAGCAACCAACACCACCAATTCATCCCGCCCCGCGCGACCGGGCCGATCGCGCCCGCACCGGTTACGGTGTGACTTCAGCCCAGAGCAACCGCAGGAGGAACGGTGCCCTACGTCCTAGAGCCGGCGGAATGGGTGACGCACGAGGTACGACGTGTGGCGCGCGAGTGCATCGACGAGTCGCTCGACATCCTGAACGAACTCGATCGAGATCCCGCCGACGTCGAGAAAGCGGTCCACACCGTTCGCAAGCGGTGCAAGGAGGTTCGGGCGGTCGCCCGACTGGTTCGTAGTTCGCTCGGCGACGAGTTCCAGCACTTCAATCAGCTCGTCGGCGATGCTGCCGAGGCGTTGGCGCCGATCCGAGACGCCCACGCCGTGTTGTCGACCTTCGACGAGCTGAGGTCGACCAACGAACACGACGCCGAACTCGACGAGGTCCGTGCCGCCCAGGCCGAAGTTGCGGCCGTCGCAACCGACAGCGTTCGAGGCGGTGACCTGCGAATCGCGTTGGCGCGGCGGCTGCTGAAAGCAGCCCGAAAGCTCATCAAGCACTGGCGTATCGAAGGCAGGTTCGCCACGATCCGCGCCGGCATCGAACGCACCTATCGGGCCGGCGGCCGCGACCTTCGCCGCGCCCGGGACAAGCCCAGCGACGACCGGCTGCACGAGTGGCGCAAGTCGGTCAAGACCCTCTGGTACCAGCTGCGGCTGGTCCAACGAGCGGCCCCGAGCATGTTGCAGCCCTTGATCGCCAGCCTCGACGATCTCGCCGAAGCGCTCGGAGACGACCACGACCTGGCCGTGCTGATCGGGCGGCTCGAGGCCAGTCCGGACCGTTTCGGCGGCAAGCGCCAGGCCAAGCGCGCTGTGCGCCTCGCCCGCGCGCAGCGAGCGCGACCTGCGGCGTCGTGCGTTTCGTCTCGGTGCCACGATCTACGCCGAGTCACCGAGTTCGTTCGCCGGCAGGATCGAGGCCTACTGGAAGCGGACCGTCAAGCTCGGCCCCGAGCTGGCGACTGGAGGCATCGCCGAACTGGCACGGGAGGACGGCCGATCCGCCGTCGCTCGCGTTTCGTCGGCGCCGTCCGAATCGCTCGAACGCGAACGGAAGTTCCTGGTCACCGAAGTACCGGCGCTTCCCGCCGATGGCACGGTGTTGCGTCAGGGCTACCTGGCGATCGACCGGACCGTGTCGGTGCGCGTCCGCGATGCAGCAGCTGGGGGACGCACCCTGACCATCAAGGCCGGCCGCGGCCCGGTGCGAACCGAACTGGAATGGCCGATTTCGGAGCAGCAGTTCGACGCGGTCTGGGAGCAGACGGGGGGGCGCCGTGTGCACAAGACCCGCTACCGGCTGCCGCTCGGCCCCAACACGATCGAGCTCGATGTGTTCCATGACGAGCTGAACGGGTTCGTACTGGCCGAGGTCGAGTTCGACTCCGACGAATCGATGGCAGGATTCGAACCACCGCCCTGGTTCGGCGGCGAGGTCACCGACGACGTGAGCTACACGAATGCGTCGCTCGCCATGGATGGACTTCCTGCCCAGACAACGCTGCCGGACGGCTCGGTTGCCCATCCGAAACACTCCTGACGGGCACCGGATTCGAACGTCACGGTACGAGACCGGTCCGAGAGTGGCGTATCGTCCTACCACGTGATCGACATCTCGCGAATTGCCATCAGCACCGGCGGCGGAGACGCACCCGGACTCAACGCCGTCATCCGCTCGGTGACACTGGCCGCCCGAAACCGTGACTGGGACGTGGTCGGGATCCGTGACGGATTCAACGGGCTGATGTTTCCCGAGGAGTACCCCGACGGAGGGCTCATGCAACTCCACGCGCGAGGCCGTGCGCGGGATCTCACACCTCGGGGGCACGATCCTCGGTTCGACCAACAAGGGCAATCCGACCGCCTACCCCACCGAGCAACCGGACGGTTCGATCGTCGAGGTCGACCGCACCGACGAGTTGATCGGTCGATTCCGCGATGCCGGCATCGACGCTCTCATCACGGTGGGCGGTGATGGTTCACTCACGATCGGCAACCATCTCTTCCAACACGGGCTGCGGGTGATCGGCGTGCCGAAGACGATCGACAACGACCTCGACAAGACGACCGCCACGTTCGGGTTCGACACTGCGGTCGACTTCGCCACCGAGTGCATCGACCGGCTGTTCGTCACCGCCACGTCGCACGGTCGAATCATCGTCGTCGAGGTGATGGGGCGGTACGCCGGTTGGATCGCACTGCACTCGGGCATGGCAGCCGGTGCCCACGCGATTCTGATTCCGGAGATCCCTTACGACCTCGAACCGGTAGCTGCAACGATCAAGCAACGCGAGGAGCGCGGTGCCAAGTTCTCGATCGTGGTGGTCGCCGAGGGAGCTGTCCCGATCGACGGTGAGCTGTCGACGAAGGGGAAGACGGTTGGCCAGGCTGTGCAACTGGGTGGCGTCGGAACGAAGGTGGCAGGCGAGCTGGAGGGGCTCACCGGCAAGGAGAGCCGCTGTGTAGTGCTCGGACATCTGCTGCGTGGCGGGCCCCCGACCTCACTCGATCGACTGCTCGGGCTGCGCTTCGGCGCCGCCGCGGTGCGGGCGTTGGAGACAGGTCACAACGGCGTGATGGTCGCCCTCGATCCGCCCAACGTGACCTATGTGCCGCTGGTCGGGGCAACGAATCGGATGAAGACGGTTCCCCCGGATGGCGACACGATCATGACCGCCCGCGATCTCGGTATCAATTTCGGCGACCAGATGCCCTGAGGCCAACGGGGAATCGGCGGTGGACTACCGGCCGGCCGCTGACGACCTCGCCCGGTCGCTCGCCGTTGACGGGTCGCTCGGCCGGGCCGACACGTCGCGGGTGATCGAGGTGTTGGGTAGCCACCACACCGTGAGCGAGCGTCAGTCGAGCACGCGGACCGACTCGACGCGCGGTCAAGCCGGTGTCGTCCGCGACGACGATCGCGCTCATGGTCGTCGACTGGCCGTTCTTGGTGGCGGTGGAGTCGATGCGGAGTCGGTTGGGGATCGGGCTGTTCTCGACCCGGATGACGAATTTGTTGGCCGAGCCGGACGCCTGGAGTTGGACGCGGGCGCCGACCGCGCCGCCGAGCAGCATGCCGTTGGCGACGTTGGTCACGTTGCCGAAGTCGAGCTGTCCGCGGGGCGCCCAGAACAAGCCGTGGATGACCGTGTCCTTGTTGTTGCCTGAGGTCGTGTAGAGCGCGTTCTGGAGGTAGCTGAGGTTGTTGGCGAGCTGATCGGCGGTGGTGGTGTCGATCGTCTGGACGCTGACGAGGGAGTTCCCCTGCAGGCGGCGATGGATCTCGAAGTTGCCTTGTGAGGCGATCTCGATGCCGCTCGTGCCGCCGAGGTAGAACGTGGCGCCGGGCAGGCTGCCGCTGCCGCGGTCGGCGTTCAGTGCGTCGTCGCATGGTGTGTTGGGGATGATCTGGATGTCGCCGTGTTGGGCGAAGTCGGGCCATCCGGCTGTGACGGCTGCGGACTGGACTATCGAACAACACATTCTCGAAGTAGTAGTTGCCGCTCTGGAAGTAGTTGTCGGCGCCGAGTGGCGGCATCACCGTGTATCGCCCGGGGCGGAAGACCTTGCACGAGCCGTTCATCGTCGGCGCCGGGTTGGTGTTCGCGATGTCGGTGACGGGCGGGAACGCTCCGACCGGTGGGGCGGTGAACAGGGCGTCCCAGGGCTGGTCGATGCAGATCGTGCCGCGTGTCGCCGGGGTGATGTAGAACTCGGGATCGAGCGTGAGTGGGGTCGAGCAGTCGGTGCGGTGGTACCAGACGTTGCCGTTCTCGACCTCGAACTCTGCTTGCAGGTTGGATCGCTCGGGCTCGGTGATCCAGACCGGGCCGCCGACGTACTTCCTCGTGTTCGCAGCGCCCTGCGTTCCGATCATCCACTCGCTGCTGGGCACGCCTTCGCCGGTCACGACCAGCGCCCACGACTTGATGTCGCCGATCGTCGAGTTGCTCTTCCGGCAGGTGAGCTGGACGGGGGCATCGTTGAGCGTCGCCGGGAAGTCGATCGTGTACCCGGTGACGCCGAGGTTGGTCATGCAGATGTTCAAGGCGGTGGATCGGACTTGCTCGACCCCGTATCGCAGCCCGCCGTCGGCGGAAGCCAGCCGGTCGGCGCGTTCTTCGACGACGTTGCCGTACCTCAGCGACGTCGTCACGTAGTTGGCCAGTGCCAGCACGATCACCGAGATCAGGATCATGAACAGCAGCACGAGCGGCATGATCGTGCCGTCGTCGCGTCGGTGGGCGTGGTGGTTGACGATCATGGGTTCACCGGGAGTGTCGTGGTCCGGAGCACGTTGCCGTACCCGTCCCTGACCTCGAGTGTCTTGTTACCCGCCGTCCAGTACTCGGGCGAACTGGGGTGGTTCCAGAGCGTGATGCTGAGCGGCGATGACGTCGGGAAGTTCTGCGGGGAGAGGCTGCCCGGTCCGCCGGGCGTGTACCACAGTGTCAGTCCGACGCAGGTCCCGGTCTTGGTGATCGTGACGGTGGTGTCCTGCGTCAACTGGCTGGGTGATCCGCTCTTGAGGCTGACGGGGTTGCGACTGAGGGTGATGCTCGTGATCTCGCAGGGGGGCAGTGTCGTGGTGGTCGTCGCTGGCACGGTGGTCGTGGTGGTTGTCGTGGTGGTCGTGGTGGTCGTGGTCGGCGGCACCGTGGTCGTGGTCGGCCCGGCGACGGTCGTGGTCGGCCCGACGACGGTCGTGGTCGTCGTGGTGGTCGTCGTGGTGGTCGTCGTGGTGGTCGTCGTGGTGGTCGTCGTGGTCGTGGCGCTGGTCGTCGTCGTGGGTGCGGCGGTGGTGGTCGGGGAGGACGGTGGCGTGGTCGGGAGTGTTTCGGACGGGTTCTTGGACGCCGCGTCGATGAAGAGGATCTTGCCCGACGTGGTCTCCAGCTGGAACCTGACCTGGTCGTCGAGACCGTCGGCGTCGCTGTCGTAGGTCGTGACGGTGGGAACGGTCGAACTCAGCGGAGCCGACATGCTCAACAGGTTCGGAGCGCCGAGGCTCGGCTGCCCGGAGCAGCTGATGCGAATCAACTCGCCCGTGTCGCCGGTGATGACGAACCGGTAGTCGGCGACGTAGGTGGTCGTCGTGTTGTCGAAGTTCTCCGACCACGTGAGGCGCAGGAGATTCTGTCCCGGATCGGTCCCGGTGCAGCCAGATGGCGTCGTTGGAATGATGTCCAGCGTGCCCGGCGTGGCGGCATCGACATCCGGCGGCAGGAAGGTGGTCAGGCCCTGGAGCGCCACAGCACCGTCGGCCCGATCGGTCGCGGTAGGGACCGACCGGAGGCTCACGATGGTGGCTGCGGTGAGCACCATCACGACCAGCCCGGTCAAGGCCAGTGCGATGAGGAGCTCGGGCAGGGTCATTCCTGCGTCGCGGACCGTCCGCTGCGATCGGTTCGCAGTCACTTGACGATCTCCACGTTCTCGATGATGCTGCCGCTCTCGCTGACGACCTCCAGATTGATCAGCTGCAGGCTGTGGGTCGGGTCGCAGGTGCCGCTGAAGAAGTACTCGATGTTCGGGTCGGAGTCGATGTTGGCGGCGTTCCAGAACTGGATCGGTGGCACGATCCGGATCTGCGTGTCGGCCCAGCCCTCGGGGTTCGGCACGACCGCGATGACCGCGCTGTACGAGTTCCGGGCGGCCGCTTCACCATCGTCGGGCAGGGCGCCGTCGCACAGCACCTTCGGCGCCGAGTACACGAGATCGGACGCGGACTGCAACCAGCCGTGGGCGGTGGCGTGGTCTCGGTTGATGGTGCCGCTGATGATCGTGGTGCGCAGCGTCGCCAATGTGCCGGTGACGACGGTGCCGATGATCACGATCGCGATCAGGAGCTCGATGAGTGTCGACCCGACATCGCGGCAGCGTGTTGGGTCGAGCGCTGCTCGACGTCGGCTCATGTAGTTATGATCGGCTCGCGCCCCTCAGTTCTTGAGGATATCGCGGGGCATCAACGGCATACACGTGGTGCTTCCGACCAGCGGGAATCGGCGGTGGACTACCGGCGGTGGACTACCGGCCGGCGTCGTCGTGCGGCAGTGATCCGCGGGCGGCACGCAGGTAGGCGAACGGTGTCTCGTATCGAAGGTTCGACACGCGCGACGTGTACACGTCCGCGTAGCGTTCGACCTGGCGGGCGAACAGGCTCTTGTCGTTCCCGGCCCGCATGAGAGGGCCCCACGTCGGGTTGCCGAGGTCGGACGCCGCCTTGGCCAGGGGTGCGATCTTCCCGTCCAGTTCGATGGCGGCCTCGGTGATGCGGGCCAGGTCGTTGGCCGAGGGTCGTGCCACCATCCGGAGTCTGGCCTGTTGCCGGTCGATCTCGATCTTCTCGGTCATCAACTGCTCGAGTTTGATCTGATCGTCGGCGAACCGGACCGCATCGAGGATCTCGTCTTCGAGTTCTCGAACGATCAGCGCCGTCCGCCAGCGCAGCTCGTCTTTGGCCACATGAACATCTCCGAAGAGATGGTCACCGACGTACAGGGGTTGGCCGACGGAATCCCCGAGGCTCTGCTCGACGAGTCGGGCATTGCCCCCGAAGTAGACGTGGCCGGGCTCGAGAGCACCGACGTGGGTTCGCAGCAACGACTGGCTCTCGTCGACCACGCGGTAGACCGGATTGGACTCGGCGAAGAAGCTCGGCTTGGCCGCCGAGACGATCACGACATCGAACAGATCGCGCCACGTCTCGCCGTCAGGACAGAACGGATCGATGCAGTGATGCATCATCTGCTGGGCGTAGGCCCAGTCGGAGTTGGTGATCAGCAGCAGTTGTTTGCCGGCCGCACGCTGGTCGTTGAGGGTCGTGACGATGTCGGGGTCGAGATCGACGAAACGCTCCGGATCGGCGACGATGTCGGCCTTGAGGGCGCCGGCATTGTGGGTCTCGTTCAAGGCGTCGTCGACGGCCCAGTAGAGATCGGCGTAGCTCCTCACGCCGCCGAGCGGCTGTCGATCGTGGATCTCGACCAGTTGTGTCCACAGGCTGGCACGGGACAGCTCGAACAACGTGTTCATGAACTCGTACCGAGGCTGACCGAGCTCGACCACGGTGTCCTGGTAGATCGTGCGCTGCTCATCGAACGGGAGCATCGAGTTGCCATGACGACTGCGGGATACGTAGCCGAACCGGGTCGCCTTCAACAAGTTGCCGAGCTTGAGGTCGAAGACCAGCCCGATCGTGAACTGGTCGGGTTCGAAGACGAGCGGCTCGACCGGCCAGTCTCTCCGGGCCAGGACTGCTCGGGCATGCTCGAACGCAGCTCGTTCCCATGCTTCGACCCGGTAGTGGATGAGCGTGTAATCCATGTCGTAGCCGATCGCACGTACTGCCCGCAGGTTCAATGTGCGGTTGGCGAACACCCCACGCTCCGGCGGCGCCTCGCTCAACTCTCTCGACATGGTCAATAGCTTGTCAGCTGCGCGTCCGGATCGGAGCACTCCTTCGACCCAAAAAGGCGCGCCGATCGTCGACGGGCGCATCGACAACGCACAGGTCACCATCGCCGACCTGGAAATCATCACCATCGTGGCAGTCGATGACACCTTTTGCTTCCCGGAACGCACCGGCAACCTCTACTCCGTCACGACAAGCCCCTAGATCTCACCGCTGAGCTGGTGCGACCGAGGGTGTCCCTCAGGAGTCGCTGGTCGATGCGCGACACGGGCGCTTCGATGTGATCGAGGCACTCGAGGATCCCGGTGGTTCCGGCCAGATTGCCGCTCGTCGAATCGCGGATACTACACAGCAATCGATCCAGAAGATCATGACGCGACGGGTTGACGCAATAGTTATTGCTGCAATGGCTATTGCTATACTTCGGAGATCCCGCTAGGTTCGCCTCGTGCGACAACGACGCCGCACCGATCCGAGTGGGCAGGTCGCCTGGCCGGACGATCCAGGAGCAGCCATGAACACCACCCACCACCACGCTCGCATCGCCCCTCGCCTCGCGGCGATCGCCATCGGCATTGCGCTGCTCGCTTCGTGCGGCAGCAACGACGCGACGACCGCCGACGCGACGACCGCCAACGGCACGGCGGCAGAATCAGCCGGATACACGATCGAAGCAGGCGACACGCTGAGCGGCATCGCCGACCGCGCCGGAGTCTCGGTAGCCGACATCGTCACCGCAAACGGGTGGCCTGACGGGAGCGATCACCTGATTCTGCCGGGCGACGTGATCAAGCTGCCCCCAGGCTCATCGTCCGTGTCACCGAAGTCGGCATCTCCCGTCACCTCGCCCGCAAAGACCGAACCGGCCTCCACGGCAGCCCCAGTCGGCGGGGGGTACGAGCAGTTGGAGACCCCCACCTTTGACTCTCTGTTCGCCAATCAGAAGTCCGACCCGATTTCGGATCCGCTTCCTGACGGGCAGTATTGGAGCTGGGACTACACGTCGGATGGCGAGAACGTCAGCTTCACACTCGTGCAGTACTTCTACGGCGACGCCTGCCGGGAGCAGTTCGGCGATGGCGAGGACGCCTGTTCGAGCGACAACAACACGCTGTACTCGCCGAGCGCCAACGTGGCGTTGGCCGACGCTGCAGCGACCTCGGTGGGCGCGTGGGTCGGCGACGGCCGGTTCGTGTCCTACCGGGTCTCGACGAGTGAGTTCGCTCGACTGGTCGCAGGCCATGCATCGGCCCCGGACACACCGACGGGCTTCACCTACGAACGCTACGCAGTGATCGTCACCGTGCGAAACGGTCAGGCGATCGCCGCCGACCAGATCTTCACCTCGTAGCGCGACCGACCGACAGAAGCGAGGTCCACGCCAAACCGACGTCGTGGGCCCGACGCAAAGGGTTGCCGCTTGCCATCGGACCAGCCAACCGTTCCAATCATAGATTTGCAATAGCTATTGCAGCAATCGCTATTGCTGCATGACGGAGATCCCGGTAGGTCCACCTCGTGCGACAACGACGCCGCACCAATCCGAATGGGCAGGTCGCCTGGCCGGACGATCCAGGAGCAGCCATGGACACCACCACCACCACGCTCGCATCGCCCTTCGCCTGGCGGCGATCGCCATCGGCGTTGTGCTGCTCGCTTCGTGCGGCAGCACCGATGCGACGACCGCCGACGCGACGAACGCCGACGTTGGGGTCCAGGTAGGCGATGAGGCTGGCATCGATGACGATCATTCGGGCCAATCCGTACGCAGCTGATCGAGGTAGTCCGTCGGATACAACCCGGGGTATCGGCTGGCCCGATCACGGACGAGGCGACGGTGACTACCCTGCTGCTGTGCGATCGTTTCGGCGCCGAGCGCAACCAGATGTCGCAGGACATCGGCACGACTCTCCCCGCGGTACATCGGGACTGCAGCATCGATGGCAGCGGCCAGATCGTCAGTCTCGGTCAGGAGATGACGTTGACGAGTGGTCGGCATACCGACGAGGGGATCACCAACCTGCAAGGTGAAACACCGTCCGAAGGTGTTCCGACCCAAACACTTCACTCCGACGTGCGGCCTGATGCGGTCAGGACGCAAGATTCTCCTCGAGCGCCTCTCGCGCGAGGGCCGACAACGACTTTCCCTCACGGTCGGCTCGCTCAGCGGCGCGGTCACGTAGTTCTGGTTCGAGTCGGAACGACACCAGCGGCGACGGGCTCGCGTGGCCGGTCAACGACGGACGGCCGCGACCGCGAGTCGGCCACTCCTCACGCGGGAGCACCGCGCCCGAACCGCGATGCGGCGCGACGGTACGGAGGGCATAGGGGATTCTGTGCGTCGTACCGTGCGGACGCAGGTAGCACGGCCCGCGACTTCCAGTTCCCTCGTTGCGAGTCCCGTGAGCGCATTGTCGAGTACACCGCCGACCGCGACGTCCGGCTGGCACCCACGCCGGGCCGACCGCGTCGGTCTGATTGACTTGTGCAGATCTGCGCTGTACGACAACCCAAGAGTCAGGACGATCACGACGGCGAGGCCGTCGATGTCGACTTCGATCCCGATCGGCTCGCCGTCTGTGGGTACTGGCGGTGCGGCGAGCTGTTCGAGCGCCGCAGCAGCAACCAGCGCTACTGCCGCAAGGCGTGTCGCAGCCGTCAGAACAAGTGGCTCCGAGCCGTCGAGCGGCGGCGGGCAAGATCGCAGCGGTGACTCGAGCGGGCCGATGGTCCGCTCTCCGACGCAGGAATCGAGCGAGCGTCCGGCGCGGCCGACTCGGACCTGGGTTTCCATTCGGGAGCGAATAGCGTTCCGACGAGGTAGGTCTTCGGTGGACGAACCCTGAGCTCGGAACCGGTGCGGAATCACGAGGCCGAACTCACTTGGCAATCGGAGCCCGGAACACTGGCGATGGCGCTGCGCCACCGGCAACTGCACATGTCGGACCGGGACTATGCAGTGCTCGGTTTGGGTAACTGTGTCGGTGATCCCCCGCCCGTTGGTGATGGTGAATGCGTGCGGTGATGTGCAGCACTGCTTTGGGTATGAAGAAGTATGATCATGCCATGACGGTCGAACGACTCACCGTGTCGCTGGAATCAGAACTTGCGATTGCCGTCCGCGAGGCTGCAGACGCTGACGAGCAGAACGTCTCCGCTTGGCTCGCCGACGCCGCTCGCCGTCAACTCGCCAACCGCGGACTTCGTGACGTCGTCGCGGCCTGGGAACACGAGCACGGCGCCTTCAGCGGTGACGAGCTCGCTGCCGGACGCGCGCTCGTCGACGGATGACCACACTCGTCCTCGACGCCGGCGCGCTGATCGCGCTGGATCGCAACGACCGCTCGGTCTGGGCGATGCTGCGCAACGCAGCCGACGACTCCGCTGAGGTGTTGGTACCCGCTGGCGTGATTGCACAAGCGTGGCGCGATGGGAGCCGCCAAGCGATCCTCGCGCGAGTACTCGCACACTGCGACGAGGTCCCGATCGACGGACCGCTCGCACGGGCCACGGGGCTGCTTTGCGGACAGGCCTGCACCGCTGACATCATCGACGCGTCCGTGGCGGTGATCGCAGCCGCCCGGGCGCGAGGCAGCTCAGTCGCCCTCGTCACCTCCGACCCAAACGACCTCAGGCACCTGCTTCAAACACTCCGCGCATCGGTTCGACTCGTCACCGTCTGACACCGAGCGAGGAATCGCACCGGGATCATCTCGCGTCACGGTTGGGCAGTTATGCCGGTGATCCACCCGCCTGTTCTCGCTGAGGTGACGATGGTGTGGGCGGGCTGATCGGTGATGTTCGGCCACGATCGAGGCGAGTGGGAACCGAGCGGCTTCCGAAAGCGTCGAACACGCATGAGTTCGAGATCGTTCACGATTGGTCTGGCGGTCGTGCTGCTGGTGACCGCCTGCGGGGAGGTGGACCGCGCCGGCAGCTCGGACCCGGCCGTTCCCCCGGCCGGCTCGGCCGCGACCCTGCCCCCGGTGAGCTCGCAGACCACGGTTCCTCCCCACCGAGGCGAGGTGTTCGTCGAGGCGACCGAGATCATCGTGCTCGAGAGCTCCCCGGTCCAAGCACGGCTGATGGTGCGCGGTTCGCTGCCGACACCGTGTCACGAGGCCGTGTGGGACGTCGACGACGTCGGCCAGGCGATCGATGTCGGACTCTGGAGTGAGCCAGATCCCGAGGACGACTGCATCCAGGTGATTGAACCCTTCGAGATCTCGATCGCGCTCGGATCGTTCGAATCCGCCAACAGTCCGGTGTTGCTCAACGGTGAGGAGATCGGCCGCCTGACGATCGGATCGGAGCCGGATGCCGGTGACGTGTCGCTCGTGGGAGCGGGCTGGTCGTTCGGGATGTGCGGTGGATACTGCAATGCCGATCTCGACATCGAGGACGACGCGCTGGTGCTCACCGGAAGCGGTCACATCGGCGAGGAACCCCTGTTCGTGAACCGCGGCACGCTGACGACGGTCGCCCGAGAGCGGATCGACACGGCAGTGAGGACCCTGGATGACGACCTGGAGCCTGTCTACGGCTGCCCCGACTGCGCCGACGGGGGCGCCGCGTACGTGGTGTTGGCATATGGCGACACCATCACACGGCACGACATGGAATTCGGGAGGCCGCCGGAGGTCCTCGTCGAGCTCCGCCAGCTTGCGATCTCGATAATCGGACCGCTCGAGACGTGCGAATCGAACGAACTGGTCGCCGTCGCCGACGACTGCACGCCGTGGCCGGCCCGATGAGTGTTCCGGCACGGTCCGAGGTCAGGCAGGAGCGGTTCGACGCGTTTCCGATCCACCAGTGAAGACGGGATTTGGCCCGGCACGGGTCAGGTATTTCACCGTAGGCGATCGTCAGCCCGTCGAACTGCTCGGCACCTACCATGATCACATGAGTCTTGTAGCAGACGACTTCGTCGTGCCCCTCAGCTTTGACGGTCCCGGTTTCCGTATGGAACCCCTCGGACCCCAACACAACGAAAGAGACCACGACGCGTGGATGTCGAGTATCGACCACATCTGGGAGACACCCGATTTCCCAGACGGCACCTGGCCCACAGCGATGACTCTCGAATCCAACCTCGCCGACCTAGTAGGACACGCGAAGGACTTTGAGAATCGTTCTGGGTTCACGTACTCGATTCTCGACGGCGACGACGTGATCGGATGTCTCTACATCTACCCGTCAAAGACAGCCGACGCTGCGGTTAGTTCATGGGTGCGAGCGAGCCGCGCCGAGATGGACGTCGTCACCTGGCAAGCGATCTCAACTTGGCTCGAAACCGACTGGCCATTTACAGCCATCGAATACGGGGCTCGCTAGTTCACAGTTGGCAACGGCACCCGTTCTTGACCGGATTGACGAGATTGTCAGGAACTCACTGTCATCGAACAAAGACGTCGACGGGAGAGGAATTCCCGGCTGGCTACTCGGTGGCGAGGTCGAGGCAGCGTCGGATCGGTTCCATCTAGCCGGGTGTGACGCAGATTGTGGAGCCGAATCAGCGGCACGTCGGCCGTCTTCGCGCCCCAGGTAGGAATCGAACCTACAACACACGGTTTGGGAAACGCCTGGGAGCAGTTCGGCGTCGTTCGCCGAGGTTCGTAGTTGTGCGTTCTGAACGCGACTTCCGCGCGGTTCAACGTTCGTCACAATGCGCCGGGATTCGCCCCGATTCGGCCAGCGGCGTTACCACGGCGTTACCACGAGACCGTCCGTTGACGCCACGGTATGACCTTGACCCGCTTTCGTGGACACGGGGTTATTGCGAGTTGAACGTAGCGGCGAACTCGGCGGGGGTGCGATGGCCGAGGGCTGCTCGGTGTTGTTGACGGTTGTAGAACACCTCGAACCATGAGAACAGGAACAGCCGGGCTTCGGAGCGGGTGGTGAAGCGGAGTGAACAGCCGGCAGGCACTTCGTGAGTAACCCGACGAGCGACCTCAACGAGGCTACGAAACCGTCGCGCCAAACAACCGTCGCAAGCACGCACCTCGGGATCCGGCTGTCAGAGCTTCGTTGGACATCGGTTGATCTCCCGCAGCTTTGGCGGGCGAGTGGTCGCTGATGCAAAACGCGGCCCCGTTCAGGCGCTCGAGACATCGGTGATCGCGGTCGGTGGTATCAACGACGCAGGTGGGAGCGCACCGCAGGTGCTTCGTCGAGAACCATCTGCTCCAGTTCGCAAATGTCGGCAGTCGGTGCGAGCCCGGTCGCGGCCAGTTCGGCTCGCAGTTCGTCGCAGGCTCGAAGCGCGTCGACGCGGCACCCGTCGCGCGCGAGCGCCAGCACGAGCAGGTACCAGAGTCGTTCTCGGTAGGGATTCTTTGCGACCTCGGCTTGAAGCGTGGCGATCGCCGAAATGTGTCGCCCACACACCACATCGGCCTCCAGGTGAACCTCCACGGCACTCAGGTGCAAGGCCTCGAGGCGCCGCACCTCCGGTTCGAGGAAGCTCACGTTGCTCAGATCTCCGAATGGAGTTCCTCGCCACAGAGCCAACGCATCGGTCGCGAGGGTTGCCGCCGTCGGTGGGTCGTCGGCGAGGAGCGACATGGCGTCCCTGAGCAGGTCCTCGAATCTGATCGAATCGACCTGGTCGGGTTCGACGACGAGGCGATATGAGTGATCGATCAGCTCGATGGCATCGTGACCGAGCCGGCGCTCTCAGCCGGGACACCATCGACTGGAGGGTGTCGAGCCCCGAGCTCGGGGGGGCACCGTTCCAGATCCCTTCCAGCAGGCTGTCGGTCGATACAGTTTGGTTGGGTACGACCGCGAGGGCGGCGAGAAGGAGTTGTTCGTTTCTCCCCCCGAGATGCACCGCGCGTCCGACCAGGTACGCCTCAATCGGGCCGAGCACACCGATCTGGAAGCTGTCCATGGTCGCCTCACCTAGGGCAATTGTGCGACGAGACGCCGACATCCGCCAGAGGATTTCGGCCCGCTGCATGCCGGGCGCATGTGGCGTGCAGGCGGTGTGCATGGTGGCAGGTGGACAATCGGGGCAGGGAGGTGGGCGACGTGTCGGCGAGGAGTGGGTCAACACGGTCGTGGAGTCTTCACGACAGAGCGCCACGTCGCGTTTCCTGAATGGAGCCGTTCCCGACGCGTGATCCGTCGTCTGCGGCCACAACCTAGGGAGGGTCGCTATGAGAACCGGCAGCGCACCAGGACACCACGTGCGACCCAAGTGGTTCGCCATCGCCGGCGGTCTGGCGCTGGCGATTGGCACCCTCCCAGCCTCAGCAGCTGTCTCGCCGATTCTCGATTATGACCTGACGCAAGGGTCGGGAACCACCGTCGTCGACTCAGTCAACGGGGTCGTGGGGACGACTCACGGGACGGTGTGGAGCACCGACCCGATCGGGACGCCGGTGCTGTACTTCGACAATCCCATTGATTACCGCTTCGGGGACGGCGACTACTTCGCAATCCCGGACCACGCCGGGTTGGACTCACCCGAGATGAGCATCGAAGCGATCGTCTATCCGATGGACGCCGGCTACTACACCACGTTCGCCGAACGCGTCCGCGACGGCGGGACCTTCGAGACCAACATGTCGCTCGGGCTCCAGGCGACCGGATACACCACCGGCACCCAACCCAACTTCCACCTCCAGATCGGTGGCGCCGACTACAACGTGGTGGCGCCCGACGAGATCCCGCTCAACGCATGGAGCCACATCATCGGCACCTACGACGGCAACGACATACGGCTCTACGTCGACGGCGCCCTGGTGGCCACCGAGTTGGGTGTGGGCGGACCTCGCGACACCGGATCCAACCCCCTCTATCTCGGACACGCCCCGACCAGCAACCACTACTTCAACGGGTACTACAAGAGCTTCAAGTTCCACGACCGCGCGCTGACCGCACAGGAGGTCGCGGCCGAGTTCAATGCTCCACCGGTGGCAGACGCCAACGGTCCGTACAACGGTTTCGAGGGATCACCGGTCTCGCTGGACGCTACGAGTTCGTCGGATCCCGATGCGGCCACCGGCGATTCGATCGTGGCGTACGAGTGGGACACGGACGACGACGGTGCGTACAACGACGCGACCGGTGCAGTCGTGCCTCAGACCTTTGGCGATGACGGCACATACACGGTCGGGCTGCGGGTAGCGGACAGCTTCGGAGCATCGGACACCGACGAGACGACCGTCACGGTCTCCAATGTGGCGCCTACTGTCGACACTCCCATCGTGGTGCCGGAGCCCTCCTATGAGGGACAGGCCGTGACCGCGAGTTCGAGCTTCAGCGATCCGGGTTTCGACGACGCTCCGTTCACGTGCACGGTCGACTACGGAGCCGGACCCGTGCCGGGAGTGGTCGCCGGCGCCACGTGCACCGGACCCTCCCACGTCTACGGCGACGCCGGTCTCCACAATGTCACGGTGACGGTCACCGACAAGGACGGCGGCACCGGCGGCAACTCGACCACCCACGAGGTCATTGCTCCGGCGCCGATTCTCGATTACGACTTGACGCAAGGGTCGGGAACCACCGTCGTCGACTCAGTCAACGGGGTCGTGGGGACGACTCACGGGACGGTGTGGAGCACCGACCCGATCGGGACGCCGGTGCTGTACTTCGACAATCCCATTGATTACCGCTTCGGGGACGGCGACTACTTCGCAATCCCGGACCACGCCGGGTTGGACTCACCCGAGATGAGCATCGAAGCGATCGTCTATCCGATGGACGCCGGCTACTACACCACGTTCGCCGAACGCGTCCGCGACGGCGGGACCTTCGAGACCAACATGTCGCTCGGGCTCCAGGCGACCGGGTACACCACCGGCACCCAACCCAACTTCCACCTCCAGATCGGTGGCGCCGACTACAACGTGGTGGCGCCCGACGAGATCCCGCTCAACGCATGGAGCCACATCATCGGCACCTACGACGGCAACGACATACGGCTCTACGTCGACGGCGTGCTGGTGGCCACCGAGTTGGGTGTGGACGGACCCCGCGACACCGGATCCAACCCCCTCTATCTCGGACACGCCCCCACCAGCAACCACTACTTCAACGGGTACTACAAGAGCTTCAAACTCTACGACCAGGCGATCAATGCGCCGACGGCGGCGGACGACGCCTACGGGACTGATGAGGACTCGTTGTTGAGTGTGGCAGCGGCGGGCGTGTTGGGCAACGACACCGACGCCGAGCACGACGAGTTGTCGGCCGTGCTGGTGTCTGCGCCGTCTGATGGGACTCTGACCCTGAACGCCGACGGGTCATTCAGCTACGACCCGGATACCGATTTCCACGGGACCGACTCGTTCACCTATGACGCCTCCGACGGTGCGCTGTCAGATCAGGCCACGGTGACGATCACGGTGAACGCGATCAACGACGCCCCGATGGCCGGCGATGACTCCTATACCACGGACGAGGACACGCTGTTGACTGTGGCGGCGCCGGGGGTGTTGGACAACGACACCGACGTCGACGGCGATGCGCTGTCTGCGGTGTTGGTGGCGGGACCCTCTGACGCGACTCTGACCCTGAACGCCGACGGGTCGTTCGACTACGACCCAGATGCCGATTTCCACGGGACCGACTCGTTCACCTATGACGCCTCCGACGGTGCGCTGTCAGATCAGGCCACGGTGACGATCACGGTGAACCCGATCAACGACGCCCCGATGGCCGGCGATGACTCCTATGCCACGGACGAGGACACGCTGTTGACTGTGGCGGCGCCGGGGGTGTTGGACAACGACACCGACGTCGACGGCGATGCGCTGTCTGCGGTGTTGGTGGCGGGACCCTCTGACGCGACTCTGACCCTGAACGCCGACGGGTCGTTCGACTACGACCCAGATACCGATTTCCACGGGACCGACTCGTTCACCTATGACGCCTCTGATGGTGGATTGACGGACACGGCGACGGTGACGATCACGGTGAACCCGGTCAACGACGCCCCGGTGGCGGTCGATGACAGTGCGGCCACCGATGAGGATGTGGCGGTGTCGTTGCCGGTGGCGGGCCTGTTGGTCAATGACGGTGATGTTGATGGGGACGCGTTGACGGTGGTTGGGGTGGCTGCTTCGGCCGCTACCCATGGGACGGTGAGCTTGGTGAGCGGGGCGCCAGCTCCGGTGTCGATCGATTTTTCGGTGTTCCCGGGACCGGATCAGCTGTTGGGTACCGGCGACGATGTGGCGACCGACCCGGGGATCTCCTCGGGTGACACGGTGATCGTCAATGACGATCCGGCCCGGTCCTACGCGTTTCTTGCTGATGGGCCGAACGGCGTGTTGTTCGAGTCGTTGTCGTTTGCGGGGCGGAGCGGTTCGGTGGTGAAGCACGGCAGCGACCATGTGTTGGTGTCGGACGCCGACGGTGTCGATGGCGGGTCCTCGAGCTACTCCTACGCTGATATGCGGATCCACTTCATTGAGTCGGGGACCCCGAGCTCGCCCCTGCTGCGGCCGGTCTCGGCGGTTTCGGTGACGGTCATCGACGCCGTCGGTGGATTCCCTCCCACCGTGGTGTTCCGGGACCAGAGCGGTGCGGTGCTCCACAGTGAGACTGCGCCGTATGAGTCTGCCTCGTGGATTCCGCATGTGATTAGTTTTGACGACAGCGCCGCTGGGTCCCGGATCGCCATGGTCGATATCACGACCAACTTCTCGATGGCGACGACTGCGGTCACCTTCACGAGCGCCGACCCAGCCGAAGACGTGCTCTACACACCCGACCCCGACTATCACGGTCCCGCCAGTTTCGCATATGAGGTGTCGGATGGGGTGGCCTCAGATACCGGGACGGTGACGATCACGGTGGCTGCGGTCAACGATGTCCCGGTCGCCGCGGATGACGCCTATGCCACCGACGAGGACGCTCTGCTGAGCGTTGCCGCACCGGGCGTGTTGGGGAACGATTCGGATGTGGACGTCGACCCGCTCACCGCTGCAGTGGTGACGGGTCCATCCAACGGGACCCTCACCCTGTTGGCGGACGGATCGTTCACTTATGACCCCGACCCCGACCGGAATGGCACCGACAGCTTCACCTATTACGCCTCCGACGGCGCACTGGCCGACACAGCGACGGTGACGATCACCGTCAACCCGGTCAACGACACCCCGGTCGCCGCGGATGACAGCGCGACCACCGATGAGGACACGGCGGTGTCGATCGACCTGCTGGCGAACGACAGTGCCGGGCCGCCCGATGAGGATCCAACGTTGAGCTTCGTGTCGCTGGCACAGGGTGAGATCGTTGGCTGGCCGGAAAGCGTGGGTGTCTTCTACTTCGACGATCACGTGGCTTCGGCCAGCGGGGTCCAGGTGGCATGGTCGAGGGGGAACAGCAATCCGACCACCCGTGGCTCTTTCTACGACTCGTGGGTGACCAACGACGACACATGGATTGCCAAGGCCGTAGGTGTGGGCGATGTGTCAGAGATCACCGACGCGTCGGTGTTCACCTACGTGGACCGTGTGGTCTCGAACGTCCACGAAGGTGAGTTCGTGGTGATCCATAACACCAGCACGGGCTACTACGGGGCGCTTCGGGTGGATGCGTATCGGTCCGAGGACGGCACGACGGTGATGGACGCGACGTGGTATCTCCAGGAGAACGCGACCGGCAACTTCGGTTCGGGGTTCGTCGATCCTGACCACGGCACCCTCGTGGGCAATGGTGACGGCACCGTTACCTATACCCCTGATCAGGATTTCAACGGGACCGACTCGTTCCAGTACACCGTTGTCGACGGCGACGGTGCGAGTGATGCGGCGACGGTGACGATCGCTGTCAATGCGGTGAACGACGCCCCTGTGGCCACCGACGACGCCTACTCGACGGATGAGGACTCCCTCCTCAATGTGGCGGCGCCGGGGGTGTTGGGCAACGACACCGATGTGGATGAGGATCCTCTCACCGCTTCGGTAGTGGCCGGCCCGTCCAGCGGCACCCTGTCGCTGTTGGCGGATGGGTCGTTCAGTTATGACCCGGGTCCGGATTTCAACGGGACCGATTCGTTCACGTATGACGCATCTGATGGTGCGCTGTCGGATGCGGCGACGGTGACGATCACCGTAAACGCAGTCAACGACGCCCCAGTCGCTGCCGACGATGCCTACGCCACCGATGAGGAGACGCTGTTGAGTGTGGCGGCGCCGGGGGTGTTGGGCGACGACACCGATGTTGACGGCGACACGCTGTCGGCAGTGTTGGTCTCGGGTCCCTCCAACGGCACTCTCACGCTCGGTGCCGACGGGTCGTTCACGTATGACCCCGACTCGGACTTCAACGGCACCGACTCGTTTATCTACGACGCCTCCGACGGCACCCTGACAGATCAGGCAACGGTCACGATCACCATCAACGCCGTCAACGACACCCCGATCGCTGCCGATGATGCCTACGCCACCGACGAGGACACGCTGTTGAGTGTGGCGGCGCCGGGGGTGGTTGGCGACGACACCGACGTTGATGGCGACACGCTGTCGGCAGTGTTGGTCTCGGGTCCCTCCAACGGCACTCTCACGCTCGGTGCGGACGGGTCGTTCAGCTATGACCCGGACCCGGACTTCAACGGCGTCGACTCGTTCACCTATGACGCCTCCGACGGCGCACTGACCGACACGGCGACAGTGACGATCACCGTGGATGCCGTCAACGACACCCCAGCGGCCGGCGACGACGCCTACACCACCGACGAGGACACGCTGTTGAGTGTGGCGGCGCCCGGGGTGCTCGGCAACGACACCGACGTCGACGGCGACGCGTTGACGGCCGGGCCGACGTTCATGGAGGATTTCGAGGACGGCGACGTGGCCGGCTGGGTTGGGTCGTCTCCAGGGCCCGGCGGTAACGGTACGTTCGAGGTCGTTGCCACACCCAGTTCACCAAGTGGGGGGACCTACGTCGGCAGGCAGACATTCGGCTGGTCCTGCTACGGGTGGAGTTTCGGTGGGCTCGACCCGGTCACGCCGAGTCAGATGAGCTGGTATTTCCGCGCTGACGGGGATACCGGACATCGGAGCGGTCTCGGGTTTGCCGTGACCGAAGCGGATGGGTGGATGACGAAGATCGCCTACCACCAGGGGGCACTTGAATACTACGCCGACGGCTACCACCACATCGGGCCCGCATCGATGGGTACCTGGTACCTGATCGAGCTCAGGAACATCGACTGGAACGGCAGCCCGTACAACACGTTTGATATTTGGGTTGATGGCGTCGAGAAGGTCGTTGGAGCTCGGTTCATGCATACCGTTGTGGACGAGGTGAGCGGCTTCATACATTTCGGGTGCCCGTTCGCCACTGGTCCGACCTACCTGGACGACCTCACCTTTGACCTCGGCCCCTCCCACGGCACCTTGACCCTGGATGCCGAAGGCTCGTTCAGCTATGACCCGGACCCGGACTTCAACGGCGTCGACTCGTTCACCTATGACGCCTCCGACGGCGCACTGACCGACACGGCGACAGTGACGATCACCGTGGATGCCGTCAACGACACCCCAGCGGCCGGCGACGACGCCTACACCACCGACGAGGACACGCTGTTGAGTGTGGCGGCGCCCGGGGTGCTCGGCAACGACACCGACGTCGACGGCGACGCGTTGACGGCCGGGCCGACGTTCATGGAGGATTTCGAGGACGGCGACGTGGCCGGCTGGGTTGGGTCGTCTCCAGGGCCCGGCGGTAACGGTACGTTCGAGGTCGTTGCCACACCCAGTTCACCAAGTGGGGGGACCTACGTCGGCAGGCAGACATTCGGCTGGTCCTGCTACGGGTGGAGTTTCGGTGGGCTCGACCCGGTCACGCCGAGTCAGATGAGCTGGTATTTCCGCGCTGACGGGGATACCGGACATCGGAGCGGTCTCGGGTTTGCCGTGACCGAAGCGGATGGGTGGATGACGAAGATCGCCTACCACCAGGGGGCACTTGAATACTACGCCGACGGCTACCACCACATCGGGCCCGCATCGATGGGTACCTGGTACCTGATCGAGCTCAGGAACATCGACTGGAACGGCAGCCCGTACAACACGTTTGATATTTGGGTTGATGGCGTCGAGAAGGTCGTTGGAGCTCGGTTCATGCATACCGTTGTGGACGAGGTGAGCGGCTTCATACATTTCGGGTGCCCGTTCGCCACTGGTCCGACCTACCTGGACGACCTCACCTTTGACCTCGGCCCCTCCCACGGCACCTTGACCCTGGATGCCGACGGCTCGTTCAGCTATGACGCCGGACCCGGACTTCAACGGCATCGACTCGCTTCACCTACGAGGCCAACGACGGCCTACTGGACTCGAACGTCGCCACCGTGACGATCACCGTCAACGCGGTCAACGACGCCCCGGTGGCCGGCGACGACAGCCTACTCCACCGACGAAGACACCGCCGCTGACGGTGGCGGTCCCAGGGGTGCTCGGCAACGACACCGACCCCGACGGCGATCCGCTGACCGCGGTCCAGGTGACCGGCCCCGCGAGCGGCACGCTCTCCCTGCTGCCGGACGGCTCCTTCGGCTACACGCCGGACCCGGACTTCAACGGCACCGACTCGCTTCACCTACAAGGCCAACGACGGTCTCCTGGACTCGACACGTCGCCACCGTGACGATCACGGTCAACGCGATCAACGACGCGCCGGTGGCGGTCGATGACGCCTACACCACCGACGAGGACACGCCGTTGACGGTGGCGGCGCCCGGAGTGCTCGGCAACGACACCGACGTCGACGGCGATCCGCTGACCGCGGTCCAGGTGACCGCTCCAGCGAGCGGCACGCTCGTCCCTGCTTCCGGACGGCTCCTTCGGCTACACGCCGGACCCGGACTTCAACGGGACCGACTCCTTCACCTACCAGGCCAACGACGGTCTGCTGGACTCGAACGTCGCCACCGTGACGATCACGGTCAACGCGGTCAACGACGCGCCGGTGGCCGGCTGACGACAGCCTACACCACCGACGAAGACACCGCGCTGACGGTGGCGGCCCCCGGGGTGCTGGGCAACGACACGCGACGCGGACGGCGATCCGCTGACCGCGGTCCAGGTGACCGGCCCCGCGAACGGCACGCTCTCCCTGCTGCCGACGGCTCCTTCGGCTACACGCCGGACCCGGACTTCAACGGCACCGACACGCTTCACCTACAACGCCAACGACGGCCTCCTGGACTCGAACGTCGCCACGGTGACGCATCACGGTCAACGCGGTCAACGACGCGCCGGTGGCCGTCGATGACGCCTACACGACCGACGAGGACACGCTGCTGACGGTGGCGGCGCCCGGGGTGCTGGGCAACGACACCGACCCGGACGGCGATCCGCTGACCGCGGTCCCGGTGACCGGCCCGGCGAACGGCACGCTGACCCTGCTGACCCGGACGGCTCCTTCACCTACACGCCGGACCCGGACTTCAACGGCACCGACAGCTTCACCTACAAGGCCAACGACGGTCTGCTGGACTCGAACGTCGCCACGGTGACGATCACGGTCAACGCGGTCAACGACGCCCCGGTGGCGGCTGACGACGCCTACACGCACCGACGAAGATGTCGTGTTGAATATGGCGGCGCCGGGATGGCCTTCGGTGCTCGCCGACTGGACGCTGGATGAGGGAGCGGGCACAGTTGCATTTGATACCGCCAGCCAGATCGACAACCACGGGACCATAAGCGGGGCCGCCTGGACCACCGGACGCCACGCGAGCGCGCGCGAGTTTGACGGGATCAGCGACCGCGTCACGGCTGCACCGGTGGGCGGATTGAGCTCTGCCGCGTCGCTGGAAGCCTGGATATACCCAGTCGCGACCGGACCCGGGAGCAACCAGTTCGTGGCGATCAACGGCGACGGTTCTGGATCCACATGGAACATCTTGCTCAGTCTCTACGAAGGTGACGTCCACTTCGATGTCTATACGGTCGAGCGCTACATCGAGCGGCACACGGCCACCGTGCCGGTGACGCCCAACGCTTGGAATCACATCGTTGGAGTCTTTGACGGGACCACTCACACCGTCCGGATCTACGTCAACGGTGCTCCGGCCGGGACCTGGACGGGGACGGGTTCGACATTGCGAAATCAGGCGTCAAGCGAGTTCACAATCGGTGCCATGAAGTACTGGGGTTCCTGGCTGAACGTCTTCGAGGGAGCCATTGATGAAGTGGTGCTCTACGACGACGTCCTCACTGCCGGCCAAGTCCAGCAACGGTACCTAGGCGGCGCCACGAGCGGAGTGCTGGGTAACGACACCGATGTCGATGGCGATCCGCTCACCGCCGCCGTGGTGGCGGGGCCGTCTCACGGGACGCTGAGCCTGGACCCGGCCGGGTCGTTCATCTATGAGCCCGACTCGGATTGGAACGGTGTCGACTCCTTCACGTACGACGCCTCCGACGGATCATTGACGGACCCGGCCACAGTGACGATCACCATCAACCCAGTCAACGACGCCCCGGTCGCTGCCGATGACGCCTACAGCACCGACGAAGATGTCGTGTTGAATATGGCGGCGCCGGGATGGCCTTCGGTGCTCGCCCACTGGACGCTGGATGAGGGAGCGGGCACAGTTGCATTTGATACCGCCAGCCGGATCGACAACCACGGGACCATAAGCGGGGCCGCCTGGACCACCGGACGCCACGCGAGCCAGCGCTCGAGTTTGACGGGATCAGCGACCGCGTCACGGCTGCACCGGTGGGCGGATTGAGCTCTGCCGCGTCGCTGGAAGCCTGGATATACCCAGTCGCGACCGGACCCGGGAGCAACCAGTTCGTGGCGATCAACGGCGACGGTTCTGGATCCACATGGAACATCTTGCTCAGTCTCTACGAAGGTGACGTCCACTTCGATGTCTATACGGTCGAGCGCTACATCGAGCGGCACACGGCCACCGTGCCGGTGACGCCCAACGCTTGGAATCACATCGTCGGAGTCTTTGACGGGACCACTCACACCGTCCGGATCTACGTCAACGGTGCTCCGGCCGGGACCTGGACGGGGACGGGTTCGACATTGCGAAATCAGGCGTCAAGCGAGTTCACAATCGGTGCCATGAAGTACTGGGGTTCCTGGCTGAACGTCTTCGAGGGAGCCATTGATGAAGTGGTGCTCTACGACGACGTCCTCACTGCCGGCCAAGTCCAGCAACGGTACCTAGGCGGCGCCACGAGCGGAGTGCTGGGTAACGACACCGATGTCGATGGCGATCCGCTCACCGCCGCCGTGGTGGCGGGGCCGTCTCACGGGACGCTGAGCCTGGACCCGGCCGGGTCGTTCATCTATGAGCCCGACTCGGATTGGAACGGTGTCGACTCCTTCACGTACGACGCCTCCGACGGATCATTGACGGACCCGGCCACAGTGACGATCACCATCAACCCAGTCAACGACCCGCCGACGGTGGCGGCCGACGACGCCTCAGTGACCGTGGACGAGGGCAGCCCGGCTTCTAACAGCGGCAGCTTCGCCGACGTTGACGTGTCCGACACCGTGACCATCACCGTCTCGGTCGGCACCGTCACCCAAGACGACCTATCCGGGACATGGTCATGGAGCTACGGGACCACCGACGGACCAGACGACACCCAGACGGTGACCATCACCGCCACCGACTCCGACAGCGCCGTCACCACCACGACGTTCGAACTCGTCGTGAACAACGACCCGCCGACGGTGGCGGCCGACAACGCCACAGTGACCGTGGACGAGGGCAGCCCGGCTTCTAACAGCGGCACCTTCGGCGATCGTCGGCGCCGACACCGTGACCATCACCGCCTCGGTCGGCACCGTCACCCAAGACGACCTATCCGGGACATGGACATGGAGCTACGGGACCACCGACGGACCAGACGACACCCAGACGGTGACCATCACCGCCACCGACTCCGACAGCGCCGTCACCACGACGACGTTCGAACTCGTCGTGAACAACGTGGCACCGACGGTGACGGCCGACAACGCCACGGTGACCGTGGACGAGGGCAGCGCGGCTGCCAACACCGGCACCTTCGGCGATGTCGGCGCCGACACGGTGACCATCACGGCCTCGGTCGGCACCGTCACCCAGGACGACCACGGGACCTGGACATGGAGCTCCGGTACCAGCCGACGGACCGGACGACACCCAGACGGTGACCATCACCGCCACCGACACCGACGGCGCCGTCACCACGACGACGTTCGAGCTCGTCGTCAATAACGTGGCACCAACGGTGGCGGCCGACAACGCCTCGGTGACCGTGAACGAGGGCAGCCCGGCCGCCAACACCGGCACCTTCGGCGATGTCGGCGCCGACACGGTGACCATCACGGCCTCGGTCGGCACCGTCACCCAGGACGACGACCGGGACCTGGACATGGAACTACGCGACCAGCGACGGACCGGACGACGTCCCAGACGGTGACCATCACCGCCACCGACTCCGACGGCGCCGTCACCACCACGACGTTCGAACTCGTCGTCAACAACGTGGCACCGACGGTGGCCGCCGACAACGCCTCGGTGACCGTCAACGAGGGCAGCCCGGCCGCCAACACCGGCACCTTCGGCGACGTCGGCGACGACACCGTGACCATCACGGCCTCGGTCGGCGACCGTCACCCAGGACGACCGATCCGGGACCTGGACCTGGAGCTACGGGACCACCGACGGACCAGACGACACCCAGACGGTGACGATCACCGCCACCGACTCCGACGGCGCCGTCACCACCGACGACGCTTCGACCTGGTCGTCAACAACGTGGCACCGACGGTGGCGGCCGACGATGCCTCGTGACGGTGACGAGGGCAGCCCGGCTTCCAACACCGGCACCTTCGGCGATATCGGTGACGACACCGTGACCATCACGGCTCGGTCGGCACCGTCACAAGACGACTATCCGGGACCTGGACATGGAACTACGACACCAGCCGACGGACCAGACGACACCCAGACGGTGACGATCACCGCCACCGACTCCGACAGCGCCGTCACCACGACGACGTTCGAACTCGTCGTCAACAACGTGGCACCGACGGTCGCCGCCGACAACGCCACGGTCACGGTGGACGAGGGCAGCCCGGCTGCCAACAGCGGCAGCGTTCGGCGATGTCGGTGCCGACACCGTCGACCATCACGGCCTCGGTCGGCACCGTCACCCAAGACGACGCCGGGACCTGGACCTGGGACTTCGGACCAGCGACGGACCGGACGACACCCAGACGGTGACCATCACCGCCACCGACTCCGACAGCGCCGTCACCACGACGACGTTCGAGCTCGTCGTCAACAACGTCGCGCCGACGGTCACGGCCGACAACGCCACGGTCACCGTTGAACGAGGGCAGCACGGCGCCAACAGCGGGAGCTTCGGCGACGTCGGTGCCGACACCGTCACCATCACGGCCTCGATCGGCAACGATCAGCCAAGGCACCGGGACCTGGACGTGGGACTCGGTACCAGCGACGGACCGGATGAGTCCCAGACGGTGACCATCACCGCCACCGACTCCGACGGCGCCGATCCACGACCACGACCTTCGCGCTGGTCGTCAACAACGTGGCACCAACGGTCACCGCCGATGACGCCACCGTCACCGGTGAACGAGGGCAGCCTCGGCGACCAACACCGGCGTGTTCGGGGACGTCGGTGCGGACACCGTGACCATCACGGCGTCGGTCGGCACCGTCACCCAAGGACCGCCGGGACCTGGACCTGGACTACGGTACCAGCGACGGACCAGACGAACCCAGACGGTGACCATCACCGCCACCGACTCCGACGGCGCCGTCACCACCGACGACGCTTCGCCCTGGTCGTCACCAACGTGGCACCAACCGTCAGCAGCCGGTGCCGATCAGGCCGTGGACGAGGGAGATCCTTGTCCACCTCGCTTCGGCGACCTTCACGGACGCGGGTACCTCGACACGCACACGGCCACGGTCGCATTCGGGCGACGGCACCGCCTCCGAACCGGGCACCGTGACCGAAGGCCGCCGGAAGCGGGACAGTGGATGCCGCTCACGTGTATGCCGACGACGGCATCTACACAGTGGAGGTCTGCGTCACCGACAACGACGGTGACACGGATTGCGAACGATCTCCTGGTGACTGTTTCCAACGTGGCGCCCATCGCGGACGCAGGCACCGACCTCGCTGGCGACGAGGGCAGCGCCGTCGCCCTTGACGGAGCCGGTTTCACGGACGCTGGGACACTCGACACGCACATCGCGACTATCGACTGGGGCGACGGCTCGCCGATCGCCTCCGGGGCGGTGACCGAAACGCCTACCGGACCGCCGGGATCGACGACACCGGCGAGCGGAGCCGTGGATGGTTCCCATCCGTATGCCGACGACGGCAACTACACCGTCGAGATCTGCGTCACCGATGACGACGGCGCCACTGACTGTGTCACGTTTCGAGGTCATCGTGGCCAACGTGCCGCCGACGGCCAACCCGGACACCGCCACGACGGACGAGGACACGGCGTTGACCGTCGCCGGCACCCGGGGTGCTCGGCAACGACACCGACCCGGGCGCCGACACGCTGACGGTGACGGCCGTTGACGACTCGGCGACGATTGGCACAGTGACTGTGGCCGCCGACGGTGGCTTCGACTACGACCCGAACGGCCAGTTCGAATGGCTGGCAGTGGGCGAGACGACGACGGACAGCTTCGTCTACACCGTCTCCGACGACGACGGAGGGGAGGGCAGCACAACGGTGACGATCACGGTCACCGGAGTCAATGACGGCCCGACCGCCAACGACGAACGCCGGCACGACCGACGAGGACACGGCCATCACCACGGTCAACGTGCTCGATCAACGACACCGACCCGGACGACTCCGATGTCCTGTCGGTGGCGTCGTTCGACGACTCGGCGACGTCGGGCTCGGTGACGAACAACGGCGACGGCACATTCGACTACGACCCGAACGGCCAGTTCGAGTATCTCAACGGCGGGGAAACCACCATCGACACGTTCACCTACACGGTAACCGACCCGCACGGGGCGACATCCACGGCCACTCGTGACAATCACCATCACCGGTGTCAACGACGCCCCGACGTTGTCGGTCACCCCCGACGACGCAGTCGCATCAGTACTCCGACGTGGCGCTGATCGACATCGCCGCCGACGATGTCGACGACGGCGAGCTGACGGTGTCCACCAGCTTTGCGTTCGACGTCGCGGGCCCACTCAGGCGGGACTGCCGACAGGCCTTAGCCTGATGGCCGGCGATTGCGCCGTTCCCACCGGCGCGGTGCCGTGCACGTGGACTATCGAAGGCCAGCTGCTCACGGCGCCCGGTGAGTACGTCGTGACGGTCACGGTCGACGACGGTTCCACGGCGACCTCGGAATCGGCGACAGTCACGGTGACCGACGAGGACGCCCGGTCGTACTACGTCGGACCCCTGTTCGTCTCCACTCCTTCCGCCAACACGGACGAAGCCGTGATCGAGCTGCGGGCGACAATCCAGGACATCACGTCAGCGTTCGGCGACCTGGCATATGACGAGTGGCCCGGCGACATACGCAATGCCACTGTCACGTTCACCGACGATACCGGAGACGTGCTCTGCGTGGCTCCTTCGGTTGACCTGGTCATCGCCGGCGAAACCGGAGTCGGCACCGCGGCATGCGAGTGGACCGCAGACATCGGCAACGCGGATGCTGCGGAGTTCGAAGTGCGTGTGCTGGTCAACGGCTGGTACGTCGACAGCTCCGACACCGAAGTCGTGATCGTCGTTGCCAAGCCATTGGACAATTTCATCACGGGTGGCGGCTACCTGGTGGCAAACGACTCCGCAGGTGTCGTACGCCGCCGGGGATGATTCGAAGATCAACTACGGATTCAACGTCAAGTTCAACAAGAAGCGCACCAACCTGAAGGGCAAGGTCACGATCATCGTGCGCACCGAAGACGGTCACCGCTACAAGATCAAGTCCAACGCGATCCTCTCGCTTGGCGTCGATCTCGACCCGGACGGCGATGGCAACAGCGACGTCGAGCCCTTCTACGCCGAGTTCGAGTCGAAGGCCAACCTCACGGACGTGACCGACGAGGCCAACCCGGTGAGTCTCGGGGGCAACCTGCGGCTCCACATGGAGATGCACGACAACGGCGAGCCCGGCGAGAACGACACGATCGGCCTGACCCTGTGGCACAAGGACGGCACGCTGCTGTTCTCGTCCAACTGGACGGGCGTCCTGACAGCCGAACATCTGGTGACGGGAGGCAACCTCCAGGTGCGCTAGTAGGCCACTACTGTTGTCAAGGTCTGGTTACCCGCCAGTTCGACAGGTCCGCCAGCTAGTTGCATGGCTTGATCCCCGAGGGCCATCACGCCGAGTGGGACCGTCGGGTGACGTCGGCCTCGGGCTTTCACACGGTCGGCCCCTCGTAGAGCGTCGCGGAGAGCCGCCTACCCGATCGCGAAGCCTTGTTGTGAGGCGAATGGAGTCCCTAGGCACTGCCGGCCGCAGTCCACGGGCCGATCTCGAAGGAACGGATCGACGAACGGGTCGATTCCGATGACGTTCACGGGGGCGGGTCCTCGAACGTGTGCTCGGACTGGGCAACCACAGACGTCGAACCTGCGGCCAGGGATAGAGCAACACGCTGGCAACAGCCGTCGAGCGGTCGCGCCGAACCCGTCGAACTGCCGGCCGAACGGCAGTCATCTCGGGTCGGAGAGTGGTCAGGTGGGCGGGCAAGAGAACTCGGAGCTGCCCTGAGCCGGCTCGATCGGCGCACCGGTGAGAAAGGAATCCATCTCGAAGAACGTCGCTTCGCCAGTCACTGATTGGCCGTCATCGGAAACGTCGAACGTCGGCAACGGCATCAGGCCGCGATGGATACGTCTACTCTGGGAGCAGGGTGCATCGATGGATACGCCCTCAACCTCCCCGAGCTACCCAGCTCCGGGACGAGAACGCGCGGTCGGCCTCACATCAACCGACCCCTCTCGCGGCGGGCGACCAGCACATTCGACTTCCACGTGTGCGCTGCCCCGCACACCGAGCCGCCCGTCGATGGCGCGTTCACGGCTCACTCCAGTCTCCACCATGTCGTACGTCTCCCGGATCACGTTCACGATGGCCATCACGACACCCGCATCAACACATGACTCTGGAATCGCGAATCTGTGACCGATCTCGCCCATTTCCTCGCGTTCTGTACATCTGCACCGTGTTGCTCGGACGTTCTCGCTGAGCATCGGCGCGGGTCCAACCGGAGCCCTCTCGAGCCCGGCCCGACCTGCGTGTTGCTGGCTCGCCTGGAGTTCGTCGGCCTCGGCTGTGGGACCTCATACCGGCGAACCGCGGGTGGTCACACAAAGCGCGGTCTCCGGTCGAGAGCGAGCACCACCGATCCCTTGGCTCGCTCGGTGGCCAATCTCGCTCGTCGAGATACCTGCGGGCTCGGGGCTGCGGGCTGGGTCGGGTAGTGATCCGGGTAGTGATCCGGCTAGCTGTCCGTGACGTGATCCGTGACGTCACGCGTCGCACGTGGCGGAGATGAAAGCCGAACAGCATCCTCAGTCCGTCCGACCGCTGCTCGTGTCAGCCGCCGACGCAGCCCGTGTCCTCGGTATCGGACGGACGACCGTCTACGAGCTCGTCAAGGACGGGCACCTGACGCCGATCCATCTTCGGCGTTGCGTCCGGTTCTCGATGTACGAGATCGAGCAGTACGTCGAATCACTCCGACGGGCAGCGTGAGGCGACGTGGTCAGACACCGACGCGGGCGAGGAGGCGACGGTATTGCTCGATCGTGCCCGGCAGCACGCGGAGGTGCACGATGGTGCCGACCGGCTTGTCGACGAGGTCGATCACCTCGCACTCGCTGGCGTCAACGGCGAGCCGGCAACCACGACCTCCCCGGCCGGATGATCGAAGGATCGTCGGCCTCGTCGAGGAACGTCCACACGAAGCCGGTCTCGTCCTCACTGTTGAGGTCCGCAGCAATATCGACTCGAGTCATCATTCCTCCTCTCACGCCTCAGCGTAGGGGTTCGGGAGCAGCCCCTCTCGGGCCGGACGCGGCAAGCCCGGCGGCTCTCATCGCGGGGAGAACACCGGGCTCATTTCCCTCGCCTAGCGATCGGGCAAGATCCAGTACGCCGACGAAACGTCGAACGGTCAACGGCTACATCAGACGAACTCCGTGGTCACGCTGACCAGCGGCCAGGCGGCCTGCACCCACCGCCCAGCCCAGCGTGTCCGGCAAGCGCAGCGGGTCGTCGTGTTGCAGCCGATCTACGCCAGGTCACCCTCCACACGGTCGGCCGCTCGTAGAGCGTCGCGGAGACGATCCGGTCGAGCCGATGGGGGCGGACCTCGGCCAGTCGAGCACCACGTAGACGCTCGGCCGCGAGCCGCGACGAAGTCGGAACACGGTCGCGGGCGATCTGGTCGTCGCTTCGACGGTCGAACGGTGATGAACGTGGTCGCCGCGATCGGCAAGGTCGACGAAGTCGAGCGCAGGGCGGTGCGGCCAGCGTCGCTTGGACGAGAAGTGCACGCTGGTACCGGACCTCGTGGGACGATCTGATGCAGGGCTCCTCGACACCGAGCCGTTGTGCCGCGACTCGACGACCGTCAGGCGATACCAGCCGACGGGTCCGCATCTATTTCGTCGATGAAGGCGTGGAGAATGGTCACAAGGCTGGTCTATGAGTGCTGCGGCGGCGGCGGCGGCTTCGGCTCGTCGGCCGGGCATCACGCGGGCGTAGGTGTCAGGGTGAAACTCACCGAGGCGTGGCCGAGTCGTTCGCTGACGACTTTCACGTTGGCGCCCGCGATCAGCAAGTGCGACGCGTGGGTGTGACGCAGCTCGGGGAGCCGGATCAACGGCACGTCGGCGGTGGAGGCAAGTCGGCGGAACGCCTGACCGATCGAGCCGGCGGGGCGGGTGACGATCTCGGCCGTCCTCCAAACGGTCATCTACCAGGCCGTTTTCAGCGCCCCAGGTAGGAATCGAACCTACGACACACGGTTTAGGAAACCGATGCTCTATCCACTGAGCTACTGGGGCGGGACCGGCGCGAATGGGATGGCAGAGAATCCGGGTCCGACTCGCCGTTGCCGGTTGTGGCGACTCGATTCTCTACTAGGTGCCGGTCGAGGGTTCCGAGCCCTCCTCTGGGCCGGGCGACATTCGCGTCGTTCGGACTGGGGGTCCCAACCGAGAGCGTCCTCCCAATCGGTCGGGGATGGGAGGGCCTGGGGGGCAGTGGTGGTGGTCCCGATCTCACCTCGTACGTACTTCTGGGGTGGCCAACGCCGGTATTGAAAGACCACCGACGCCCGCTCCGTCGGGGGGTCGATCGCCTTCGGCATTACGAGGATTTCGAGCACGCCGAGGGGCATGCACCTGGCTTCCGGGGGCGAAGGCGATCCCTTCGAGCGCAGGCACCGCGCCGAGCCCAGTCGAGGAGTGTCTGCTCGGGACGGATGACCGGGCCTGGCCTCCCGATTCGTTGACAGCATCGAGGATCATGAAGTCGCCGACGGCTGCGGGGGGGCACCCGCAGGGCCGCTCGCAGCGGTGGTCGCGTTGGAGAAACGGTTCGGCGAAGCGCTTGCCCGCCTCCCAGGCCGTGCTGATCGGAGCGCAGCCTTCGGCCTGGCACGAGACCATGCGAGGGGGGCGGCGTTGATCGGCGGAGCCAACCGATCTCGGGGATAGCTCGGCAAACAAGGCTTCTTCCACATGCCGATCAGACCGGTGCCACCACCCGTGGGGTACATGATCACGTCGGGCAGCCGACCAGTCGGAACTGCTCGGCGAGTTCGAGCCTCCATCGTCTTCTTGCCTTCGATCCGGGGTAGGGCTCTTTCGAGCGGTCGGACACGTCGAACCAGCCCATGTGGGGGGTCCCATTCTCGAGCACGACGGCACCGCAGTCCGTGATCAGGCCCGTCGACCAAGAGCACTACCTCTGGCTCCGTAGTAGGCGGCCTCGTACTGGTTCTTACGATCGGGGTGTCGGCCGGCATGAACACGTGATGCCTCCATGCCGACGCGGGCTGCGTACGGCAGCCATCGCGCCGCTCGTGTTGCCGGCAGTTGGACTGGCTACTCGCTCAACGCCGAGCTCGTTGGCGCGGCTGAATCGCCATGGCCAGTCCCCGGCTCTTGAACGAGCCGGTCGGGAGTTGCGACTCGTCCTTGACCCAGAGGTCATTGAGGCCGAGCGCTGCGCCGAGTCGTTCGCAACTTGGAGCAACGGCGACATTCACCCTCCCCGAGCGTGGCGATCTTCGACCTCGTCGGTGACGGGGGAGCAGTTCCCGGTAGCGCCACATCGTGGGCGACCGCCTGGGCGACTGCTTGCTTGGTCATCGCAGCACCGACGGCCCATCGAGGTCGTAGCGGACCCACAGCGGCCTCCCCTCGTGAAGCGTCTGCAGCCGGTCGTGCGGCAGGTGCGTACCGTCGATCGCTGCCTCGAGATGGGTGACGTAGCTCATCAGGTGTCCGATCAGGAATCGTGGGCGTGGCCGACTTCAGAACTACTACAATCAAACTTCCGATCAAGCAGATCCGAGCCATCGATCAAGACGCTCCGCCACTTGCTCGCCGTGGTGGAACGGACAACCGGCGAAACACCCCTCGGCGAGGCTACGCACCGCTGCGCCCACGATCGGGGACGATTAGGGTCGTCATCGAGACCGTGTGCGCAGCGACGCCTTTCCGACCAGCCCCGCCGGCATCGCCAACCGACGGCTGCTGAGGATGTGAACGGTGATGGCACGCGACCCGGGCTGGCTGCAACCGAGCATGAAGCGGGTGCTCGGGCCGATGTTCCGCCGCATGTGGAAGATCGAGATCACGGGCGCCGAGCACATCCCAGCCACCGGGCCGGCGCTGATCGCCCCCAATCACATCGCTTTCATCGACTCGATCTTCATGGTGACACTGATCGAGCGCGAAGTCCTCGGTGTCGGCAAAGCCGAGTACATGGACAGCTGGAAGACCCGGCACATCCTGCCCGGCGTCGGCATGCTCCCGCTCGACCGCTCGGGCGGTTCGGCCAGCCAGGATGCGCTCGACCAGGCACGAGCATCACTCGAGGCCGGCAAGCTGTTCGCCGTCTTCCCGGAGGGAACCCGCAGCCGTGACGGCTATCTGCACCGAGGCCACACCGGTGTCGCCCGGCTGGCGCTGGAAACCGGCAGCCCGATCGTGCCGGTCGGAATCAGGGGCACCGACTCGATCCAGCCGGTCGACAAGCTGATTCCGAAGCTGGGAGTTCGAGCGGAGATCCGATTCGGCACACCGATCACGATCGATCAGTACCGGAACTCTCGAGTCGAACGGCGGCAACTCCTGCGCCAGATCACCGATCAGGTGATGCGCCGGATCGGTGAGCTGTCGGGCCAGACCTACGTCGACTCCTATCAGGACCAGGGACCGGCCGGCTGACGCGGATCGAAGCGCGGTCAGGCCGACACCAACGACCCATGGATGCGGCCGACCATTCCCCGCGCCACGCCCGCTCGGGACATACTGGGTGGATGGTGAACGAGCGGGCCGGGCAGCCGGCATCGACCAGTGATCTGATCGACGTCCCCCACGTCGTGTCGACCTACTACACCGGGCGGCCCGACCCCGACGACCCCGGCCAGCAGGTCGCCTTCGGCACGTCGGGGCACCGCGGGTCGAGCCTCGACGGTTCGTTCAACGAGGCCCACATCGCGGCCATGACCCAGGCGATCTGTGAGTACCGAACGACCCAGGCGATCGACGGTCCGCTGTTCCTCGGGCGCGATACCCACGCCCTGTCGGAACCGGCGTTGGCGACCACCCTCGAAGTGCTCGCCGCCAACGACGTCACGGTGCTGATCGACGCCGCCGACGGATACACGCCCACCCCGGCGCTCTCGCACGCGATCCTGCGCCACAACGCGGGCCGCCGCGCCGGTTCCGGACTGGCGGACGGGATCGTCGTCACCCCGTCACACAACCCACCGCGCGACGGCGGCTTCAAGTACAACCCGCCCCACGGTGGCCCGGCCGACACCGACGCGACCGGGTGGATCGCTGGTCGCGCCAACGAGCTGCTCGCCGACGGCAACCGGGGGGTCTCGCGGATCGCGCTGCAACCGGCGCTGGCCGCCGACACGACGCACCGCTACGACTTCTGTGGGATCTACGTCGACGACCTCTCGACCGTTCTGGAGCTCGACGTGATCCGCGCCGCCGGCGTACGGATCGGCGCCGACCCGCTGGGCGGCGCCAGTGTCGACTACTGGGCGCGGATCGCCGACCGATTCGATCTCGACCTGACCGTGGTGAACCCCGAGGTCGATCCGACGTGGCGGTTCATGACCCTCGATTGGGACGGCAAGATCCGGATGGACTGTTCGTCGCCGTACGCGATGGCATCGCTGATCGGCGCCCGCGACGCGTACGAGATCGCGACCGGCAACGATGCCGACGCCGACCGCCACGGCATCGTCACCCCCGACGCCGGCCTGATGAACCCCAACCACTTCCTGGCGGTTGCGATCGAGTACCTGTTCGAGCACCGCGCCGACTGGCCGGCGACGGCCGCGATCGGCAAGACGCTGGTGTCGTCGTCGATGATCGACCGCGTCGCAGCGGCGCTCGGGCGACAGCTCGTCGAGGTACCGGTCGGGTTCAAGTGGTTCGTGCCGGGCCTGAGCGACGGGTCGATCGGGTTCGGGGGCGAGGAGTCGGCCGGGGCCTCGTTCCTGCGACGCGACGGTTCGGTGTGGACCACCGACAAGGACGGCATCCTGCTGGCCCTGCTCGCCGCCGAGATCCTCGCCGTGACGGGATCGTCGCCGAGCGAGCGGTACGGAGCGCTCACCGAGCGCCACGGCGCGCCGGTGTACGAACGGATCGACGCGCCGGCGACCCGTGACGAGAAGGCCGCCCTGGCTGCGCTCACCGCCGACCAGGTGTCCGCCGACGAGCTCGCCGGCGACCCGATCACCGCCGTGCTCACCGAAGCGCCGGGCAACGCGGCCAAGATCGGCGGCCTCAAGGTGGTCACGGATACGGCCTGGTTCGCGGCCCGCCCGTCCGGCACCGAGGACGTGTACAAGATCTACGCCGAGAGCTTCCGTGGCGCCGATCACCTCGTCGAGGTGCAGGACGCCGCTCGCACGCTGGTGACCGACGCACTCACCGGATCGGGCTGACCTCGCGGCGATCAGCGCTGATCGCCGGTTGCAGGGCCCGATCCTGAATCCAGTGCGATCGTCGCCGACGGATCTGGCGGGCGATCGACGGGCTCCGAACCTGATCAGCGCAGACCGGCGACGACGGGCATCGAGCGGCCCCGACATGCATCGATCGATCCCGCAACGCGATCGGATATCGGAGTCGCCGACGGCAGCAAAACCGGGATACACGACCCGCCCTGCGAGCATCTGGCAGAGCAGTACGGGCTCGGCCACGGATGCGAACGAACCATCGGCCTGCTCGGTGAATCGAATCGACGCCAGCAAACCATCGAGTGTGCGCAGATCGCTGAAGCGACCGCGACCCGGCACACCCATCGCGGACATGAAGTTGCCGAGGCTCCAGAACACCGGCGTTCCGCTCACGACCTCGAAGGGTTGGATCGTGTGTGGGCCGTGGATCACGATCAGATCGGGGCCCGAACCTGCGATCACCGCATCGACCAGGGCGCGGTCGGCGGGCACCGGTCGCGACTGCATCTCCACGAACACATGGAGGCTGACGATCACGACCTCGGCGCCCAACCTGCGACCCTCGGCGACGGCGGCGATGATTTCTGCACCGGATCCCGCCCGATTGATGCGCCACGGCTCGCTGGGGAACCCAGAGTTCGAGTTGAGCGCGAACGAGACGTGTGCAACCCGAGTCCGGCGAACCTCGATCACCGAGGTCGCCGCCTCCGCCGGCGAGCGGGCCGTCCCGGTGTGGGAGATGCCAGCCACGTCGAGCGCCGCCAGCGTCGACTCGATCCCCGCCGACCCGAGGTCCCACGAGTGATTGGATGCGGTGCTGCACCGGTCGAACCCGACACGTCGCAGGTCGCCGGCCAGCTCGTACGGGGCGGCGATCAGGGAACTGCCGTACGGCCCGCGCCCCATGAACCCGTACCTCCCACCGGGCTCGGTGATCGGCGTCTCCATGTGACAGATCGCCAGGTCGGCCGAGTCGATGATCGGGGCGATCGGCGCCAGCAGCGGACCATGATCGACCCGCACACCCGGCGCGGCCAGCGCAGCTGCCGCTTCGTTGACCCGATGCTCCGACAACCAGTCGCCGACGGCGATCACCGAGAACGTACGGGGAGCCGCTTCGAGTCGTTGCCCGGGGCGACTCACGGTCGCCCCGGAAGCTCCGAGACCATGCACGGTCCCGGCGACGCCGACGAGCAACACGACCACGGTGATCAAGCGCCCGCCCTTCACGCCCTCGAGCGTAGGCCACCCGGTCGAGTGGACGCGCACCCCTCGATGGGTGAACTCGGGGCCCTGCGTCCTATCGTCGAGGCCCGGATGACGACGGTGACGACACGGGACTTGCTGGGCCTGACGAGATCGGGGCCGAGTTCCTGGGAGCTCCCGATCCGAGCACACATCCTGGGCGGCCGGAGCGGGTCGCTGTTCGGTGGGGCCGGGCTGGCAACCGGTGTGCTCGCACTCGAAGAGGCGTCGGCGCGACCGGTCGTGTGGGCGACGTGTCAGTTCCTCGCCACGGTGGCACCACCGGCCTCGGTCAGCTTGCAGGCCGTCTTGCCGGCCGTGGGTGGATCGGTGACCCAGGGCCGCGTCCACGGGCACCTCGACGACCGCGAGATCCTGACCGTGATCGGGTCGACCGGAGCGCGCCGCGAGCTGCTGGCCGGGGCATGGCATCACCCGCCGGCGTTGCCCGCTCCCCACGACTGCGAACCCGTCGTGCGCCACGGTGAGAGCACGTCGATTCACCAGCACATCGAGGCCCGTATGGCGCGGGGCATGTTCGGGTTCGTCGGCACGGGCGTGCCGACCAACGACGACACGAGCTGGTTGTGGGTACGTATGCCCGGCGTTCGCCACGACGCCGCCGCCTTGGCGGTGATGGCCGACTACCTCGCCTCGGCGCTCGGCAACGCGTTCGGCCGGCTCGTGTTCAGCAGCAGCCTCGACAACACGATCCGGTTCGCCCGGCCGATCACCCCGGACGACGATCCGGCGTGGATCCTGTGCGAGAACCGGATCGAGTTCGTCGGCAACGGCTTCGCCAACGGAACCTCGCTGATGTCGAACGAAGCCGGTGAGTTGCTCGCCACGGCGAGTCAGTCGATGATCGTCTCGCTCCCTCCCAGGGGGCCGACCCGCCCGCCCCCCGCATCACCGGACCAGGAGCCACGATGACCGGAAACGACCACCACCGATCTGTTCGACCTCACCGGCAAGGTGGCCGTCGTCACCGGCGGCAGCAGAGGCCTCGGCCGGGAGATCTGCCGGGCGTTCGCCGCACGCGGCGCCACCATCGTGGTCGCCAGCCGCAAGCTCGACAACTGCGAGGCGCTGGCGAACGAGATCACCCGAACCCATGGCACCGAGGCGCTCGCGGTCGCCTGCCACGTCGGCAACTGGAGCGACTGCGATGCGCTGATCGGCACGACGCTCGAACGGCTCGGAACGATCGACGTGCTGGTCAACAACGCCGGCATGTCACCGCTGTACCGCTCGCTCGGAGCGGTGACCGAGGAGCTGTTCGACAAGGTGATCGGCGTCAATCTGAAAGGGCCGTTCCGGCTCGCCGCCCTCGCTGCCGAACACATGCAGGCCCACCACGGCGGGAGCATCATCAACGTCAGCAGCACGTCGGCGATCCAGCCGTCCGCCGCCGAGGTGCCGTACGGCGCGGCGAAGGCCGGTCTCAACGCACTTGACGGTGGCGCTGGCCCACATGTTCGGGCCGACCGTGCGTGTCAACGGGATCATGCCGGGGCCGTTCCTGACCGACATCAGCAAGGCCTGGGACCTCGACGCCTTCAACGCTCGCGCCGAGACCACGATCCCGCTCCAGCGCGGCGGTCAGGCGACCGAGATCGTCGGCGCCGCTCTGTACCTCGCGAGTGCGGCGTCGAGCTACACCACCGGCTCGATCCTCAAGGTCGACGGCGGGTCAGCCTGGGCCCCGGCCTGATTGCGTCGCCGAAGCGACATCTTCCACGAGCGCCCATTGGGCGCTGCCGGCCGGGCCGGCGCCGAATCGGTGGGCGGCGACTGTTTCCAGCGCGTCATCGGCGGATGCGCCCAACATCATCAACACGCAGACCGCCATCGTGCCGGCCCGTCCCTGCCCGTGCGTGCAGTGCATGACGACGCCCTCGCCGGCTTCGAGTCGGTCGACGATCATCTTCAGGAAGGGCATCGTGGCGTCGGCCGACTCCGCCCGGAAGTTGCGGATCGGGAACCACAGCGCTCGCCCGGGCATGTTGAGACGCAACCATTCGACATAGCTGGCAAAGCGGGTCTCCAGCTCCTGCAACGGGAGCAGACAGACCGCGGTGGTGGCTCCGTCGGCGTACGCCAGAGCAGCGTCCGGATCGAGGGCGATGTCGCCGCGGCCGCACAGCCACAGCTTCCCGTCGGTGCGCGGCAGCGGAATCCGGTCGATGCTCACGGCGCCGGGCGATGCAGCACCGCCCACGCCGGCTGCACGTCGACGAATTGGCCGTCGACGGTCGCCCGGCCATCGACCACCAGGCTGTAGCCATCGGAGTGTTCGGCCGGCGGAAACACGATCGAGACGTCAGCGCGCTCGGCGGCGTTGCGGCACGCCCTGCCACCGGCCGCATCGAACCGAAGCCGCCGGGCGTCGCCCTCGCCGGTCACGGCCGGCCGGAGCGCCAGCAAGTGTGACCGATGATCGGCCGACACGGTGACGAGATAGCCGAACCCCCACCGACCGATCTCGGCGAACAGCTGATCGATCGGCACCTCGATACTCATGTCGCCACCGTAGCCATCGCTCGCCGCCACCCGTTCTCACCGATCGCGAACGCCCAGGCGACCGAAGCGCAACGGGGAGGCGTTGCCGACGTCCGACTTCGAGCCGGCCTGATCCGATCAGCTGCGTTCGAGCCCGAACCAGGGTTCGGCATGCAGGTCGGCTTCGAAGATCTCGCGGTCCTGCTGCTCGGCAACCGCCACGCCGCCGGCGCGACGAAAGGCCTCGCCCGCATCGGCCAGGCGGCCGACACAGGCCAGCGCCCTGGCACGCGCTTCGAACGCATAGCCATGGTCGAAGTCAGAAGCATCCCCCGCCGCTCGTTCCGTGAACCAGGCGCACCGTTCGGCATGGTGCAGGGCGAGGTCTCCGTGTCCGAGCACGACGTGCGCACGCGACACCAGCCAGGCGGCTCGGGCCTGATTGACAGCGGTCGCCCCGGTGGCGAGCCGCCAGTGGTAGGCGGCCGCATACGCCCGTTGCAGCAGGTCGTCCACCTCGTCGGGCGTGTGCGAGCGTCCATCGAGCAGTTCCCACACCGAGTTGTTGGCGGCGATCGCCTGGGCACGATGCCAGTTGCCCTCGATCTCGACCGGGTCCGGTTCGCCCGGCGAAGCATCCACATCGGGCAGTGATTCGCCCGTTTCGAGGATGGTCTTCAGACCGTCGATCACGGCGACCCAGCCGAGCCGCACGTCGGCCCAGGTCTTCGGACTCAACGCCAGATCGCCGTGACGCAGCGTCACCCGCGTCACGTTGCCTTCGTCGTTGGCCGGCTGCAGGGTCCACTCGACCCGGCTCGGCGGCTCGGCGGCCATCTCGTCGTCGTACAGAACATGCCACGTCATCGCCAGCCGGTGCGGCGGATCGAACGTCTCGATCACACCGTCGACGGCGTCCGCATCGTTGTGATCGAGCACGTACCGGTAGCGCTCACCCGGGCGCAGCGACGACTCGAGACGGGTGTGATGGAAGTACCGCACCGTGAGTTCGGGATCGGTCAGGGCCTGCCACACCGTTGCCGGTGGCGCCTTGATGAAGATCTCGTAGAGGTGGACGGTGGCCGTCATGTCAGGCTCCTCGAGTTTCCGATCGGTGTGCTGCTTCGGATACGTCGCGCAGGGCGATCAGCCCGGCGACATACGGTGCCGCGTAGTTCGAGATCCATCGATCGTGGATCTCGCGGATCGGCACCGGATTCAGGTGATGGAGTTTCGTCCGCCCGACCTTCTCGGTGACCACGAGATGGGCGTCCTCGAGGACTCGAAGGTGTTTCATCACCCCGAACCGCGTCATCGCCGGCAGCACGTCGCACAACTGGCCGAGCGTCTGCCCGTCGCTCACGCGCAGGGCGTCGAGCAGGGCTCGCCTGCCGTCGTCGGCGAGTGCTTTGAACACGTCGTCCATCAGGATGCCATTATGTGACTACTTGGTCACATGTTGTCAAGCCCGGATCCGCCAGTGGCTCGACGCGACGACGGCCCCAACCCGTCGATCGAGGGTCGGGGCCGCGCTCCGCGAGTGACGATCTGTTGGTCGGCGGGGGTCAGCCACCGCCGGGAGGATCGAGGCAGTCCTGGATGACATCCGGCAGTTCGAGCTCGAACCGGTCGGGGAAACCGTCGGGCAGGATCTGCTCGAGATCGAGCGATTCGAGATCGGGCAGCTCGATCGCCCCGAGCAGCTCGTCGAGCTCGTTCACCGTTGCGGAACCTTCGGTGGCGATCGTGACCTCGCCGTCTTGCTGGGTGATCGTGACCGACCCATCGCCGTCACCGAGCTCGACCACCGACAGCCCGTCGGGGCCGATCACCGTCACGTGCGTGCCGTCGGCACCGAACGGGCCGATCGCACCCAGGTCGCCGAGCTGCTCGAACCCACCGAACTCGTCGAACGGGAAGTCCTCGAACGGGAAGTCCTCGAACATGCTGAAGTCCTCGAGCGAGAAGTCCTCGAACATCGACTCGAGTTCGTCGAAGGGGAACTCACCGTTCGGCAGCTCGCCCGCCGGGAACCCAGGGGCCGTGAGTTCACCAGCTTCGAAGCGCGGCAGCCCGAGGCATTCGGCGATCTGTTCGAACGATGTGCCGTCGACCGTGGCTTCGCCGAGGTCGATCACGATCGGCTCACCGTCACCGTCATCGATCACGATCTGGCCGTCGACGGCGGGAGCATCATCGGCGTCATCCGGCTCGGCTCGATCGGATCCGTCCTGATCGGTGTCGGGTGCGACCAGCGTCGTCGCCGGTCGCGTTCGGGTCGATCTCGGGACGATCTGCGGACGCAAACTGGCTGACCCCCACCAGACCGGCCCCCACCAGGCCGGCGGCCGCCAGCGCAACGAGCACCATCCGCCCACGTCGAGGCGCCGGCTGGATCAACGGGCTCGGCGGATCGAACGAAACCGGCGGGGTGGCAGGTGCTTGGTCGAACGGATTCATGTCACCATGATGCCGGATCAACCGAGCCGCATCCAGGCAGCCCCCAGGCAGCCCCAGCGGGTGGGACAGCCTGGCGTCGAGCAGCCGCCGAGGTCAGCTCGGCGAATCCGGAACCAGCAGCCGCGCCACATCGCGCCAGCCGCCGGTCTGCAGATCGGGAGGCTGCCCGCGGAACGCCACCCCTGGCATCGAGCCGGCTCAGCACGTCGGCCGCGTACGACGACACCACGACGTCATCGAGTCGGTCTGCCAGGGCGCCCAGATCGGCTCGGCGGCGGACGCCCTCGTCGCCGCGTGCGGCCACGGCGCCTGCGACCTGAGCGATCGCCAGGTCCCAGTAGCTGACCGAGTCGATCGACTCCACGGCGACGACATCTGCCAGTGCCCCGTCAACGTCGC